>NZ_CCAT010000049.1 GCF_000612845.1 Clostridium ihumii AP5
CTTAGAAAAATAAGACGACACTACTGATGGAAATATATCTTTTGAAAAACATCCTATCAAATTGTTAAGCAAGCCTAAAAGGCTTAGACTTATGCGTATTATCAAATGTTCTTATTTTATCGAATTTTTATCCACATTTCTATAATACGTATGGTACAATATGACTAAATTACATATATATTATAAAATAAGGATATATCAAGGAGAAGTAATGAACAAGAAAGGTAATAAAATAAAAGAAAAAAGAAAAACATTAACGTATTCTACAAGAGAGCTTGCTCGTGTAACGAATGTTTTGGAAAAAGATATTATAGCATATGAAGCAAATAAAAAGGTTGCAACTTTAACAACTATAGAGAAAATAGCACATGCAACAAATACAAAAGTTAGTGATTGGGCTGACGAAGAATATTTTACAAGATCAAGAAATAAAAAAAAATTAGAAACTATTGTTGATAAAACTGATGAAGAAAATGTTATAGCTTTATTTAGGGCAATGTTTCGAGCAGATGATGTAATGGATACTCTATATAAAGCATTAATAAATATGAATGAAGTTAAAATGGAAAAAGATGAAGAAATTATATTCTCTGAATTCTCTAAAAAAATACTTATAAATATTGCTTCAATGAAATTAAAAAAAGTTTTCAATGCTTGTGAAATTGGGAGATATACAGGCAAAAATACTGATGATATAATAGTAAAAAAAAATAATACTAATATCAAAGAAAACAAAATTTCTATAAATCAGACAACTTTAAATAATATAACAAAAGAACTTAGAATTCTATTTAAAGATACTGATAACATAAAAATTATAATACAAGCTTTAATTAACATAAATTCTATTGATAGCAAAGGAAATTGTTCAAAAAAGGCTAAATTACTATTAGATACAATTATTGCTGATAAGATTAAAAAAGAATTAGACTGTCAATGAATATTTCATTTGAAAAATGATATAAAACAAGAAAAAATAATAAATAGTATAATAAAAAACAAAATATAGACACCTAATAGGTGTTTTTATTTTGTTTTTTTATTTATAAAAGGTAGGTGTAATATGGAAGAACTATTAAAGTTAGCAGGAACACAAGGAATATGGTGTCTTGCATGTATATTACTTACAATATATGTGCTTAAAACTACAAAGGAAAGAGAAGATAAGTTAAATGCAACTATAGACAATAACCAAAAAATAATAATGGATTTAACTAAAAATATAGAAGTTGTAACAGAAATAAAACAAGATGTTGAGGACATAAAAGAAAAATTAAAATAGGGAGGAATTTACTATGAGACAATTTAAAGAATGGTTAAAAAGATTTAAAAATACAGGTACTTTAACATCAACAGTAGGATTAATAGCTTTATTACTAATACAATTTGGAATGGATATTGATATGGGATGGTTAGAAAATACTATGACAATTATATGTAGTGCTTTAATAGTGTTAGGACTTGCAAACAACAGTGAAACACCAGGAATGGATTTACCTATTAATCCATTTAATAAGAAGGAGAGCGATATTGATGCAAAGTAGAAGTACAAGCAATTTAAAAGGAATAGATATTTCAAACTGGCAAGGAGATATAGATTATAGTAAGGTCAAAGCTAGTGGGATAAAAGTAGTTTATATGAAAGCATCCGAAGGTAATAATTATAAGGATGCTTTTTTAGAGCAAAATTATAGTAGAGCAAAAGAACAAGGATTAAAAGTTGGGTTTTATCACTTTTTTAGAGGTGATGCTTTAAATGAAGCTAGATATTTTGTAGAGTGCATTAAAAATAAAGTTTCAGATTGCTTATTAGCATTAGATATAGAAGTTGATTGTGGAATGGATGCAAGTAAACTAACTACTGAATGTATAACATTTTTAAAAGAAGTAAAAAGGTTAACAGGGAAAAATGTTGTTGTATATACTTATACATCTTTTGCTAATAGTTCACTAGATTCAAGACTTTCAAAGTATCCGGTATGGATTGCACATTATGGTGTTGACACTCCAGGATATAATCCTATTTGGACATCATGGGTAGGATTTCAATATAGTGATAAAGGACAGGTTAATGGTGTAAATGGTAACTGTGATGTTAATGAATTTAATAGTGGAATATTTAATGAAGTTGTAACTATTAATAAAAATGAGGGAGTTGTTACAGCTGATGTATTAAATGTTAGAGATAAACCTAATGGGAATATAATAGGAACATTATCGAATGGAGCAGTTATAAGGATAGATAAAAAAGTAGATAAGTGGTATTCAATTTATTTTGGGGACCATGGAGGATATGTATCAGTAGATTATATAAGAACAAATTTTGAAAAAGAAAATAATAAAGAGGTGTATGATATGAAAACAATAGTACTTTATTTTGGTGACATGGATGCAAATGCAGCTATATATGTAGCACAGAAAAATCAATGTCCTATGATGAAGAAGAGTGATTTTGATATAAGTGGATTAAAAGCAGAAAAGATAATTCAAATAGGTGGTAGACCAGGAACAGGAAGGAATGACAGTTTGAAAGATGCTGCTAAATTAGTTTAAAAAAAGAAGGTAGATTGCAAGTTTAAAATACTTGTAATCTACCTTCTTTTTTTATTTATTTTTAATTGTTTTTTTAGAATATTCAATAGCATTATTTATGTTATTTATTATAAATTTCAATTCATTTTCATTAAAGCTACTATTCTTCAAATCTTGCAAAGTAGTATTAAAGTATTCTTCTAAATTTAAGTTAACATTTTTAGGTTGTATAAGATTATTGGCATTAGCCTTATTGTTATTTCTTAATCTATCTATTAAACTATCACTCATATTTATATCCTCCATTACAAACAATATATTAACATAAAGTATTAAATATAACTGTACAGTAATATTTTTGGACTTAAATATTTTAAGTTTTTTATTTTCTACTTGACATACCGTAGACGGTACGATATTATATAATTATAAGGTTAAACGAAAGGGGATTTTAAAATGTCTTGGTATTATGGAACATTTAGTTGTGGACACGAAGGAAGAGTAAATATAATAGGGCCTAATAAAAATAGACAATGGAAAGCAGATAAAAGGTTCGAAGGAAAATGTGAAGAGTGCTATGCTAAATGGTTACAAGAAGAAAGAGAAAGAATAAATAAAGAAGCTTTAGAAAAGGCTGTTGAAATGGAGCTACCAGAATTAACAGGTACAGAAAAACAAATTTCTTGGGGAAATACAATAAGAGATAAATTTATAGATAAAATAGATTATTATTTAAATAATATAGATAGAGTAAAAGAAGATTTAAAATTTAATCGAATTGAGGATCTTTCAAAAAAAGAAATTAGTAGTATTGCTGAAAATTTAAACGATATTATGGATTATATTTTAGTACAAAAAACAAAATCTACATGGTTTATAGATAATAGAGATTCTTTAGTGGATGCACTTTTAAAAATATATAGAGAAATGGAAGCTAAGGATGACTTAAAGGAACTACTAGAACAACAAATTATAAAAGAGGGAACAATAAGTCCTTCTAATGTAGTTCACAATGGAATTGTAAACATAAATGCAGATGAAAATCTAATAACAGCTTCATATGAAAAAAATGAAGATTTTAGATTAATACTAAAAGATCTTAAATATAGTTGGAAAAATGGGAGATGGGAAAGAGAAATAAGTGAATCAACAGGAAGTTATATAGATAGAGCAGCTGAATTAGGGAATAGATTATTAAATGAAGGTTTTAGTATATCTATTCAAGATAAAGATATACGAGAAAAGGCTGTAAATGGAGATTTTGAATATGAATGCGATAGATGGATATATGGTAGAGCCAATACATCTAAATTCGCAATAAGATGGCAAGGATATGATAGAAATTTATATGATGATGCTAAAGGATTACCAGGTGCTAGATGGGAAAATGGAGCAATGCTTGTAGATATATCTCATTTTGAAGAAGTTGAGGAATTTGCAGAGCTGTTTGAATTTAAATTTTCTCAAAAAGCAGTATCATTGATAGATAAATATAAAGAAGAACTTACAAAAGTAGATACTGTAGATGTAGAAGAGGTTGAAAAATATACACCTAAAGATGGGTTATCTGAAATTTTAGAGAGTAGTAGAGAAATAATACCTGATTTAATAGATGATTAAAGTTTATGAGAAAATATAGGAATTGGTGGTGATTAAATGGAGCTATTAACAAACCTATATGAACATCAAAGAAATGCTGTAGAAAAATTAAGGCATATAAAAGTAGGGGCGTTATATCTTTGAGAGTACTTGAAATGGGTACCGGAAAAACAAGAACAGCACTAGAATTAATAAGTATAAGATTGAATAAGGGTAAGATTAGCCATGTTTTATGGTTATGCCCTTGTTCTGTTAAAGAAAATCTTAAAAAAGATATAGAAAAACATATAGGAAAATTTAATTCTGAACTTATTACTATATGTGGTATAGAAACTCTTTCTAGCAGTATAAAGGCTAATTTAGAGTTACTACAATTGGTAAAAAACAAATCTTGTTATTTAATAGTTGATGAAAGCAATTTGGTAAAAAACCATAAAACTAAGAGAACTAAAAATATAACAAGATTAGCTGAAAAATGTAAGTACAAATTAATATTGAACGGAACACCTATAAGTAGAAATGAAGCTGATTTATATTCTCAATGGTATATATTAGATTGGAGAATATTAGGCTATAAAAGTTATTGGAGCTTTGCAGCCAATCACTTAGAAATTGATGAAGTTGGTAGAATACGTAACTGTTTAAATACTGACTATTTAGTAGAAAAAATAGCACCATATAGTTACCAGGTTAAAAAATCCGAATGCTTGGATTTACCACCTAAAACATATGATGAAATTTATTATACATTAACTGATGAACAGGATGAACACTACGAAAAAGTAGCAGATGAATTATTATTTAAGGTTGATGAATTGGAACCACACACAATTTATAGGCTTTTTACAGGATTACAAAATGTTATAAGTGGATTTAAGGTAAATACAAAAAATAAATCACTAGAAAAAACAGATTTTTTCAATGATCCTTTAGATAATCCAAGAATACAATGCTTATTAGAAATACTAGAGCAAATAAATACTGATGAAAAAATAATTATCTTTTGTAAGTACACGAAAGAAATTACAGATATAGTAGAAATATTAAATTCTAAATTTGGACATAATGTTGCAATACCTTTTTATGGAGAAATAAATCAAAAACAAAGGCAAAAAAATTTATGTGAGTTCATGGATAAAGGACAGTTTTTAATAGCAAATAAAACATGTGCAGGATATGGATTAAATCTTCAATTTTGTTCGTACATAATTTATTACAGTAATGATTGGGATTATGCAACGAGAATCCAAAGTGAGGATAGAATCCATCGTATAGGTCAAAATAAAAACGTTCATATAATAGATATTTGTGCTGAGTATACACTTGATGAAAGAATTATAAAATGTTTAAAAAGGAAAGAAAATTTAGTAAATAGTTTTAAATATGAACTAGATAGAACTAAGGATAAATATGAATTATATAATTGGATTCAAAAGAGAAAAGATAATAAAGCAAGTAATAATATAGATAAATCAGATTTAATAGAATAATCCATAACCCTCCAAAGTTAACAATTTGTTAATTGACGTACCGTAAAAGGTATGATATTATAAATGTAGTTAGTAAAACGGAGGGTTTAATTATGAAATATTTTAAGTGCAATTACAATAGAACAGAGTTTTATTCAATTATGGGGAAATACTTTGCTGAAAGAAATTATAGAAAATTAATGCCTTACTTAGTTAATGATGATAAAACAGAATGGATAATAAAAACTAATAAAGAAAATGAGGTTTTAGGATTTATAAGTTTTATCGAAAGAAAAGATAAAATAACTATTGGCTATTTGTTTATTGAAGAAATTGAAAATAAAAAAGATATTCAGGATGAAATAATTATGGAATTTTATAATCAGCATGTATCAAAAGAAATGTATGCTGAAGTTGAAAAACATTTTGACATTGATATTTATTTAGATTTAGGATTTGAAGTGATAAAAGAATCAACTAATTATTATTATCTAGTAAGGAGGAAGCCTTATGAAATTATATAATAATACAAATGTTTATGATGCTGCTAAAGAAAGAATAAACTATATATTTGATGAATTTGAAAATATATGTGTGAGTTTTAGTGGTGGTAAGGATAGTGGGGTAGTGCTTAATCTTTGTATAGATGAAGCTAGAAAAAGGAATAGAAAAATAGGTGTTATGTTTATAGATCTTGAAGCTTTTTATGAAAAAACAATAGATTTTATAGAAAGTATTATAAAAAACAATATAGATGTTTTAGACCCATACTGGATATGTTTACCTATGGAAAGTCCAAATAGTTTAAGCTATTTGGAACCTACATGGATATGGTGGGATAAAGAAAAAGAGCCTATATGGGTAAGACCAATGCCTAAAAATAAGTGGGTTATAAATGAACAAAACAATCCACTAGATTTTTATAAAAAAAATATGCCTTTTGAAGAATTTATAAAATATTTTGGTGATTGGTATGGAAAAGGTAAAAAAACTGCTACATTAGTAGGTATAAGAACTGATGAAAGTTTAAATAGATTTAGAGCTATAGCAGGCGACAAAGCTATGTATAAAGATAAAAAGTATTCTACTAGAGTTTCAGAAAGTACTTGTAATTTTTATCCAATTTATGATTGGTCTGTTGAAGATATATGGACCTATAATGGCAAATTTGAAAAGGAATATAATAAATTATATGACATATTTTATAGAGCAGGTGTAAGCATACACAAAATGAGGGTTGATGAACCATTTGGTAATGAAGCTAAAGCAGGATTAAGCCTATTTAGGGTTATAGAGCCTAACACATGGGCCAAAGTTGTAAATAGAGTTAGTGGTGCTAATTTTGGTAATATTTATAGTGGGAAAAAAATAATGAGTGCTAATTATACATTACCTAAAAATCATACTTGGAAAAGTTTCACAAAGTTTTTATTAAGTACATTACCTCCTGAAACGGCTAATAATTATAAAACTAAATTCATTAAGTTTATTAAGTATTGGAATAAAGTAGGATGTCCAATGCAAGAAGAGTTTATAAAAGAATTAGAAGAAAATTATTCTGATGCAATAATAAATACACATGAGTTTAGTAAACGTGGAAAAGGTGATAAAGAAGTAATTAAATTTAAAAGAATATTAGATGAAGTTCCAGGAGTAGATAATAAAGATGATATTTTAACATGGAAAAGAATGTGTATGTGTATTATTAAAAATGACTATGTATGTAAGGGATTATCCTTTTCAATGACAAAGGATCTTACAATTAGGCAAAAGAATATAATGGAAAAATATAAAGGAATAATAAGGGGAGAATTATAATGAATAAAATATCTGATTTATTAAAAGAATTAAAAACTGAATTTAATAATATAGATAACATAGATGATAAAGTAGAAATAATTAATAATATCAAAAGTACTTTAGCTGAAATAAGTCCATTTGATGAACCAGTTGAATGTGTAAAATGGGTATCAATGGATAAGGTAAAAGCTAATTCATGGAATCCAAATGCAGTTGCTCCACCAGAAATGAAATTACTTTATGATAGTATTAAGTGTGATGGATATACTCAGCCAATAGTAGCATATAAATTAGAAAATGGAGAATATGAAGTAGTTGATGGATATCATAGAAATAGAATTGCTAAAGAACATAATGATATAAAAGAAAAACTATATGGATATTTACCAATAGTAGAATTAACATCAAACAAAAGTGATAGAATGGCATCAACAATAAGACATAATAGAGCTCGTGGTAGCCACGATATAGATTTAATGAGTAATATAGTAGCTGAATTACATGAAATGGGTAGAACTGATACATGGATAGCAAAACATTTAGGAATGGACTTAGATGAAATACTTAGATTAAAACAAATTACAGGCATTGCAGCATTATTTAAAGATAATAATTTTTCAAATAGTTGGGAGTAGGAGAGATAGTATGTCAAAGAATGGAGAAGTTAAAACAGCAAGAAAAATAATATTCACTACTGGAGGAAATGGATCTACATCATGTAGAGTTAGCCTTCCGAAAAGCTGGATAGATGAAATGAATATATCAAAAGAAGATAATGTAAAAATATCCTTCATAGATAATAAAATAATTATAGAAAAAAATTAATTTCAGAAGTAACATTTGTTGCTTCTTTTTTTATATTTACAAAGGTTTACTTTAAAATTAAGTTTACATAATTAAAATTATGACAATTATAAATTATGTAAACTTAAATCCGATTAAAATTTAAAAAACATAAAAAATAAAATTCACACCTTATAAAAATATGTTATTATTAATGTAATACAATTGTAATTTAAGGAGGCTTTGGATATGACTAAAGAAAATTTTAATAGATTACCAATAAATAAACAAATAGATACTATAAATACTTTGATCTATAAATTGGGAAGTATAAATAAAGCTTGTAAAGAAATAGGTATAGCTAAAAGCACAGTGAGAGATCGTTTTAAAAGTAAAGGGTATTATTATAACATAGAAAATAAAAAATATGAATTAGAAATTGAAGTAATATCATCTAAAAATGAACATGAACCTATTAATAATATAGGTAATAATTCGGGCGATAACAATCGTAATATTAAGTATTACGATAACAAATTGGATAATACGGAGGATTATGAGTGTAAATTTCCTTCTATAACTTTAACTAATCAAACATTATTGGCTTTAAATTTTATTACAGAAAATCTTGGAGAATTTAAAAAAATTATAAATAATAAAAACGTAATTGGATGTAATTATGTAGATTCTGAAATTATTATGCCTACTTTTAATGGTGATAATATGCCAACAACAATTAAAGTTAATAAAGCTATTTGGAATGATTTTTCTGAATTGGCATCCTACTATAAACAATATAGTAAACAAGATATTATAAGTTTAGCTTTTAAAGAATTTATTGATAAATATAGAAAATAATAGACATATTACAAGCGTAATATGTCTATTATTTTGCTAATTTCCATTAGAGCTATATAGTCTTAAAATAATCTTCTAATTCATTTTTATAACAATATATAGCCTTATCTAAAATGTAATTCTTATCTTCTTTGGTAAACTCATTGTATTCATTCAAAAACTGCTCTACTTCTTTCTTGTAGCAATCCTGAATCTTGCTAACAACATAAGCCTTATTCATTACATATCCCCTTTATATTTAACTAGTATAATAATTAAACTAGACTACTTTAATCTTATAAACTCAAAATATTATCAATGGAATTTTCACTTTCTTTATCTAGTTTTTTCTTAGTTTCTTTTGGTACAGTTTTTATTTCTATACCATTGCAATCTTGATTAATTAAATAAGTTACATAAGTGCTAAAATTATATCCTAAATCTTTTGCTCTTGCCAATCCTTTATTTAATATATCTTCTTCCAAACTTAAATTTTTTTTAACTTTACTCAAATTTATTCACCCCTAATAGGTAAAATGCTTTTGCATTTGTAAAAATTGTATCTTTATCTAGTTCTTCATTTAATAAAAACTTTCCAAGCCTATAAGATCCACCTCCAACAAAAATATGTTTGCTTGTAACATATTCCTTCATACCATTTAGTCTATTTAATATAAGTTTTGCATGTTTTTCTAATTCTGCATTTAATAAATTTTCAATATTAATTACTTTATTATCTTTTATTATTTCTTTAGTATCTAATAAATCATCAACTTTTAAAATGTCATAACTTACTGTGTATTCATTTTTAATTTTAGTTACAATAGAATTTGCTAAAATATTCATACCCAATTCAAAAGTATCTAATTTTTTTAGATTTTTATTATTGAAGAAACTTAAATCTACAGTATATCCTCCAATATCTACAACACATACATCACCTTTTAATTTATTTGGATCTAATAGCAGCACCCCTGAAGATTGTGGAAATACAATTACATCTGTAATAGTAAATCTCTTAGGTTCTCCATTAATTGTTATATTTACTGTTTTATTAGTTAATCCTTTAGTTAAAGTATCCTTTTGTGTTTTATAATATGATGCTGGAAGACCAGTCACTAACTTAATATCTTCATTAGTAGTATTCTTCATCGCCATACCTATTGCAGCATATAAACATAAATTAAAGTTTAACGATTCAATTTTATTTACTTCATTATCATACAAACAATTGCTACTATTTTCTCCAATAGTATATTCTCCACCCTCAAATTCTGCTTTTATGCTATTACATATATCTAAAATACCTTCTTCAATTGTACTTTTAAAACTAAACTCACCATTAGCACCCCATACTTTAGTGTGGCTATAGCCTACATCAATTCCTAATATCATATTTTATTCCTCACTTTCTCATATATAAACATATTATGTACATACAATGATTATATTATACGCATAATTTATATTTCATTTATTTTACAATTCAATTATACTCATATTATATTTATATTGTCAACATTTTGTGCGTATAAATATATAAATTTAACATATAATCTATATATATCATAAAATTAACGAAAACATTTTATAAACTATATATATCTTAGCTAAAATTAGTTTACATTTATTACCAATTATTGTAAACTATATACAAATAAATGTAAACATGAATTATTCAGAGGTGATATAAAGTGAGTAGAGGTAGAAAAAAAGAACCTGATGCCAAAAGAGAAGTCATAAGCATAAGGATAAATGAAAAACAAAAGGAAATTATAAATAAAAACCAGTTTATCAAAAAAGAAATTGATGAACTGGTTCGCAGATATGTGGATAACTATTTGTAAAAAAATAAAAGTGTTTACAAAAGATAAGATTGGATTTATAATAAAAACAAGTTATTACAACTTTTTGTAACAACTTGTCCAAATTAGAATATAATAATCGTTTTAAAATAAATAAAATTGCATAGCAAAAAAGAGTTGACACCGACCAAAGTTTCAAACTCTTTTTTCATCACAAATACTTAAAGTATTTTTTATTTCTTTATTAATATACTCATATTATATATATTTTATGATTATTTGTAAAGAGATTTTATAAAAAACTTCTAAGTATTTATTTGAAGCTATGTGTTTTGAATAATGAAAAGGAGTTATTTTTATGAGTAAAAGTGTATTGAACATATCAAAAGACATTTTAAAATTATTTAGAGATGGGAATGAAGTTCCCTTAAATAACATATCTTATAAGTTTACTAAAACAGAAAAATTAGTATTTTTAGCTTATTCATCTAAAATTATTAAATTTAATAATGATGAACTAGGTATAACTACTGTTATTAATAATACAGAAATAGCCAAACTATGTAACTTAACCGTTGCAACAGTAGTTACTGCTAGAAAATCTTTAGAAAAAACAGGATTAATTAAAGTAAAAAACATAGATAAATTCAAACACCAAGTTATTATTGTTGGATATGAAAACCTTCATTTAACTAAAGATGAAGGTGGTAGTGGTTACGTTAAAATAGGATTTAACATGTTCAAGGAGCTATGTAAGCTTACTGCTAATGAATTAAGAATTGCATTTGACTTAATTTTATCTATAGATAGTAATAAAGGTAATAAATTTAATGGTACTGATTCTTTGACTAGAAATTATAGCTTTATAAAAAAATATTTACCTAGTTATGTTGATTGTAAGAAAAAAGTTAAAGAGATTTTAAAAAAATTAGATGGATTATTTGACTTAACATTTAAAGAAGATAATATTCAAGCCAAAGAGATCCAAACATATAACGTTGAAAATTATTTAGCTTGTGTATCTAAGGGTAATAGAAAGTTTATTAAAAAAATACTTAAAAATACTAACATAAATTTTGATAGAAAAGATTTATCAGATTTAGTTCAAATGAGTATAGAATATGGTTGTAAATCTATTTCTAATGCATTAATGTATATATTCTTAAATACTATTAGTATTAAAGAAACTCTTGGTGGATTAGTCAGAACACTTATTAAAAGTGCTTCATTTAATGGACTAAATACATTAAATGTAAACTAAAAATATAATAGATATATTCTGTACTTTTTTAAGTATACATTTTTTAAAATTTAATAAGATTATTAAGATTTACTATAGTCTATTATTAGTAAGTCTATTTGTCGTATCTTTATTTAACAAAAATTTCAACTAGTAGAGAATTTATTTAGTTCTCTATTTTTTTATCTTATTTCATGCAATATTTTATAATTTTACTAACATATTTGTGGATAATTAAAAAATATTATATTCATAGTTTTTAATTTTTAACGGTATAGTTTTTAATTTTTAACGGTATGATTTTTAATTTTTAACGATATATATGTATAGTTTTTAATTTTTAACGGTATAGTTTTTAATTTTTAATATGTTTTAAATAACTACAACTGGCTATATTTAAAGGTTTGTTAGCTTTTTTTATTTTAAGCTAATATCTGTATTTCAACTTCTTCTTTATATAATATCTGGAAGAGAATCGATGTATTTCAAAGATAAACTGAAGAGCTCCTTTCCTATTCTTTTCTAAACCTTATATTATATCATATAAATTTTCTATTTTTTTGTAACACTTTTAAATAATTTAAATAGTATACAGTATAGGACATTGGCAACCACACACCGACAAATGTAACCCAATAAATATATACTTAGGTAGCCATTGGTATTAATTATATGCAAGGGGGTAACAATGAAACGATTGAGAATAACAATAAATTTTAAAGCAAATCTAAAAGAGGAGGTAGAACTCTACAATAAATTAAGCAGTTATAGCAATACTAGTAGCATAATTAAAGATATTCTTTTAGGAAGATTACCAATAGAAGTATTAGGATTAGATACTACAGAAAAAACTAAATTTAAATCAATTGATTTAAGCGAAATAATAGATAAATAAGCAGTAAAAAAGCCTACCTGATTTACAGATAGACTTTCCCAGTTTCTACTACGTTTCTCACAACGTCTACGACTTCGTGTTCACTACGTAGGATATGCTGGTAGGGTTTAAAAGTTGCTACATTTTATAATATATTAACAATTTATTTATTATTATTTTATAAGAAGTGGTACTAACTTCGATGCTAATTCAATACCAGCAAAGAATAAAGCTATTCCAAACTCTACTGTCATTTCAATCAACCACCTTTACTTTTTATTTGATATTTATATTGTAACCATAAAATTATAATTGTATTCATTAATTTTAAGGAGGAAACTATGAAAGTAATTGGATTTTATGAAAATAGAAATATAAGAAAATTAAAAAATCAATATGCTCTTGCTGAAGAAAATGCAACTAAAATAATTGCAAATAAAGATATAAATAAAAAAGCAATAATAATTTTAGGAAGTTTACTATATATACAAAATACTTGTGTATATGCAGCAGAATCTGGTGTTATGACTTCTATGGATAATTTAGGATTTAAGTTATTAGAAACAATGCAATGGATTGGAAGATGGGTTTGTATAGCAATGTGTATTAAAGAAATTATACAAACAGCATTACAAGGTGGAAGAACTAAAGATATAGGAAGTATCTTTATGAAATATATTATAATTTTTGGAAGTCTACTTTTAATTCCAAAGGTTTTTATGGAATTACCAGCTTATATAAATAATTAGAAGGTGATATGTAATGTATGTTAGTGTAATTGCAGTAAATGGAACATTAGATAAGTTAACAGAAGGGGTACAAACAATAGCACGAGGATTTGAGTATTTATTTCATCCAACTCATATTCTAATAGATTTATGGAATGGCCTAGTTGAAATATCAACACCTATCTGTATAACTAGTGCATTAGCTTGTATAATCTTGTACGCACTTGGATATAAGAAATATGGGAAAGGTATAACATTATCATTTATCATTTATATATTAATTCAAGCAATAGGGGTGATTTCAAAGTGAAAAATCTAAAAATGCCACTAGATAAATACTATCAAATAATTAAACCAACTTATATTTACTTAAAGGTTATACCTCATAAAAGCAATAGAAATCAAACTTCATCATGCTTGGCAAAATCTATATGTAGTATGTTTAAAAGTGTAAACCAAAGAATTGAAAGAATTGAAAAAAAATATATATATCATACAGATTGGAAATTTTGCTATATGATTGATATGAATAAATCAGATAAGAATGATATATGTTTCTATTTTATAGTGCCACAACACTACAAAAATTTAGCTAAAGAAAAAATTAGAGAGGTTTGGAATAAAAGTGATATAGAAGAAGTTAATATGATAAAACCATTTAATAATAATTCTGTTAAATATCAATTAAATTATAAGTTTGAAGATGCTCTTAGCTTAAAAATAAATAAAAGTAGCAATGAACCGCTTAACTCCATACTTAATGCATTTGATATTATGGAATCAGGGGATAGAGTAAGTATATTATATAATTTTCAATATTATGGAGATGATATGTGGAGAAGTTGCTATAAAAATTCAATAACTAGATGGGAAAATCATAAATCTTTAGAAAGGCAGCATAGCGCTGGATATATATTTAGACTTATTGCAAATGTACTAGTAGAAATTTTAGATATGCTAAATGGTGTAATAAATGATTTATTTACAATTTCAAGCAAAAATAAGGAGAATATAAGTCTAGTTGAATCATTAGCAGATGTTTTAAGTATAAATACAAAGAAATTATCCGAGTCAACGTTGAATAAAGGTACACAAAATGTATTGAAAACACAAATTGCAATTGTATCTGAAAGCTCAGACTTAAATAGAGCAAATACAAATGCATTAAGTGTATGTCAAAGTTATAAAGCATTAGAGGAAGATAATACTTTAGTTTATAAAAAAACAAAATATCCATTACGAATAGAAGATAAAAAATTTAAGGGAATAGAAGATAATATATTTAGTACGGAAGAATGTCATAATTTTTTACAATCTCCAGGAAGAGAATTACTTAATGAATATAGCATAGAACATACAAAAGTTATTGAGAATCCATTACCACTAGAATTACAAGCTGGAACTAAATATTTAGGAGAAGTTAAATATAAAGAAGCCAAATACAATTCTTATTTAGAAAATGAATATAATATTGGAAATCTTCCTTTAGTCCTTATAGGATCTCAAGGTGGAGGCAAAACAACTTATATGAGCAATTATGCGCATTATTGTACAGAGAGTAATGAGAGTGTAATTATAATTGATTTCATAAAGAATTGTGAATTAAGTGATAGCATAAAAAAAGTTGTATCTAAAGAAAAAATAGTAGAAATTGATTTAGGTACTGAGAAAGGAATCCAAGGATTAGGCTATAATGAAATTGCGATAAAGGAAGATATGAGTGATTTTGAAAAATTAAAGTTGGCTAATTTACAATCACAGCAAGTAATGGCTTTAGTAGATGCAATAAGTGTAGGAGATCCATTAAGTAGTAGAATGAGAAGATATTTAAATAGTGCAGCAACAATAGTATTATCACAAGGTCATAATAGTATTAAATCTGTTATTGATTGTTTAGAAAAACATGACAAAAGAAAGAAATATATTAGTAATTTGAATGATAATTTAAGAAATATGTTAGAAGATGAATTGAATACATTAGATGAATTAAATGAGTATTCAAAAGTAACTAATGATAATCCTATACCAGATATCATAGGAACTAAAGCAAGTAAAATAGAACATATACTAGACAGAATAGGTATGCTTAGAGAAGATTTTAAATTGAAGTATATGTATAATAAGTCATTAAAAGATAATATAAATTTAGTTGAATGTATGGAAAATGGTAAAGTTGTATTAATAAAAATGAATGAACAAGATTTTCAGAGTCCTATGATTAAAAATATAATGGTTACTTATTGGGTAAGTAAAATATGGTTAGCTAGTCAAATTCGTGGTGGACTTCATGATAAACCATTGAGAACAAATGTAATAATAGATGAAGTATTCCAGGCACCTACATGTATGAATACATTAGAATATATATTACCGCAATCAAGAAAATTTGGCTGTAAGTTTGTATTTAGTACACAATATATAAAACAATTAGAAAGAATATTCAATACATTAGAAGCTAGTGGAAGCAGTTATATGATGTTAAAAGGATGTCTAGAAGATGATTTTAAACATTTTAAATCAAAAATAAATAATTTTGAATTTGAAGATTTGAGAGATATGAAGCAATTTCACAGTTTAAATCTAATTTACTATAGTAAAGGATATTCTAGCTTTATAAGCCAACTTCCTAAACCAATTAAATAACAATAATAGATATTGATTTAAATAGATCAATATCTATTATACTAAAATAAGCTAGTAATATTTAAAATGATTAAAATATTACTAGCTTATTTTAGCATAGACTCAAGAAAAATAAGTATATTATTACGTTTCTCATTATCAAATTGGTTAAAAATATATATCAGTTTTAATGTATCCGAATTTAACATAGTTGTATTTAAATCTAATAACCAATCGGAAGAAACATTAAATTCTTTACCAATATTCCTAATAACTTCACAACTAGGAACAATTGTTCCATTTTCTATTTTTGATATTAATCCCCTACTAACATTAATTTTATTTGCAAATTCTTCCTGAGTTAGCTCTTTAGCATTTCTTAGTATACTAACTTTAAGGCCTAAACTTCTACGTATGTCCATTAAAATACTCCTAAAATAATTCTAACAGAAATATTTTAACATTAACAATTGCTATTACATTCAAATGTTAATATACTACCAAAAAGTAAGCTTAAAGTATAATATATTATATTTATTAGTCGTTTTCTTTTTTAGATTGTTCTTCTATACAACAATACTTTAATTCAGGATGTTTAAGTTTACAAAGTTCACATACATATTCATCTATTAAAAGTTTAGGGCATATATGCAATTTTATTGCTATTAAAAAAAATAATTTAATTTTAGGTATTCGTTTAAAACTTTCAACTTTTGAAATATAACTTTGAGATAGATTTAAAAATGTAGCTAATTTTTTTTGTGATATATTTCTTGAACGTCTATAATTATTAAATTTTTTTGACACAATATCACCCTTTTCATACTTTTTTTTACAATTATTTATTAAAAAGATACTATTATAATTATATATTAAATTATAATTATAATTATTGTTCGAAATAATGAAAATATTTACAAAATGTTTATTTATGTAGAATTTTGGGAAAAGTATGCCTGGGTGTCATGGATTTTCGTGCTATAATGTGTTTGTAAATTTTATATGAATAAGTCTAGACTTAAAAATATACGAAATATCTTAAATAAAAAAATAGGGGAGTGACTTAAATAATGGACAATGTAAAAAAAAAGATAATTGAACTAATAAATGAATTAGATGATTATAGATTATTAAAATTAATATACTTATATGCTAATAGTTTAAAAAAAAACAAGTAATTAAATTACTTGTCTTTCTTATTTTCACATATTATAGCATCTAATAAATTATTAACTAAATCAATATATTTTTCATCTAACTTAGTAAGTTGTGAAATAACCTTATATAATTGCTTATTATTAGATAATGAAATTTTAGCTAATGCATCAGCTAAAATTTCATCATCTTTTTGTGATATATACATATCGCCCTCATTTTTTAATAACCAATTTTGATTAACATTGAATACCCTACATATATCGTTTATAGTTCTTTCAGTTAAGTTTCTATGACCACTTTCATAAGATGCTACTTGACTTTGTGATAAATTGATTTTATCCCCAAAGCTTTTTTGTGAAAGTTTTTCAGATTCTCGAAGTTCTTTTATTCTAAATTTAATATTGTCCATAACAAAACCTCCTGAGATATATTATACCGTATTTTTATGGCAATGCAATATAAAAATAAAAAAAATACAATTTTAATATTGCTAAGAAATAATAAAAGTAGTAATATATAGGTAATGCAAAGAGGTTTATATATATTCAAAAGCGATAAAATAAGGCATATGAGTTATTAAAATACAGTATATAGTTATAAAATTAATGAAAAGGAGAGTAGGAGAAATGATATATAAAGCATGAAAAATGTCTTTAATTTAATAAAGTTATAAATAAAGAGCAGCTAAGCTACTCACTATTTATAACTTTATTAAATTGATTGGAGTCTTAATAATTCTAAGATTTGACTTAAAACAAATTCTTGATATTTTTTATCTAATTGTATATATTTCTCAATAAGTAAATCTGGAATCGGTGTTTTAGTGCTTTTTTTTATACCATCTGAACCGTCATAATTGTTGTTAATAAGCCATTCCTTATCTATGTTGTAAGTTAGAGCAATGCAATTTATAAGCAGTTTAGTTGGTTTGACATTACCTAATTCTAAATTTGCTATATTAGATCTTGAAACTCCGATTGATTCAGCAAATTGTTCTTGAGTTAATTTATTTGTAGTTCTTATTAGTTTTAATTTATTTGAAAAATACATTTTATCACCTCGAAGTAATGTAAGTATGAAAAAGAGATTTATCTAGTTTTATAATTTCTTCATTATAGATGAAATAAATCAAAAGAGAGATCTATTTGCTCTCTTTTGATTTTAATAATTTCTCTTGAGTATTTAAAAGTTCTTTAGCCATTTTAAGTAAATAATCTTGAGATTCAGTAGTAAGATTTTCGAATACATTCATAAATTCTTTTTCGTATGGTGATGATGAAAAAATTTCGCCTAAACCGGTTCTTATCCAATTTTCATTCACACCAAATTCTGAACATATAACTTTTATATATTTATCAGATAAGGGTCTGTTGCCATTTTCAATCATGGAATATGCTGTTTGTGTCAGTCCTAAATGCTTTGCAAATTCTGTTTGATTTAAACCTAAAGATTTACGAATATCTTTAACACGTTTAACCATAAATAAATTACCTCCATATTTAATTTGTAATATTACAATATCACAAATTAAATATAAAAACAATATTATATTGAAAAAAATATCACAAAATTAATAAAAATAGTTGACGTAATATTAAGTTAGTAATATACTAATAGCACAAAGTTAATAAAAAAGGAGGACAAGTCCATGGATAGAGTAGAAAAAATGTCTTTAATTTTCAATAAATTATCTAAAGAGAGCCAATACCATATACTGAGCATGGCTAACATGGCCAAAATAGCAGAAGCTGGGGTTTTAAAAAGGTTCGATGAGAATAAAGTTGAAAAGATTGTACAACAATAAGTACTATATTTTTACTATTTATGGGGTTAAAAATATAAACTCCATAAATAGTAAAAATAATTAAGCTCAAATTATAGGAGGATATTTTGAAGTACACAATTTTGGGATTTAATCAAAAAAAGGTGTTAGATCTTAAGTTAACAATTGAGGATTTGCTTATACTTAGGTATTTTATTGACTTTAAAGATTCAGGGGACATGGTATCAAGAATAATAGATAATGAAAAATATTATTGGGTTAAATATGAAAGTATAAATGAAGAATTCCCAATATTAAAGTTTAAGAAAGACACAATTTACAGGCGATTAAAAAAATTAGTTGAACTTAATATTTTAGTTCATACAACAGTAAAGGATAAAAATGGGAGTTATAGTTTTTATAATATTGGTAGAAATTACAAAATTTTAATATCAGACTCACTCGGATTTAAATCCGATGGGGGTACGGATTTAAATCCTGACCCCTACGGATTTAAATCCGTACCAAATAATCCATCTACTAATAATCCATCTACTAATAATAAATATATAGTCGAGATAATTGATTTTTTTAATACAACTTGTGGAACTAACTATAGAGCTACTAGTAAAAATACTAAAAAATTTATAAATGCTAGACTTAATGAAAAATTTACAGTAGATAATTTTAAAACTGTTATAGTAAAAAAATTTAATGATTGGAATGGCACGGAATATGAAAAGTATTTAAGGCCAGAAACATTATTTGGAACTAAATTTGAAATGTATTTAAACCAAAAAGAAAGGAGGAATAACATTGTTGCAACAACAAATCCAACAGATACAAAATACGATTTCACACCAAGGGAACCAACAGATGGAGAAATACCAGATGTCGACTTCTAACTGCACTAAATGTGGGGGGACTACATGGGTGTTGAATGAGTATGGAAGTTATAAAAGATGTGAGTGTTATGAAGTATCAAAAGCTAAAGAGCTTTGGGGAAACTATGGAGTAGATCCTAAAGAGATAAAAAAGATTAACACATATAAAGGCTATAACCAAGACACAAAAATAGCTAAAAAAATGGCAATTGACTATGTATATAATTTTTCGCTTAAAGATAGCACATGGTTATTGTTAACAGGTAAGCATGGTGGAGGTAAAACACATCTTTCAATTGGTATAGGAGCAGCATTATTAGACAAGGGTATACCAGTTGTTTATATGCCTTATATAGAAAGCATGTGGGAACTTAAAGCAAATGCAATGGACAATGAGTATTACTTAAAAATAATTAATAGGTTTAAAAAAGCTAAAGTACTTATAATTGACGATTTGTTTAAGGATAAAGTTGCAAATGGAAAATTAATTGCAGGTATAACTGATACAGATATAAAACATTTTTATCCAATATTAAATTATAGAATTTTAAATAATCTACAAACAATAATAAGTACAGAATGTACACCAGAAATGCTTATAAGTTTAGATGAGGCATTGGCTGGTCGGATGATATATTCATGTAAAAAAAATATAGTCAAGTTTTCGGAAAACTGTGATTATAGACTAAAAGAATACGAATGTGGTGATTAAATGAACAAGGTTGTATTAATTGGTAGATTAACTAAAGATCCTGAACTTAAATTTACAACAACAGGAATTGCAGTAACAACATTTACTTTAGCAGTTAACAGAAGATATAAAAGAGAAGGACAAGCAGAAGCAGACTTTATACCAATAGTAGTATGGGGGAAGCAAGCTGAAAGCACTGCAAACTATATGAAAAAAGGTAAGCTTATAGGAATTTCAGGAAGAATAGAAACTCGTTCTTATGAAGCTAAAGATGGAACAAGAAAATATGTAACTGAGGTAATAGCAGAAGAAACACAATTTATAGAATGGTCCAGTAAAGCAGAGACAGAAGCAGCTATACCAAATGATTTAACTTATCAAGAGAATGAAGATATACCATTTTAAAAATTAAGGAGAGCAAACATGAAATTTAATTTCAAGAGTAGATTTAAAATTGGCCAAAAGATTAGGATAGGCGAACAAAGAAGAGTTGGAATTATTAAGAATATAACATCAAATTTCATTGTAGTTAATTTTGGAAATTACAATGAAAGCTTTAATTATGGACAACTTATAGTAAAAAAAGGAGGTAGAAAAAAGTAAATTGGAATACAGAAAACAAGATGCTTTAGATCTTGTACGTTCTATAGCACAGAAAAAATCAGAAGAAACAGGAATTGATTATGACAAATGCATATCCTATGCGATAGATGAAGCCTGTAATCAATCAGGTTTATCATTAAATAAATATATACAAATAATAAAATAAGGAGTGAAAAACATGGGAAAAAATATGATTAGCTTAGACAAGTTTGCTGGTGAAAAGTTAGCAGCAAGAGTTAATGAATCGTTAAAAGAGATTCTTGAAAACATTAAGGATCCAAACACAGATTTTAAAAAGAAAAGAGAACTAAGTGTAAAAATGAAATTTGTAACAGATGAAGATAGAAGCCTTAGTGATGTAGAAATTGAAACTAAAACTAAACTAGCACCTAGAACTTCTGTAAAGACAAAGGTAGTAATTGATTTTGATGGAAATGAAGTTATAGCATCGGAGTATCAAAAACAGGTTCCAGGACAAATTGCTATGAAAGTTGATCCTGAAACAGGAGAAGTGACAACAACTGCTCCACAAGAAGAAGATAATCTTACAGGATTAAAAGTAGTTAAATAATTAAATTAAAATAAAAATTAAATTTTTAGGAGGAATAAAAAATGATAAAAGAAGCTTTAAAATACATTGTTGGATTAGGGGAGACTCAAACTTTAAATTTTGATGGTGACAATTATACAAACAGAGAGATATACAGAGTAGAAGGACCATTAGCACAAGCAATAACAACAACAACACTTACAAGTATAGTGGATTACATTAAAAATAATGTTGATGATAATAAAATGAGTGATAGGAATTTACTTATTCACATTAAATCACCTAACACAGTTGTACTTGAAAGTGATTTAAATAAAGACAGAAAAAGAGAAACATACATCGTAGCTGAAGCATTAACTCCAGACATAAACTTTGATAGATTTATGGATGCAGAGAGATTTAATATAATGCTACAAAGTAGTTTTGTAGAAAAAAAGGATAGAAGTATTGTGTTAAAAGTAGCTGGAAATATACAAGATTCAGCAGTTAAAACTTATGGTGATGATGGTACAAGTCAAACTGTATCTATTAAAGCTGGAGTAGCAAGCATTGCAGATGTTGTAGTTCCTAATCCCGTATATTTATCACCATATAGAACATTTCCAGAAGTAGAGCAACCAGATAGTAGGTTCATTTTCAGAATGAAAGAAGGTGCACAGTGTGCATTGTTTGAAGCTGATGGTGGTGCATGGAGAAATGTAGCAATGGATTCAATTAAAAAATATTTAGAAGAACAACTACAACAATATGATGTTGATATAATAAGCTAATTAATTTTAATAAGGGGCTTAGGCCCCTTAAAAAGAAAGGAAGTATGAAAAAATGAAATCAACTGGAATAGTAAGAAAAGTGGATGACTTAGGAAGAATAGTTATACCTAAAGAACTTAGAAAAACATTGAATATAAGTGAAAGAGATTCATTAGAAATATTTGTAGATGGAGAGCAAATAATACTAAGAAAATATGAACCAGCATGTATTTTCTGTGGAAGTGCTAGTGATGTAATAAATTACAAAGGTAAAAATATTTGCAAAAAATGTTTAAGAGAAATGAGGGAAGTCAAATGATTACAAGATTAATTGTTTTAGTAGTTGGAGGTGTACTTGCTTATCAAAATGTAAAGCTTAGAAAAAATATTATTGAAATAAATTTAAAAATGTCAAATGCAAAAAATGATATTGATGGAAATATAACCAAGATAGCATATGATATAAAAAATACAGAAGAAGAGGTGAAAAAACACATAAGCAAAGAAGCTACGAGAGTAATAGTTTCACCGGGACAGTATTTTTTTCTTAAATAGAATTGAGTGATAGTTATGAATAGAGCAGAGAGAAGAAGAACACAAAAAGAACAATTACAAATGAAAAAAACAATTAGTGATTTAAAACCAAGTGAGGTTAAGTTAGTAGATATCTGTGCAAATGAGAAAGCTAAAAAGATTGTACAAGCTAAGATGAATGTAATAGAAGAGTGTGTTGAGAGAAATATAAGTGCTTTTATATGCACACTCTTTGAAGATAAAACATTAGAAGAAATTTCAGAATTACAAAGTGTATTTTTAAATTTAGCAGAAGAAGATATAGGAAAATATGAGAAGTTAATGAAGGGAGATATAAAAGTGGCTGAAAAAACAATAAAAGAATTAAATGATAAGGCAATATTAAAATGTGAGGAGTTAATAAATGACACAAATATTAATCAAGCAGCAGCAGTAAAAATATTAAAAAAGGAATTTCCAGAAGCAAGTACAAGCATGTTAACTAATGTATATAAAATTAAAAAGGAAGAAATAAGCAATAAAAATATAAGTGATTTTACAAATAAATTAAGAGAAGAAGTATGCGAGAAAAATGGAATACAAGGTTTAAAAATTAAAAAAATGATAGTTGAAGGTAGTAATGGAGTTTATGAAATTGAAAACAATGTAGTCACATTACAGGATTTAAATATTGGCTTTGATAGTTTAGAAGAAGTAGAAAAATATAAAAAAACTGAAATAAAAAAGATTGAAGATAAAATAAATGAGATAAAACAAGTGTTTAATTTATATAAAAATGTATAAATAAAAGAGAGCTAAGGTAACATACAGGCCTTTGCTCTCACATAAAAAAACGTATTTAAATTATATCAGAAAATTTACTATAAATCAATTGAGGGAGGACATTAAGATGCATGTAGATTCAAGAGAAGAAGTAATAATAAAAATTGTTGGAAAGTTATCATTAGAGTTTCCTGAATATAAAAAGCAATTAAAAATTAGAAATATTATTGAAGAAGTTTTATATAAGTATGATGTTCATCCACAAGAAACAGGATTAGTTGCTAGTGATATACAAGAAAAAATAAGTATATATTTAGCAAGTAAAAAGCTTGATGGATTGAGCATGAAAACACTAAAGGGATATAAGTACAACTTAGATATATTTTCAAGTTATATTTGCAAACCAATAGCAACAATTACAACAATAGATCTTAGAATGTATTTAAGCGAAAGGTGTAAAACATTAAAACAAACAAGTATAAATACAGAAATATCAATTTTAAAATCGTTCTTTTCTTGGCTAGCAAACGAGGAATACATTCCCAAAAATCCAGCTGCTAAATTAAAATTAACTAAGCAACCCAAAAGATTAAGAAAAGCACTTAGTGATGAAGAAGCTGAAATTTTAAGGAAATCATGTAATACAGTTAGAGAAAAAGCATTAATAGAAATGTTTATAAGTACTGGATGTAGATTGAGTGAAGTAGTAAATACAAATGTAACTGATATAAATTGGGAAAACAGAAGTATTCGTGTTATAGGAAAAGGAAATAAGGAAAGAATTGTGTATTTCAATACACGAACAAAAATAGCACTTAAAGAATATTTAAGTAGCAGAAAAGATAATAATCTTTCATTATTTGTTTCTGGAAAAGGAAAACATGAAAGGTTAGGACAAAGATCTATACAAAGAGAAATTAAAAAAATAGCAAGTAGAGCAGGTATAGAAAAGTCAATATACCCTCATTTACTTAGACATACATTTGCAACAGAGAGATTAAATTCAGGAATGCCATTACCAGTATTGCAACACATAATGGGCCATGATAGTCCAGCAACAACTCAAATTTATGCAGAATTATCACAGGAAAATATAATGCATGAGTTTAGAAAAGCATCATAAAAAAGGTGTTCCGAACATGAACATTTTGTGTGGAAAGTGTGTGGAAAAGGTGTGGGAAGGGTGAACATTTTTAATTTTTACTGATATCTTGGAAACACTAGGCTTTGCCTAGTATAGAACCTAGTGTGATAGCAGTTCCCCCTTATGCTCTTAATTATTGTATGTACTGTTGCCAAAAATTAAATATTTAAGTAGGGTGAGGTTATCTAAATTGAAAAAGGTTGAGGTTTACGGACAATTAAGTTTATTTGATTTGAATATAAATGAAATTAAAACTAATGATAAAATTTCAAAAAACCCAATATTAAGCTTAAAAGTAAATGAAGCAAAAAAAGAAGAAAATAGATTAATTAATAGACAAGAAATAATCAATAAATATAAATCAATAAGTAATTTGAATAGAATAATAGCTTATTGTGGCGGTGGATTTGGAATAGAAAGTTTAGAAGAAAATGCATATAAAACTATATATGTTAATAGATACGGAGAAGAAGAGTTTGCTGTAAAAAATAAATGTCCAGTATTACCAATGGATAGAATAATACTTACTAATTGCGCTGCTAATTATAATAAAATTCAATCACAAAAATTAATAAAATATAAAAAGAATTTTAAAAAAGTTATAAAAAGAAAAGGTGATGAAAATATTATTTTAGAAAAAGATGGCCAAGCAGTAAGTATAAATTCTAAAGGGTGGTTGTTAGAATTTCAAAGTAATACTGCATATGAAGAAGATGAAATATTAGAAGTAATATGTAAAAAAGAAACTAATAACAGTACCAAGGTATTTAAAACAGGAGATAAAGTTATCGTAAATTTTGATGATTTAGAATGCAACGGAATAGTAAGATCTAAACATTCAATTTATGATGCGTACAGTATTGATTTTGAGAAGCAAGAACTAATGTGCAATACAACATTTCACATTAGCCAAATAAGATGAATTTGGAGGGCGCAAAATGAATCAAATAGATTTAATGAGACAAGTTCAGATTGAAAGATGTATAGGAGAATTGAATGCGTTAAAAGCAAGTTACTATGATCCTAGTGGAAACAATAAGGATTACTACTTAGTAAGAGAAATTATAAAAAATATGATTGATGAATTAAGAAGTGAATTAGGCTAATGATTAAGGGGTGAGGATATTGAGCGATAAGTGTTCATCATGTAATGGTAGTGGAAAGAAAATAATAACTACTAGAATAGGGTTAGTAACAATTCCAATTATGATAAGTTGTTCTAATTGTAATGGAACAGGAAGAATAAAAGATTGTAGAAAATGATTATAAAATGAAATATATGGAGGGGTAAAAATGGAAAGAGAGTTATTAAAACAAGGCGATAAGGTTGTCATGCACACATGTATAGAAGCCAAAAAATATAATGGAAAAATATGGACTTGTAAAACTGATGAATATACAACAGGTGAAGGAGTATATAAACAGAACTTAGTTTTTTTAGAAGGCTTCAGCGGATGCTTCACAACAGAATATTTGCAGAAGGTTAATATTACTGTTGATAAAGATTTAGAAATGTTGAACTTAAAAGAGAATAATAGACTTCTTGAAAATGGCTCTAAACAACTATGTGAGGAAATGAAAAGGTTAGTTGGAGAAAAAGAAAATTTAATTAATGCTTTAAGATATGTTAAAAAACAATATGAAACTGATTTTACTAAAAGAGAGTTAGAGACGTTAGAGCCAAGGGATGAAAGTGTATATTCTACAGTGGTAGAAACCCTAAATAAAACAAATATTTAATACACTGATTATGAAGTGAAGGAGTAAGTTATGATTGAGAAATATTTAAAAGATGCATTAAAGGCTGAATATATAATAAGCATTCCAATAGAAAATTTATCAAAAGAAGAATTGTCAGAACTAAGTGAAAAAGCTAAGTATGAGGATATATTAGTTACGCTAAGGACAGAACATAGTAATGTTCATCAAGGGGTACTTATATGTTTAATAAAAAAAGAATTAGTAAATGAGGAATTTTTAAAATACTTATAGTGATTATGATGTGAAAGGGGTTAGGGTTGTGGAAAGATATAAAATAGATCATGAATTAAAAATAGAACCTAAATATTATAACGATGTAATTAGTGGAAGAAAAAGATTTGAAGTCAGAAAAGATGATAGAAATTTCAAGATAGGTGATGTAATAAAGCTTGAAGAGTTTGATGAAATTTTACTTTATACAGGAAGAAGTAGTTTGTATGAAGTTATATTTAAGTTTGATGGTGGAAAATATGGAGTAGAAAAAGGATATTGCATATTATCTATAAAGCCATATAAAACAAGAACTTATCTAGGCATAACTTATTAGATAAATGATTAAAGGGTGAAGTTAGTGGAGAAATTTTGTAAGTGGTATTTAAGCTATAAGTTGAGAAAATATAAAATTAATGATTACGAAATAGTAATTAGAAATGATGGTAATACAATTTATAAAAGAAATTTTGAAAGAGAAGAATCAATAAAAAGAACTATATCAAAAATAAAATAGTCGTAAGCTGATTAAAAGGTGAAGCAACAGAGGTGAGAGTATATGGTGAAAATATTAGAGTTGTTTGGAGGTGTAGGAGCACCGAGAAAAGCTTTAGTAAATTTAGGAGTACCAGTAAAAGCTATTGATTATGTGGAAATAGATGAAAAAGCAGTACGTAGTTATAATGCTATATTTAACAAAGATTTAGCATATAAAACTCAAAATGTTGTTGGATATAATTTAAAGCCAGATATTTTAATTCATGGAAGCCCTTGTCAAGATTTTAGCATAGCGGGTCATCAAAAGGGCGCAGATGAGGGAACAGAAACAAGAAGTAGTTTAATGTGGGAAACTATACACATTATAGAGCAGATGGGTATATGGAAACCTAAATATGTTATTTGGGAAAATGTAAAAAATGTTTTAAGTAAACATATGAAGCATAACTTTAATAGATATTTAGATGAAATGCAAAAAATAGGATATACAAGTAATTTTGAAGTATTAAATGCATTAGATTTTGGATTACCACAAAAGAGGGAGAGAGTATTTACAATAAGTTGTTTGGACAGTACAATGTTCAATTTTGGTATCCTAGAAAGAAAACCAATGATTAATATATCGGAGTTTTTAGAAGATACAAAAGAAGAAAAATATATAGTAACACAGCCAAGTATGATAAAGAAAATAAATACTAATGATGGGAGTTTTGGAGGAAGGGTACAAATAATAAAAGATTTTTGCACAACTATAACAACTAAACAAATGAGGTGTCCTAATAGTGGTGTTGTTGATTTAGGAAATGGACAATATAGATATTTAACTGAAAGAGAATGTTGGAGATTACAAGGATATAATGATGAAGATTTTGAAGCAGCATTAAAAGCACATCCAGGAATACCAGGCAAATTAAATGGGGCATTGTATAAACAAGCAGGTAATAGTATTCCAATACCAATATTAGAAGCAATTTTTAAAGTTATTATAAATGAATATATGGCAGCTTGATAGTCGCATTTCAAATATAAAGTAAAAAATAAGGAGGAATAGAAATGGAAACAGGATATACATTTAACATAGAAAATTATGAGATTGATTATATAGGATTATTAGAAAATGATTTTACACCAGTTGATGATGTAAAATAAATAGTTTAAAAATATTGAATGGTATATACCATTCAGATAAAAAACATTATGAAAAATTAAAGAAGGTAACAATAAAAATTTCCTTATTTGTCCAAACGGTACTATACCGTTTCACATTTTTACTCAATAGGGGTTAACGGTATAGTATCAGAACTTAACAAAATGTAGTATTTTCAATACTTTGAGGTACCTAAAAAAAGGGACCATTGCGAATACTCTAGGAAACATATGTTTTTAAGAAAAATTTTATTTAAAATTATATTGTAAATATAAGGTAAATAAATAATTGTTTTCTGATGTAGAAAATTCATATAAAAATTATTTGAAGAGGTGAATATTTTGATAAAAATTAATACAATAGATGATTTAAATAAATATGCATCTAAATTGCCAAGAGTAGTAATAATGGATATAGATAAAAGAATTACTGATTGGTTAGCAGCAGGTGGAAATAAAGAAGATCCATATATAAATCAACAATTTAAATATGCAGAAAATGTTTTAAATAACATTTAGATAGAGGAGAAAAAAATGAAAACAAATTTAGGAAAATTTATGGTGTCAACAATAAAAGTACCAGATAGAAATAAAAAGCCTTACGAAACAGCTCTTTGTTTAGATTGCGAGAAAATAAAAGTATTTGAATTATATGAAACAGAAGTAGAAGCTAAAAAAGGTCATGAAGTATGGGTAAAAAAGGCTAAGAATATAACATTAGATGATTTTGAAAATCATAAAGATTTAGTCGATGATTATTTAATAACTATATTTGAAGCTTGTAAACTAAGAAGTAAAGTAGTAGATATATAAATAAAATAAATTGTAAAAATTAAAAATATTAGAAAAAAGTATCAGAAAAATGACAGAAAAAGAGCGCTTTTATGTGTAGAAAAGTAGCAGGTATAAATGCTAAGCTATTAATAGATTGATTAGAGAGGTGATTAAAATGAAAAATACAATGATTGAAATAATTGAGGTATTACTTATAAGTGTTTGTGTGTGTTTACTATGGAGAGTGTTAGAAAAATTAATATTAGGACAAGTAAACCCTAATAGTGTAGATAGTATTATAGGTTTAATATTAATAGTTTCTTTATATGGGAATCTTAAGCATTGCAAGAACATAATAAAAGATAACAAAGATAGTAAGGGAATATTAATAAGGAAAATTCATCTATGGATTAGTATAATAATTGATATATTTACATGTATAGTATTTGTAATGTTCATTAATGCAGCACTTAGTACATTAGGAGTTACTAAAAGCAGTTGGATTATAAATCTTGTATTTATATGTTTAAGTTTAGAATACTTAGATAATAGAACAGATGAAATAGAATGGAACATATATGAGTTAAAGAAAATTAGGAAAGTGAGTTAGTTAATGCATAGTAAATATATATTTGATAAATTAAAAATAGCAGAAGTAATTTCATTTCAATGTGATGTATTTAATTGTTCTGTAAACAGAGCATGGGATAAATACACACATCCAATAATAAAAGAACATATAACATTAGAAGAAATGAAACAATTTATAAATACATTAAAAATATAAAGAGAATTAAAATTTAAAACATAATATTAATATATATAAATATTATGTTTTATTTAAAAGGGGTATATAAATGATAAGTAAATTTTTCACCAGAAGTAAAAATGAAAAATTAGAAATAGATAATAGTAAGTTAACATTAAATGAATTAAATAAAAAATTAAAAGAAGAAACAAATGAGGTTGAAGCAGCAATTGAAAATAAGGACAGAGATAATTTATTAGAGGAATTACTAGATACAATTCAAGTCAGTGCTAATATGATTGAAAAAATAATTTTTGATGATAGAGAATTAGAAAATAAAATAAAAGAACATAATGAAAAATTAGAAGGTAGAGGTTGGGATAAATCTAATGAAGTAATTTTAATAACAAGTAAAAACAGAAGGAAGGGAATTTAATTTAATGGATAAAGCTATTTTTAGAAAAACAGAAAAAAGATTGTATAATTATTTTAATCAAGATAAAAAACTTAAATCTATTAATTTTAAAGTTAATTTACTAAGAGATCAGGTTAATCAAATTGAATACAGAATAAAATCAACAGATATAAATATACCTGCAGATATACCAGCAATAGATTACTCTGAAAAGGTACAATCTTCTACAGAATGTACAAGCTATGTTGAAAAAACAATGATTAAGATTATAGAGGATTTAATTATAGAAAGAAGTAGAATAGTAGAAAATATAAATAAACTTGAAAAAGAGATAAGGAATATAATGGCTAGTAATGCAATAATAGAATTTAACTTAAAATATATGAGAGAAGAAGATTTAAATTTTTTAAAGCTTAAATATAAAGAAGGACTTAAAGATTGGCAAGTAGGACAAAAATTAGGAATGTCACAATCCACTGCAACGAGGACAAGACAGAACTTAGTAGAAAACGTTGCTAATTGGGAAGAGTTTATAAAAATCGTGCATTAATACTGCATTAAATATGCATTAAATATGCATTAAATATGCATTAAATTATCAATAAATAATGTTACAATTAAATTAATCAAAAGAAGAAACATTCCCAGATCCCCTTTTTTAATAAATAGTATATCCTATAATACAAAAGAAGTTTTTAAAATTTTGACAGGATAAGTTTAAAAGACTAAGAGCAATCTTAGTCTTTTTTTATTTAGAAAGTGGGTGATATTATGATAAAAATGTATAGTTCATATAAATGTGTAAATTGTAAAAATGAATTTGTATTATTATTAGAGGATGTAGAAAAATTTAAAGGATATCTAACATGTCCTTATTGCAATAGTAAAAAAGTAAAAAAGCTAAAAGAAGCAGATGATTTAAAAGAATGTATGTATGAAAGAACATATAAAAAAATAAATGGAGCAATAAGGCAGGTGAGATAAGTTTGGCAAAAGTATATCCAATTAAAGATAAAAAGAAGATAGCTTTAATAAAGAAAATACTTATTAAAGAAAATAGAGAACGTGATTGGATAATGATAGCTATAGGAATAAATACAGGATTAAGAATTTCAGACATCCTACAGCTTAAAGTTAAACATGTTAGAAATAAAAATAGAATAAATGGTATTAAATCGAAGAAAACTAAAAAAACTATAGATATAATTATTAATAAGAATTTAAGAGAAGAATTAAATTCTTATATAAAAGGAAAAAAGGCTGAAGAGTATCTTATAAAAACTACTAATCAGGAGAATGGAGAAGTTGTTAACAAACCAATTTCAACAACTCAGGCCTATAGGATAATGAAATATATTGAAGAAAAGGCTAAAATAAAGGAAAACTTAGGAACACATTCATTAAGGAAAACATTCGGTTATAACTTATACAAAATTAAAGGTATAGCAATAGTTCAAGCTACATTACAACATGAGACACAGCTTGATACAATAAGATACATAGGGGTAGAGGATGAAGAAATTGACAATGGTATTGAAAACATAAAATATGATTAAGATGTACGATTTTAAGATATAAAATACATTAAAGATAGTAAATAGCTAAAGATATAGTAATATCAATGGTTTAAAGATAATTAAATGATGTAAGAAAATATAGAAATCGTACATAATAAAAAATGTTAACTAACTTAATAATATCAAGGGGTTAGAGGCAATTTTTATTAAATTTTAATATATTAGAGTTTAAGTAGATAAGAAACAACACAATTAAAAGATTGCAGAAAAAATTTTTATGGTTCAAAACAACCTCATTTTATGGACAATGATATTTTAAAAAGATATAGTATTAAAAGTAACCTATATATTAAAAGTATCAAAAGCTATTGAAAATGGATTAAAAATCTGATATATTAAAAGTATCAAATAAAACGTTCGTTAGAATTAATACTTTTAATATATGAGGTGGAAATAATGAGTAAGATATATGGTTATTGTAGAATATCAACTGGTAAACAATCTATTGAAAGACAGCATAGAAATATTTTAAAGGAATATCAAAATGCAATAATAATTGATGAAGCATTTACTGGAACTAAAATAGAAGGAAGAAGAGAATTTAATAAATTAATAAGTAAAGTTTCACTAGGAGATATTATAGTATTCGATTCAGTATCACGTATGAGTAGAAACGCTGATGAAGGATATAAACTATATGAGAAATTATTTAATGCTGGAATAGAACTAGTATTTTTAAAAGAACAACATATAAATACATCGACTTATAAAAAGGCTTTAACTAGCAATATAGAAATGACTGGAACTAATGTTGACTTTATATTAGAAGGAATAAATAAATATTTATTAGCATTAGCTAAGGAGCAAATTAAACTTGCTTTTATGCAATCTGAAAAAGAAGTTGAAGATTTACATCAAAGGACAAAAGAAGGTATAGAAACTGCAAGATTAAATGGTAAGCAGATTGGACAAAAAAAGGGTTCTAAATTAATTACTAAAAAAAGTATTCAATCTAAAGAACAAATATTAAAATATAGTAAAGATTTCAAAGGAACACTAAGTGATGTTGAAGTTATGAAACTTATAGGTCTTGCAAGGAACACATACTATAAATATAAAAAAGAATTAGTTAATGAATTAAATAATTATATTGAATAATAATTGTAGAAGCACTTGATTTTAATCAGGTGTTTTTTATTATGGAGGTAATTATGGGGAAAGCAAGAAGTCCAAATAGAGAAAAAGCTTTTAAAATTTATATAGAGAATGGTGGTAATATTGCACCTAGACAAATTGCTAAAATTTTAGGAGAAAGTGCTTCAAATATTAGTTCATGGAAAAATAAAGATAAATGGAATGAAAAACTACCGCCTAATAAGGGTGGTGCACCAAAAGGAAATCTAAATTCGTTAAAACATGGTTTGTATTGTGACGATAATAAAAGACTACCTGAAGAATTTTTAAAGAAATGGTTTCCTTCAGCAACTATTAAAGCATATGAAGATTCCTATACTTTAGGTATAAGTAAATTAGATAAAATAGGCCATTATATTGATATCATTTGGGCCAAAGTTATGAGAAGTCAAAAAATAACAGAAGTAAAAAATAAAAAAGATACAACTAAAGAGCTTAAGAGGACAAAGGAGTCTTATGGTGCTAAAAGTTCATCAGAAGAAAAAGAATATGAAATTCAATTTTCATGGGATAAAGTATTAAAAGATTTAGAAATAGAAACTCAAGTTTTAGGAAAATTAACAAATGCAATAAAAACATATGAGGAATTACTTCATAAAAACTGGGACTTAGCAACAGAAGAACAGAAATTAAGGATAGAGAAACTTAAAGCAGAAACAGAAAAGATAAAAGGAAAAGATAGAAGTGAAGCAATAGAAATAGTGGTTAAAAGAAAGAGTGAATAGTAATGGCTATAGAAAGAGAAGTTAATCCACACTTTGAAGATTATCTATTTAATTGGGATTATAAATTTTACTTTTTAGTTGGTGGTTATGGATCAAGTAAATCATACAATACTGGTTTTAAAATAATTCTTAAATTGTTAAAAGAAAAGAGAACTGCACTAGTAGTAAGAGAAGTCTATGATACCATTAGGGATTCTTGTTTTTCATTATTAGAAGAAATAATAACTGAAATGGGACTTGAAGATATTATTCAGTGTAAAACTTCACCTATGCAAATAAGATTTCCAAATGGAAGTAAGATTATATTTAAAGGTATGGATAAACCTCAAAAATTAAAGTCTATTAATAATGTATCTTTAGTATGGATAGAGGAATGTTCAGAGGTCAAGTATGATGGATTTAAAGAACTTACAGGTAGATTAAGACATCCAAGTTTAAAACTACATATGATATTAACTACTAATCCAGTCTCAAAAAGCAATTGGTGTTATAAGTATTTCTTTATGGATAATAAAAATCATTTTTTCATGGTAGATGATAAAGAACTATATAAGAAAAGAATAATTATAAAAAATAATACTTATTATCATCATTCAATTGCAGATGATAACTTATTTTTACCTAAATCTTATATAGAACAATTAGATGATTTAAAGACACATGATAAAGATTTATGGAGAATAGCTAGAAGGGGACAGTTTGGTATTAATGGATTAAAAGTATTACCACAATTTGAACATAAACCTTACTATGAAGTATTAGACTTAATGCATAAGATTAATAAGCCTTTATATAAGGTTGGTATGGACTTTGGTTTTGAAACTTCATACAATGCATTAATTAGACTTTGTATAGATCATGAAAATAAAATTCTTTATATTTATTGGGAGTATTATAAAAATCATATGACAGATGACAATACTGCTAAAGAAATATCAGAGTTTAAACAAACACAAGAATTAATAAGAGCAGATGCAGCAGAGCCTAAAACTATTAAATTTTATAAACAAGAAGGCTTTAACATGAGAGCTGCTAAAAAGTTTCCAGGTTCAAGACTACAATATACAAAAAAGGTTAAAAGGTTTAAGAAAATAATATGTTCAGATAATTGTACAAATACTATTGAAGAATTAGAAGAGTTAACATATGCAGTTGATAAGAATGGGGAAATTATTGAAGATGAATTTAATATAGATCCACATACATTATCGGCAATATGGTATGCATTAGATGGTTATGAAGTATCAGATCTTAAGGAACATAAATATGATAGTGATATCTATAATAAGGGTATTGGAATTAAGGGTAATATACAACAAAGAAAGAAAGGAGGTAATGTATTTTAATGATAGATAAAACAATATTTGATGATAATTATAGAAGTAAAAAATCACAGTTATTAAAACTTAGTCAGGCTGAAAAGGAAGAAAGACAAAAGGCTAAGAAAGATTTTATATTTTACTTAGGTGAATGTGAAGATAAAAGAGCAGCATTATTAAATTTTGAGTTATTAGGTCAAAGCTGGATGAATGTTGATGATTTAGACTATGAGCCTAGTCAGATTATAGATAATAAAATAAAACCACTTATTCATAAGCAAGCTAGATTTATGTTTGGAAAAGAACCAGATATATTATTTAAACCATATGATAAGAATTTTAAACAAACATGTGAAGAACTTAGACAATATATAGATGCAATATTAAATGCTAGTAAGTTTTGGAGTAGTACACTTAAAGCATTTAGAATAGCAACAGTAACTAAAAGAGTTTTACTAAGATTAGAAGCAAATCCTAATCAACCAGTAAGACTTTTTTATCATTCTATAGATGATTTTAATTATGAAAATGATAGTGATGATATAACTAAACTTAAATCAGTAACGTTTGTTAGAGAAGATCCAAATAATAAAAAGGATAATGATAGCAATAACGTATGGTATAGATACACATATTACATGAATGGTGAAAATTGCTATTTAAGAACAGAAACATTTAAAGAAAATAACTTAGATTTACCATTCAAAGAAACAAATAAGAATACAGGACTAAGTAAGATACCATGTTGGGTTATAGTAAACGAACAAAGTATAAATAATATATATGGTTCAAGTGACATAAAAGACTTAAGACCATTGCAAAATGCTTATAATAGGAGATTAAGTGATTTTAATGATGCACTGAGATTTCTAATGTTCGGACAAACAGTAATCATTGATGGCAATGAAGATGATGTAAACAGTTGTAATATAGCTCCAAATAGTTTAATGGCTATAAAGAGTTTAAATCTAGAAGAAGGTGGAAAACAAGCACAAGTAAAGAGAGTAGAAAGTGGGTTTAGCAATGCAGAGCCTATTAAAATGTACTTAAAAATATTAGATGATAGCATGCATGAGAAACTTGCAATACCAGTAGAAGATAAACTTACAAATGTGCCTAGTGCTAAAGCAATAAAATATATTTTTACAGAGCTTGTTGCTAGATGTGAAGAAAAGTGGAATGATTGGGAACCTATTATAAGAAGTATGTTAAGACTTATAGTAGAATCATGTAGCAAATTTAACTGTTATAGTGATTGGAATTCAAGTTGGAATAACTTGCAATACTCTATAGTTATAAATAAGAATTATCCAATACCAGAAGATGAAGAAGATGCAAAAAGATTAGCAATGGATGAAGTAGTATCAAAGGTTAAAAGTCGTAAGAATTACATTAAGGAATACTCTAGTGATGAAGATTATAAAGAGCAGTTTAATGAGATATTAGAAGAGACTACTTTAATACAAAACGCACAAGATTCAATGATAAATGATGCTAATAATGAAATAAATAATATAGATAAAGAATTAGAAAATGATGAAGAATAATGGTGATGAATCATGAGTTCTTATAAGAAAAAAGTGTTAGAAGCAAGAAAAAAGATATTAATTCTAACAATGGAACAAGAAAAAGAAATAAATGAAATATATGCAAAGGCAGCAGATAGATTAATTGATGAAATATTAGATTTACCAGATACAAGTAGAACTAGAATACATGATATTGATATAGCAAGGTTACTTAATGATTACACTAAAGATTTATATAAACAACTTTATCCTAATATAACTGATAATATGATGGAAAGCTCTATTATACAAAGACAAGTCATTTTAAATTTTATGGATCAAGTAGCAACAGATAGGGTATTAAGTAAAATAGTAAAATATAATATTAATAACTATTCAAATAGTGTGGTAAAAACACTTATAGCAGGAGAATACTATAAGGATGGTAAGACATTAAGTAAAAGACTCTGGAATGTAACAAAGGAAAATAGTAATAAGATTGATGAATTTATTAAAATGAATATTGCAGGTGGTGCTAATGCTAGAAAATTAGCTAGTGATTTGAATGTACTTATTAATCCTAAGAATTATATCATAAGTAATAATTTTAAAGCTGGATTTGATAGTTATAGAATTTCTTATCAAGCGCAACGGTTAGCTAGAACAAGTATTACTCATGCTGCTACAGAAACACAGATACAAAATGCTAAGAAAAATCCATTTAATAAAGGATTAAAGTGGAATTTAAGTTCACAACATAGTATTCGCATGCATGGAAAGGCAGATATTTGTGATGATTATAATGGTAAAGTATTTAAACCTAATGAAGTACCATTACAACATCCAAATTGTATGTGTTACTTTACAGAAGAAGTTATAAGTATAGATAGTGCAATAGAAAGAATTAATAGGTGGGTTGATGGTGGAAAAGATATTGAACTTGATGAATTGTTTAATAAGAGAAAATTACATTATTAATTATGAAAGTCTATAGAATAGGATTTTTTAGTTTTCTCTAAGTATAACTAAAACTGCTAATAAGGAGGAATACGGTGAAAATAATTATATTTATAATATTTCTAATTGTTATGATTGGGGATATTTATATGAATTATAAGGTGGGTAAAAAGATTGAAGAGAATATTGTTGAGTTAAAAGAAAGAAAAATATTATGTACAGAAATTAAGTGCAATATTGAAAGTGCAATTGAAAAAAATGAAAATGCAGAAAATATAACTATTGAAGAATTAACTGAAAAAGTAGCTGAAAGATTTTGTAATGGATTAAAAAAAGCATTATGTTCAATGAAAAATTATTAAAAGGAGAGGATTTAAAATGCCAAAGTTAGATGAAATTTTAGGTACAGCATATGCTCAAATACCAGAGGATTTAAAGAAAAAATATAAGGATATAGATTTAGTAGACAGTACTAACTATATTGAGAAAAAGGACTATGATACTGTAAAAAAAGAAAGAGATCAATATAAAAAAGATATTAAAAAAAGAGATACTGATTTAGAAACCCTTCAGGAAAAGGTTAAAGACAATGAGGAATTAAATCTAGAAATAGAAAAATTAAAAAAGGAAAATAAAAAAGCAGCAGATGACTATAAAGTTGAATTGGAGAAGATAACATTTGAGTCTAAGTTAGAAAAGAAATTAATAAGTTATAACCCACAAAATGTTGCTATTCTAAAGAAAGCTTTAGATTTATCTAAAGTTAGTCTTGATGGTGATAACTTCCTAGGATTAGATGAACAAATTAAATCATTAAATGAAACAGATAAGTATTTATTCAAGGAAAGTAAGCCAGAAGATATTCCAGGAGGAACAGGAACAATAGGAAGTGACAACAATAATAACAATGAACAAACAGATACAAATAGTATAGGTGGAACACTTGCTAAAGCTAAGACTGAAAATATCAATTCAGAAGCTCAAAGCAAGTTTTTTTCATAGAAATATAAAATAAGGAGGACTAAATAGTAATGAGTTATGAAAGAACTGAAAAGATTATGGGCGAAAATAAGTCCATATTACTAATGGCAGGAGAATTATTTCAAAATGTGCCTATAAAAGTTAAGAAAGCAGATATAACATCAAGCTTAGTTAATGGAGTTCTTAAGGCAGGTACTTTACTTAGTAAAGATGGAAAAGTAGTTGATGGAACAACAGTTACTAATGATAAGGCTTTTGGATTAGTTTATAAAGATAGGGACTTTACTTATAGTAATGGCAATGAAACTGTTTCAGTAACTATATTTGGATTCATAAATGAAAAAATATTACCTAAAGAAATACCATTACAAGCTAAAGCAGCTATGAAAATGCTTATGTTTCTATAATTAAAAAATAAGGAGGACAAGTTGATGGATTGGAGAGACTATATAAATTCAAAAGAAATTGCAACATATATTAAAGAACTAGCACCAGAAATGCTAATAGGTGAAGCATTATTCCCAAGAAAGAAACAATTAGGAATGGATTTAAAGTATATTAAGGGTGCTAAGAAAAAACCAGTAGTACTAAAGCCAAGTACATTTGATGTTGCTGTTAAGGCAAGAACTTTAAAAGCAGAATTAGATGTTAAAATGAAAAGAATGCCATTCTTTAAGGAAAGTGTAATTGTAAGTGAAGAAAATAGACAGCAACTATTACTTGCATCACAAGCTGAAAATAAAGAATTGTTAATGATGATTCTATCAGAAATCTATGATAATTATGTTGGATTAGTAGATGGTGGTGATATGCAAATGGAACGTATGAGAATGCAAGCACTAGCTAATGGGTTTATAAATATTACTAGTGATGATGGAGACGTAATATTTGACTTTGAAGTACCAACAGAGCATAAGGAAGTTCTTACTGGTAATGCAGTGTGGAGCAATCCAGAGGCAGATATTGTAGGCGATATAGAAAGATGGAAAATTAAAATGAGAAATGCAGGATATGCAGTACCAACTAGAATGGTATTAACAAGTAAAACATTTGGTTATATTGCTAAGAATAAGGCTATTAAATTTGACATTGATAAAGATGGAAGAGTAATTTTAACAGATGAAATGATTAAGAATTATTTAAAGAATAAACTTGGAATATCTACAGCAGTAGTTAGTGGAACTTATAAATTAGAAGATGATACAGAAGAACAATATTTTCCGGATAATAAAGTAACATTAATTCCTGATGGTAATTTAGGAGCAACTTACTATGGAACAACACCAGAAGAAGCTGACAAAATGTATAGTTCAAAGTTAGATTGTTCTATAGTTAGAACTGGTGTAGCAGTAACAACAATGAGAAAAGAAGATCCAGTAACAGTTGAAACAAAGGTATCACAACTAGGAATGCCAAGTTTTGAGAAAGCTGATGAATGTTTCTTCAGTACAGTAGCTTAAGAGTAGTTAATTATATAACTACTCTTTTAAATTTAGAAGGGTTAGAAGGGATGGATACGAATGGCAGGTAAATCAGATAAAGTTATAAATGAAAATTTAGAAATTAATAAAGATGAAAAAGATAAGATTGAAGAATTTATTAATGTAAGAGCACTAGTAAATATTAAGTATGATAAAGAAGTTTATAAGATAGGTGATGAATTTACAATTAGAAAAGAAAATTCACAGGACATGCTAGAAAAGGAATATGTAGAATTGGCAGGTGAATAAGAATGGAACTTACACCTTTAGAAATATTAAAAATTAATTTAAATGAAAGTCAATACCCTGTATTTACTGATGAAGAACTTAATAATTTATTATTAGTTAATGATAATAATGTTCTTAAAGCCAGTTGGCGTGGATGCTTAATGAAAGCAAATACAGATAATAAAATTAAAGTAGGTCCAATAGAAGTTGAAAATGCTGATCCGGACTATTGGAATAACTTAGCTAGTATTTATCAACATGATTATTTACAAGAACAAGCTACTTTAATACCAACTAAACCTAAAGGATATAAAACATCCATGAGAAGGGTGGATGGTTGTTGATGGCTAGATTACAAGCTAAAAAAATAATAAACGCAATAAATAAAGGGATAGCCGTAAATCCAACTACATTTAATGTTAAACATATTGAAAGAGTAGAAGTTGACGGAGCTTTTGAAAAAATAGAAAGTATAAAAACATATAAGGGAATTATCTATTTAGAAGATGATAAGAACAAGATAAAAATAGAAAGTAATACAATAGGAACTGAATACTCTACTACAAAATATAAAATGATATTGAATAATCAAAATGAAATTACAGTTGATGAAAAAAATAAAATTGAATTTGATTGTAATGAAGGACATATGAAGATTATTGGTGCATATCCAATATTTATTGAAGATACTTTATGTGGATATATGTGTGAGTTAGAAAGAACTTAGAGGAATCTACTATTTAGAAGGTGATTTTATGTTTGAAGTTAATAAATGGTTAGAGAAAAAAGTATTTGGTATGGGAGTTTTTTTTGAATATGCTGTATGCCCTATGCTAGTTAACCAAGCAAAAACAAAAGCTTATTGGAAAGATAGAACAGGCCATGCAAGGCAAAACATAAATGGTGGAGTTGAAGGAAGTAGTTCTGAAATTGAACTTTATTTAGCACATGGAACTGAATATGGTGAATGGTTAGAAAGAGGTACTGGTATATATGGTCCAACTAAAAAGCCTATTGTACCAGTTAATAAAAGTGTTTTAAGTTGGGTTGATACTTCAGGAAAACGACATTTTGCTAAAAGTGTTAAAGGTATGAAACCTATGCCAATATTAGAAGATACTTTTACAGATAATAAAGAACTTATAATAAAAGTCATAGAAAAGTATTGGGAAGGATAATTTATGAGACATGGAATAAGACAAAAATTAATAGAGTCTGATATAGGAATACTTAATTGCTATGAACCTAACATTCCTAATAAACAAACTATTAAACCTTATGCAGTAGTAGTACAAAATGATGATACTAAAAACAATGAAGCAGTAGGATTTAAGAGAACTATTGAAGTATGGTTTTATGTTGATAAAACATCATTTAAAGAGCTTGATAAAATTGTAGAAAAAGCAATTAAAGCGCTACATATGCAGACTATAGAAGATGTAAAAACAAAAGAAACATTTACTTGTATATTCAATGGAATTGTTGGTCAAGATGGAATAGATGAAGAATGGGATGCTTTATATAGAGGATTACAATTTACTGTAATAGCTTTACACGATGATGAAGAGATTAATACAGACTCTTGGTTAGATGCACTAAAAGATTTTACAAAAGAAATAACAGATATTGAAGTTTATCAGAATACATGGAAAAAAAATTTTAAAGATCCATCTATACTTTGGAGAGTATCTAACACAAGTAAGGAACGTATTAATTCAGCATTAATAAAAGAAAGTAAGACACTTATATGTCATATTGTTAGTAATAATAAAAATGAAATTAATAAATTATTAGATACTATAGAAGATAAACTCATTACAGATTTAAAGATACCTTTAGATATTAAGGATAAAAGATATTTAACTATAGAAAGTATAGAAGAAGATAGAGAAGCAGATATGCTAAGTAAAGGACAATTAACTGTAAAATTTTTTAAAAGAAAAATGATAGATCAGAAAGAAGTACCTACAATAGAAAAAATATATGGTAGAGGTAATTTAGAATAGGAGGATTAATATGGCGAAAGAAACTACAGTCGAAGAAAAAACAACTAAGATAGAAACTAAATATCCAATAGAGGATTTTATAAAAAATAGTGAAGCACTTGGCTACAGAAGAGAAGTAGTTGCAGGTGCTTTATTTAATTTAAAAGAAAAAGAATTTACTAAAAGTGAATTTGAAAAGAAAGTAAGAGAATTTTTAGGAAAGAAGGTAGTATAAATGGCTACAGGAAATTGGGATGAAAATAACAGGCCACAAATACCAGGGTTTTATAATCGTTTTGAAACTAAGGCAGAAGAAAGAATAGGAACTGGCATACATGGTATTTTAGCAATGCCAGTAAAGTCGGATTGGGGAGAAACTAAAAAAGTTATTTCTATTAAATCTGAAAAGGAACTTAAAAAACAATTTGGAGAAAATATGAACTTAACTGCTTTTAGATTGGGTAGATTGGCACTTTTAGGGAATCCAAAAGAATTATTACTTTATAGAATGACTGATGATAATGCAAAGTGTTCAACATTAACTTTAAAAAATGGTGAAAGTGCACCTGCAGATATTATAGTTTTAGAAAGTAAATATCCTACAACAAGAGATTTTAATATAACTATAAGAGCAAATTTAATAGCACAGGATAAAAGGGATTTAATTCTATTTGAAGGAAGTAAGCAATTATTTGCTATAACTGCATTAGATAGCAACTTAGATGAAGTGGTTGAAAGAATTAATAGCAATGTAGAAAACACATATATAAATGCTAAAAAGATTGATAATGCAACTGGATCATTGGGTGAGGTAGCAAATAAAAAGTTTACAGGTGGAAATGATGGTATAAGTGCAATTACAAATAAACATTATTTGGAGACTATGAAAGCTTTTGAAAGCTATGGAATAGATGGATTTACATTAGATGGAGTAACAGATATATCACTTCAAAATTGTGTGAAGGAATGGGTTATAAGAAATAAAGATGAAGGTATAAATATAATAGCTTTTTTAGGTGGAAGTAAAGAAGAAACTTTAGAACAAGCAAACAGTAAGTCAAAAGAATTTAATCATGAAGATGTAGTAAATGTATTTTGTCATGGCTATTATGAAGGCATTAAATATAATCAAGCTGAGGTTGCTGTATATGTAGCAGCGCTTGGAACAGGGCAAAGATTAGGTGAGAGTTTATGTAATGAAGTAACTATATTTGATGAAGTTGAACCTAGATTATCTAAAGTAGAGATTGAAACTGCGCTGAATAGTGGAACCTTAGTTTTAACTAAGGATGATAGTGATGTAATAATTGTAGATGATGTTAATACATTAAAGAATTATCCAGATAATAAATCAGACGTATTTGGAAGTATTAGAGCAGTTAAATTTTTAAATGCTGTTGATGGAGATACATCTTTAAAACGAAAAGATTTTGTTGGGAAAGTAACAAATGATCCAGAAAACAATACAGGAAGAACATTGATTCTCTGTGCATTGAAAAAGTACTTTGAAACATTATCTAATGCAGGAATTATAAGGAATGACTTTACAGTTGAAATTGATAAAGAGCTTCAAGCAAAGGCAAAATCAGACGAGTTCTTTTGGAAATGGAATGCAACTTATATTGATGTTGTAAAACGTATCTATGGAACAGGATACGTTAAAAAATAGAAAGGATAGTGATATAAATGACAGGAGAATTAGATGCAAGTAGAGTATGTAATGGTACCTACGGGAAAATATATATGGATGGTGAATGGCAATCACATGTAAATGAGTGTACTGCAGATGTTGAAATGGATATGAAGGACATTGTTACATGTGGTAGTGAATGGACTGGTTATAAATGTGGAGCAAAAAAAGGCTCAGGAAACATTAAAGGATTCCATGTAACTAGTAAAATGATTCAACAAGGGTTCAAAAAGTTTGAATTACTTTCAAGCTTGGAGGACCCGGAAGCATATGGTTTTGAAAGAATAAGACTTAAAAATTGTAGAGCCACAAAAGTTAATTTGATTAATTTTAAAGGTGGAGAAGTTGTAGAAGAAGATATACCATTTGTTTTTAGTGGATTTGAATTGGTAGATCCTATTGTAGCAGAATAATAAAATATAAAAAATAATATATTAGATATAAATTTAGGAGGAATAAAATTATGAATAGAACAGCGGAACAAATTTTAGATATGAATGAAGAAGATATCTTAAAGCAATTAGTAGAAGAGGAAGAATTGCCAGCTGCAACAGTTATATTAGACAGATTAAAAATTAAATTAGAACTTAAAGGATTAACAGAAAAAGAAATAAGTTCTATAAAAAAAGAATGTTCTACTAGAAAAAAAGTTAGAGGTATTTGGGAAGAAAATTTAAATAGTGCTGAATTTGATGCAGGATTAATTGTAGCTGCAACAACTAATTTTAATTGGGATAATCCAACACTAATAGAATCTAAACATGTAAGTGATGGCAAACAATATATTAGAAGAAAATTATTAGCTGGTGAAATATCAAACCTTGTAAGCAAAATACTAGATTTAAGTGGATATAATGATGAAATAGAAGATGCTGAAAACATAAAAAACTAATAGAGTCGGGAGGTCGTATTACTGCACTTTATAATTTATTTACAAAACACAATATGTCTCCTGACTTTGTTATGTCTAAAAGTAAAATGGCGAGGAAACTTCTCTTCGCCTTTTCAAACTATGAAATAGAAAAAGAAAATAAAGCTTATGAAAAAGCCAGGAGGTGATATAACTGGCTAAAAAAGAAATATATCGAATTGGAATTGGTATTAGCGTAAGTGGAGATAAGGAAGCTAAAACTAAACTTACTGCAGTTGAAAGAATAGCAGAAAGTACAAAGAAAAAAATGAAAGCTTTAGATAAAATAAAAGCTAGTCCAAGTGTTAAAATTACAGATAATGCATCAAGTACAATTGATAAAGTAAAATCTAAAAGTGATAAGTTAAACAAAACAGTTACAACAAAGATAAAAGTTACGGATAATGCAAGTACTACTGTAGATAAAGTAAAATCTAAGACTGATAAACTGAATAGGACATTTACAAGTAAAGTAAAAATTAATGATGCTGCAAGTGTGACAATAGATAAAATAAAATCCAAATCAGATGATTTAAATAATAAAAAAAACAAGATTAAAGTAAGTGCTGATGATACAGCAAGTGAGCCTATAAGCAGAGTAAAATCAAAAGCAGAAGAATTAGGAAATAAGAAAGCTAAAGTTAAGTTAGAGGCTAAAGATGAAGCTACAAGTGTAATAAATAAAGCACAGAATAAAATCAATGGTTGGATTAAGACAGGTGCAAAGAAAATAATAACTATAGGCTTAGCTGGTAGTGTTGCACTTGGTGGATTAGGTGTTGGTTCAGCAATGAAAACTTTCACAGGGTTTGAATCAGCAATGAGTACTGTTCAGGCTACAAGTCAGTCTACAAAAGAAGATTTAGTTAAGTTAACAGATAAAGCTAAGGAAATGGGTGCAAAATCTGTTTTTAGTGCAACAGAATCAGCCGAAGCATTAAATTATATGGCTATGGCTGGATGGAAAACAGACCAAATGCTAGGTGGTATAGAAGGTATTATGAACTTGGCAGCTGCTAGTGGTGAAGATTTAGCAATGACTAGTGATATAGTTACAGATGCATTGACAGCATTTGGAATGCAAGCTAGTGACAGTGGTAAATTTTCAGATATATTAGCATCAGCTTCAAGTAATGCAAATACTAATGTACATTTATTAGGAGAATCTTTTAAATATGTAGCATCAACTGCTGGAGCAATGAAATATAGTGCAGAAGATACAAGTATAGCATTAGGTTTAATGGCGAATAGTGGAATTAAAGGGTCAATGGCTGGAACTGCTCTAAAAAATGCAATAGTAAATATGGTAAGTCCAACGGACACTATGGCTGGTGTAATGGATAATTATAATTTATCCTTAACTGATACAGATGGCAAAATGAAGTCATTAAAAAGTGTAATTGATATGCTTCGAGAAAAGATGGGTGGTCTTGATGAAGCAACACAAGCAGCAGCTGCTGCAGATCTTTTCGGAAAAGAAGCAATGTCAGGAATGTTAAGTATTATAAATGCAAGTGAATCAGATTATAATAAATTAACTAATGCTATCTATAACTCTGATGGAGCGGCAAAAGCAATGTCAGAAACCAGGCTTGATAATCTAAAAGGACAAATTGAAGAGCTTTCTGGAGCAGCAGAAACAATGAAAATTGACTTAGCTACTAAATTGGCTCCATATACAAAAGAATTTATAACATGGCTTATAGGAAAAATGCCCGCAATTTCAGATAAAATAATGAGTACAGTTGATTATATAAGCAATCATACAGATACAATAAAATCACTTGCAATAACTTTAGGTAGCTTAGGAGCATCTATTGCAGTATTTTCTAAGGTAGGTGCTATAAGTAATTCAATTTCAGGCTTAGGAAACGTAGTTAAGTTATTTAAAGGTGGTTCTGTAGTAAAAGAAACCACTGAAATAGCAGGAGGAATAAAATCTATAGGATTAGCAAGTAAATTATTGCCTGTACTATTTAGTCCAGCAGGTGCAGCAGTAATTGGTACTGTAGGTGCTATTGGAATTGCAGTAAAAGCAAATAGTTCATTAATGAAAAAAGCTACATCGACAACAGTTGAAGAATTAGGTCCAATAGAAAAAATAATGAATAGTTTACATGGTAATCTAACTAAATCAAAATCTGAAATGCAGAAGTTAGGTCTTGTATATAAAGATTTTGGAGAAAATATTGGAGACGATTTTAAAAAGAAACTTGAAGAATCATCTAAGTCTCTATTGGATTTTCAATTACTTATAAATAAAATTAATTTAGATGGAGCAATAAGCGAAAAAGAATCTATAGAATTTGATAGTAAGGTACAAGAAATGTTTGATAATTCTATTAAAACTATAGAAGAAAAGAAAAAAGAAACTCATTCAGCATTAGAAAAATTGTTTGCAGATGATGGAAATATAAGTGAAGCAGAACAGACAACATTGGATTATTTTAGTCAAAAGTATGATACTCAGGTTACAGCAGAGCAAAAGTTACAAGATGAAATATATAATATAAAAGAAAAGGCAATAGCAGATCATGGAAAGTTACTTGATGAAGATATAAGACAAATCAAAGAAAAGCAACAGGAAAGGGCAAGAATTGAACTTGAAGCAACTGGTGGAAATCAGGATGAAATAAATTATGCTAAAAATGAATTTAAGGCTAGGGCTGAGAATTTAGACATAAAAGATGCGTCAAAATTATTAAAGGATTCTGCAAAAGAGCGTGATGATGCCATAGTTGATATTAAAGCAAAATATAATACTTATATAGATAACCTTAAAAATGAATTATCTAATCCAGAACTTGATGCAGCTAAGAGAGGTAAGTTAGAATCAACATTAACAGAACTTGAAAAATCAAAAGCAGCTAAAATAAAGTCACAAAATGACTTATATAATTCAAACTTAGATACAGTATATAAACAAAATCCTAATTTAGAAGGTCAAATAAATAAATATACTGGAGAAGAATTTACTAATAAAGATATTTCATCACAAAAAGTTATGAATAAAATAAAAGAAACATATGATGGAATAGAGCAAATAACTAAAAGTGGTAATTATAGAGTGTATGATGCATCTAAGAAAGCATGGACAAATTTACAGGTAGCAGTAGATTCCAATAGTGGTGAAATAACAGGAATATATGATGAAACTTCTAGAAAATGTGGTGCATATACAGCCGAAATGGGAAACGAACTTGAAAAATTAGGCAAAACTCATACAGATTTAAATACAAGTACTGTAGAAGCAATGAAATCATTAAGTGGTGCACATGTAAATTCAAAAGGTCAAATAGTATCAGCAAATGATGAAATTGTTGCAAGTTTAGATAAACGTAAAATAAGTACAGATGGTGTTCGTTCAGGAATAATAAATTTAAATGGAACTCCTATAGAAATTAAAAGTGATGCTACTGGAGCAATAACTAATATGGATCAAGTTATGACAGCAATAAATTTAATGCCACCTTCAAAAGAAATTGCAGTTAATGCACTAACTGATACAGCTAATAATAAACTAAACACAGTAGAAAATTCACAAAATAGGTTAAAACCTGAAAACAATATCAAAGTAAATGCAAATACAACAGAGGCAGAAGGAAAACTTGGTGGATTATTAGGAACTTTAGGTCAGATAGTTGGAACAGCATGGACTGCAACAGTAAATGTTATGAAACAAAGATATGGTTTTGGTAGTAAAGTAGATGAAAATGCTAGTGGAACAAATTCATATAGAGGTGGATTTTCAACTGTAAATGAACGTGGATGGGAATTATCTGATAGAAAAACAGTTCCAATCATAGGTGCTCATAAAGGGAACCCATTAACTTATATGTCTAAAGGTACTAAAATATTGAATCATATGCAATCAGTTAATGATATGAAGAGAGAAGTTGCTGCACAAATTGATAATAAAATGGTGTATAAACAACCTCATGTACAATATCAGGTTGCACAAGCTCCACAACCTCAAATTGCAGGAATTGGTGGATTAAATTTTGGAGATATAAATGTTAATGTTGAAAGTAATGATGACATAGATACAATAGTAGCAGAGGCTACTAAAGAAGTGGCTAGAAAATTAAAAGAGGCATTGCTTAATATTAAAAAATAAGTAATTTTATGGTATGATTTAATAGGAGGTGAAAGGCTTGAAAAAAAATAAAAAGACACTTGTTGTAGGAGTTGTAGTAGTCATTGCGCTAATTTTCATTATTGATATGAGTATTACAATAAATAAAATTGGAAATTTTCCTGTTAGTAAACCATATGATGAATTTACTTTAAATGAGAAGATAGCTTCCAAATTAAGTGGATATGAATTCTTTACAAAAAAGGAGCTTGAAGAAAAAGGTATTATATATACTGATGATCAAAATGAAGCGAAAAAAATAATAGAAATATTTAATCCTTTAATAGAACTGGTTTCTGCAAATAAAGATGGCGAGGATACAGAAGAAAAAATAAAAGTATGCGAGTCAATATTGGATGAATTAGATAAAGAAAATTCAAGTGGAAAAATAAAAGGTGATAATCTTATAAATTTCATAGATGATTGCATTAGTATGACTCAAAATTATAAGTTTTCATTAGAAGCTTATAATAAATTAGAAGTTGATAAGTATAAAATGTATAGTGAAAAAGTAGTTGAGAATTTCAATAAAATTAATAATGATATGTCAAGATTAGGATTTGGAAAAAAATAATAGTTAAAAGCACTCATTCTAAAATTTGAATGAGTGCTTTTGTTTTAAATTTGGGGTGATTGTTTTGGATGTATATTTAAAAAAGGATAAGACAACTTTTCATTTCCCTGTTAATCCACTTGAAAAAGTATTTATAGAAAAAGAAAAAAGATATATTACTGTAGACATCTTAGATTTTGGAGAAGTTGATCTAGCGCAGAAAGGCAAAAAAATAACTGAGTTAAGTTTTGATACATTTTTCCCAAAAGAATATGATGAATCTTATTGTAGATACATAGATATTCCTAATCCTAAAGATGCTATAGATTTATTAACTAAATGGAAAGATGAAGAATCTCCAGTAAGGCTTATCATAACGGATTTTGAGTTTAACGAATTAGTTAATATATCAAAATTTACAGTAGAAGAAAGAGGCGGAGAAGTAGGAGATAGATATATTAGTATTTCTTTTAGAACAGACAGAGATATTAGAATAGAAACTTTAAATACTCAATCTAAAAGTTCTAGTTCTCTTAAAAATAATAGATCTACTCAATCAAGTAAATTTAATAGAAATGATATAGTTAGGGTTACTGCAGATGTACTTAATGTTAGAAGTGGACCAGGAACAAGCAATCCTGTTATAGGTTCTGTTACTAATGGAACTAAATTAAAAGTATGGAGAGCACAAGGAAACTGGATTGATGTATTTTGGGGGAATCATGGTGGATTCATATGTCAAGATTATGTTACTAAATAAGGAGTTTTGCTTATGGAATTAATACTAAGAAATAAATATAAAATTACATTAACTGCAGAGAGTGGAACACTTAAAGAAAGTATAGATGGAATAGCATATACTTTAAGTCTTTCATTGATAAATACAGATGAATTTGAAAGATTAGGTATTGCTAAAGGACATAGTATAGAACTATATGATTATGCCTTTAATAGTAATAATACTAAGGTTAGGATATTTAGTGGTATAGTTTGGGATGTAAATAAATCTAAAAAAACTAAAAAAATGACTATAACCTGTAAAGAAAGGACTGTTTATATAGAAGAGAGTGAGGATGAATTTCTATGTTTAAACGGTCAAACAGCTACTCAAAGGGCTAGTTTACTTTGTAAGGATTGGAACATTCCTATAGGTACTTTTGTTAATACAAAAGTAGGATTAACTAAGGATAGAAGGAAAGAATCAATTTACAGTATGATGTGGAAGGACCTTAAAGAAACAGCTCAAAAGGGTGGCGAACTTTATAAATTTAGAATGGAAACTAAGTTGAATTTAATTAAATTAGGTTCAAATTCTGTAATTTATAAGTTAGATAGTATTTTAGATGATGTGCAAAATAAAAGCAGTTTAAGTGGCGCAGTAACGCAAGTTAAAGTATTAGGTAAGAATGATAAGGAAGATACTAAATCGCCGGTTATAGGTGTATTTAAAAAAGGTACTGAAAGTTATGGAACAATACAAAAGGTTGTACAAGATGAAAAAGTACAAAATTATGCTAATGCACAAAATAAAGCAAATTCTTTATTTTCGGCAGGAGAAAACAGTATAGATGTAAGTTGTGTACAAGATATAAATACTCTTAGAGCTGGAGATGTAGCTAGTTTATATGGCACTAAATATTATGTAACAGATATTACACATACATTAGGTGGTAAAGGTAGTATGGATTTAACATTAATGAATTGGGAAGGAGTTAAGAGGAAGTTCTATGGAGAGTAATATGTTTGAAGAAGTAGTTAGAACTATTAATAATAATACTACTGAAGCTATTGATGGAGCAATGTATGGTACTGGATTTACATTAGGAACATTAACAACAACAGGACTGAAACTAGATAACTTTAAAAAAGAAATTAATGATTATTTAGTTTTGGATTATCTTAATTTAAAAGATAAATACAATACAGAATCAGCAGGAGAACATACTCATAGCCATAATTTTAAAACTCCTTTAAATATTGAAAAGTTAAAAGTAGGCGATAGAGTTTTAGTTGCACAACTAGGGAAGGATTGTATAATAGTTGGGAGAGTGAAGGCACATGAATAACTTGTTTCCAGATGGAAGTTTAGAAGAAATTACTTTAAAAGAAGATACACCAATAGAACTGAAAAAAACTTATGCAATTGACTTTGAAACTGGGGAATTTATAAGGAATCCAGATGGTTCAATTAAATTGCTGAACGAGTTTGATTCATATATACAATGGTGTCAAAAGGCTATGATGACAGCAAGATACAAGTATGAAGCATATTCAAATTTATATGGTAAAGATATTATAGGATCTACTAGTTTAGATAAAAAAGCAATGGAGCTTGAAATTAAAAGAGTTACACGAGAGGCTTTAATGGTTCATCCATTTACTCAAAGTGTTGACTCTTTTTCTTTTGACTGGAGAAATGGAGAAGTTTTTTACACATATGAAGTTACAACTATAGATAATGAAACTAAAACTCTAATGAATACTGAGAAAGTGGGGTGATTGATAAATGGATATAAATATTCCAGATATTTTAAAGGAAACAACTGAAAATATACATGAGAGAATGTTGAATAAAGCACCTAAAGATATAAGTATATTGGAAGGTGATATATTCTGGGATGCAACTAGACCAAGTGCTGAAGAGATAGCTAGAATTAAAAATATAGATATGCAAAGTATTTTAGAATTAGCATTTACACAAAGTTCCACAGGAAAGTATCTTGAATATATAGGAGAAACTAAAGGCAAATTTAAAAATCCACCTACTAAATCAATGGGATATGTAAAATTCAAAGGGAATCCAAATACTTTTATTCCAAATGGATCTAGAATTTCAACAATTTCTGATGACGTAAAAGAAGCCATTGAGTTTGAAACAATAGAATCAGCCCCAATAAATGAAACAGGAGAAGTAGTTGTTAAAATAAGATGTTTAATACCAGGTATTATAGGAAATGTTAAAGCAAACACAATAAATGTTTTGGTAAGTCAAATAAATGGCATAAAAGAAGTTACAAATGAAGATGATCTTATAGGTGGAACAAATATTGAAGATGAAGAACATTTTAGAGAGAGAATTATGGAAGCAGAACAAAATGATTTTCTAAGTGGTTCAGATAGTGATTATGAGCGTTGGGCAAAAGAAGTAGATGGAGTTGGCCAAGCTTATGTTATAGAAGAATGGAATGGTCCAGGAACTGTTAAGGTTTTAATTTTAGATAAAAATTATCAAGTGGCCAATGAAGATTTATTAAAGAGAGTTAAAGAATATATTCATCCAGATAAAAAGGAAGGAGAAAACAGAAAAGGAAAGGCTCCTATAGGTGCTAAAGTTACCATTAGCACACCAAGTATTTTAAAAATTAATGTAAAAGCTAAATTCAAGTTTAGTAACAATTCTAATACAGAAATATTACTAGACGATATAGAAATTAAAATCGCTAATTATCTAAAGAAAATAAAAATCAATGGAGTAGTTAATTATAATGCGATTCATTCTATTGTAGGCTTGTATATCCTTACAAATGAAGGGATAGAAGATTTTAGTGAATTAAAAATAAATGATGGAACTAGTAATATAACATTAGTAGATCAAGTAGCTGTTGTAGGAGATGTTATTAATGTTTAAATCAGTTAAAGCACAAGAAATGTATTCAAGTGTATCTCCTGTATATGAAAAAAATAAATTAATGAAATTAATCTATGAATCTATTGGAAGTGAATTAGATGACAATATAGAACTCACAGAAGAGATTTTAAATCAATTTTTCCCTCAAACTGCTACATGGGGTCTTGTTATATGGGAAAAAAGATTAAATATATCAAGTAATCTTAATGAAAATATAGATATAAGAAGGGCAAAAGTAATTTCTAGACTACAGAGCAAAAATAAAATAATAAATCCACATCAAATGGCTATTATAATTTCAAATTATACTAAAGCTAAAATAGACATTGTAGAAGATGTAGCACCTTATGTGTTTGAAATAAACTTAGAAAGCAATGTAGGATTCCCAATTGATTTAAAGGAAATGTATAAGGAAGTTATTAGAGTAAAACCTTCTCATTTAGGGGTTAGATATAAGTTAACATCAATAAATAGAAATAAAATATTTTTAGGTGCAGCAACACTTTGTGGAGAAGAAGTAACAGTGTATCCTTGGTCACCTAGAGAAATAGAATCAAAAGGAAAGATAAATATAGCTATGGGACATAATACAGGACTAGAAAATATAGTTATATATCCTAGAAAGGAGATTATTTAATATGGCTCAACAATTTTATACACTTCTAACTAATGTAGGTAAGGCAAAACTAGCTAATGCTAGTATATATGGGAGAAAAATAAATCTTACAACCTTAGTTGTAGGAGATTCAAATGGCAATTATTATAATCCTACAGAGAGTCAAGAAGAATTAGTACATGAGGTTTGGAGAGGCAACATACATTTAATTGCTATAGATGAACAGAATCCCAATTGGATTAAAATAGAAACAGTTATTCCAAGTGATGTTGGTGGTTTTACTATTAGGGAAGTAGGGGCACTAGATGATGAAGGAAACTTAATACTAATAGCAAAATATCCTGAAACATATAAGCCTGTAATTGATGATGGAGCAACAAAGGAATTAAAAATCAGAACAATACTAGAAGTTAGTAATGCAGAAAATGTTACATTAAAAATAAAGTCTAATCTTATTACAGCAACTATGGAAGATATAGATAATTTAAATAAAAAAATAGAAAATATAAAAGTTCCAGTTGAAAGTGTAAATTCTAAAACAGGAGCAATAGAGCTTAAAGCAGAGGATATTAACTGCAATGATAATAAGTCAGTTGAGTCGCATTTGGAAGATATGACGAAAGA
>NZ_CCAT010000052.1 GCF_000612845.1 Clostridium ihumii AP5
TCAAGGAGGTATTTTAAAATGATAATTAATCACAATATGAACGCAATGAATGCTCATAGAAACATGGTAGGAAACACAACACAAGCTGGAAAATCAATGGAGAAACTTTCTTCAGGATTAAGAATAAACAGAGCTGGAGATGATGCAGCAGGTCTTTCAATATCAGAAAAAATGAGAGCACAGATAAGAGGATTAGATCAAGCATCAAGAAACTCACAAGATGGTATTTCTATGATTCAAACTGCAGAAGGAGCTCTTCAAGAAACACACTCAATTCTACAAAGAATGAGAGAATTAACAGTACAAGCATCTAATGATACAAACGTAACAAAGGATAGAGATGCAATAAAAGAAGAGTTAACAGCATTGACAGAAGAAATAGATAGAATAGCTAAAAATACTGAATTCAATACACAAACAATGTTTAGTGGTGCAACAACTGGAGTTAAATTCCAAGTTGGAGCTAATAATGGTCAGCAAATAGCATTAACATTCTGTGGAATGAAATCAGCAGATTTAGGTGTAGATAGTACAAATGTAGCAGCAAAAGTAGGTACAGCAGCAGATGCAACAGCAGCAATTTCAACAGTAAATGGTGCTATAGAGAAAGTATCAAAAGAAAGATCAAAACTAGGAGCAGTTCAAAATAGATTAGAACACACAATAAATAACTTAAATAATGCTTCAGAAAACTTAACAGCGGCAGAATCAAGAGTTAGAGATGTTGATATGGCTAAAGAAATGATGACATTCTCTAAAAACAACATACTTCAACAAGCTGCTCAAGCAATGCTTGCACAAGCTAACCAACAACCACAAGGTGTTTTACAACTATTAAGATAGTTTAGATTAAAAAATAAATTTTTATGAGGAGTTAAAGTATTATACTTTGGCTCCTTTTTTAAAACTGATAGTACACAAATCCTTAGAAGTAAATTAGAATAGATATTAGGAATTTGTGTAGTGGGAGTTTAAAGTGTGGAGGTAATATTATGTTATTAAGTATAGCAATGATTGTGAAAAATGAAGAGAAAAATTTAGATAGATGCTTGAAAGCTTTTGAAAAGTTGAATAATGAAATAGATTATGAAATAGTTATAATAGATACAGGAAGTACAGATAATACTTTAACTATAGCTAGAAAATATACAGATAAAATTTATGAAGAACAGTGGAATGATGATTTTTCAACAATGAGAAATATAAGCATAAAAAAATCAGAGGGACAGTGGGTATTAATATTAGATGCAGATGAGGTTTTAGAAAATCATAAAGAACTTATAGAATTTTTAAAATATAAGAGTGAAAAATATAACAGTTCTATAGTCAAATTTAAAAATTACACAGCAAATGGTACTTATGTTATAGGTGGATTAGTGAGGCTGTTTAGAAATAACAATCAGCTGGAGTATGTTGGCAGAGTACATGAGCAACCTATTTATGAAAAACCTACATATATGAGTAATATAACATTTGATCATTATGGATATTGTAGAAATGACTATGGATTGATGAAGTATAAGTATGAGAGAAATTTAAAGTTATTATTACAAGATTTAGAAGAGGGAAAGGAAAATGACATATACACATTATTTCAGTTAAGCCAAACATATTCTATGGCAAATAAGAAAGTGGAAGCGTTAAAGGCTATAGAAAAGGCATATGATATTATTAAAGATAAAAGGGAGTTAATGATAAGTGAGGAATACTTATATGTTCATAGACAGTTAGCTGTGCAGTTATTTACTATAGGAAATTATGAAAAGGTAATAGAAACATGTGAAAATGTTGTGAAATGGAACAAGAAATTTATAGATTTTTATTATTTACTTGCTATAAGTAATAAGAATTTGAAAAGAAATAGTGAAGCTGAAAAGCATTTCGAAGACTATTTTAGAGTGTTTGATGATAATAAAAAGGGAGACAATAACTATATTACACTAACAGATTTTTCTACGTCTAAATATGAAGAAATGAAAAGTGAAAGAATTATAAACTTATATGAAATAAAGAAATATAAAGAAATTATAAATTTATATGAGAATAATTCCTATAATAATAAATCAACATTAAATCAAATTATAATGTATTCATATATAAAAGAAAGTCAATATAAAAAACTTAAAACAATATATAAAGTAGATGAAATCGGTGATAAGGATATAGAGGATATAAAAACTGTTATAGATAGAATCATAGCTGAAAAGTCTAATATAGATTTATGTAATATAATTAAAAATTTGCAAGGGATAGATAAAAAATTAGATATATATATACAATTATTTTATGAAGAAAATAAAATAATTTCAGTAGAATATAATATTGATTATAATAAATTTTATTGTTGGAAGGCAGATATATTAAAATTTAAAATAAATAGGAACATTTACAACATAAATGAGTTAAAAAAACTTAATAAAATAGATTTACAAAGGTATTTAAATTATATGTTAGAGGATTACCAATTAGTAAATATACTTTATGAATATGATAATGAAAATTTCCTAAGTACAGATATGAAAGATCTAAACTTTTTTACTATATTAGAAAAACAATTAGTATTGTTAGATTGTATAGATGAAAAAAAATTAGAAAATTTAACTCATAGGATGTTTATTAACAATATAAATTTTATTAATAAAAAATATAATTGGAACTATATTGATGAAAAGGATGTTAAATTTATTTTAGATAAAGATGAAAGGTTTTGGTACAATATTAATTTAAATATAAAAAATAATTCAATGGATAAATTAAAATATATAAGAAAGTTAAAAGATATATTAGAAGATATGTCTGAATATAAAAAAGTTATAGCGTGTTTTAAAGATAATATGACAACAGATTCAATTTCAAAAGAAATGATTAGTGAAAAAGATAATATCCTAAACGAGGTTGAAAGTATGATATCAAATAGTATGTTATATGAAGCAGAAGAAATACTAAAAGAATTAGATGATGTATTTATATATGATGTAGGTATAAAAAACTTGTTAGGAGTAGTTGAGTTTTTAAAAGGAAATTCAGAAAATGCATTGGTAAATTTTTCATTAGTAAATTTAATAAATAATGATGATTTTGAGTCTATATATAATATAGCATGTGTTTTAGAACAAAAAGGAATTTATAGCAATGCTAAGCAGTATTATAATAAAGCATATGAGTTATGTAGAGATGAAAAGCTGAAAAGTGAAATCTTAGAGGGTTTAAATAAACTAAGTGATATGGAGTTAAAATTATGCTAAGTTTATGTATGATAGTTAAGGATGAAGAGATTTATATAGAAAAGTGTTTAAGAAGTGTTAATAAAATGGTAGATGAAATTATAATTGTGGATACTGGGTCTAAAGATAAAACTAAGGAGATAGCATTGAAATATACAGATAAAGTATATGACTTTAAGTGGTGCGATGACTTTGCAAGAGCCAGAAACTTCTCCTTATCTAAAAGTTTAAATGATTGGATTTTAGTATTAGATGCGGATGAATTTATATGTGATATAAATGTTGAAGAAATTGAAAATTTTTGTGTAAGTTTAAATAATAATAAGACTGGAAGAATCAAAATTCAAAGTACTTATGAAGATATATATGGAGTCAAAAAAAGCACTGAAAAAATAAGTAGAATTTTTAATAAAAATTATTTTAAATATGAAGGTATTATACATGAACAACTTGTACATAAAAATAAAGACAACTATAGTCATGAAGATGTACCTATTACAGTAGAACACCTAGGTTATACTAAAGATATTTTATATAATAAAAATAAAGTTGAAAGAAATATAAAACTTCTAAATAAAGCCATAAATTACACAAATGGAGATCCATACTTATATTATCAACTTGGTAAAAGTTACTTTATAGATAGAAATTATAATGAATCATATAAACATTTTGAAAAAGCGATACTATTACTTGATAAGTATGATTATGAATATGTTGAGGATTTAATAGAATCTTATGGATATTCGTTGTTAAATATGAATTTATTTGATAAAGCAAAAGAAATTATAAAATTTAAAGAACTATATAAGAATTCAGCTGATTTTACATTTCTTTTAGCGTTAATAGAAATGAACAATTGCAACTTTCAAGGGGCTGTGCAATACTTTTTAGAGTGTACAAAGTTTAAGATTAGCAAAATTGAAGGTGTAAACTCATTTTTAGCTTTATATAATATTGGAGTAATATTTGAATGCTTAGGTTTAAAAGATGAAGCAGTAAAGTATTATGCAATGTGTGGAGATTATATTCCAGCTAAAAAAAGAATTGAACAAATAATATAGAGATAACTAAAGGAGGAGAATTTTGAGATTAAATAAAAAAAATAAGGCTATACAATTAATGGAGACTGTGGAAGAAGGATTTGAATATATATTAAATAGTAATTTAGAGAGTTCTAAGTTTATGATAAATGAATGTTTAAATGGAATGGAAAGTATTCATAATTATCTAATACTAGAAAAAGTGGATTTAAAAATTATAGAAAATATATTAAATAAAAAGGAATCTCTATTAAACTTAATAGAAAATGATAAAAATATATATAGAGAAATACATGACATAAAAGTAGAAATAAGTGAATTTAAAAAATATATTAAAGATGAAGTAGAAACAGACATAGTAATAGCATTTATGCCATATAAGATATCAATGTGGGACTCACTAGAAAGTGTTTGGATGGCAGCTAAGGAAGATGAAAATTGTACATGCTATGTAGTGCCAATACCTTACTGTGAATTGAGTTCAGAAAGAAAAGTTGAAAGAGTATGTTATGAAGGTAATGAATTTCCAAAGGAAGTAGGAATTACTCATTATGACGATTTTGACTTAGAAAAAATTCAGCCAGATATTATATATATTCATAATCCATATGATGATTGTAATAAATTAACTATGATATACCCCAAATTTTTCTCAGAAAACTTAAGGAATTACACAAATATGTTAGTATATATACCATATTATATTGAAGGAAGTTATGGGGTAGATGAAATTATGCCACATATAACTACTAAAGGATGTATTAACTCAGATAGGATAATAGCTCAATCTAAAAATCAAAAAAAATTATTTGTAAGTTATGGATATAGTGAAGAAAAAGTCTTAAATCTTGGATCGCCAAAGTTTGATGCAACACTATTAAAAGGTAAAAAAGAAAGTAGAAAAATAGATGGTAAAAAAACTATTCTGTTAAGTACAGGGATAACTGATTTATTAGCTGATGAAAATTGGATTAATAATATAGAGTTTATAATAGACAGATTTATAATGTCAAAACAATGCAAATTAATATGGAGGAGACATCCGTTAACAGATATAACATTAGCAACAATGAGACCTAATGTAATTAATAACTTTATGAAACTTGAACAAAAGATACAAGATACTCAATTAATTAGCATAGATATAAATAAAGATGTATATGATTCAATTAGTTTATCAGATGCTCTAATTAGTGATTATAGTTCAATTATGTTTCAATACATGATAACTGGAAAACCAGTTCTATCAATAACAAGAAAAGAAGTACAAGAACAGGAGAGAATATATTGTGTTGATTATCTAGCTAACTATTTCATGAACGAGGGTATAAGTATAGATGATTTTATACATATAATATTAAATGAAGATGATTACAAAAAAGAGGAAAGAAATGTTAGATTTAAGAAAAGTATAACTAATTCAAATGGTAAATGTGGTGAAAAAATTCATAAGACTATAAAGAAACAAGTGTTAAATAATTTATAATATAATTTAAATTTATAAATCTTAAACAATGAGAATGCAATAAGATTAAAAATGTATAATATTAAATAATTTAAAGTTTATATAATTAATATAGTTTTAAAATTCTTTTTTTATAAAAAAAGAATATATTGCAAAATAGGTATAATGATTTAATTTTTTTTAATTCGAAAAGAGTACTAGTTAAAAAGAGATATTAATAATAAATAATATAGGAGAGTTCATAATGAGTACTGATAAATTAAATAAATATGAATATAATCATTTAAAAGTTTATGAAGAAAAAGTAAAAAGAAATATTCAAATATTAATGGAAGAAGGCATGCTAAATGATGCTAATCAGATGCTTAAAGAATATAGTGAAATTGTAAAAGATGACATTGAAATTTACTCCATAGAAGGAAATATAGAGATTTTAAATGGAAATTTGGAAAATGCTGAAAAGATTTTTAAATCTGGATTAGAAAAAGAGAAATGTAACTTTGATTTATCATATAACTTAGCATACTTATATGAGCTAAAAGAAAAATATATTTCAGCATATAGATATTATAGAAAAGCATTAAAATATGCAAGTGATACTAATATAGATTTAATTTCAATTAAGATAGATGAAATGCACAAATTGAATGATATAAGAGAATATAATAGTAGAAAAAAAGTTTTGATAATAGCTCACATATTTCCACCATTGGGTGGATCAGGAGTGCAAAGAACATTAAAGTTTGTAAAATATTTAAGATTATATGGTTGGGAGCCAATAATTGTTACTGTGGGAAATACAATAAATAATATTAAAGATAAAACTTTAATTTTAGAAATACCTAAAGATATAGAAATCATTAGAATTGATGAAAAGGAATTAATGGATATTAATGATATTAAAGAAGTATTAGAATTACAAAAAAATATTGTAAATGATGATAAAATTTTTCAAGAGTATCTAAGAAAAATTTCAAATTCAAAAAAAAATATAAATGAGGTTATATTTGCACCAGATTATTACATATTATGGGCAAATGAAGTAATTAAAAAAATAAATGATGAAATAGACATTTCTGAAATTAATAATATATATACCACATCGGGTCCATATTCAGATCATATAATTGGATATTATTTGAAGCAAAAACACAATAAAAAATGGGTATGCGATTTTAGAGATGAGTGGATTAATAATCCTATGGCCAATTATGATATAAATACTATAGAATTTAAAATAGAATGTGCTATGGAAAAAAGTATAATAAAATATGCAGATAAAATAATAACAACAACAGAGCTAGCAAGAGAAAATTTTATTAATAGTTATAACATAGATGAAAAAAAAATTACTATGATAACTAATGGATTTGATGAAGAAGATTTTGAAACTATAAATATACATGCTAATAATGAAAATGAAAAATTTACTATTATTCATAATGGAATGTTATATGGAAATAGAACTCCAATTTCATTCATTAATGCATTAAGAAATCTTATAGAAAGTAAAAAAATAGATAGAAATAAAATAATTAGTTATTTTACACTTACAGATAATGATGATAAGTATAGAGATTACGTAAAAAGTATAGGATTAAGTAATAATGTAAAATTTATTGGTCAGTTAAATCATATAGAAAGTTTAGATAAGGCTAGTTATGCAGATTTACTATTATTAATCATAGGTAAGGAACAAAAATGGAAATCAGTTTATTCAGGAAAGATATTTGAATATCTCAAATTCAATAAGCCTATATTAGCACTATCTCCTTCGAAAAGTATAGTAGAAAAAATGTTGGTCAGTACAAAAATGGGTGAAAATTTTGAATTCGAAGACGAAAAAGGTATAGAAAAATATATTTTGAAATTGTATAAGAGATGGCAAAATAAATGTAATGAACAAATTAAGATTGATAATCTTAGTAGTTTTGAAAGAAAAACACTAACAATGAATTTAAGCTATATTCTAAATCAATTAACAGTAAAGGAGAAATTTGAGAATAGGATAAAACAATTAATTAAGAATTCTAAAATAATTGAAGCTAAAAAAATATTTGAGGAATATATTGAAAAATTTGGAGAAAGTATAGAGTCGTATTCAATAAGAGGAATTTTACTAGTGGTAGATGAAAATTTGAATGAAGCAGAAATATGTTTTAAACAAGGAATAGATATATATGGTTCAAATTTTAATTTAAATTATAAATTAGCACATATATATATAATTAGAAGTAATATGTGTAAATTAATTGGAGCATATAAAGAGCCTTATAATATATTTACCAATGAAGAATTTGAGATTTACAAAAAGCATATAAAGATTCAAATAGGCAAATTGGTAGATAATGGTGAACTGAACAATGCTATCCAAATAATTGAACAATATGAAAAAATAGTACAAAAAGATATAGAAATTTATTCTATGAGGGCTAATATATTAATACGTCAAGGAGATTTAGAAAGTTCAAAAAAGATATTGAAAAAAGGTTTAAGTATAAAAAATGATGATTTTGATTTATTATATAAATTAGCATACATATATGATATAGATGGGAATAAGGAGGAAGCTAGAATTATATATGAATTATTAAGTATTTTACAGTATGATTCAAGGCTTTCTAAAATTATAAAATATAGAGATTTTAAAAAAAGCGATAAATATAAAGTTATTTTATATGGAAATGATGAGAAATGCAAACAAATTAGAAATATGATGAAAAATTGGAAAGTGATAAAAATATCAAATCAAACTAATTATATAGATATCTTTAAAGAATACGAATGTGACTTTATATTTGTTGTTGAAAGTGTAGATAAAAATAAATTATTAGATAAAAATATATATGCTAGAAAAATTTATTTCATAGATGATTTTAAAACTTCTATAATAGAAGGCTTAGATTATAAATTATTAAATTTATTCAATAAAAGTAAAATACAAGGAATTATAACAGGGCTTTCATATGCTGAAGTGGGAATTAAAGAAGAATTACTACCTTATAATTTTGTAAATTTAGCATTATCATCACAGGATATATACTATGATTTATTATTAATAAAAAATTTATATAAGTTTGATGAAGTAAAAAATAATTTAAAGTATGTAATAATAAATTTAGCTTATTATACATTTGATTATGATATGAGTATGTCAGTTGGAAAATATAGAATTCACAGATATTGTAAATATTTCAAATCATCTGTTCATCATAATAAAGATAAGATTGGGTTAGATATAACAAGGGATTTTTATGAAAATAGGATATCATTTAATCATTATATAAATCTTATTGAAGAAAGGGCTAATACAAAAATAAATATTTATGATGAAAATGCACAATATGAAGCTAATAGAAATTCAAGAATGGATTACTATGAAACAAGATGTGAAAATACAATTATATTAGAAGATTATTTATCTTTTTTAGAAAATAATAATATAAAACCTATAATTGTTATATGTCCAACAAGTAGTTATTATAAAAAATACTTTAATGATAATAAAAAGAAAAAAATTTTTTATGAGATAATGAATGAAATAAATTTAAAATATGATTTTGAAATAATAGATTTTTTTGATAATGAGTTATTTAGTGATGAAGATTTTTGGGACTATTCTCATTTAAATGGGAAAGGAGCTAGGAAGTTTACTAATATGATAAGGGAAAAAATAGAGTGGTAGGACATACTATATTAAACATAATGATTTTTTATTATTAATACAGTTAAACGATTTGAAATTTTAAAAGGAAGTCAATGAGAAGCATTGACTTCTTTTGGTTTATAAAGTAATAAAAGTTTTTTCATTTAATTTATATAATTGTATATTAACATTAGAGTTTTTTAAAAATTAAAATTACTTAAAAAAAATTATCTTAAATAAATTAAATACATAGTTAGAAAAATGAGAATTATATTTTGTAGATAGTCTAATGATTGTAATATATATGAAATCAAGAAGTATGTTAGTAAAACTAATTGGTTAATTAGTCTTATCAGTGTATACATTACTAATTCAACATGTATAATATATCCAATTATATTATTAAATATATTATTAAATAACACGATAAATAAGATGTTGATTTTAAAGATGTTAGTTGTATTAAGGGGAGGAAAGAGAAATGAATGCTATAATTTTAGCCGCAGGAAGAGGAACACGAATGGGGGATGTAACTGATACTGTTCCTAAACCATTGGTTAGGGTAAATGGAAAACCAATAATTGAAACACAAATTCAATGTTTACATGAAAAAGGAATTAAGAACATTATTGTCATTGTTGGTTATCTAAAAGAAAAATTTTATTATTTAAAGGAAAAGTATGAAGTTGAATTTGTTGAAAATGATAGATTTGGTGAGTTTAACAATATATATAGTATGTATTTAGCTAAGAATTACTTAGAAGATTCATATGTACTTGAGGGAGATGTATTTATAAATAATAATTTTATAGATGAAAACATAAGTGAATCTAAGTATTTCTCAGTTTGCAAGGAAAAATTTTTAAATGAATGGGTTATAATAACTGACAAGCAAGATAAGGTAGTAGATGTTGATATTAGAGATGGCAGCTGTGAACATATACTATCAGGTATTTGTCATTTATCTAAAAACGATGGATTGATTGTAGGAAAGTTAATAGAAGAAAAAATTAAAAGTGGAAAATTTGAAGGTTTATATTGGGATAATGTTGTAGTTGATAATTTAAAAAGTTTAAATTTAAAAATTCAAAGATTAAAATCAAATGATTGCTTTGAGATAGATACTTTCAATGAATTAAAAGAAGTTGAAGAATACTTAATTAATGGAGAAAAGACTAATGAATAATAGTGAAATAGAAAAATTATTAAAACAATTAATTCCTAATGTAAATTCAAATTATTATATAGAGTGTCAGGGTGGAGGGTTAACAAATAACAATTACAAAGTAAGTATCAACAATGATTGTTATGTATTGAGAATAATAAAGAAAAGCTCTGAGAAAATGATTAATAGATTAGATGAATGTAAGAACAATAAAATAGCTGAAAAACTAGGTATAGATAGAAGTTATTTTATTATTAGAGAAGATGGCACAAAGTTAAGTAAGTTTTTAGGTGATGGAACAACATTAAGAGATGTTGATTTCAAAGAAGAAAAAATTTTAATAAAATTATGTAAAGAGCTTAGAAAATTACATAATTCAGGTGAAAAATTTGAAAATAAATTTAGCCCTATAGAAATAATAATTAAATATGAAAATATTTTAAAAGCAAGTAATTGGGTGTTTTACAAAGATTACTTAGAAATAAGGAAAAAAATTATTAAGTTATTAAATTTGTTATCTAATATAGGGGTAAATGAAGTACCATGTCATAATGATTTAGTGCCAGAAAATTGTATTATACATGATGAAGAAATATCATTAATTGATTGGGAATACAGCGGGATGAATGATTTTATGTGGGATTTAGCATCATTTTCTATAGAATGTGAATTTAATGAAGAAGAGGACTTAAAGTTATTGAATACTTATTTTAATGGTGATATACCAAGTGAATATAAAATGAAATTAAATATTTATAAAGTATTACAAGATTTTATATGGAGTATATGGGGAAATGTAAAAGTTATTGAAGGGGAAGAATTTTCAGAATATGCATTTCGAAGATATGATAGATGTAAACATGGTATAAAAAATATGAAGATAAACTAAATAGGAGAATTAAAATGTTTGAGGTTGAGAAATTAGCAAAAAAAATGTAAAAAAAATATAGAATAAGGCAATATAGAGCAAGCAAGAATAGATTTAGGGGAATATGAAAAAATAAACCCCAAAGATATGGAAGTTCATTGCATGAAATCCATAATAGAATTTTTAAGTGGAAATTATAATAGAGCAGAAGAAATTTTAACAAATATATATAACAAGTATGAATTCAATTTTGATATAAATTATAATTTAGGTGTTATTAATGTATATCAAAATGATTATAAAGTTGCTATAAAATATTTAATTAAAGCACTTTTTATAGATTCTAGCAAAAGTGATATGGTGCAAGAAATGATTTACAACATACCTGAAGAATGTTTAAGTGAAGAAGACCTTGAAATTGAAAAAGAAAAAATGTTAGCAGATTTTTCAAATTACAAAAAAGTTTTTCCAAGAATAAATAAAACAGAGTCATACATAGGGAAAAAATAGAAGTAGATGAAAAATCATATTATTGTGGTATGTACAATTACTATTTTCCTGAAAGAGATGGAATATTATTTGAATATGAAAATAATGTCATGAAGTTACTTAAAACAGAAATACTTCAATGAAAAGAAGAAAGAAACTTAGAGTTTAAAGTAAAAAATAAAGATATATTACCTATAATGAAATAAAGTTTAGAAGATATAATATATAGAAAGAAGTCAAGGAAAACCCTTGACTTCTTTCTATATATTTCAAAATAAAATTGTTAAGTGGTTCTAATTTTTGTATGATTTTAGCATATAATCACAATTAAATATAAGATTAATTTGAACTGAAAAATATAAATAAAAGATTTAGAATATGAAAATTAAAGCATTTTTATTACAAAAATCAACAAATAATAGTATATATTTATTTGTAAACATAAAAATTTACGACGAATTTTAATATAAAAATAATTATAAAAAAATATTTAAATAAAGTATAAAGTTTTAAATTAAGGTACGATATTTATAATATAAATAAATTAAAAAAGTACATGGATGTACTTGATAAATCAGGGAGGAATATATTATGATAATTAATCACAATATGAATGCATTAAATGCACACAGAAACATGGGAGCTAACACAACTCAAGCAGGAAAATCTATGGAGAAACTTTCTTCAGGATTAAGAATTAACAGAGCTGGAGATGATGCAGCTGGTCTTGCAATCTCAGAAAAAATGAGAGGACAAATCAGAGGATTAGATCAAGCTTCAAGAAATGCACAAGATGGTATTTCTATGATTCAAACTGCAGAAGGTGCACTTCAAGAAACACATTCAATACTTCAAAGAATGAGAGAAATATCTGTTCAAGCAGCAAATGATACAAACACTGCAGACGATAGAACAAGAATAAAAGAAGAGATGGATGCATTATCTTCAGAAGTAGATAGAATATCTAAAGATACTGAATTCAATACTCAAAAATTATTAACAGGAACATTTACAGGAAAGAGTATTCAAGTTGGTGCTAATAAAGACCAAGCTATAAAATTCTCTGTAGGAAATATGAGCGCAGCGAGCTTAGGAGTTGCATCAGGAAGTTTAGTGGTATCATCAGCAAGTAGTGCAAACAAGGCTATTAGTAGTGTAAATAAAGCTATAAATACAGTTTCAGCACAAAGATCTAAACTTGGAGCACTTCAAAACAGATTAGAACATACTATAAATAACTTAAACACATCAAGTGAAAACTTAACAGCAGCAGAATCAAGAATAAGAGATGTTGATATGGCTAAAGAGATGATGAACTTCTCTAAAAACAACATACTTCAACAAGCTGCTCAATCAATGCTTGCACAAGCTAACCAACAACCACAAGGTGTTTTACAATTATTAAGATAGTATAAGATTAAATTTAAAAACTTTATATTGAATTTAGTTTAAATAATACAATCTAAGTATAAAAAGTCGAGAGTTTTCTCGACTTTTTCTAAATTATAATATGTGGATAAATTTACTTAAGCTTGAATATTTATAGATTAAAGTTTAAAAATAGATAATTTTTAGTGTTGAAAGGATGGATATTTAAATGAAATTAAGTATATGTATGATGATAAAAAATGAAGAAAAATATTTAGATGAATGTTTATGTAGTTTATCTCAATTAAATTGTAATTTAGATACAGAACTAATAGTAGTTGATACTGGTTCTACTGATAGCTCTGTTGAAATAGCAAAGAAATATACAAATAATGTGTATTTTCATAAATGGAATAATAATTTTTCAGAGATGAGAAATATAACTATAGATTATGCAACTGGTGATTGGATACTTATAATAGATGGTGATGAAGTTTTAAAAAGTGTAGATGAAATTATTAATTTTTTAACTTCAGAAAATGAAAAAATATATAATACAGCAACATTAATAGTAAAAAATCTTTCTAATGAAAATGATTTAGAAACATATCAAGAGGCTAACTCATGTAGATTATTTAGAAATACAGAAGAATTTAAATATTCAGGTGCAGTTCATAATATTCCAATACATTTAAATCCAATAATAAATTTACAAGATTCTATAATACATTACGGATATGTAAATAATAAAGAATTAATGGAAAGAAAATTTCAAAGAACTGCTACTTTATTAAAAGAAGAATTAAAAAAAGATCCCAAAAACATATATTATTGGTATCAATTATCTGTTTCATATACGATGTATGGAAAATATGATGAAGCCTTTAATTATATAGAAAAAGCATATAAATTAATAAAAAATGAAAAGATTAATATACAATTAGAAAATATGGCTGTATATGTTCAATATACATTTATAGCATTACAGATTAAGAAATACAGGGAATGTGAAAATGTAGCAAATGAAGGTATTAAGAAAAGTAAAAAGTATTTAGACTTATTTTTCAACTTAGCTACAGCACAAGCGCTTTTGGAAAAATACTCTTTAAGTATAAATAGCTATAAAATGTATTTTGAAGCAGTTAATAGATACAATAATAACGATAATATAGATAAATCTATTATTCATTATTCATTTAAGAGACAAGATGAAGCATATAGTAATGTAATTTTTATGTACACTAAGGCAAATCAATATAATGAAGGAATAGAATTGGCTTTAAATATAGATGATAATAAATTACTTAGAAAATGTTTAAAAAATACAATAAACATGATAATTATAAATAATGATTATGAATCATTAAAGAAATTAAAAGATAAATATGTAATTGATAAAAATACATATTTTGAATTTTGTAAAAGATTAGAGGAAGTTATAAGTGCTCATAAGGAAAAAGAAAAAGATATATTAGATATATTTAAAAGTGAAAACAATTCTTATGGAATACTTTGTAAAGCGAGACTAAAAATTTATGAAAATAATTTTGAAATAGAAGAAAATGAACTTGAAGAAATATGTAAAGTGAATTTCAAAGAATTACCGAATTACTTTGGTGATATAATGTATTTTTTAATAAAATGTAAAATTGACTTAAGTGAAGTGATTTTTGTACGTGAAAGTGTATTATTGTCCTTTATAGATTATATAAGTTCTAGATATTATAATCTGCAAAAAGATATATATGAATATTTAACTTGTGTAAATACAGAAACATTGCAATCTTATAAAATTAATAGGAACTTAGCAAGATTCATAATTACTCAAGAAAAAATAAATGATGAATATAAAGAAGATATAATATATAAATATTTAGATGAATCATGGGAGTACCTAAATTATATATATAATCCTGAGATTATTGAACTTGGTTTAGTTGATGAATTAAAAACTGATGAAGATGAAGGTATATTTTATATATACAAAGCAATAAAGAATAAAGAAAATGAAATTGAATATTTGGAAAATTTAAGAAAATCATTACAAATATGTAATTATTTAAAAAATGTAGTTGACTTTCTTAAGTGTCAGAGTAAAAGCAATTTATTAAATGAAGAAATGAATAAATATAAAGTCCAAGTAAAAAATACAATAGAAAATTTAATTTGTGACAAAAAATATAATGAAGCAAAAGAAATTATTGAACAATATGAACAGATTGTTCAAGATGATATAGAAATACTAAAGTTAAAATCCAATATAATGATTTTAGAACTTCAATAATTTGAAGAGAATATGATGAATTAAAAATAATAGATAAGCAGGTGAATATTAATGATAAAAGATAAAAGAATTTTATTAACAGGTGGAGCAGGATTTATAGGAACAAGATTATGTGATATTTTATGTAAGGATAACAATGTAGTGTTATTCGACAACTTAGATAGAAATTCAATTAAGAATACGAACTTATTGGAAAATGATAATGTAACTTTAATAAAAGGAGATATATTAAATAGTGAAGATTTAAAAAAATGTGTTAATGAATTTAAACCTAACATTGTAATTCATTTAGCGGCAGTTGCAGGAATAGATACAGTAATAAAAAATCCAGTTAAAACTATGAAAGTTAATATGGTGGGTACATATAATTTATTAGAAGCATTAACTTCAAATTTAGATAACTTAGAAAAAGTAATAGATTTTTCTACATCAGAAGTATTTGGGACTTATGCATATAAAGTCAATGAATCATCTTCAACTAATTTAGCACCAGTAGGAGAAGCAAGATGGACATATTCTGTTTCTAAGTTAGCAGCAGAACATTTGTCACATGCATATTATAAGGAATATAATATGCCAATTGTTACTGTAAGACCATTTAATGTTTATGGGCCAGGACAAGTTGGAGAAGGGGCTATACATCAATTTGTAAAAAGAGCTATAAATAATGAAGAAATTCAAATTCATGGAGATGGAGACCAAATAAGATCATGGTGTTATATAGATGATTTTGTTCAAGGAATAATGTTATGTCTAGAAAAGAGTGAATCAATAGGAAATGCATTCAATATAGGCAATCCTAAAGGAACAATAACTATAGGAATGTTAGCTCAGCTTGTAAAAAGTATTTCAAATTCAAATTCAAATATAAAATATGTAGATAAAAATTATGTAGATGTAGAATTAAGAATACCAAGCATAGATAAAGCAAAAGAAATATTAGGATTTAACCCAGAGTATGATTTAAATGCTGGATTAATGAAGACAATTGAATGGTATAGAGAGAAAAATAATGATTAAACTTTGTATTCCTGAAATTGGCTTAGATGAAATAAATGCAATTAAAGAAGTGCTTGAATCTGGTATGCTTGTTCAAGGTGAAAAAGTATTTGAATTTGAAAAAAAAATAGAAAAATATTTAAATGTAAAAAATGCAATAGCTGTTTCAAGTGGTACAGCAGCATTACATTTAAGCTTAATGGCTTTAGGGGTAAAATCTGAAGATGAGGTTATTGTGCCAGATTTCACATTTCCAGCAACAGCTAACGTTGTGGAAAGTGTAGGGGCAAATTGTAAATTTGTAGATATAAACCTAGAATCATTTTGTATAGATGTGGATAAAATAGAAGAAAAAATAACGAATAAAACTAAAGTTATAATGCCAGTCCAAGAATTTGGACAATCATCAGATATGGATAAAATAGTTGAATTAGCTAAGAAATATAATTTAAAAATAATTGAAGATGCAGCATGTGCTTTAGGTACAGAATATAAAGGGAAAAAGGTTGGAACAATTGGTGATTTAGGATGTTTTAGTCTACATCCAAGAAAAGCTATAACAACTGGAGAGGGTGGCATAATTGTAACTAATGATGATAAGTTAGCAGAAAAAGTTAGAATACTAAGAAATCATGGAATTAGTTATGAAAATGGGAAGGCGGAATTTGTTTCTGCTGGATTGAATTATAGGATGACAGATATTCAAGGGGCTATGGCTTTAATTCAAATAGGAAAGCTAGAAAAAATAAATGAAAAAAGAAAAGAATTGGCAGAATATTACAATGAAGTTTTGAAGAAGATAAAATCAATTAAGATACCTAAAGAAGAGTGTTATGGTAAGCATGTGTGGCAAACATACCACATATTAGTGCAAAGTGATATTGATAGAAACAAACTTATAAATGATTTGAGAGAAAATGGAATAGAAGCTAATTTTGGTGCATATGCAGTTCATAATCAACATTATTATAAAAATAAGTATCAAATAGATGGTTTGGAGAATTCAGTTTATGCATATGAAAAAGGTATAGCATTGCCACTTTATGCAAAGTTGGATAAGAGTGAAATAAAATATATAGGAGATACCTTAGAAAAACTGTTATAAAAATAATTAATTATAAGAGGTATGTATATGAATTCAAGAGAAATAGAATTAGAGATAGAAAAAAATATTAAAAAATTAATTGAATTAGGTGAATTTGAAAAGGCAAATAATATATTTGAGAATTATGAAAAAATAGCACAAAAGACAGAAAAAACATACAGCATTAAAAGCGTATTAAATATAATAAATGGTAACTTGATTTCAGCAAAGAATATTTTGAGTGAAGCACTTGAATTATATCCATATAGTGAAGAACTACTATTAAATAATGCATATGTAAATGACTTGCTTGATAATAAGAAAGATGCTATGGAGAATTATTGCAAAGCAAAATTATTTAATAGTGAAAGTAATGCTAAAATAACTGATTTTATTTTAGAATATAATAAGCAAAATAATGAAAGACTAAAAGTATTTCAAGGAACTATAGAAATTGCCAATCAAGTAAATACTAATACAAAAGCACTTAAAAGCTTAGGTATTGAAGCTAGTAATTTAAATTATTATCCAAGTTATTTAAGTTATAATTATGATGAATGTTTAGATATATCAAGTTTTGACAGTATAGACAAAGCTAATGTAGCTACAAAAAATAAAGCTGCAGATATCATTTCAAAAAATATTGATGTATTTCATTTTCATTTTGGTTCTACTTTAACTTTAGATAAATCAGATTTAAAGTTGTTAAAAGAACTCAATAAAAAAATGATTATGCAATATTGGGGTTCAGAAGTTAGGATGTATTCAAAAGCCATTAAGTTAAATCCTTATGTTAAAGTGAAAAATACTAATGAGGATTATATGGTAAAAGATATAATAAAAACATCAAAGTATATTAATAGTTGTATAGTAGATTATGAATTGGCAGAATATGTTAAAGATTATTATGAAAATGTTTATTATAATAGGGTAGCTATAGATTTAGAAAAGTATTCAGTAAGTAATATGAATACAAATAATAAAAAACCATTAATAGTTCATGCACCTACATCTATTGAAATTAAAGGTAGTAATTATATTATTAAAGCTCTTGAAAATTTAAAGTTAAAATATGATTTTGATTTTCAATTAATTAATGGTATGCCTCACGAAGAAGCAAAAAAGATTTATGAAAAAGCAGATTTAATAATAGATCAAATTTTAATAGGTTCTTATGGTGTTTTTGCAGTAGAAAGCATGGCAATGGGAAAACCGGTAGTGTGTTATATAAGTGATTTTATGAAGGAAAAGTATCCAAAAGATTTACCAATAATATCAGCAAATCCAGATAATATAGAAAATAAAATAGAATATTGTTTGAGGAATATTGATTTATTAAATGAAATTGGATGTGCAGGAAGAAAATATGTAGAAAAATATCATTCTATGGATATTGTAGCTAAAAACAATTTATCAATATATAATAAAATTTAGAGGTATTTTTATGAATATACATTTAAGAAAAATGAATCATAATGATTTAGAAAAAGTTATGAATTGGAGAATGAAACCTGAAGTTACCCAATTTATGTATACAGACCCAGTATTAAATATGGAAATTCAAGAAAAGTGGTATGAACAAATAAAGAAAAAAGGGGATAAATATTGGATATTAGTTTGTGATAATGTAGATATTGGTGTAATTATTTTATTAAATATAGATACAGAGAAAAAAATATGTGGATGGGCGCATTATATAGGTGAATTACAATATAGAGGAAAAAAAATAATGCCACTAATTGAGTATAATATCTATGATTATGTTTTTGATATATTAAACCTAGAAAAATTAACTTGTGAGTTTGTAGAGGAAAATCAAAGAGCATTTGATATACATCTAAAGTGTGGCTCAAAAGTAGAAGAAAAACTGTATGACAATGTATTGAAGAACGGAATTAAATATGATGTGGTTAGAGTAGCAATTACCAAAAATGATTGGAAAGAAATAAAAGAAAATCATCAATATGAAAAAATTACAATAGAATAAATCTAAGTATTATATAAAGTAGTAGAGTATTAATAGTATTCTACTATTTTGCATTTAGTTAATAAGTTTAAGTTTGTTAATTTATATAAAACCATAATAAATTAGTGTTATAATCATATATGAATAGTTTACATAAGTTAAAATACACTAGGGGAGATCAAGATGAAGTATGTACTTTTAATAATAGATGGAGTAAGTGATGAAGCAATAGAAGCGTTAGGTTATTGTACACCACTAGAAAAAGCAGTTATGCCTAATATTGATTATGTAGCACATAATGGGCATGTAGGAAGAATTGATACTGCATTTAAGGGGTATCCTGTTGAAAGTATGGTTTGTATAATGGGACTTTTGGGATATGATGCGAGAAAGTATTATCCTTGTGGTAGGGCATCAGTTGAAGCAATAGCTCAGGGGATAGATATAGGAAAAGATGATTTAGCTTTTAGATGTAATATAATAACTACAGATAAAGAAAAGAAATATATAAATGATTTTACTGCAAATCTTATTAGTGATAGTGAGGCTAAGAAGTTTATATCAGACATTAAATTGCCAAGAAAAGATATAGAAATATATCATGGGCAAAGTTATAGAAATATATTAGTTGTTAGAAATTCGGAAGTTAAAGCGGATGACATAAAGTGTTATGCACCACATATGCATATTGGGGAAGATATAAATAAATTAAGTATATCTTCTAATAATAACCCAGAAATGGCTAAGATGTTAAATGATTTTATAACGAGTACATATAATTTAAAAAACAATGAAATGTTGTGGCTTTGGAGTCCATCAAGAAAGATAGCGATACCTAAGTTTAAAGATATGACAGGGCTTAGTGGAGCAGTAGTTTGTGGAATGGATTTTTTAAGAGGAATAGCAATAGCAGCAGATATGGATTATGAAGTTATAGATGGTACAAATGGATATATAGATACAGATTATTCAGCAAAGGCCAATTGTGCCATAAAATATATAGAAAATCATGATTTTATATTAGTGCATGTAAATGCAACTGATGAAGAAGCACATCAACACAATTATAATGGTAAGATTAAAGCAATAGAAAATGTAGATAAATTAGTTCTAGGTCCAATACTTAAGGAATTAAAAAATAAATACAAAGATGAATATAGAATTGCAATTTGCGGGGATCATATGACAAGATGTAGAGATGGAAAGCATGTAGGAGAACCAGTGCCATTTGCAATTCATGGAAGTAAAATACATATAAAATCCAATGAAGGATTTAATGAAAAAAGTGTAGAGAAATATACCCCAATAAAATCTACAGATTTTATATCAACATTTTTCAATAAAAATAAATAAGAAATATATTGAAGATGCTAGAAAAGCATCTTCTTTTTTGTATTTAAAGTTATGAATCCAAATCCAAGACCGCCAAGATTGAAATCTCAGCTACGAAGGAAAAGAAAAAATTTGTCCCAATCTTTGTAGGTTAGGTTTTAACCTTGCTATTACACGATGTTATTTTGAATATTGAAGCCATATTAAAGACCGCCAAGACTAAAGTCTCAGCTACGAAGGGGAAAAAGGTAATGTGCCATATATTTATTAAAATTTTTTATGTAGGGTGGAATTCATTCCAGCCATTAGATGTACCAATAAAAATATTATGAATGAAATGAATAATAGCATCAATAACTGTCAAATGTCCATTGTCAACTGTCAATTGGTAAAGTAGGCGAGGGTTGAAATCTTAGATATGTGTGGAAAAGAATAAAAATTTATTTTCATAAGTAACAAAGTTGGGATTTTAACAATATATTAAATAGAGTGGGGATATAGGAGTACAAGTGGAAAAATAAAGTTATTCTTGTTTAAGTTAAGAAGGTGCAACTCAAAGTAGAGTGCAAAAATTAACAATTAACAATGAAGGATAAAACTGAAGTATCAGTTTTTTTAATTCATTTTTATAATGCTTTGTAAAGTAAATTAGTTGAAAACAATATAAAAACGTAGTTTTTAGGTATTTCTATTTTTAGATATTAGAAACGAAGTGAGTAATATTAACCATAATTGTCAATTGATAAATTAGGCAAGATTTTAACCTTCCTGTTACACGATATTATTTTTAATCTTGTAGCCGTATCAAAGCCGCCAAGACTGAAGTCTCAGCTACAAATGGAGAAAGAGGTTTTAATAAAAAATCCATTAAAGATATTGTGAATGAAATGAACAATATCATCAATCACTGTTAATTGGTTCCAAACATGATAATAGAATAAACTGTAGGCTTAATAATATCATTTGAGAAGGCTATTATTTAAAATTTTAGCTTGGAACCTTATAAACATAAGATTAAATAAAAGTATGAAAGTATACATATACAATATAAGTATATAAGAAAATATTTCAGAATTTTATTATGAAACTCTATAGATATGGAGGAGAAAAAGATGAAGGTTGGAGTAATTGGAGTAGGTAAAATGGGGGCAAATCATATTAAGAGTTTTTGCAATATAAAAAATGCAACATTAGTAGGATGCTGTGATGTTGATAAAGATAGAGTAAATGAAATTTCAACATTATATAATATTAAAGGTTATTATAATTATAGAGATATGATTAATGACATAGATGCTGTTATAATTGCTACACAAACTATTTATCATTATGAGATAGCAAAATTTTTTATGGAAAATGGAAAACATGTTTTGGTGGAAAAGCCTATTACATTTAAATATGATGAAGCAGAAAAACTTATAGAGATAGCTAAAGAAAATAATGTAAAATTTACAGTTGGACATGTTGAAAGATTTAATCCTGTTATAGATGTTTTAAAGAATATATTTAATAGTAATGAAACAATTGCTATGAGTGTTAAAAGAATGAGTCCTGTAGATAATAGGGTACAAGATATAGATGTAGTTTTAGATTTAATGATTCATGATATAGATGCTATTTTATACATCATGGATGGTAAAAAAATTAATAACATTGAAGCTATAGGAAGAAGTGTAAAAAAAGAATCAATTGAACAAAAAAACTGTGATTATGCAGTGGCATATATTTATTTCAATAATGGAGTTATAGTAGATTTAACAGCTAGTAGAGTTACTGAAAAGAAAATTAGAAATTTATATATTAATAGTGTAGATAAGTTTATTGAAGTTAATTATATGGATAAGAGTATAACTATTTTTAGTCAATTAGAAAGAAATCTAGAGGATAAAATAGGATATAAAAATGAGTTTATAACTAAAGAGGCATTTATAATTAATAAAGATGCATTAATTGAACAAAATCAAAATTTTGTGGATTCAATAGTTAGAAATGTACCATTAAAAGTTAAGGCTGAAGAAGCATTGATTGATTTAAAAGTTGTTAATATTATACGTGAAAAAATATATAATAAAAAATTTATATAAATTGGGATGTGATATATTATGAATTACTTTAAACATCCAAGTGCAGAAGTAAATGAAAAAGCAATTATAAAAAATAATACAAAGATTTGGAACAATTCTCAAGTTAGAGAGAATGTATTAATAGGAGAAAATTGTATAATAGGTACAAATGTATATATAGATTTTGATGTAGTTATAGGAAACAATGTTAAGGTTCAAAATGGAGTTAATGTATACCATGGTGTAGAGATTGAAGATGATGTATTTGTTGGGCCAAGTGTTACATTTACAAATGATATGTATCCAAGGGCTTTTAATAATGACTGGGAAGTTTTTAAAACATTAGTTAAAAGAGGGGCATCAATAGGTGCAAATTCAACAGTGGTTTGTGGAATTATTATAGGAGAATTTGCAATGATAGGGGCAGGGAGTGTGGTGACTGAAAATGTAAATCCATATGAATTAGTTGTTGGAAATCCTGCTGAAAGAATTGGTTATGTATGTAAATGTGGTAACAAATTAAATAAAAATTTAGAATGTGAAGTTTGTAATAGAAAATATGAAATTTCTAAAGAAGAAAAGGTCATAGAAGTTAATAAATAAATATCATAAGAATTTTAAAATAAGAAACTATAGTTCATTATTTTAAAATTATCTCGATAATGTAGTATAGAAGTAAAATTCTAAATTAAATGAAAGCGAGGAATTTTTATGGATATAGGAGCATTATCTATGGGAATGAGCAATGCATCATTATCAAGTGCAGTTAGTTTAGCAGTTACAAAACTTCAGATGAATTCAAATGATCAAATAGCTGCTGGATTAACAGAAATGATGGGAGAAATGGCAGTTGATCCGAACGTAGGTTCAAAGCTTGATGTTCAAGCATAAAGAATTACAAAATTTATAGATATAAAAGAGTTAGCTTAATTAAGTTAATTCTTTTTTTATTTTATAGGGAAACAAGTTGAAAAATACAATTATGGTTATTTGATATTTGAATAATTTCATTTTACAACTTATATTCATATAATATTTAGATATTTATTTACAAGAAAGAAAAATGTAGAATATTGTTGTAAAAGAATTTTTTTACATTAAAATCAACCGTTCTATTGATAAAGTATGAAATATGAAGTAAAATATTAACGAAAAATTAACTCGGAATGAAAAAAGTGTAAAATAATGAGTTTTAATTCATATAAAATTAATTAAATTCAACTATATAAAGAAAGTAAATATGTCTATTTATGGTTGAGTTGAAAATTTAGCAGTAACTTATAAACAAATGAAAATTAATTTAAAGGAGAATAGAATGAAAGATAAAAAAAGGAACGGTAAGTTTAAAAGTGTAAAGACAAATATGACTATAGAGTCTGTTGGAGCAGTTATTATAATTTTACTTTCTGTAATTATTTCAGTAAATATTGTAGCTGTAAATATTATAACTAATATGACAAAACAAAACATGAAAACTATGACATCACAAGCATCACAAATTATTGGTAAAGGAAATCAAATAAACACCCAGTTAGTAAAAATATTAAGTAGTGGAAATGAAATAAAAAATAAAGAAATTGATAATACAAAAAAGTTATCGATACTTGAAGAATTTAAAAAGAACAATGATATATTATATGTTTCAATAACAGATAAAGATGGAAATGTATATATAAATGATAAGATAGACTTTGGTAATGTAAGTAATGAAGAATTCTTCAAAGAATGCATTAAAGGAAATAGTTATACTGAAACTAAAAGATATAGCAAAGAATTAGGAAAACATGTGTTGACATACAATGAGCCGATAAGGAATGGAAATGAAATTATAGGAATATTAACTGTAGCTAGAGATGCAAAAAAATTATCAGAAGAAATTAGCAACATAAATTTAGGAAAAAATGGCGGAGTTTATGTTATAGATAAAAATGGAAATACTATTTTAAGTAATGTATTTGAAGATATAGAGAATGAAGAGAATATAATTGAATTAGCGAAAGAAGAAAGTGCAGTAGTGCCTGTAGCAGATATGCATAGAAATGGAATAGCAGGAGAAAGCGGTGTAGGGGAATATAGTGCAAATAAAAGTACTAAGTTTTTAGCATATACACCTATAGCAGGAACAGATGGATGGGTTACATGTATTTGGCTTAAAAAATATGAAGTTCTAAGTGCTTTAACTGAGCTTCAAAAAGTATTTATAGTAATAACTTTAATAGCTATTATGATTTCTATTTGTACAAGTCTTAGAATGGGAAGAAGGTTTGGAAAATACTTAGATAAAATAAAAGGTGCTATTGAAACTATGGAAAGTGGAGACTTTACCATGACTTTAGATGAAAAGGATATAAAACTTCAAAATGAAGTAGGAGATATATATAGGTCAATAAGAAATAGCAAAGATTCTATAAGTGAAATAATAAGAGCTGTAAGAGATAATTCAGAAACTATAAATGAGCAATCAGAAATATTAAAGGTAACATCGGTTGAGATGTTAGAAGGATCACAAAATATTGCAACAGCAATAGGTGAAGCTGCCAAGGGAAATGATGAACAAAGTGAAGAGATGACTAATATAAATATAACAAATAAAATGTTCGATGAAAAAATAACCTATATGTCTGAATATGTTTCAGAGTTAAGCAATACAGCTGAAGAAGTCGGTAGTGAAGTAGAAAAAAGTAACAAGGACATGGAAAAATTAATTACTTCAGTGAATGAATTTAGTGAAACATTTAGTGAATTTGTAGAAGTTATTACAAGTGTAGATAAGAAAATTAATTCTGTTAATGATATAACAACAGTAATAAATAGTATAGCTGAACAAACAAATCTACTTGCATTAAATGCAGCAATAGAAGCAGCAAGAGCTGGAGATGCAGGAAAGGGATTTTCAGTAGTTGCAGATGAAATAAGAAAGCTTGCTGAACAAAGTAAGGAATCTGCTATAGAAATAACAAAAGTCATAGAAGATGTATTATGTGAAAGTAGCAACATGTACAATAGCACAAAAAATATGAGTGACGAAATGAAATGTCAAAAAGATAATATTGAAAAAACAATTAAATCATTTAAAAATATGGAAGATTTTATACAAGATATTATACCTAAAATGGGAATAATGAGTGAGAATTCTAATGAAATAAAGACAGAAAGTCAATCAATAGCTAATAAGTTAGAAAATTGTACAGCTATATCAGAGGAAATGTCAGCAACAACAGAAGAGATATTAGCTTCAACAGAAGAATTAAATTCATCAAATGAAGAAGTTGCAAATACTGCAATAAAATTATTAGATTTAACTAAAGAATTAAAAGAAAAAGTTGAGATATTTAAAATTTAATTAATAAATATATGAAGGTATAGTATGTAAGTGCTATACCTTTTAATTTTTAGAGGACCAATTCATTGATAAAGTAAAAAATTTATTTTAAAAAATATAAATGAAAATTAATTTAAAAAAGGTCATAAATACATACTTTTAAGAAAAATAGAATAAAAATAAAATTTTATTAAATTTACAATATAATACTAAAACAATTTATGATAAAATAATTATAAAATCAACAAACTTCCAATAAATATTTAAAATGAAGAATAAAAGGCAGAAAATGAAGAAAAATGTCGAAATGGGAAAAACAATAAGGAGTATGTCATGAAAGATTATTTTGGGGACAAAATATAAATTTAAACTTATTAAGGGTAAAATTTAAAAGATATTAGTAGTTTTTTAAATAAAGTTATTTTAAGTTATATAAGTTTATTTTTAGGGGGTGCCTCATATAAAAGCTATGAAATAGGGGTGGTATAATTGGTAACAAATGAGAATTTAAAAAAGAAGAAAATTAGAAAAAGCATTAAAAAACAATTAATGATGAAAATTGTAGGTGCATTTTTAGCAGTCTTATTAGTGATATTGATATCTGTTAACGTGGTAGCAACTAAGATACTTACACATAATAGTACAGAATCTATGAAAACAATAACAGATGAAGTATCAAAAATAGTATCAAAAGAAGCAAAAGATTGTTTAGAAGTTGCTGATTTTTTAAGTGAAAATATTTACATAAAAGATGTAAATTCAACGATAGAACAAAAAAAAGAGATAATGGCTAGGTATACTAAAAAATATAATTTAATATCAATTGGATTTACAGATAAGAATGGTAAATTACATGCTACTGACGGAACTGATGGGTTGGATAGTAAAGATAAGCCATATTTTAAAAATGCAATGGCGGGAGAAAAGTTTATACAATCTACTACATATTCAAAAAGCAGCAATAAATACATAATGATATATAGTGTACCTGTTAAAGCTGGTGATGAAATAGTTGGTGTTTTAAGCATTGTTCAAGATGCTAAGAAATTATCAGAAGCTATAGGAAGTTTAAAATATGGAGAAACTGGTGGGGTATATGTAATAGATAAAAAGGGAGCAACCATAGCAAGTAGTTCTTTTGATGATATTAAAGCAAGAGAAAATATAATAGAGGAATCTAAGACTGATTTAAAATTAGTTGATATTTCAAAAATACAACAGAAAGCCATTAATGGAGATAAAAGTATAGGCGAATATACATATAATGGAGTAACTAAGTTTTTAGCATGTGTTCCAGTTGAAAATACTGATGGATGGGTTACTTGTGTATTTATAGAAAAATCAGAAGTGCTTAATAGTTTAAATAAATTGCAGATTTTATTAGTAGCTATAATAATTATTGCATTAATCATAGCAGGTACAATAAGTTTATTAATAGCAAATAGGTTAACTAAGGCATTTAATAAAATAAAATCAGCAGTTAATACAATAGCAAATGGAGATTTTACTATAACATTGAAAGATGATGATTTTAAACGAAATGATGAGATTGGCGATATATATAATGCATTATATAAGTGTAAGATTTCTATGAGTGAATTAATAAAAGCTCTTAAAGATGATTCGAAAGTTATAAATAATCAATCAGAAATTTTGAAAAATACATCAGAAGAAATGTTATCAGGAGCTACAGATATATCAGCTGCAATTTCAGAAGTTTCAAATGGAAATGATGAACAAAGTACAGGATTGACAATTATAAATCAGTCTATGATAAAGTTTGGAAATCAAATAGAAGAAATGAATGGAGCTATAGTAAATATAAATAAGATGGCTGAAAATATTGGTTTAAATGCAACGAAAAGCAATAAAGATATGGAGAATTTAGTTGAGTCAATGAATAACTTTGGAAATGGTTTCAATGAATTTACTAACATTATAGAAAAGGTAAATAGTAAAATAAATTCAGTTAATGAAATTACAAAAGTGATAAATGATATAGCAGAACAAACAAATTTATTAGCATTGAATGCAGCTATAGAAGCAGCAAGAGCAGGAGAGTCAGGAAAAGGATTTTCAGTAGTAGCAGAAGAAATAAGAAAACTTGCAGAACAAAGCAAGGATTCTGCTATTGAAATAAATAATGTTATAAATGAAGTTTTAAATGAAAGTAAGAATATACATTCTAGTACAGAAACAATGCAAGAAGATATTATAATACAAAAAAATGATATAGATAAAGCTATAATATCATTTAAAAATATATCTAAAAACATAGATAATATATTACCTAGAATAGGTGAAATACAAGCTGCATCACAAGATATAAACATGGAAAGAGAAGAAATTTCAAAAAGAGTAGAAAATACAACAGCTATATCAGAAGAATTGTTAGCAACAACAGAAGAAATTTCAGCATCAACAGAAGACTTTAATTCATCAAGTAAGGACGTTGCAAGTGCTTCTGCAAAATTGTTATGTTTAAGTGGAGAATTAAATAGTAGAATAGAATTTTTTAATATTGAAGAATAGAATGAGTATAAAAAATAGAGAAGAAAAATTCCTTCTCTATTTTTTTATTAAATAAAATAATAAAAAAATGGTAGAAAAATATGAGTTTATTAAGTGAGAAAGTTTTTTATTAATAAACAATACGTAGAAAAAAACGAAATAAATAATAAATATGTAAAAATTTATTAAATAATATCGATAATTGAAATAAATGCGAAAATTTGATAAATTTAAAGTATTCAAAGGGGAACATTTAAATTTAAATTTTACTAAAAATAAAAATTAGATTTTAAATGAAATATATGGTTAGGTGGGAGGAGTATTTTATGAAAAAGGTAAAGAGTAAAATTATGAATGGGGGTATAAAGCGAAAAATGATATCTAGGATTATGATGTCATTTTTGGCAGTGCTTATTATTATTTTTGCTACAGTAAGTTTTATGGCAAATAAAATAATAATAAAAAGTGACTTAGAAGCTATGCAAGACATTAATAGAAAAAATGCTAATGAAATTTCTGTTAGGTTTATGAAACAAAGAAAAATAGGTAATATATTAGCAAAAACTAATATATTGCAAGATACAAGCATAAGTTTTGATAAAAAATTACCGGCTATAAATGTATTTAAAGAAAATGGTGATGTATATTCAATAGGAGTTGCATATAAGGATGGAAAATACAACTCAACAAATGGAGAAAGAAATATAGATATATCTAATGAGGAATATTTTAAAAATGCATTAAAAGGAGAGGAAACTTTAACAAGTCCATATCTGAATGAAAAGGATAATATATATTATATAACTATGACACATCCTATTATAAGTGCAAACAAAGAAGTTATAGGTTGCTTAGTTATGAATATTAATGCAGAAAATTTATGTGAAGTTATGAAAACGATGGCATATAAAAACACAGGTACAAGCTATGTGATAGATAAAGATGGATATACAATAATGAGTCCAGATTTTGAAGATATAGTAAATAAAGATAATGAAATTATAAATGCAGAAAAAGACCCTTCATCTGTTGAAGTTGCCAATATACATAAAAAAATGGTTAAAGGAGAAGATGGGGTAGGTTCTTACTTTTATAAAGTAAATAAGTATTTAGCTTATGCACCTATAGAAGGAACTGATGGATGGTCTATTGGAATGTTTGTAGATGAGCCAGATTTATTAGCTGGATTAAATAGTTTAAAAACAACACTATTTACAATTACATTAATAGGACTTGCAGTTGCAGGTGTTATTAGTTATTCAATATCAAATAGTTTTTCAAAAAATTTAATAAAAGCTAAAGAAAAAATGGGTATAATGGCCGATGGAGATTTTACATTAAAAATAGATGAGAAATCACTAGGTTTAAAAGATGAAATTGGAGATATTTATAGAGCAATTGATAATACAAAAAAATCTATATCATATACGTTAGAAGCAGTAAAGGGAAACTTTGATATAATTAAAGAAAAAGGTGAAGGGCTTACATCTACATCTGAAAATATGTTTGCAGCATCTCAAAATATAGCAGCAGCTATACAAGAAGCTGCAAGAGGAAATGACAATCAATGTAAGGATTTAACAGAAGTAAGTATTATAATGAATAATTTTAGTGATAAAATAAATGATATGATAAAAAGCATAGATACTGCTAATAAATATGCAGAAGATGTAGAAGTAAAATCTACAGAGAGCAATAAAGATATGAAACAATTAAATGAGTCTATAGATAAATTTAATACAATGTTTAAGGAGTTCTCTAATAAAATTTCTCTTATGAATAATAATATAAGCTCAGTAAATGAGATAACAACAGTAATAAATAGTATAGCAGAGCAAACAAATTTACTTGCATTAAATGCAGCCATAGAAGCAGCAAGAGCTGGAGAAGCAGGAAAGGGATTTGCTGTAGTAGCAGATGAGATAAGAAAGCTTGCTGAACAAAGTAAAAATTCAGCAATTGAAATAAGCAATGTTATACAAGGTGTATTAAATGAAAGTGTACACATAGTTTCAGGAACAGAAAAAATGAGTGAAGAAGTGGAAATACAGAAATCAAGTGTAAATAGAGCAATAATGTCTTTTGAAGATATATCAGAAGCAGTGGGTAAAATTATTCCAATAATAGAAGCTACAGCTAAAAATTCTGAAGAAATAGGAGAAGAAAAGAATAATATTATAGTTAAAATAGAAGATACAACAGCTATATCAGAAGAAATATCAGCAACAACAGAAGAGATTTCAGCATCAACAGAAGAATTTAATAGTTCTTCACAAGAAGTTGCTGAAACAGCAGAAAATCTAGATGAAATGATAAAAGAATTAGAAAATACACTATCAATATTTAAAATTTAATAAATAAAAATTAGAAAAGCTATATTAAAATAATTACTAAATTATTTTAATATAGCTTTTGTATTTTAAAACTATGCTATAAATATAGGGTTCAAAGCTCAAATTTAAAATAATAGATTTATCAAATGATATTATTAAGCTTACAGTTTATTTTTATTTTTATATTTGGAACCAAGTAAGAGTTAAGAGTGAAAAGTGAAAAGTTATAGTTGATATTACTCACTTCGTTCCTAATATCTAAAAATAGAAATGCTTAAAAACTACGTTTTTATATTGTTTTCAACTAATTTGCTCTGCAAATTTAATAAAAAATCATTCTTCAAAATTGGATATTCAATTTTTATAGATGTGACTAAAAGCTATAGTACCTTAGTAGCTGAGGTTTTAACTTTGGTGGTCTTTGCATTTGATATGAAAATTAAATTTTACTTCTTACTTAAATTTTATATAAAAATAGGAATAACATGTAACTTTATAAATATCATTTGATAAATAGATTATTTTGATTTTGGAACCATATAAAGCCTAATTAATTATAAATATATGAATTAATTGTAAATAATAATAAAAAAATTAATTATTATTATAAATAAAACACGAAATATGTAAAAAAATAAGGAAAATAATCGAATATATGTAGTACAATATAAAAAATATAATACATATTTTGAGGGGTGAAGAATAATTGAAAAAAAAGGTGAAAAAATTTTCGAAATTTACAAATTTTAATAGTATAAAAACGGAATTCACATCTAAAATATCAATTACTTTTTTAGCTATGTTGATAGCTATTCTTTTAGTGATAACTATAAGTGCTAAGAATATACTTACGGAAAACACTAAAGATATTTTAAAAACAATAAATCATCAATCAGCGGATTATTTTTCTACAATAGTACATGATAGATTAGAATTTGCAAAAATTATGGCAAGTGATATTAGATTGTGGAATTCGAAAGTAGAAGAAAAAAGCAAGATAGAAACTTTACAATACTATATGAAAAGAAATAAATTAGAAGATTTAAAAATTATAAACTTAGATGGTACAACAATTACAAGTAAAGGAAAAAGTAATGAAAATTTTTCGAAAGAAGAATGGTTTGAGAAAGTAATTAAAGGTGAAGATTATGTACAAGCTATTCATTATGATGAAAGTAATAAAAAGTATGTTACAGCATACAATATTCCTATAAAAGATGAAGAAAAGATTGTAGGAATATTAAGATCAGAAGAAGATGGTAAGTATCTTTCAAGTCAGTTAGTGGATTTAAAATATGGTGAAACTGGTGGAATGTATGCTATTGATAAAACAGGTAGAACTATAGTAAGTAATGAGTTTGAGTATGTTGAACAAGAAGAAAACTTAGTTAAAGATGCAGTTGGAGATCCATCTTTTGAGCATATAGGAAAACTTTTAGAAAATGCAATTAATGGACAAGAAGGAATAGATGAGTATACATATAATAAGGTGTCAAAGTATATAGCAACAACTCCAGTTGAAGGAACGGACGGTTGGGCAGTTGCTACTTTTATTAATAAAGATGAAGCACTAGAAGCTTTAGGAACTTTAAAAACGTTATTAAATACATTGATGGTAGTATCAACAATATTAGCAATATTAATAAGTTTTAGATTAGCAACTAATTTTACTAAAAACCTTTTAAGAATTCAAAATGCTATAGAAATAATGGCTGATGGTGATTTCAGGTTTATGCTTAGTGAAAAAGAACTTGCTATGAAGAATGAAATTGGAAATATATATAGAGCTATAAGAAAGAGTAAAGAAAGTATAGCAAATATGATAATTTCTGTTAAAGAAAGTTCTAATATAATAAATGATGAATCAGATGTATTAAAAGCTACATCTAATGAAATGCTTTCAAGTTCTGAAAATATAACTAGCGCAATTCAGGAGGCAGCAAAAGGAAATGATGAACAAAGCAATGAATTGGTATTTATAAATAATTCAATGGAGTTATTTGTAAGTAAAATAGAAAATATGGTTATGGAATTTTCCAAGATTAGCAATATGGCTGTTGAGATAGAAAATCATGCAAGTGAAAGTAATAAAGATATGAATGAACTTAGAGTAGCTATAGAAAGATTTAACAATAGTTTTAAGAATTTCACTGAAGTAATAAATACTATGAATTATAAAATAAGCTCAGTAAATGAAATAACTACAGTAATAGATGATATAGCAGAGCAAACTAACTTACTTGCATTAAATGCAGCTATAGAAGCAGCAAGAGCTGGAGAAGCAGGAAAAGGTTTTGCTGTAGTAGCAGATGAAATAAGAAAACTTGCAGAACAAAGTAAAAACTCTGCTATAGAAATAACAAATGTTATAGATAATGTATTAAAAGAAAGCACTAATATATCTAGTACTACAGATATTATGACAGAAGATATAACAGCACAAAGTAAAAGTGTTGCTAGAACAATAGAATCATTTATTAATATAGAAAAACTAATAGAAAATATAATACCTAAGATAAATGAAATTAATAAAGGTGCTATAGAAGTAAATGAGGAATCAGCTAGAATATCAGAAAGAATAGAAAATGCAACAGCAATATCAGAAGAGATATCAGCAACTACAGAGGAAATATCATCATCTACAGAAGAACTTAATAATTCTAGTGAAGAAGTTGATAAAGTAGCAGTTAAGTTAGGTACTATGATAGAAGAATTAAATGATAAAATGGAAAATTTTAAAATCAATGAATAAGTTTAATTAAATTCATAAAATGTTTATAAAAAAATACATATAATTCATTTATATGTATTTTTTTTTTACGATAATATAAAAAAGTGTCGAAATACGACATTTTTTTACTGAAAATATCATAAAACTAGGAGGGATAAGGTTGAATAATTTGCTTAAAAATGGAAAAGCATTGTATAGTAAGGATGGGATTAGAACGCAACTTATAGTAAATATATGTGGTTCATTCATTGCAATATTACTAATATTAGCAACTATTATAACAGCAAAGTCTAAGGAGATTATCTTAGATAATAGTATAGCTACTTTGCAAAATATGACTAAACAGTCTGCAAGTACAATTTCAAAAGATGCAGAGCAAAATTTTTCATTAGCATCTATGATTACAGATGATAAGAATATATCCAATATGAATTTGGAATTTGAAAAAAAAATATCTATACTGAATAAGTATGTTGAAAAATATAATTTATTAGCAATAGATGTAGTTAATAATAAAGGAATTTTAAATTCTACGTCAGGTGCTAAAAATATAGATATATCAGGTGATAAATATTTTCAAAGTGCTATAAAGGGACAATACACGTTGATGCCGCCAGAATATTCTGAAGTTCATAAAACATATACACTTGGATATACAATACCAATTAAAAATGGAGATAATATAATAGGCGTATTAGCCGTAATAAGAGATGCTAAAGTTTTATCTGAAGAAGTTTCTAAAATTACATATGGAGAAACTGGAAAGGCATGTGTAATTAATAATGAGGGAACAACAATAGCAAGTGCTGATTTTAAGTCTGTTGAAGAAAAGGAAAATGCTATTGAACTAGCAAAAACAGATAACAGATTTAATAAAATTGCTGAAATAAATGGAAAAATGATTAAAGGAGAGAGTGGTATTGAAAAATACTCTCTTGGTGTAGAAAAATATTTAGCATATGAACCTATAGAGAATAGTGGGGGATGGTCATTAGCATTTTTTGTAGAGGAAGATGAGTTATTAAGTAGTTTTAATAAGGTTATAAGAATTTTAATGATATTAATAGGAATATCTATAGTAATTGGAATAATATTAAGTTTAAGAATTGCAATTTTATTTAGCAAAAACTTATATAAGGTTAAAGATTATATAGAAGAAATGGCTGAGGGCGATTTTACATCTAGATTATCAGAAAAAGAGATGAAAAAAGGTGGAGAAATAGGAGATATTTATAGAGCTATAGAAAAAAGTAAAAAGTCAGTAAGTGAAATAATAAAATCAGTTAAAGAAAGCTCTAGTATTTTAAATACTAATTCAGATCATTTAGAGAATACATCTAGAAATATGTTATCTGGATCAAAAGATATATCAGCAGCTATATATGAAGCAGCTAAAGGAAATGATGAACAAAATGTAGAATTAGTTGCTATAAATGATTATATGATTCAGTTTGGGAAAAAAGTTAATACAATGAATAAAGAGATTATGATCATAGATGAAATGACTGGAGATATAGGGTCTAAAGCAGTAAGAAGTAATGAGGATATGAAATCATTATTTGATTCTATAGATAAGTTTACAGAGAGTTTTAATAAATTTGCATATGTATTAAATAATGTAACTGTTAAAATAAGTTCTGTAAATGAAATAACAGAAGTTATTGATAGTATAGCAGAACAAACAAACTTACTTGCATTAAATGCAGCTATAGAAGCAGCTAGGGCAGGTGAAGCTGGAAAGGGATTTGCAGTAGTAGCAGATGAAATAAGAAAACTTGCAGAACAAAGTAAAAATTCAGCAATTGAGATAACTCATGTAATAGAAAATGTATTAAATGAAAGTAAATTTATGTCTGAGGGAACTAAAGACTTAGAACAAGAAATTCAACGTCAAAGAGAAGATGTAAGTAATGCTATAAAATCCTTTGGTACTATATCTAATCTCATAGAAACTATATTACCTAAAATTATAGATATAAAAGAAAGTTCTCAAGAGATAAGCAGGGAAAAAGATGAAATAACATTAAAACTTGACAATGCAACAGCAATATCAGAAGAAATATCAGCAACAACAGAAGAAATATCAGCATCTACTGAAGAACTAAGCACATTAAGTGGTCAAGTAACCCAAGCATCAGAAGAATTAAGAGAATTAACAGAAGAATTAGTTGAAAAAATAGAAGTGTTTAAAATTTAAATGAAAGAACGGAAGGTTAATTAATCTTCTGTTTTTTCATTTTATAGGAACTAAAATTTTTTTACAAAAGTTTAGATTTAAGTATTATATGGGGTTACAAGTTATTCCTATTTTTATATTTGAAAATAAGTTAAGAAGTAAGAGTGAAAAGTGAATAGTTATGGTAGAGAGCACTTACTTTGTTCCTAATATCTAAAAATAGAAATACCTAAAAAACACGTTTTTGTGTGATATATAAATATCTTTTTCTCAATTGAAATTATTCAAATATCAAATGAGAAATTTAATCTATATTTTTAAATGTAAAATGGATAGTGAATGTAAAAATTTGATTTCTAATTTTTAAAAATAATTTTTTTATTAAATTTAAAAATGTAATATGTAAAAATATAGTTAAATTATTTATTAACATTTAATAAATGGAATTGAAAGGTAAAATTTACAATAGTATTATATAGTTATATTACATTTTAAATTCAATGATTAAGGGGGAAATATATTAATTAATTTATATGAATTATAGGAGGAAATACAATGAAATTTAATTTTAATAAAGACAACTATATTTTTACAATAGATGAAATATCACAAATAGCAAGTATTGCTATAGATAAAAAAATGAATAAGTTCAAGGCTTTTTTAATAAAAGAGGCTAATTTCATTAAAGAAATTTGCAGTTTAGAAAAAGAATTGAATTATAAGTATTTTGCTAAATCTTTTGAGGAGTTATTAGAAGATAATAATAGATTATATGATGAGGTTAAAGGTGAAGGTTATAAAACAAGTTACTGTAATCCTACATATGCAGTAGAAGTTTTAGGAGAAGAATTAGGTCAAATTGCTACAGTTTTAGCTAGCTCATATAGAGGTTATATAGAGTATGCATTTTCTCATAATTTAAAAATGATGCATTTTTATAATGAATATTTTTTAAGCATTTATAATTATGTAGCAGATATGAGAGAAATAGATGCGTTAAAAATAAAAGAATTATTAAAGGATTTAGCATTGAATAGCTCAGAATTATTAGAAGAAGAAAATTTAAATAGACGTTTGATTAAAACAGATAATTATAAAAAAGATATAATAGAAAATTCAGATTTAGAAGATATAAGATATTTATTTAAATATGGTAGTTATATAAGTGAAAATGAAATAAAAACAGCACAGTTTTTAAATAAATACAAAGATATAGATTTAATAGCTACAACTGTAGTAAATGCATATATTCAAGGATTTAAGAGGGATAATAAGGATTATACAAAAAAATCTACAGCAAGAGTTATTGCAAATGTAGGTCAAGAGCAGATTCTAAGAGCATTAATAAGAAAGTTAAAAGAGAGTTCTATAGAAGCAATATTTAGCTATATGGAAACTACTTCACCAAACAAACAATTTGATTATGATCATAAATTTGATATGGCTTTATCTTATGATGAAGAAATAAGTAATGAAAAAATGAAATCAACCCTTAAGGCATTTGAAGACAATAAAGATGGTTTAAATAAGTATGGTGGAGTTTTAGTTTTTGAAAAGTTTGGAGATATACCTTTTGCACCAGAATCAAAAAAAGAGGCACTAAAACTTAATCAAGAACAAAGTAAGATATTACAAAGTTATAGATCTAAAATTATGGTAGAGGAAGATAAGTATATTCCAGAGTCAGAAACAAGCTTTACAATAATAGCATTTCCTGTACCAGAAATAGGAGAGAATTTTGAAGAAATATTTGAAGATATATTAAAAATAAATTTGTTAGATAGTAATAAATATTCTAAGATTCAACAAAGTATAATAGATGCATTAGATAAAGCTGATTATGTTCATGTAAAAGGATTTGGGAATAATAAAACTGATATAAAAGTAAAAATGAATGAAATTATAAATCCAGAAAAAGAAACAAATTTTGAAAACTGTGTAGCTGACGTAAATATACCAGTAGGAGAAGTATTTACATCTCCAACTTTAAAATGTACTAATGGAATTTTACATGTAGATGAAGTTTATTTAGATGATTTAAAATATAAGAATTTAGAATTAAAATTTAAAGATGGATATGTTGAGGAATATACTTGTACTAATTTTGCAAAGGAAGAGGAAAATAAAAATTATATAAAAGAAAATTTATTATTTCCACATAACACATTGCCAATTGGAGAATTTGCAATTGGCACTAATACACTAGCATATGTAATAGCAAAGAAACATGATATAGTAAATTTGTTACCTATATTAATAGTAGAAAAAATGGGACCTCACTTTGCTATAGGTGATACATGTTATAGTTATGTTGAAGATATAAGTGTATATAATCCAGATGGAAAAGAAATTATTGCGAGAGATAATGAAAAATCAATACTTAGAAAAACTGATATAGAAAATGCATATACTGGTTGTCATACAGATATAACAATTCCATATGATGATATAGAATTTATAACTGCTGTGTGTAAGGATGGAGAAAAAATAGATATTATAAGAGATGGTAGATTTGTTTTAGAGGGTGCTAAAGAATTAAATAAAGCATTTATTTAATAAGTATATTTAAATAGGAGAAAATTAACTTCTCCTATTTAAATTTTAAATTAAAGTTATTATAGAATTTTAATTAACTTTGGTTTAAAATTAAGTTTAGATAAAAATAAGCTTATAAATTAAGTTTATTTAAAATAACATAAGTTAAAGGTGGTATTTTTATGCTAAAGGATAAAGTAACTAAATTTTATACTTCAGAATACGATTTAAATTGTGCAGAAACAATATTATATGCAGCAAATGAAGAATACAACTTAAATCTTAGTAAAGAGACATTTAAAACAATGGCTGCATTTGGTGGCGGTATGGCAGTAGAAGGAACTTGCGGAGTTGTTACAGGTTCAATCACTGTACTTGGATTATTATTTACAAAAGAAAGAGCACATGAAAGTGATAGAATAAAATTATTAACTCAAGAATACATAGATAAATTCAATAAAGCATTAAAAACAGAAAACTGTTTGGAGTTAAAAAATAACTATAGAACAGAAGAAGAAAGATGTGCAAAAATACTATATTCAGGTGCAGAAGTATTAGATGAAATAGTAACAAGAGAAAGAAAAGCAGAAAGTAAATAGTTTATAAATTTATTAGAATGTAAAAAGAGCAATTTAAAAGGTCATTCATGGAATATAGTGACTATTTAAATTGCTCTTTATAACTATAGGATTCTAAATTGAAAATGAAGTTTTTAAGTATTTATATTCTAATCAAAGACCGCCAAGGTTAAAACCTCGGCTGCGAAGGAGAAAAAGAAAATTTGTGCCAAACTCTGTAGGCGAGGTTTTAACCTTGCTATTACACGATATTATTTTAAATATTGTATCCATATAAAAGACCGCCAAGATTGAAATCTCAGCTACAAAGGAGAAAAAGAAAATTTGTGCCAAACTCTGTAGGCGAGGTTTTAACCTTGCAATTACACGATATTATTTTAAATATTGTATCCATATAAAAGACCGCCAAGAT
>NZ_CCAT010000053.1 GCF_000612845.1 Clostridium ihumii AP5
CAAACTCTTAAAAAGTAAATATATAAAGTTATTAGAATCTAGTAGTTCTAGGAAACGATGAAATACGAAGATTATAGTAAGTTTATAAATTTAGTAGAATCGAGTAGTACAAGGAAATGAGGAAGTGAGGAACGGAGCTTATAATGATATAAGTGAGTACCACAGTGACCGAAATTGACGAAGTAATACGAAGATTATAGTAAATTTAATCTGGTGATGATGGTTTTGAGGGTAACACTCCTTACCATACCGAACAGGCAAGTTAAGCCTCAAGACGCCGATAGTACTGCACGGGAAGCTGTGTGGGAGGGTAGGTTGTCGCCAGGTATAACCAAGGAAACTTGGAAATATTCCGCGATAGCTCAACGGTGGAGCACTCGGCTGTTAACCGATAGGTTGAAGGTTCGAATCCTTTTCGCGGAGCCATATTGAATATTAGAGAAGTAGATTATCTACTTCTTTTTTTATTTTGTAATAAAAAAAATAAATATATGAGTAAGCAAAACTATTATCAAGGCAAATTAGGATAAATAAAGAAAATTGAGAAGTTGTCAACAAATACTTTAATCAACATTGTATTTTTATTGAAGTTTATGTATTCTATAGATATAAGTAAAATGCAAAGGGGGGGAGAAGTGTGAAAAAATGGTATAACGAAGAATATGAATGGAAATTGGAAGTGAGGGGTTTTCTTCGCAGTGATCACACTGAAAGATATTTGAGAAATGGAGAGAAAGTGGGGGACAAATATAACTCTGTAAATACGACTGTCCTATAAATGAACATGGACATGAAATCTGTGTTCCAAGGCAATGATGATTTTGTTTCTAATTATGGAGGCAGTAGGAATTTGCTGAAATTCACAAAATATTAGAGATAGAAGCAAATATAGCAATGATATCGTATGTAGAGATGGTTGTGGTATGTTTATGGTCACAGCAAAGAACCTCAGAAATGAAAATTTCTTTAAAGAAAAATTTTTTGAGGAGTGATTTGTATGAAAATTGGGAGAGTTTTAAGAGTTGTTAAGGACAATAGTAGAGAGGAAATATTTAATTGTAGTAAGGAAAAAAGAACTATAATTATGAGTATATTCTATCCTGCAGAAGAACAATATTGTAGTGGAGATGGCATATTGTACAAGGATTTATTCCAACCCCATACAGAGCTTTTTATAGAAGATGTAGGCAATACAAAGGAAACTGAAGAATATATTAACAAGTTAAGGACAGATGTATTTTTAAATGTTCCTATCAAAAATGCTCTGGATAAGTATCCAGTAATTATTTATTCACCAGGTATATTTCAGGACAGGGATTTTGCGATATTTACTGCAGTAAACCTTGTAAAGGAAGGATATATTGTAATTACCCTTGGATCTTTATATGAAACTGATTATACTATTATGCCTGATGGTGATATTATTAGGGTTACAGGGAAGCTTCAAAAGGAAATGATGAGTTCAATAACAGATGAAACTTGGAGAGAGTTAAGAGATATTAGAAAAAGAGACATGCTATTTATGGTAGACCATGTTTTTAATATTAATGAAAAAGATGAATTACTTAAGGACAGGATTGATATAAACAGTATTGGAGCTATGGGATTTTCATTAGGTGCCCAGAGCACATTTGAAGCTACGGCTGATGACAAGAGAATTAAGGCAGCAGTGTTACTTGATGGAAGCTTTGATAAAAGTACTGTTTTGGAAAAAGTTGATAATGGAGAAAGATGTAGCACACCTGTTCTACTATTTAAAAGTCATGCATCTTCATATGATTTAAAGGTGAAGCAAGCTAAATGTTTTTATAAAAATATAGAAGACAAGGAAAAGGCTGAAGACTTAATTAATGAGGCTATAATTGAAAAGCGTGAGATGATAAAAGCTCAGAAAGCTCTTTATCAGTATCTTGATGGATATAAGTCTTTTGTTAAAATTCAGTACACTGACCATGCTGCTTTCTGTGATATTCCAGTAGTCTTGAATCTTAAGTATTCAGAGTGTTTTGGTGGAAAAATTTTAAGCAGAAAGGTCCATGAAATTGTAAGCATAACATCATTGAAATTCTTCAATGAATTTTTACGTCATAGAGATATGGAATATGAAAATTTTATTGAAAATAAAAATAACTATGCAGAGCTTAAAAAAATCAATGCTATAGGTGAAGTTATAAAGTAATGACTATACTGGGTGTATAATAAGAATTATAATGCCAGGAGATTAGGAATAATACTCTTGGTATTTTTTTGATTTATAGGAATTTGATATTATAAAAAAACAAATGATAAAGGTGAATTAAGTGGTTGAAAAGAAAGATTATAAAAAGTGGCTAAAATATGCAATAGAAGATTATGAAAAAGTAAAGTTTGGATTTTATTTTGAAGAAAAGTTTGAGCTATGTTGTAATGCACAACAAGCTATAGAAAAATTATTTAAAGGATATTTAATAATGAAAGGGAAAGAATATACTAGCACGCATGATATATATGCACTATGTAAATATTGTGCTAAATATGATGAAAAATTTAATAGCTTTAGACGGTATGCTTCAATTTTATCCAAATATTATGTTGATAAAAGATATCCATATACAAATTCATTAGAAAGTATAGATATAAATATAGATAATGTAATGAAATTTTTAGAAGAAGTGTTTGAGTATGTAGAACCAATACTATGGGAATAGATTTAAATATTCTGTAATAAATTGTATTTAATTTACTGAAATATATTAAATATGATAAACAATGGTGGTATAATATAGTATAAAAATTAATATCATAATAATAGTAATTAATATAAATTTTATAAAATATATATGTACAGTTAAATTAGGAAATATTATTTTTTTATAATTTAGGTTTTACACTAGTAAATATATGATTATGATAAAAATTTTATTCATTAGTTAAAAGGTGGTGTTATAATGGATAGTTATTCATTACTAAGACAAACAATTGAAAATAGTAACAACATAGTATTTTTAGGCGGAGCAGGTGTAAGTACTGAAAGTAACATTCCAGACTTCAGATCAAATGATGGATTATATACAGAAAAGAAAAAATATAAATATCCACCAGAAACTATGCTTAGTCATAGCTTTTTTAACAAATATCCAGAAGCATTTTTTGATTATTATAAAGACAATATGATATATAAGGATGCAAGACCTAATTTAGCACATAAAGCATTGGCTGAGTTAGAAAAAATGGGAAAACTTAAAGCAATAATAACTCAAAATATAGATGGATTGCATCAAGAAGCTGGTTCAGAAAATGTATTTGAACTTCATGGTTCAATTCATAGGAATTACTGCATGGAGTGTAATGAATCTTATGATTTGGACTACATAATAAATAGTGAAGATATAGTTCCAAGATGTAAAAAATGTGGTGGTATAGTAAAACCTGATGTAGTACTTTATGAAGAAGGATTAGATGAAAATACTTTAAGACAATCTGTTCAACATATAATAAACGCAGATACATTTATAGTTGGAGGAACATCACTAGTTGTATATCCAGCAGCTGGACTTTTAGAATATTTTAGAGGTCCAAATTTAATACTTATAAATAAAGATAAAACACCATATGATAACAGAGCCAATTTGGTTATAAATGATTCTATAGGAAAAGTATTAAGTGAAGCAATAAAAGGATTATAAATTAATACTTAAACTTAAAGGGCATACTATAAAAAGAGTATGTCCTTTAAGCTTAAAGTAAATCTTTCTATTATAAATTTAGATTACTATTAGAAGATATGTTGTTATATAAGGCTAAATTTAAACCTTCAAGCAAACTTCTAAATATTAGAAAGTGAATACTATCTGTTGGATGTAGTCCATCATTCATACAATTTTCTTCTAACATAATCTCATCAATTGTTTTATTAGTACAGAATAAATAATTTTGTATATAATTAAAAGAATTTATAAAATGAATATTTTCATTTTCAGCAACACAAGAAATTACATTAGTTACATGATCCATATGGTATAAACGGTTAGGATAACTTTCATTTTGAAAAGTTGATGGATTAGGTGACATTAAGATAATTTTTTTGTTTCTATCTTTTAAAAATTTAATTAGAAATGTTAAATTATCAAATAGCTGATTCATTCCATTTAATACTTTCCTATCATTACAACCAAGTAAAATGATAACTAACTCATCCTCATCAGAACACAATTTTGACAAATTTTCACGTACTTCAGTTGAAGTTATTCCGCCGCATCCATTATTAACTACTGTACATTTTGGAAATTTATCTAACATATATATTTGAAATAATGATGACCAGCTTTTTAAACTAGTTCTTCTAAAAAACGTCTTTGTACATGTATCTAAAATAACTTCTTTAGTTTTTACACTATCAGAGCTTCCAGCACCAGCAGCAATGCTATCACCTATAATTTTTATATTGCATCCATTTTGAAACATTTGTAAAAATCCAATTTCTTTATTATCCATATAAGATACTCCTCTAATTTAAATATTTCTATTGATATGAAGAACAAATTCTGGTTTAGCAATATATGAATAATATTTTACATTTCCATCAAATTCAAGATAAGCTTTGAATCGTTCTATAATTGCAGGACTTTTAATATAGTTTAGTACTTCATCTTTTTTTATCCATGCAGATTCAGAATTTTCATCAGAACCGCGCAAATTACCACTCTTGTATTTACAAATAAAATCAAACATTACTTTCGTAGGAACTACATCATAACCATTATATCCTTTGTGGCTACTGGTATTTGAAGAAACACAAAATAACTTATCAACTATAACGTCTATTCCACTTTCTTCTTTAATTTCTCTTGTAACAGCATCTATAAGATTTTCACTAATTTCGACTTGACCTCCAGGAAATACCCATCCACCATGAAATGCATTAACCATTAAAATTTCACCATTATCATTTTCCACAACTCCAGCTGCAGTTACAATATGTGTAGGAAAGTTTTTCATAGTATATATCCTCCTTATTAATAATTATTTAGAAAAATCATTAATTTCATTTTCTGAGTGCTTTAAAAACTTCTCTAAGTCTTCTTTATTCGTAAATAAATTTCCGTTATTATTTCCGCAGCAAATCCCTTTTTTTATTGGGGCAATTAGAAAACCACCTACAATTCCAGCAAGAAAGCAGGTAGTTCCTAATAGTATTTTTTCATTATTTTTCATAAAATCAACTCCCTTAAATATCTGATGTACAAATTTGCACACTGACTTAATTTATCTTTTTTATAGGAAAGAATACATATGGTTGTCCATTTTCACAAGGACACGTGTAATCTTGTATTGCACCAATTAAATTTAAATTATTTTTATTTATATAATCTAATACATAAGAAATAGTTTCCATCATATCTTTTTCAACTTTAGTATAAAGATATTCATAAGAGGGAACTGTCCATTTTACCCAGTTAGCAGGTGGAACTGCATCATCTAGAACTTCTACTCCAGCTAGATAAAGTCCTTTTGTAAAAGTTTCTTCCCATGGTTTAAAACTTCTTGAAAAATCGCTCATTAAGCCCCAAATTCCAACCAAATTTTTATTGCTATCTTTTTTTGCAAGATGTTCAACTTCTGAAAAATGACTGTTAGCATCATTCCATAATTTAGTAATAAAGTTTTCTCCATCATTAGTTGAACCTTCTTTACCAATAACCGAAAAAGACTCTTTTATACATTTTTTTATTTCCATAGATTAACCTCCATAAATATATAATTTCAAGTTCAAGGTTTAAATAACATCTTTATCAAATGATAATTCTAGAGTTATAAGTTATTCCTATATAGGGTTCCAAGTTTAAATTTAAAAAAATGTCTTTCTCAAATGATATTATTAATATTACAGTTTATTGCTGTTTTTATATTTGGAACTAAGTAAGAAGTAAAAGTGAACAGTGAACAGTTATGGTTGATATTACTCACTTTGTTCCTAATATCTAAAAATAGAAATACTTAAAAACTATGTTTTTATATTGTTTTCAATTAATTTGCTTTGCAAATTTAATAAAAAATCATTTTTAAAAATTGAAAATCCAATTTTTACATTCACTTTCAATTTTCAATTAAATTAATTAGAATTCTCAACTGAAATAAGGGTAATATTCCAATATTAGATTTCACGTATTTATTTTATGTTAAAGAAATGAAGAAACGTACAAGTGATGTTGAAGGTTTAATTTTAAAATTAGAAATAAGAAGTATCACTTGATAGATATATAATAGCATAAATAAATACAATATTAACCACAAAATTCATAATATTCAAACTTAAATTTACTTTGCAAGTGAATTAAGTTATATATAACTGTAAAAAATAGTAAAAAACAAAGATAAATTAAGCAAAGCCTTGAAAATATGCAGATGATGACCTAAGGTCATTTAAAATGAACCGTAATCCATTTATGATTTTTGATACAAAAATGTTAAAATTTAGTAGAAGGTAAAAGGGGGGAATTATTATGAAAAATTCATTTAAAAGGCTAGTATCTTGTATTATGTTAATTTTTGTGTCAGTAATTTTTATTCCAACTAATGTATTTGCAGCTACAAATTTAGAAGAAGATTGTATAACAAAGGAAGAAAAGTTACCAAATTTAAATAAGAATTATCCTATAGTAATGGTTCATGGACTTTTTGGATGGGGCAATGATGAGTTATTTGGACTAAATTATTGGGGAGGAAAATCAAATTTAAGAGAAATGTTAAATTCTGAGGGGTATACAGTATATACTCCAACAATAGGACCTATAGCTAGTAACTGGGATAGAGCATGTGAATTGTATGCATACTTAAAAGGTGGAACTGTAGACTATGGTGAAGCTCATGCTCAAAAATGTGGACATAATAGATATGGACGAACTTATCAAGGTGTATATCCTGAATTAGGAAATAATAATGAAAATAGTGAACTTCAAAAGGTTCATTTAATTGGACATAGTATGGGTGGACAAACAATTAGAGTTTTAGCACAATTGTTAGAGGATGGCAGCCAAGAAGAAATAGCTTGTACTGGTGAGAATACAAATAAATTATTTGTAGGCAATAACCACTTTATAGAAAGTATAACAACGCTTGCAACTCCACATGATGGAAGTCAACAAGATGATGTTAAAATGGATTTAGAACCTAGAATCCATCAGTTTTTTGCAGCTATGGCAACTAAAGCTGGAAGAGATGAATCAGAAAATCCTAAATTTGATTTGAAACTAGATCAATGGGGATTAAAGAGAAATCCAGGAGAATCTTATGAAAGTTATTATAAAAGAGTTTTTACAAGTAAAATTTGGGGAGAAACTAAAGATTTAAGTATATGGGACTTATCATTAGAAGGTGCAAAAGAATTAAATAGTTGGGTTAAAACTCATGATGATATATATTATTTTTCCATAGCTTGCGTAGACACACATAAAGATTTAAAAACTGATTATCAAGTACCAAATATAAATATGAATCCACTTCTTTTAAAAAGTTCAAAATTTATGGGTTCATATATTAATAATGAAGAAGGAAAAGTTATAGTTGATAACAGTTGGTGGAGAAATGATGGAATAGTAAGTGTAAGATCTGCAATAGCACCACATGAAGGATCTACTGATAATATTGTAGAATATAATGGACAAGAAATTCAAAAAGGTATTTGGAATTACTTAGGTGAAATTAATAACATTGATCATATTGAAGTTGTAGGACAACATGAACCAATATACAAAAAATATCTTCAAAACAAATTCAGAAATTGGGCAAAAATGTTATGTGGAGAAGTTAAGTAGTAAGTAAAAAGGTTGCATATTGAAAAATGCAATCTTTTTTATTTACTATTAATTTAATTTAAAGTAATATTATCATAATACATGAAGCTAATATAGGTTAAAGAAGGTGATTAGATGAAAAATTTATATTTATATAAAACAGGGATAGGTAAAATAACAATAGTAGAGGAAGACAATAAAATAATTAATGTATATTTTGATAGTGAAGATACACCAAAAGATATTAATATATGTGAAACCAATATTTTAAAAGAAGCAGGTAGACAGTTACAAGAATATTTTTCAGGAGTACGCACAAAGTTTGAGTTGCCATTAAATCCAAAGGGAACAGATTTTATGAAAGATGTTTGGAGTGCATTAGAAAAAATACCTTATGGAGAAACTAAAACATATGGTGAAATTGCAAAAATTATAGGAAGAGATAAAGCATATAGAGCAGTTGGACTTGCAAATAATAAAAATCCTATTCCAATTTTTATACCATGTCATAGAGTAATTGGAGCCAATGGCAAGTTAGTGGGATATGCAGGGGGATTAAATATAAAGAAACAACTTTTAGAATTGGAGAAGGTTACAATATAGTATGAGTGAATCTATACTTAAAAATTCAAATAGTAATAAAGATTAAGATGATGGTAATGAATAATTAATGGACTTTAAGATGTATGTGGATTAAGAAAAATATTAAAAATAAGGGGCAGGCAAGCTTATCATGTAATGCTGTAAGTCGCTATTTAATTGTTATTAGAAATTAAGCTTGGCACTGCCACTTGGAATGTTTTTAATATAATCTAGTTTTTAGGAACAACCCTAACCCATGTTTCTTCATAACACTTTCCATTAAAATCTGAATAGTACATTTCAAATTCGTAGCCCTCAACAAGTTCATAATTTGAAGTAGGCAACCAGTCCGTATAAACACGAGCTATTAAGTCTTGAATTGCTTTTGAAGTATCCTCAATATTATGAGGTTCATTTACAAATATAGCCCATGTAGATTTAGGTATATCAACTACAGTATAACCTGCTGTGTTACTTAAAGGTGTTTTCATGACACACAACATATATGGAAAAATTGTTCCATCCATTTTGCGGTATTGGCAAAGTGAATTTACAGTGCTTGGATATCCAGAAGATTTTACAAGATTTGCACATTCACCATTATTTAATTTTTCAAGCCAAAATTCAGGTATAGCCTTTAAGTTTCCACCATCTTTAGTATCAAAAATTCCCTCGATGCCATAAACTTGGAATGCTTCTTTTTCAACAATTTTATAATTCATTTCACTTACTCCTTTTATAGAAATTTGAAAGGATATGCGTGGAAATGCCTTTATACTAACTCCTTTGCTGCGCGCCGCTGTGGGAGTAATTCCGTGTAGATTTTGAAATGCTCTGGTGAATGCTTCAGGTGATTCATAACCATAGGTTAACGCTATATCTATAACCTTGATAGTGCTGTTTTGTAATTCAAATGCCGCTAGTGTCATTTTCCTTCGGCGTATATATTCAGATAAAGTAATGCCAGTAATAAATGTAAATATTCTTTGAAAGTGATACACAGAGCAACAAGCAATTTGTGCGATTTTTTCATAATCTGTTTTACCTTGCAAATTGTTTTCAATATAGTCCAATGCACGGTTCATGTCATTTAAGTATTGCATACTCACATCTCCTCTCTATAAATATTGTAACAAAATAGATATAAAAAACCCTTGCAACTATTGCAAAGAAAAATCAGTCTATTAAAAAGTATATTAGCATATAACCTTCATTATATGGATTTTAATTCCAAAAATATTTTATCATATTCTTATGAATTTTTAATTAATAAAAAATGTTATTGACAGGTGTGTATAGTGAGTATATACTGTGTATATAAGATATAAACAATAAAAAATTTAAGAAGGAAAAAATTATGAAGGGTATTGTGTTAATTGCTTTATTTTTTATAATCGTTTATTTAGAGTATAAGTGGTTTATGAAAGTAAAGAAAGAAATTGAGAAATAATTTTTTTTATCATAACTGTATATACTGAATATTAACGGTATACAAAACAAATTATAACTAAAAGGATTTGATAGTATGAATATTTTAATCAATAATTCTTGTGGCAAGCCTATATATACTCAGATAGAGGAACAGATTAGAGATTCAATATTAAAAAATGAATTATCTATAAATGAGGGGTTACCATCTATAAGAACATTAGCAAAGGAACTTAAGATAAGTGTAATAACAACCAAAAGAGCATATGAAGAGCTAGAGAGAAAGGGTTTTATATATACAGTTAAAGGTAAGGGGTCTTTTATATCAAATCAAGACACAGAAATTATAAAAAATATTATTATAAAAAATGTAAAATTATATTTAAAAGAGGGATTAAAAGAAGGTAAAAAAGTAGAGTTGGAATTATCTGAGATGAAGACAATATTAGAAGTTATTTACAATGATTAAAATTAAAATTTGAATTGTGGAGGAGTAAAATGAGTAATATTCTTGAAATAAAAGGTTTAACAAAGACATATAAAAACTTTAAGTTAGATAATGTATCTTTAAATTTGGAAAGAGGATATATTATGGGATTTATAGGTGAAAATGGAGCAGGAAAAACAACTACAATAAAACTTATTATGAATTTATTAAAAAGAGATAGTGGAGAAATAAAAGTTTTTGATAAAGATAATATTAGATTTTCTCAGGAAATAAAAGAAAAAATAGGGTTTGTATATGATGATTGTTTCTACTATGAAAAGTTATCAATAAAAGATAATGCAAAAGTAATTTCTAATTTTTATAAAGAGTGGAGTTTTGATACATTTAATTCTTATTTAAGAAAGTTTGGACTTAATGAAAAGCAGAAGGTTAAGGAACTTTCAAAAGGAATGAAAATGAAGTTTGCAATTTCTCTTGCACTTAGTCATAATGCAGAGTTTTTGATTATGGATGAGCCAACAGCAGGACTTGATCCAGTTGTTAGAGCAGAACTTTTAGATCTTTTTCAAGAAATAATTCAAGATGAAAAGATAGGGATATTAATATCTACTCATATAACTTCAGACCTTGAAAAAATAGCAGATTATATAACTTATATACGTAAAGGAAAGATAGAGTTCTCTAAACCAACTATTGAAGTATTAGAAGAATATAAAATAGTAAAGGGTGACACAAAACTTTTAAATGAAGAAAACAAAAAATTATTTATATCAATAAATGCTACAGAATTCGGATTTGAAGCTTTAACTAAGAATGAAGAAAAAATTAAAGAAGTATTTAAAGATAAAGTTATTCTAGAAAGACCAACACTAGAAGATATTATGGTTATGAAAAGTCAAGAAAATATTCAAGATTTAAGTACAAAATATGGAAGAGAAATAAGTAGTTTGTAATATGAAAGGATAGGTTTGTATGTTAAATGTAATTAAAAGAGAATTGGGACTTCAATTTTCATACTTAAAAGGTATGCAACTTGTTGGAATGTTACTAGTTGTAATGTTTGTAATGTTCGTAAATAAGGACAAAAATTTTATGTGCTATGTTATGTTAATGTTTTTAGTTGGTACATTTGGATACACAGAACTTGAAAACAGGAATAAAGTATATTTATCCATATTAAGTGGAAATTGTAGCAGAAAAAATTATATAATAGGAAAATATTTATTTATTATAATATGGTCAATAGTAGTTGGAGTAGTTCTAATTTTATTAAACAAAATGCTATTTTTAATTATGCCTAGTATGGTTGCCGATACAAATATATTTCAAATGAAAACAATGATATTATATGGAATTTTTATTTCATCAGTATATTATTTTGCATATTTTAGTTTAGGAATGAAGGCGGCAAAAATTAGTTATTATATAGTGCTAATGTTATATACATTTGGATTTATGATGTTGCTTAATGGATTTCAATATGGAATTGGGTGTGAGTATAGTAACATAATATTTAAATTGATATTTGCTACAGATATTGTAACTAACATAATAACTGTAGTGATAACTTTAGCAGTATCAGCAATTCTATGTGTATTATCTGTAATTTTTTATGAAAAGAAAGATTTATAGGAGGTAAAATCATGGTAGCATTATTAAAAAAAGATTTTATAACTAGTAGAAAATCAGTAATTATAATGAATCTAATAGCAGCATGTATATTAGGAGGAGTTTCACTATTTAAAGAATTTCCAATTGAGGTTATTTCAATGATGTATGTTATGGCAAGTATATTTATACCTCTTATGTCAAATAAAATGATGTCAACAGAAGAAGGAAAAAGAAATTATGATACCATAATAAATAGTTTTCCTGTAAGTAGAAAATCAGTTGTAATTAGTAAAAATTTATTTTATTTTTTAATGTATTTAATAACTTCAATAATATTATTATTAACAATAATAATTATAAAGAAACCTAGTACTCAAGATTTAACTTATATATTATTTATTCAATCATTAACATTTATATATTATTCATTAATAATAGGAATTCCAAATTATATGTATTATAAATTTGATTATGATGTAGCAATGAAATATGGTGTTATTGTATTTTTATCAATTATATATGTGCCAATGATAGTTATACAGATAGGTGAAAAATTACTTCCTAACTTTGGAAGTAAAATAATCTCAATTATTGAAGCGGGGAATATACAAACAATGCTTATAGCTGTATCAGCATTTTTAATTGGACTATTAATATATGTTGTATTTACTATTTTATCAATAAATGGATATTCAAAAAAAGATTTATCCTAAAACTTAGGAGGATATAGATATATATGAATTTAATAATAAACAATTCATCAGGAGAACCAATTTATGCTCAAATAGAAAAGCAAATAAAAGATAACATTCTTACAAATAAATTGGACTCAAATGAAGCACTTCCTTCAATAAGAGCATTAGCGAAGGAATTAAGAATTAGTGTAATAACAACAAAAAGAGCATATGAGGAACTGGAAAGGGAAGGATATATCTACACTATTCCAGGCAAAGGTTCTTTTGTTGCAAAGCAAGATAAAGAGTTGATGAAGGAAACTGTAATAAGGACAGTAGAAGAACATTTTACGAATGCTATAGAAGAAGGTCGTAAAATAAATCTTACATTAAATGAAATGAAAGAAATATTAGAAGTGTTATATGATGAGATTTAAAACAAATTAAGATGAGGTGTTTTATATGGAGAATATATTAGAAGTAAAAAATTTAAATAAAAAATATAAGAACTTTGAATTACAAGATATAAATTTTTCAATACCTAAAGGTTATATTATGGGTTTTATAGGGCAAAATGGAGCAGGAAAAACAACAACTATAAAACTTATAATGAATCTTGTAAAAAAAGATAGTGGAGAAATAAAGGTCTTTGGAAAAGATAACTTACAATGTGAAAAAGAAATAAAAGAGAAAATAGGATTTGTATATGATGATTGTTTCTTTTATGAACAATTATCATTAGATGATAATGCAAAGTTAATAGGAGCTGTTTATAAAAATTGGAGTTTTGACACTTTTTATAAATACTTAGATAAGTTTGGTCTTAATAAAAAACAAAAAATAAAAGAACTTTCAAAAGGAATGAAAATGAAATTTTCTCTTTCAGTAGCACTTAGTCATAATGCAGAATTTATTATAATGGATGAACCAACAGCAGGACTAGATCCAGTTGTAAGAGTTGAAGTTTTAAATATTTTAAGAAATGAAATACAAAATGAAAATGTAGGTGTGCTATTGTCTACTCATATAACTTCAGATCTTGAAAAAATAGCAGATTATATAACTTATATAAATGATGGAAAAGTGTTATTTTCTAAAAGTAAGGAAGAAATTTTTGATGAATATAAAATAGTTAAAGGTGATAAAGAACTGTTAAACAAAGATAACGAAAAATATTTTGAAGGTATAAGAAAAAATCCTTATGGATTTGAAGCATTAACTAGCAAAGTAGATGAAGTAAAAAAAATATTTGGCAATAAAGTTGTTATAGAAAAAGTAACTTTAGATCAAATAATGATATTAAAAAGGAAATAAACAAGGTGTTTTATGAAAAATGTATTAAAAAGAGAATTAATATTACAGGTGATTAATTATAAAGGGTATAATATGATTACGTTTTTAATACCACTATTATTATTACTTTTTTTAGGAAAAGGTGATTTTTTCAGTTATTTTATAGGTATGGTTGTAATGACCACAATAGCTACTATAATGTGGGAAGAAAAACAAAAATCTTATTTAATTAATTTAAGTTGCCCTATTAGTAGGAGAGAATATGTAAATGGAAAGTTTATTACACTTATAATTATGAGTTTTATAGGAATGATAGTTGGGGCTTTAGGGAATAAATTAATAACTTTAATATTACCATCAATAGTCAACAATGATATTCCTATTAGTTATGAAATGATAATAACATGCATATTAATTGTAGTAGCAGCTATATATTATACATGCTATTATTCAGGAGGAAAGAAATTATCATATATTGTATATGGAATAAATTTTTTAGCAGTAATGCAAATTATTGTACTTTCTCAAGCAGAGTTAAATACAATTAAAAAGTATATACCATGGTTATTTAAAAATGATATAGCTTTAATGATATTAGGAATAATGTTTATATTAGTATTTATATTAAATAGGATTACTGTACATTTTTATGAAAAGAAAAGCTTTTAAAATATTATAGGTATAGAAAATTAGAGAGAAGAAATTCTCTCTTTTTTTATTTTATAAGAATTCAAATTTTTTTACATCAGTGTTTTAATTTAATGTTTCAAAAATTTGTATCTAAATTTGTAGCTATATTAATAATTGATAAGACTAAAATCACAACTGCAAAGGAGCAATACGGTTTACTTTTTTATTTAAGGTTTATTTAAGATAAGGGTTATTTAAGATTAAGGTTGAGTCTTTAGAATAGTATTTGTCAGGAGGAGATGAAATGTTTAAATTAGAACTTAAAAAATTATTAAAAAATAAAAATGGAATGATAGCACTAATAACATTTGTATTTATATGTGTAGTGATGATATTTATAAAACCACCATTAGAAGGTGAATTATCATATTTAGAAGTACAAAATCCTAATTTTACTGATATTAGGTCAGAAGGAGTTAAGGCAGAACAAAATTTTCAATATAAAATAAAGTCACTTAAAGATACACTTAATGGTTCTGTAAGTGATGAAAGTACAAAAGAAATTCAAAAAATGGCAAGGGAAAAATTAAATGCTATTAAGGAAAATGAAGATTTAGAATATAAAAATGTGGATTTCTTTAAAGTATTTAACTATAGAGCAGGACATCCATTAATGATTTTAGGAATGATAATAATCATAGCAATGTTACTTTGTAATATTTATAGTGATGAAGTTATTTCATCTATGGACACTTTAATATTATCTTCAAAAAATAAGTATAAATGTCTTAATGCTAAAGGAATATTAGCATTTGTAGTACCTATAGTAAGTTATTTAAGTTATCTTGGGGCTATATTCATAACAACATTAATTCAATATGGAAAGCCTGTTAATGGAAGTTTACAATGTTTAAGAATATTAGATAATTTTATAATGATTAAAGGTGCTATGACAATAAATGAATGCATACTTTTAAAAATAGTATTTGTACTATTAGTACTTGTAAGTATAGCAATTATAGCAACATTCATATCATTTAAAACAGAAACTTCTATAAGTGCAATAAGTATATTAGGTGTTTACCTAGTATCAGGGAAAGTTTTATTAATGTTTATTAAACCAATATCAAAAGCAATTGCAAAATCTAATTTTTCATGGATACTTAGTGTTTTGCAATATGGAAACTATACTGATTTAACAATGGGAATGAATGAAATGGCAGGGATGTACCTAGGAAGTGCAAATATATTTGGACTAAGTTTAGATATAATCCAAATTATAACTATAATATTAGCATTAATAACTATATTAGTTAGTACATACATGTTCTTAAGTTTTAAAAAATTAAGTTGTAAAAAATAGATCAATTAGTTGGAGGAATTAAAATGAATACATTAGAAATAAAAAATTTAAATAAAAGTTTTGGACATAAAAAAGTAACAAATAACTTAAATGTAACATTAGAAAATGGAGTTTATGGGCTTTTGGGACCAAATGGTGCTGGAAAAACAACACTTATGAAACAGATAACAACACTATTAAAATCAGATAGTGGAGAGATTTTATACAATGGGAAAAATATATATGATTTAGATGAAAAATATAGAGATGTTATAGGATATTTACCACAGCACTTTGAAGGATATGGAAACTTTACTGCAAAACAATTCCTAAAATATATGGGAGCATTAAAAGGAATTACAGGAAAAGAATTAGATAGTAAAATTGATGAACTACTACATTTAGTAGGATTATATGATGTTAAAAATAAATCATTAAAAAAATTCTCAGGTGGTATGAAAAGAAGAGTTGGAATAGCACAGGCACTTTTAAATGATCCTAAAATATTAGTTTTGGACGAGCCTACTGCAGGACTTGATCCACAAGAAAGAACAAGATTTAGAAATCTATTAAGTGAAATATCTAGAGATAAGATAATAATTTTATCAACTCATATAATTTCAGATATAGAGTCAATTGCAAGAGAAACTATAATAATAAAAGATGGAACACTACTTATGAAAGGTAGTCATAAAGAAATTTTAGCAAATATGAATGATAAAGTATTTTTAATAAGAACAGATAATGAAGATATTGCTAGAGATATTCAAAATAAATATAAAGTAGTAAATATACAAAGAGGAATAGATGAAATAGAACTAAGAGTTATAGCTGAAAAAGAACCAGTTTATAAAAATGTAGAAAAAATAATTCCAAGATTTGAGGATGTATATATGTTCTATTTCGATTTAGAAGATACAAAGGAAGTTTAATTCACAGATGTGATATTAGAACTTAAAGTGGAGGTTAAAAATGTTTAGTTTAATAAATAGTGAATTAAGAAAAATATTATGTAAAAAAAGAGTTTTAATAATGTGGGGACTAGGATTATTACTTTCTTCAATACTTGTAGGATTTGATTCAAGTTATCCAAATTACATGTTAGAAAATTATGCGTCATTATTTGATAAAACTTATGGTATAGCACCATTTATAGGATTGATTATGATGGTGATGATATCTTCAGTATACACTACAGAATATAATTCAAATATGACAGGTCTTATAAATGCATCAAAAAATGGTAAGAAAAAAGTTGTTATAGCAAAGTCAATAGCAGGTAGCATTTCAACAAGTTTAGTAGTTTTATCCATGTACTTAGTAATGGTGTATTCAGCAATATCACACTCAGATTTTAAAGGGTTAGATATTCCACTTAAAAACCTTTGGTACTTTGGAAATAGTGGTTCAAACATAACAGTACTTCAAATGATAATAATACTTGGAATAACATTAATACTTGGATGTATATTATTTACACAAGTTACACTAGCACTTTCAGCAATAAGCAACAATGCAGTAATGCCATTTATTGTAGGCGGATTATTTATGGGATTACCTTGGATAGTTATAAACTTTTTACCACAATCAATACAAAAATTTGGAGGATTAACTCCAATATGGGGAATGTTCTCTTGTCAATTAGTTAGATACAAAAGTCCAATATTTGTAATACCAGTATTAATAGTACTATTTGTAATATCAATAACAGTATTACCTATGATAACTTATAAAAAATTTGCAAGTGAAAAAAGATAAAAAATAGCTAGCCTTAGGCTAGTTATTTTCATATTAAAAACTAAAAACGCTCAGCTACGAAGGCGGGAAAATTATTATTTGTTGTAGGCGAGGTTTTAACCTTGCAAAAACAAACAAATTTGAAAGCAGTAATATAAAATCAAACTACATTTTATGTAAAAATATAATAAAAGGTATAGTGCTTGCTACGTAGAGTGGAATTCATTCTACCTGTTCTTTGATTCACATCAAAATCTAAAACCGCAAAGATTGAAAATGTATCTATATGGGAAACATAAATTAAATAAAAAAATATTTGTTATTTTTAAGAATAACCTAAAATTGACGATATAATTATAAAATAGGAAAAACTAACTATGATATAAGAAAGGAATTATATAAATGGATGAATTATCAATTAATAATAAAAGAATACTTATAGTAGATGACGAAGTTGAAATACTAAAACTTTTATCTACAGTTTTAAGAAAAGAAGGCTTAAATCATGTTTATACAGCAGATACTGGAGCTAAGGCTCTAGAAGTTTTTAAAGAAGTAAATCCAGAACTAGTAGTTCTTGATATAATGCTTCCTGATATGGAAGGATATGAAGTATGCAAAAAAATGAGGGAAACATCAATGGTGCCAGTATTATTTTTATCAGCTAAAAACGAAGAACTTGATAGAATACTAGGATTTGCAATTGGTGCAGATGATTACATAACAAAACCATTTAGTCCTAAGGAAGTAGCATATAGAATAAAAGCACATTTAAGAAGAAGCAATTATGTAGCTAATGCACAAAATGAAAGTCATGAAATAAAATTTGGACCATTCACATTAAATGAAGATAATTTTGAATTAAGAAAAAATGGAGAATTAATAGAACTAAAAGCAAAGGAATTTAAACTTTTAAATTATTTAGCCATTAATAAAAATCAAATAGTTAGTAAAGAAAGTATATGTGATAAAGTTTGGGGAGAAGACTATATAGGATTTGATAATACTATAATGGTACATATAAGAAGACTTAGAGAAAAAATAGAAGAAAATCCATCTAAGCCAAAATTTCTTGTAACAGCTAAAGGTCTTGGCTACAAACTTGTTGTAAAGGACGAATAATATATGAATGTTAAAATTACTTCAAGATTTATAATTACTATAGTTGTAGTAAATATACTAATATTTTTTATAAATATCATTGTTGGATTTTCAACAATGATAAAAAATGAAGCATATGGTTTTAATTTTTTAAGACCAATATCTTATGAAAATAAAAAGATTGATCCAGAAAGTTTTACTAGAGAATTTGGAAAAAATATATATTTGGAAAATGGAAAACTAGAAATAAGTGAACAAGGGAAAAAAGTTCTTGATGAAAATGAACTTTGGATTCAAGTTTTAAATGAAAATGGAAATGAAGTATTAAACTATAGAAAACCGTCTGAAGTTCAAAATAAATATACACCAATAGAAATTATAAATACTTATAAATACATAGGCGGTGCAGAAGGTGTGAATTCTATTTTAGTAAGTAGTACTGAGATAAATGGGCAGCAATTGAGTTATATAATTAATTTTGATTATTATAAATTAAATAAAAGCATAATATTGTATGATGGAGATGTTTTAGTAAAAATTCTTAGAGCTATATTATCTGCTGTACTTATTATGGATAGTATTATTGCAATATTAGCTGGATATTTATTTAGCAGAAAACTTACAAAGCCAGTTAAAAATATAATTGGAGGCGTTACTACACTTTCAAAAAATGATTATAATCTTGAATTTAGAGAAAGAGGATTATATAAAGATGTATATGCAAACTTAAATAATCTTTCAAGGACTCTTAAAAATAATGAACGTGAAAGAAAAAAATTAGAAAAAATGCGTGAAGAATGGATTGCCAATATTTCGCATGATATAAAAACACCATTAGCATCCATAAGGGGTTATGCAGAACTTATGAATGGTGACTATGATTTCACTGTAGATGAAGCAAAAGAATATGGAGAAATAATTTACGATAAATCACTCTATATAACAGAACTTGTTAATGATTTAAATTTAAGCACAAGACTTAAAAATAATGCATTAAATTTAAATAAGAAAAAAGTTAACTTAGTATCATTAACTAAAGATGTAGTAATTGCAATATTAAATGATCAAAAATATAGCGATAGAGATATTGAATTTAATACTAAGGTAGAAGTCGATGAAAAAGAAGTAGATATAATCCTTATGAAACGCTGCCTAACTAATTTAATATTTAATGCTATAGCACATAATAACGAAGATGTAGAAATAAAGGTTAACTTTGAAAAGAAAAATGATAAAACTTATATAACTATTGAGGATAATGGAAGAGGTATAAATGAAGAAGATTTAAAACATATTTTCGATAGATACTATAGAGGAACCAACACTGGTGAAGCACATAAAGGCTCTGGACTTGGAACAGCCATTTCCAAGGAAATAGTTAAAAATCACGGTGGAGACATAGAAATTGAAAGTAAGCTAAATAAAGGTACAAAAATAACCATAATTTTATAAAAATAAAGCTTCTTAATATATATTGAGAAGCTTTTAGTATTTAAGGAGGATAAGTATGAACGTTCTAATTGCTGATGATGAAAAAAGCATGCTGAAAATACTTTCAACTTATTTTGAAAGAGAAGGATTTAATGTGATTATAGCTAACAATGGTGATGAAGCATTGAAAAAATTTCATTCAAATAAAATAGATTTAGCAATTTTAGATTGGATGATGCCAGAAATAAGTGGTATAGAAGTGTGTGAATATATAAAAGCTAATAGCAATATAAAAGTGTTAATTTTAACTGCAAAAAGTGAAAATGATGATGAAATTGAGGCATTAAATTGTGGAGCAGATGAATACATAAAGAAACCTTTTGATATTAGAGTGCTTTTAATAAGAGCTAAAAAACTTGTGAATTTTAATGAAGAAATAAGTTCAAATGATATAAAAATAAATTTAGAATTAGGAAAAGCTTATAAAAACAATGAAGTTTTAAAATTAACTAAAATAGAGTATGAATTGTTATTAACTTTTGTGAAAAACAGAGGTGTAATTTTATCAAGAGATAGGTTAATAGACTTAGTTTGGGGAATGGAATATGAAGGCGATTATAGAACTGTAGATACTCACATAAGAAGACTAAGAACTAAAATAGGTGAAAATCTTATAAAAACTTATAGAGGCATTGGTTACAGTATGGAGGAGGATAAAAATTAAGATTAGCAACAAATTTACAATTGGTGTATCTTCAATAGTTGTTATGGTATTTATTATTTCTATATTAACTAATATATTTTTAGTTGATAGATATTACATCTTTGAAAAAAGAAAAATATTAAATGAAGTTGCAAGTGAATTAAAAAGTAGTAATTTCAATAATATAGATAATAAATTAGAATCCATAGAGGAAAAAAACAATATAACTATTGTATATTCAAATTTTAATGAGAGCATAGAGAGTATTAATGAAAATGTAATACAATCTTTAGATAAAAAAAAGATTAAGCTAAATAAATTTTGGATAACAGAAGATACATTAGAAAGTTTAAATGAAAAAAGCATAAATAAAATTTATGATCAAGGAATAACAAAGTATAAAGTATTAGCTAAATTTATAAAAATAGACCAATATATATTTGCAATATGTATGCCATTACCACATATGAGTGAAACTATTAAAATCATAAATAAATTTAATATAATTTTAATGATGTTTTCTATAATATTTATAGTATTGCTTGTTGGAATCCTTTCAAGAAAAATTGTAAGTCCATTAGAAAATTTAAAAAAGTTATCTAGAGATATTGCATCATTAAATTTTAGAACAGAAGAAATAAAAACTAATGATGAAATAGAAGAACTTTCTATTAGTATAAATAAAATGAGTGAAAGTCTAGATGAAGCACATAAAAAAATAAAGTTTCAAAATAAAAGCTTAAAAGAATTAAACTCTGACATAGCACATGAGTTAAAAACACCATTAGCTTTAATCAAAGTATATGCAGAAGGAATTGAAGATGGATTAGATAATGGAACTTATATAAGTGAGATACAAGAACAAGTACACAACATGGACGAATTAATAGAAAAACTTTTATATTTATCAAGGATAGAAAATATAAAGTTAAATAAATCAACTTTTGATTTGAAAGAAAAAACTATAAATATATTGAAAAAATATAAGCTTCTAATTGAAGATGCAGATATAAACTTAATCTTAAACATAAATGAAAATGAAAAATATTTAATTCATGAAGATGAGGAATCTATTGATACTGTACTAAATAATTTAATTACTAATGCAATAAAATACACCAACAATAAAAAAATAGAAATATCAATTTTAAAGGATAAAAATAATATAAAATTTAAAATAAAAAATGGAATAGAAAAAAGTAGTGAAGATTTATTAGAGAACATATGGAATCCATTCTACGTTATTGAAAAATCAAGGAATAAAGAACTATCAGGCACAGGGCTAGGACTATCCATAGTGAGAAAGCTGTTAGAAAAGAACAATTTAAAATTTGGAATGGAGAATTATAATAATGAAATTTTGTTTTATATAGATTTTAACGTGTAACATTCATGTAACACTTCTAAGGTATTTTCTTTACGAGGTGATTGAAATGAAAAGAATAATTGCATTAGTATTATCTATAACCATGGTAGGTTCTATAGTTTCAGGATGTGCAAAAAAAGAAATATCAGAATATAAAATATCGGATACAAAGTTAAATTTAGATTTTGAATTTGATGTAGATCCAGAAACATTTAATCTGTCTGTTGAATCTAGTGGAGTTAAGGAGACTGTATCAGAACCATTAAATAATATGAAGTTTAGCAATTTAAAAAAGAGTAAAGATAATATATCTTGGAGTTATGATGAAAATAATATTGATGTTGATATTAAGAAAAAAGAGGAATATTTAGATGTATCTATAAAATCTAATAAAAATGATGATGAAAATAGTTTTCTTTGGCCAAGTATTAATGGGGAAAAATATATGTTACCATTAAATGAAGGAAAATATATTTCAAATGATGATGATGTTTGGAAAGAATATTTTAAAGAGCAAGAACTAAAAGTAATAGAAACTTTTTCAATGCAATTCTTTGCTGTAGATAAGAAAGAATATTCCTTATTATATGTAATAAAGAATCCATATAATAATACTATTAAATTTGATACAGAAAATAATATAAAATTTGGATTTGAACACCAATACCCATCTATAAATGGAAATAAAGAATATGGATTTAGAATATATTTAACTAAAAAGAATCCAGTAGATGTGGCAAAGACATATAGAAATTATATTGTTGAAAAAGGTGAATTTAAAACATTAGAAGAAAAATCTAGAGAAAATAAAAATATTGAAAAATTATATGGTGCACCACATGTATATTTTTGGGATAAATCTATTATATCTGAAGAAAACATAAAGTGGAGCTCATTGAAAAATAATATTCCAAACTCATTAAAAAATTGGATACAAGAGTTATTAAGAACTAAAGTTGAAGATGGTGAAGAACTTGCATTAGCATTTGATGATTTAGAAAACTTAGGATATGTAGATAAGTATACTAAAAATAGAGTTATTAAGGCATTTAGTGAAGTGTTAAAATTAAAAGAGTTTTATAATGATAAGGTATTTAATTCAATAGATAGTGAAAGTAAAAAAATCATATCTAAAGGGATAAAAAACTTAAATGAAGTTGAAATTATAGATTTAAACAAAAGATTATTAAAAAGTGAATTAGGAAGTAATGTAGATGATATAGATAAATGGGCTAATATGAACACGGTAGATGTGTTAAATGATATGAAAAATTCTGGAATAAATAATATGTGGATTGGGTTTGATGATTGGCAAAATGGATTCAATAAGCCTGAACTAGTTGAAACTGCTAATAAACTAGGATATTTAATTGGTACATATGATTCATATCATTCAATTCATAAACCTGGTGAAGAAAAATGGATAACAGCTAAATTTTCAGATACATCACTTTATGATAATGCAACTGTAACAAATAAAGATGGTAAGAAAATAGGTGGATTTCAGGGGACAGGAAGAAAATTAAATCCTACATTAGCAATGCCAAGTGTACGAGAAAGAGTATCACAAATTTTAGATACAGGATTAAAGTTCAATTCATGGTTTTTAGATACTGATGGAACTGGGGAAGTATTTGATGATTATTCTAGTGAACATATAACTACAGAAGAGCAAGATATAAAAGCAAGAATTGAAAGAATGGATTATCTTCAGAATGAAAAGAATATGGTAGTTGGAACTGAAGGCGGAAATGATTTTGCAAATAAGCATATAGCTTTTGCACATGGAATTGAAACACCATCTTTTTCATGGATGGATAGTGATATGAGTAAAAATAAAGAAAGTGAATATTATGTTGGAAGATATTATTCAAGTAATAATGGAGTTCCAGAGATGTTTTCAAAGGAAATTCCATTAAAAGATAAATATAAAAAACTATTTTTAGATACAAAGTATACAATTCCACTATATAAATTAGTTTATAATGATTCAGTTATAACAACTCATTGGTGGGGATGGGGAACACTGAAAATAAAAGATGAAGTGGAAAATAGAATGCTTTATGAAATTTTATATAATGTTCCACCACTATACCACATTGATAGATATGAGTACGAAAAAAATAAAGATATCATAATAAATCATACAAAAATGTGGTCTGAATTTAGTAAAAAAGCAATTAATAAAGAAATGACAAATTATAAAGTATTATCTGATGATGGATTAATTCAAATGACTGAATACGGAAATGACTTAAAAGTAATAGCAAACTTTTCAAATAATGAAGTTGAAGCAGAAGGACAGAAAATAAGTCCTAAATCATTAATAATAATATATAAAGATAAAACAGTAAGATATACACCATAAAAAACATTTAGATTTATATCTTAAACATTACGGCTGACTTTAAATAATTTTTAAACTATTTAAAGTCAGCTTTTTCTATTATATTGGTTAAAATTAAAATAATATTTAAAATTAAATTTACCAACAAATTCGTAGGCGAGGTTTTAACCTTGCTATTACACGTTATTAGTAACTTTAGAATGCGTAATAAAAAAACAAATTAATAATATTTTATAAATCAATTTATAAAGAAATACTTATTTAAATAATTCATGTTCATTTATGAAAGAAAAAAGTTTTTCAATTGAGAAATCTAGTATTTTAGCATTTAAAAGTAAATCTAAAAATGTATTACTTAAAACACAAAGTAGAATTGATTTTATAAATTAAATGTACCAATAAATTGGTATGCCAGGTTTCAACCTTGCTATTACACGTTATTAGTAACTTTAGAATATGTAATACAAAAAAACAAATTAATTTAGAATTTTATAAGGGACTGACTTCGGATATTTATATAATTAAATTATTTAAAATGGTATTAAATTTAGATAAGTCAATTAGCCCATGAGGGGTATGTCCATCTTGTTGATTAGTATATTTTAGATTAAAACCAATAAATTTTAGCAAGGATATAGTACTAAAAAATAAAAAAGCAATTTGAATTGTAACATTGTCGTAACAAGAAAAAGATATATTTTCATAGAACAACATATCTAATAAACTTACTAAAAGAAAAGGATGAATATATATGAAAGTATTTATAAAAATAATATCTTGGAATTTAGCATTTATATTTTTTGCTATTGCATATGTAACTTTTATAGAAAGAAATTTACTTATCACAAAAACTCATACTATAACTGTTAATGAAAAAGGTGAACATGAATTAAGAGTGGTCCAATTTACTGACACCCAATTAGGAGAATATTACAATTTAAATAATCTTGAAAAAGCAGTAAAAAAAATAAATAAATTAAATGCAGATATAGTAGTTTTTACTGGTGATCTAATAGACAATGCATCAATATATGATGATTTATACAATGTGTCAGAAGTACTTAAAAAAATAGAATGCAATATTGGAAAGTACGCTATATATGGAAATCATGATTATGGTGGAGGAGCATCACTACATTATGAAAACATAATGAATGAAGCTGGATTTGAAGTATTAACAAATGAAAATAGAACGATTGAATTTAATAATCAATTCATAAATATTTTTGGAGCTGATGATGGACTAATGGGAAATCAGAATTCATATGAAACTATGTATAATATTGATAACAATGGAGTAAATCTATTATTACTGCATGAACCAGACTTAATAGATCAGTACATTGAATACCCTATTGATTTAGTTCTAAGTGGACATAGTCATGGTGGACAAATATACATACCTTTTTATGGTCCATTAAAAACAACATTATTAGCAGAAAAATACACCAAAGGGGTCTACAACATAAATAATGAAAGAGGAACTATGTTATATGTCAGCAGTGGATTAGGAAATACAAAATTACCATTTAGATTTGGAAACATACCTGAAGTATCATTATTTAAATTGAAAGTTTAATCTTAGAAGTCAACTCAAAAATCTTGTTAAAATAACATAACAATGTCATACTACTGTAACTTTAAGGTAATATAATAAAAACGTTATGATGTGAAAAATTTATAAATAATTATATTCTATAAAATTAATAAATTTAAAAATAAAATTCATGATTTTTCAATGTAGGGTAAAATTCATTATTTAACGTAGGGTGGAATTCATTCCGCCTGGACTTTGATTAATATGAAAAACTAAGTTAGCAATATTAAAATTTATTTTATAAAAATATGTAAATTAATGTAAAAATTATTTATATATAAGGATATATATCATTCAACGTAGGGTGGAATTCATTCCACCTGGACTTTGATTAATATGAAAAATTAAGATAAACAATATTGAAATTTATCTTATGAAAATAAAGAAATTAATGTAAAAGTTATTTGTATGTAAGGATATATACCATTTAACGTAGGGTGGAATTTATTCTACCTGGTCTTTGGTTCATATCAAAATTAAAGAACTTACTGATAATATAAACTTTATCAATATACAGTTATTTATTTCTAATTTTAGGATATAATTAAAAAATGAGTAATTAAAAGAATATATAAATTTTATTGAATAATATACAATTTATTTTAGGAGGATTTTATAATGAGTACAGAAAAAAATGAAAATATAAAAGAAAATACAGAAGAAATAGTTGAAGATATAAAAGTTGAAGGAACTGAAGAAGTAGCAGAGGAAGTAGTTACAGCTGATGAATTATTAGTAGAAGATGCACCATCAAATGAAGAATTAGAAGCTTTAAATGAAACTAAAGAGCTATTAGTTGGAAATGACAAAATAACTGCTGTTGATGTATTAAAAGCACAACTTATAGATGTTATAGTTGTAGCTGGTGTTTCAGCTATAGGAACAGTTTTAATAGACTTCATACTAAGACTTTTCCAATTCGTAATCTCAGATAAATTTTTATTTGGAGTAATATTGTTTATACCAGTGCTTATAATATATAATGTAATAATGACACTAAAGAAAGACAATATGACTTTAGGACAAAAAGTAGCAAAATTGAAGCTTACTAAAAATAACAAATAGGAGAGATTTATTTGAGAAAAAGAAAAGAATACGAATTTTTAATAGAAACAACAGAATTCCCAGGAAAAGGTGTAGCTTTTTACGAAGGTGAAAAAGTTACAGTAAAAAATACATTACCAGGACAAAAAGTAAAAGCAAGAGTAACTAAAAAAAGCTCTCAAAGCGGAGTTCAAGCAAAACTTATAGAAGTACTTGAAGATGTAGACTACAAAATAGAGCCACATTGTAACATTTCACATCAATGTGGTGGTTGTAGTAATGCTTACCTAGACTATAAAACACAATTAGACTTCAAAGTAGACCAAGTAAAAAGACTTTTAGACGAAGGAAACATACAAGGCTATGAATTCTTAGGAATAGAAGAAAGCCCAGAAGTTTTTGAATACAGAAACAAAATGGAATTTACTTTTGGAGACATGGAAAAAGGCGGAGAACTAACACTAGGAATGCACGTTAAAAACAGAAGCTTTAGCATAATAACTGTAGATAACTGCAAAATAGTTGATGGAGACTTTAGAAAAATTCTAACTGCAACATTAGAACACTTTAGAAAAACAGACCTTCCATACTACAAAGTAATGAAACATGAAGGATACTTAAGAAACCTGGTTGTAAGAAAAGCTATAAACACAGGTGAAATACTTGTAAACTTAGTAACAACAACTCAAGTTAATTATGACCTAACTAAATTTATAGAAGAAATAACTGCACTAAACTTAAATGGAAAAATAGCAGGAATAATACATACTCTAAATGATTCACTATCAGACGTTGTTCAAGCTGACGAAGTAAAAACATTATATGGTAGAGAATACATAATAGAAGATTTATTAGGATTAAAATTTAAAATAAATCCATTTGCATTCTTCCAAACAAACACAAAAGGTGCAGAAAAACTTTACTCAATGGTAAGAGACTTCATGGGTAACTCAGACAACAAAGTAGTATTTGACCTATACTGTGGAACAGGAACAATCGGACAAATAGTTGCACCAAAAGCTAAAAAAGTAGTTGGAATAGAATTAATAGAAGAAGCAGTTGAAGCAGCAAAAGAAAATGCAAAACTAAACAACTTAGAAAATTGCCAATTCATAGCTGGTGACGTAGCAAAAGTAATACAAAACGTAAAAGACAAACCAGACATAATAATCCTAGACCCACCAAGAGCAGGAGTACATCCAGTAGCTCTAGACTACGTAATAAAATTCAATGCAAAAGAAATAATATACGTATCATGCAACCCAAAATCACTTGTAACAGACCTACAAGTCCTAACAAAAGCAGGATACAAAATAGAAAAAATAAAACTAAAAGACATGTTCCCACACACACCACACGTGGAAACAGTATGTAGATTATATAAATAAATCAAGGGATTAAGAGATTTGGTTATTTATAAATAGTGTAATTGCCACCTATTTGCCACCTTTTTAATTTATGAGGTGGCAAATTTTCATTTTGTTATTAAAGATTCAAAGATATTGACACTGTCTTCTTTCATTTTTTTAGTGACATGTGAATAAATATCCATAGTAGTTGATAATTTTGAATGACCTAATCTAACTTGAATATCTTTTATATTTGCACCAGCTTCTAATAGCATAGTAGCATGAGTATGCCTAAGAGAATGAAAGTTAAAATTAATGTTTAACTCATAATTGACAACTCTAGATAAATATTTTAGAGAATTTGTTGTCACAGTTTCACCATTTTCTTTTGTACATACAAAATTTGAGTTTATATAATATTCATCATACTTCAATTTGTTTTCTTTTTGCCAAGCATTATGATTTTTTAATATTAATATTAAAGTGTCTCCAATAGATATAAATCTATTAGAACTTTTGGTCTTAGGTGATCCGAATTCATATACTCCATTTTTTTTGCTTAAAAGTATTTTTTCAACATGTATAGTTTTATTTTCAAAATCTATGCAATCCCATGTAAGTCCACAGACTTCTGATGCTCTCATACCAGTATGAAATGCAATTTGTAAGGGTATGTAAAAACTACTTCCTTGAGGGAATCTGTTAATTATAGTATTAAAATCATTAATTGATATAATCTTTAAGTCTTCACTTTTAGGCTTATTATCTTTAGGAAGTTTAATGTATTTCATAGGATTTTCTTTTATAAATTGATAAGGATATACAGCTGATTTTAATGCACCAGAGAGGACACCATAAAAATTATTAATGCTACATTTAGAGAAACCATCTAAATATTTATTATTTATGAATTCTTGTAAAATAGCTGGAGTTAAAGATTTTAATTTATATGAACCTAAGGAAGGCTTAATATGATTTTTAATTATATTTTTATAATATTCTTGTGTATTATATTTACAATTTATCAATACATATTCTTTGTACCAATAATCGAAATAATCAGATATAGATATATTACTTTCATCAATAACACTGCCACAACTTTCAAATTCATTTAATGCAATTCTAAGAGCTTGTTGAGCTTCTTTTTTTGTTTTAAAGCCACCTTTTTCTTTTCGTTTCCTTACACCATCAACTACACCCAAATTGAAATAGTAGCTCCAAGTAGAACCACGTTTTCTAACACTACCTTGCATAAAAATACCACTACCTTTCAAAGTATTTATAATTTATCTAATTTATAGTTTTTGCTTCTTTGTTATAATTTAAGCTTATCTATTTCACACACTTTGCTTAATTTCATCTTTATGTACTATATTTATGGTAGGTTCAAAGAATATATAATAATCTTTAATTTCTAGATATGCACCATATTTATTTTTATAGTGTTGAAGGGTTCCTTCTAAAAAGTCTCCTGTGATATCTAAAAATTCCGATGTTTCAAACTTTTCTTTAAGACCATTTTTATATGCACTTATCAAGTGTGATAGTTTTATAGCTTGATCATACCCCCAACGACGAGCGAGTAGTTCTTTTTTTCTGTTTTCTATTTTCCTTTGATCAGATATATCACCATAGGTAGTAAAATGATGTCCTAATTCTTCATACATAATACAAACCTTTTCTTTATCAGTTAAATTTTTATTTATTAATATAACATTGTCAAAGTAAAAACCACTCTTACCTTTAAAGGAATCTAATTCATAAATAGAAATTCCAAGCTCTTGGGCTTTAGTGACTATCTCTTCATATTTTGTCATATATTCTCACCCCAACACCATAAATTATTTATTATCTTTGTTTTTTAATTTATTCATGAATTTTTTAGCAATTTCTTCATCATACTTAGCAAATTCAGGATTATCTTCATCAGTATGTGCTGCAAATGTAGTTATTTCATTGTCAGATTTAATACAATTATTTGTATATTTATATATCTCAGTCAATTCAGAAACACGTTTATTGGCTTCAGATTTTCCTAAGTCATTTAATTTATTATACTTATCTAACAATGCAATTTCATTCTTAGATAGAGTAGTATCTTTTTTTATATCCCACCCCATCAAGTAATAAGGTTCAATATTTAAAGCTTCTGCTAAGATCTCCAGTTTATCTAAAGGCATATTTTTTATAGAACCTGTTTCATAACGTTGCAATGTAGATTTGCTTAGGCCTGTCTTATTGGCTAAATCTTGATATGACAACATAAGTTCAATTCTTCTATTTTTTATACGATTTATTATTGTTTCCATTTTTTGTTCTTGATTCATAATAATTATCCTCCATAAGTACTATTATAAAAGATTTTTTCATAAATGCAACGAAATTTGTAATAAATGTAATAAAAAGTTGCATTCATGGGTTGACACCTATAAAGAGGAATGGTAATATTTAATTATCCCAAATACGCAACGGAAGGGACGATGATTATGGATGTAAATAAACTAAAAGGAAAAATGGTTGAGAAAAAATATACCCAAAAAAGTATGGCAAGGGAAATTGGGATAACACAGCAATCACTTAATGCTAAGTTAAATAATCGTTCTCAATTTACACTTGATGAAATTGTAAAAATAGTGAATATATTAGAAATAGAAGATCCGATAGAAATTTTTTTTACTAGCTGCGTCCCAAAAATGCAACGAAGAAAAAATAAACTTAATAATTAAAAATAGATACAATGAACACTTTTTGATGGGTTTGGTTAAATCATAATGTAGGAATTTATAGCTTAAATATAAGGGTAGCAACCTAAAATTGTTTTTAGATGGAGGATAATTTAATGGAAAAATTAGAAAGGATAGAGAAAGAACCATTGTTATATACAGTACCTGAGGTAGCATTACTTTTAAAAGTTGATGAACCTAAGGTAAGAGAATTAATAAGAAGAAAACTTTTGATAGGCTTAAAACTAGGTAGGCTTAAAGTTACAAGAAAAGAGTTACTAAAATTTTTAGATAATTATGCAGGAAAAGATTTAAGTGATTTAAGCAATATAAAAGAGCTTAGTTAGATATGAAATATATAAGTTATGCACTAGTATAAACCTAACTCCACTAGTGGCTAAGGAGAGGTGTAAGAATGATTTTAAAATTAGTTTTGAATGGAGAAAAATTAATATGAAAGTAAACATACCAAAAGAAGTAAAAGAAAATGTATATAAAGTAACTGATGAAGTTTTAGAAGAGTTTAAAATTGTAGATATAGAAAAAATACAAACTTTGTTAAAAGAAAATTATGGAGTATGGTTTTTTAATTCAATTGCATTAGAAAAATTAATTAAGGAGTTTCTTGATAAAAAGATATTTATTTATTGTTAGGAGTATAGATATGAGTTTAAAGGTTGTACCACCAAAAGATTTAGAAAAGTTAAATAAGACAATAGAAGCTTTAAGGCAATTAATTAAAACAGATGTAAGGGAAACAGATAGAATTATTCATAAACAAGCACTGGAGGATTTGATTGAGTATAGAAAAAGTTTAAATATAAAAAAATAGATTGCTTTGCAGAGCAATCTAAGTACTACGCTATAATTTTAAAAAAATATTCTAATTAATTATAGCATAGTGCTCCTATAATTTGCAAGAGGGGGAAGAAAAATGGGAATTATAAGAGTTAACAAAAGCAAAGATAATCCTTATATACTTTTAAATAAAACAGCTTTAGAAGATGCTAATTTATCTTTTAAGGCAAAAGGAATCTTAGCTTATTTAATGTCAAAACCAGATAATTGGAAGTGTTCAATTATAGATTTAAAAAAAAATTCTAAGGATGGACGAGATTCTCTTTATGCTGGATTAAAAGAACTAAGAAAACATGGTTATTTAATTAAAAGACCTATTAAAAATGATAAGAACATAATTGAATCATGGGAAGAAGTTATATATGAAACGCCACAAGATGAAGCAAAAAAAATATTTCAATTACAAGAAAAATCAAAGCCATATACGGAAAAGCCGAATATGGGAAAATCCATTTCCGGGTTTTCCGTATCCGGGTTTCCCACTTACGGAAAATCCGGAAATATAATAAATACTAATATACTAAATAATGAACTAATAAATAATGATACTAGTAATAGTACTACTAATTGTGATTTGAAAAGTATTTTTGAAAGCAATATTTGCTTACTAACTAGAAATACTTCACAACAGTTTAATAATTACTTAGAGCAATATGAATATGCCTTTGTAAAAGCTGTTGTAAATTATTGCATCCGTTGTAAAGCAAAGAGCTTTGCTTATTTTAAAAAGACGATAGATGATTCGCTATCTAAGGGAATTACAAAAGGAAGCGATTTTATAAATAATGTTGAAAGTTATATGAAAGAAAAGTATTCAAAATGTGATGATAAGAATACTTCCAAGGGTTTTAAATCTAAACAGGTAGATAGCTTTAATAACTTTGAACAAAGGAAATATAACTTCGAGGAACTTGAGAGAGACTTACTAGGCTGGAATGACAATGAGAGCATAAGCAATTGTGTAGGAAGTGACTTTAATTGAAAAGAATTGAGTTAGAAGGGCAATTAAGCTTATTCGATTTAGATACAAATATACCCAAAGTTGCTAACAATAATTTGAATAACCCAATATTAAACTTGAAAGTAGTGGAAATAAATAAAGAAGAAATAGAACTTAATGATACAGAAGTATTAAGTAGATATAGAAACATAGAAAACTTGAATAGGATTATATCTTATTGTGGCGGTGGATATGGCATTGAAATATATAAGGAAGGGAAATACATTACTTTATATATTAACAGAGTAGGAGAAAAGGAATTTGAAATAAATAATAGGTGTCCAGTATTGCCAATGGAGAAGATAATATTTACAGCAGAAGCATTAAATTACAACAAAAACCAAGAAGAAGTATTAAAAAAATATAAAAATGTTTCTAGAAAAATTATTAAGAGAAAAGGTGATGAAAACATTATTTTAATCTTAAAAGATGGACAAGTATTAAGCATAAATAACAAAGGATGGGTACTAGAATTCAAGAGCAAAGCTGTTTACGAAGAAAACGAAATAATCTTTGAAAATTTGGGAAAAGATAAGGTTAATAGAAAAGAATTAAAAAAAGATGATAAAGTTGTTGTATTTTATGACAATTGCAAGTGCAAGGGTATAGTAAGGTCAAAACATTCGATTTATGAAGCTTATAGCATTGACTTTGAAAAACAAGGGAAAATGTGTAATACAACATTTCATATTAGCCAAGTGGAGGTGTGCTAAATGGATTGGAGCGAAGTAGCAGAAAAAACTTATAAGGCAATACAGAATAAAAATATGAAAAAGAAAAAAGAAAAGGAAAAATTAATTAATGCATATTTTAATAAGAGCATAGAAAAAACCATGAATTCATCAAGAAAAAGGAATTTAAGAAGAAGGGGTCAAGTTTAAATATAAGGTGGGGAAAAAATGAAGAATGGTAAGAGTCTAACAAGAAAGCAAAAAACATTTTTATTAAGCAAAGGATATAACTTTAAAGATTACCTTTGCATCAAGAATACAAGCACTTTTCAAGAATTTTTTAACAGGAAAACAGGAGAGATTTTAACAATAGAAATTGAAGGAGTTGATATGGATGGAAGAATTAAGAGAAAAAATGCATAAAGCAATAAATCTTTATGGATTATTAGATCCGAGAACCATATGTATTAGCATAGAATTGGACAAGCTTATATCTAAGGAGCAAAAGAAATATGAAAGAAAATTTAATTAAGAAATTAGCAGAAGACGTAGTTAAAGGATATTTTGATAATGGAAATATTATAGAACTTTTAGAAGATGCCAACATTAAATTAAAAAAAGCAGGTAGTAAAAATGAAAATAGTAGAGAGTGAAATAAAGAGTTCACTGGGATGGAGATATAGAGAATTAAAAATTAAGTTAGAAGAAAAAGTAGATCAGCTTAATTTTATAAAGGAGTGTGGAACTAAGAAAAGTAGTAAGAGCCATACCATACAGCGTTTTGAAAGAACAACAGAAAATAATTAAAACATACACAAAATGATTATAATACGTAACCAAGAAAGTGAGGTGAAAAGATAATGAATAATGTAAATTGGCTAACTGTGATAATAAGTATAGTTTCTTCAGCTGTAATTGTTCAGGTAATAACTTTTTGTAATTTAAATAGGTTTGTAAAGGAATTATCAAAAATTGATGAACAATATAAAATTAAGCTATTGGATACAGTAATTGAAACTGTATCCAATAGAGTGGAAAATAATAAATAAAATTTAATTTACACAACATACCTTTGAAAAAGAAAATCCTAAAGGTGTAGATTCTAATAATCCATTTTGTAATACGATTTTATAGTCTGCATACTGAGGCATTACTTTCCAATACTCATCATAAAAAGCTTTAGCTTCATGTATGAACTTACTATTTTTTAATTTGTCATAAGCCGAAACATCAACTAATGCTCTTGAGTAGTCTGTAGAAATAAGACCTAGTCTTTCTAAATTCTGAATAGATATGCATATATCCTCTGAAAACTTAATATTTTCAAGTTCAATAAAATGCTTCATAACTGTCATTCCTGGTGAACCTAAATAAAGACCTAAATTAGGTGTATGATTTTCTTTAGCAAATCGTACCATGCCTATGGGAAATGTTTTGATAGGTTTCTCATGCAATGCCAAGTTATTGAGTATCGTGGCATCTAAAGGACTAAGTTGTTTTATTATTTCTGCATAGGCTGGATGAGCATTATCTTTTGTATCTATATTCATAGATTTTGCTAATAAATTAGCATATAAGTTACGGAGTTCATTGCAATCCATGCAATATGAAATAGCCTGTAAAACTGGAACTCCAACATAAGGCTCTGGTGTTACAATTTTTTGTGGATCAATGTTTTTAAGTTTCTCTTTCAGAATAAGCTCTGTTTCGTTATAACTGTATTCTTTGTAAAGTATCCATTTTTGAAGAGGAACTAATGCAGCATTAATAGCTCTAGGTATCAAGGATAAAGTTTTACCACTTTCTTTTACTGTAGGTTGCAAGCCATCTTTATATGTTTCTGGTATTGCTTTTATTGTTTGTCCAGCTGCATCGAGAAATGAGTTAACACCATTGAAATCCATATATCTCACCTTCTTTCAAGAACATTTTACCATATGAGGGGTATATAGAAAACAATGATTGGTAATTTAAAAAATAAATCAGAATATGATTATTATACGAATATGAAGGAAGTGTTTAAGTTGACTAAGAGAACTTTAAAAAACTGTAGTGTAATTAAAGAAGGTATATCTTTAGGAATTGGAATACCTAAACAATATGACAGTATGTGCGAAGGATATGCAAATGAAGATGGCGACGAGCCTATAGAAAGATGTAAAATGTGTAAACTTAATACAACATATGAGATTAATTAAGAGGTGAGAATAATGAAAATACATGAATTAAAAATATTACCACAATACTTTAATGCAATTAAAGAAGAAAAAAAGAACTTTGAATTAAGAAAAGATGATAGAGATTTTCAAATTGGAGATGTTCTAATGCTTAAAGAATTTAACTTGCAAGAAAAATATGAAACCATTGAAGGGGCTGAAACTTACTTTAGTGGGAATAAGATATTAAGGCAAATAACTTATATATTTAAAGATGAAACAGAAAGTATGGGATTAATTAAAGACTACGCTATATTAGGAATTAAACCTATAGATGAAGATGTAGAGTTAGAGTGGAAATCAAACATGAATGAGTGGGGAGAGATATATTGTCCATTCTTGAACAAAGAAGTTATGACATATTATCCAGTAGGAGCACCAGCATATGATACTATAACTAACCCTTTAATAAATGAGGATGGAGAAGTTTATTATTATAAATATGACCATGATGAAGGTGGTTGGCACGAAGATACGTTCAGTATGTGTGATGCAGAAGAATATATAAATTTGAAAGAAGTTTTATTCTATTAGTTCTGTCAAATTTTGATTATATTACGAACTAATTAATAGAAATAGATCTTTGAAAATTGAATAATACGGTATTTACAAAATATGTTATAATTAATTCATAATGGTAAATTAAGGCGAAATAATAAGATAAATCTTAGTTATTTTTCATATATAACAAACTAAACATTTTCTGTACAAGAATAGTTGCGACACTATCCTTTTTTTTAAGTATACTTTTAGTTGAAAGGAGGTTATACTATGGATTGGCTTAAAAGAATGAATTGTTCATTGGACTATGTTGAGAATAATCTATTAAATGAAATTGATATGAATGTGGTGGCTCAAATGGCATGTTGTTCATCGTATAATTTTCAAAAGATGTTCTCATTTATAACTGGAATATCTCTTGTTGAATATATAAGGCGAAGAAGATTAACTTTGGCTGCTTTTGAAATTCAGAATAGTGATGTGAAGATAATAGATATTGCCTTAAAGTATGGTTATGAGTCACCAGTTTCATTTACAAGAGCATTCCAAGCATTGCATGGTATAGTTCCATCATTAGTGCGTGATGGTGGTGTTATACTTAAAGCCTATCCACGAATATCCTTTCAAATTTCGATTAAAGGAGAGAGTGAGATGGAGTACAGAATTGAAACGAAGGAGGCATTTGATATTTTTGGAATTGAGACTATTGGGTCTTCAATTGGTGATGAAAATTATCAAAGTCCAGCACAACTTTGGCAAAAATGCCACAAAGAAGGATTGTATGAAAAATTATTTAAGGATTCAGGAGAGTTGCCATCGTTTATGCCACAAGACTTATGTAAAATTCACGGTGCAGTAAACTATAGAAAAACAGAAAAAAATACATTTCCTTATATGCTTTGTTGTTTCGTAGGTAATAATAGTAAAACAACAGATTATAGCATGGAGCATATCCCATCACAAACTTATGCAGTTTTTCCATCTAAAAGGTTTAAGTGGGGTGAAGAGTTCGGAACAATTCTAACCACACTACAAAAAAGATTTTATACTGAATGGCTACCAACTTCAAATTATGAAAAGATTGATGGTGCAGAGTTTGAAATTTATGGTGGAACTAAAGAATATGGTTATATTGAACTATGGTATCCTGTAATGAAAAAGTAGATTAATGACCAAGTTTCATAAATTTGTTTTATACACATTTTTCTTATATTACGAAGATAAAATTAAATATTAAATTGCTTAAAATACCGTATTATTCAAATGAATATGCGGTATTTTTTAGTACGCAATTCAAATATAATGTGAGGTTAAAAAATGAAATTATATACATTAAAAACTATTCTTAATACTGATATGGTCAATATTTATTTAAATGGTAAAAATGAGTATTTCATTAGAACTAAAACTAATAAGACATATGAAACTCTTGATGAAAAGTCATTGGATATGTGGTATCAGTATGGTGAATATGAAATCAAAGAAATATATGTAGAAGATGATATGTTGATTATAGATATAAATCAAATATAAAGTTAATATAAAGTTAAGGAGTAAAAATATGGTTGAAGCTAAAATTTATATGAAAAGTGGAAATGTTATAGAGTTTAAATGTGAGGATATAATTATTACTCAAAATGGGTTTGGAAATATAACGGGTTATAAGATAACACATGGAGATAGCAAAGAGAGATTGCTTGATGTAAGCATAGAAAATATTGAAGGAATAACAACTAAAGAATTAGTTGTATAGTATAACAAATATAAAGTGAAGAAGGTGAGTAAATGGGAAACATACCTTGTAGATTAGAATGTGCTTATTGTGTAAGAAACTATAAACAAGGTGGAGAATGTAGTGGAAAGAAAAACAATGAAACAGGATGTTTGATATTTAAACAAAATCCTTTAGGATGCATAAGAAATAAAGACTTTATGATACCAATTCCATTATATCAAGAATTACAACCACTAGACACATGGTGCGATGATTGGACACTTAATGGAGTAGATACAAGGATAAAGATAAAAAGAATTCAAGGTGTCAAATGGAATTCTAAAAAAGGATATTTACTTTTATATTGTAACTGTGATTATTATGTAAATGAGTTTGATGAAGGTTATAAAGAGTCTAACAATAAACCAAAATTAAGAATAATTAAATAGATAGTTAAAATATATTATAAATTAAATAGAGAGGTGTAACATGGAAGATTTTGAAGAGTATATATCAAATAAAAAAGAAACTTTAGATTTAACAGAAGAAGAAAAGGAAAAATTAAAGAGAAGTGCTGAATATAATAGTTATTTATTAAATAAGAAACTTAAAAATTTTAAAGATGAAGTTATAAGTAGTATAAATAAAATTAAACAATTACTTGAAAAATAGGCTATCTTACAAATATAAAGTAAAGAAGGTTATTAAATAAATAATTAAAATTGGAGATAAAGAGGGTGAAATTATGAAATTTTTAAAGGGGATATATGGTAGTTTAAATAGATGTACTAAAGTATTAGTAGTTTTTTTAATAGCTTTAAGTTTAGTGCGTTTATTGAATGAAAGATTAACAGAAGCATGTTTAATGATAGTTATATTAGTATTAAATATAAGTATTTGCTATTATGACAATAAAATAAAATCAATCCAAGGAGAAATGTTTCAACTAAAAGCATTAACGAAAGATATAAAAAGATTAGAGGAATATAGAATATTTACAAAGGATGATTACAAAAGATATAGATTATCTGGAATGAAAGCACGGGAAATTAGCAAGGGTGCTATAGAATGTATAAATGATAGTTTTGAAAAAATAGGTAAAGGGGAAAATTTTGTTATAGGTGTTGGAAGGGATAGTCTTATGTTTTATAGTATAGAATATTTTAATAAAAATATATTAGGTTAAGAAAAACATAATGATGTAAAGTGAGAAAAGGTGTAAAAGAGGAGGCAAAGTAATATGGAGAATAAAGTAGATGTAGATGTAGAGGAGTTAATAACTAGAGCAGCAAAGGAAACAGCTATAGCAACTATAGAAGAATTTAAAAATAGTAGAATGATAAAACATGAGATTAGTTATTTTAGAAAAGTAGAATTATTACTTATGAATTATAAAAATTTATTAGCAGCAGTAAAACAAAAAGAGGAAGATATAGAGTATATAGAATGTAATGGATTGCCAAGTAAGAGTGGGTCTATAGTTGTATATCAAACTTGTGGTGGGAACATAAGTGGACAAGAAAGATATATGCAATTAATAGAAAAATATAAACTAGAAAAAATGGAAACAGAAAGAGAAATAAAAAGAATAGAGAATGCATTAGAGAAGATTAAAGATGATAAATATTTTCCTATTATTAAATATAAGTATATAAATAAAACAAAATTAACAGATGAAAGTATAGCAATAAAGCTAAATAAGGACCAAAGCACTATAACAAGAAATAGAAAGAGGTTAATCAACACAGTTAAAACAATTCTTTTCCCAGAAAGCATAAAAGATTTTGCATAATTCGTGCATAATTCGTGCCATTGTATGTAATAAAAATAAGTAGTAATATAATAGCATAGAATTATTAGAAAGCATTCAGCACTGGGGGCTGGGTGCTTTTTCTTTTATATATTTATATAAGTGAGGTGAATGAAATGTTGGGTAATGTTAATTTAAAATTCTATGTTAACCTAGGAAGTTGCAAGGAACATAATTGTTTTTGTAATTATTATAATCCACAATGTCCTAAGTATAGTACAGGAGAATGTATAGCAAAGGTAAAGACACATAATCCTTATGAAGACATTGAAGAATGCTATAAAAATGAATCTAAAACTTATATAAAAAAACATGGCAGAATAAGAAGTAAGAGAGTGTGATTTATTATATGAATGAAATGGAAGTATATAGATGGGTTATGAAGTTTATAAAGGATAATAATATTCATGGCTTTTATGTATCAACTTTATGAAAGCATAAGAGAATAGAAATTTTAATAAGAGATAGGCATGAATGTCAAGTATGCAAGGAAAGAGGAATGTATAACAAAGCAGATACAGTTCATCATATAAAGCATTTAAGGAAATATCCAACATTGGCATTAAAAGATGATAATTTAGTATCATTATGTAGCAATTGTCACTACGAGATACATCATACTATTATATATAAAGAACAGTTAAATGAAGAACGTTGGTAGCATACCCCCCAGTCAAAAAAATCAAAAAACAACGGGGTATAAGAGACCGAGGGAACATTTAAGACAAAACAACTCTCTCGCACATGTGAGAAAAAATATTATAAAAACTGATTTTGAAAGGAGGGTGAAAATATGGCAAGTGCTAGTAAAATAAAGGATTCGTTAAAAAAACAATTAGAATTAAAAGGAGCTAATGTAGAGCATTTTTTAGGGCTAATTGATGACTATATTTTCTATTTTAATCAAGAAAAAGCGATGCAAAATGATGTAAAAAGAGATGGAAGAATGGTTAAAGGACTATCAGCATCGGGGCATGAAATGAAAAAAGAAAACCCTGCTGTTAAAAATGCAGTAATTTATAATAAACAGAAATTAGCAATATTAAAGCAACTTGAATTAACAACAGATAATGTAGGTTGTGGTGATGATGAAGAAGACGAATTGTAGTGATATTCCAGAAATACAAAACTATATTGATTTAGTTCATAGTGGGTATATAGAGGTATGTAAAGAACAAATTCTATTATGTGACTATGTAGAGAAGTGCTTTGAAAAGGAAGAGTTGTATGTAGATATAGAAGCATTGAATAAATATTTAAATTATCAGAAATACTTTCCATTTAATTTATTAGAGTGGGAAGTATTTTGTTTTACATTGCATAATTGCACATACACTAAAAATGGTATGTTGAGATTTCCAGACTTATTAATTTTAGTTGGTCGTGGAGCAGGTAAAAATGGATATTTGGCATATGAAGATTTTTGTTTATTAACACCAGTTAATAAAGTTAAAAAATATCATATTGATATTTGTGCAAACAGTGAAGAACAAGCTAAGACGAGTTTTGAGGATGTATATGATGTACTGGATGATGAAAAAAATAAAAAAAAGTTTAAAAAACACTTTGATTGGAATAAGGAAGTTATAAAAAATTTAAAAACAGGTTCAGAATTAAAATTTAGGACATCAAATGCAAAAACAAAAGATGGTGGAAGACAGGGTAAAGTTGATTTTGATGAATATCATCAATATGAAGATTATAAAACTATAAATGTATTTTTAACTGGACTTGGAAAAAAAGAACATCCAAGAACAACAATAACAACTACTAATGGAGATGTTAGGGATGGTCCACTAGATAAAATAATTTCAAGGTCAGAGCAAATATTAATAGGTGCTATAGATGATAATGGACTATTGCCTTTTATTTGTAAATTAGATGATGAAAAAGAAGTAGATAACCCTAAAATGTGGGATAAAGCAAACCCCTCATTACACAAGTTGCCACATTTACAAGCAGAACTAAAGAAAGAATATATAAATTATAAGGAAGACCCTATAAGTAATTCTGCATTTATGACAAAGAGGATGAACATACCAAAAGGAGATGCAGATAAAGAAGTTACAAGTTGGGAAAATATATTAGCAACTAATCAAGAGATACCAGATTTAGAAGGAGCAACTTGTACAGTAGGTATTGATTATGCAAAAACAACTGACTTTGTATGTGCTGGTTTATTATTTAAGTTTAAAGGTAAATATTATTGGTTATCTCATACATGGGTTTGTGAAAATTGCAATGATTTAGGAAGGATAAAAGCACCTTTGAGAGAGTGGGAAAAAGCTGGATATTTAACTTTTATAAAAGGTCCAGAAGTTCCACCAAATACACCTGTAACTTGGTTACAAGAACAAGCCTTAAAATATAACTTAACTATATTAGGAATGGACCAGTATAGATATACATTATTAGCTAAGTCACTAAAAGAAGCAGGATTCGATACTGATAAAGGTGGAGCAAATAATATTAAGTTAATAAGACCTAGTAATCAGATGCTTAATTACCCATTAATCAACAGTGCATTTACTAATCATAATATTGTATGGGGAGATAATCCTCTGATGAGATGGTATACAAATAATGCATGTATAAAGCAAGAAAAACATGATAATTTTAGCTTTGGGAAAATAGAACCCAAAAGTCGTAAAACTGATGGATTTATGGCTTTTGTAGCAGCTATGTGTGTAAGTGGAGATTTAGAAGATAGTGGAGAAACATTTGATATAGATGATTTGGAATTGGGGGTATATACCTATTAAATATTTGATGAAAGGGGTGATAGATTGAAGGTTATAGATTTTTTCAGGGATATGTTTGGTTCTAAAAATGAAATAAGTTTGAATGAAAAATTTCAAGATACATTAAATAGTATTGCAGTAGAGGAATTTGCTATAAACACAGCAATAAATCTAATTGCTAGTTGTATTGCAAAATGTGAATTTAAAACATTTTATAAAAATAAAGAAATAAAAAAGGATGAATATTATACATGGAATATAGAACCAAATAAAAATCAAAATTCTACAGAATTTATTCAAGAATTGATTTCAAAATTGTTATATAACAATGAAGCTTTAGTAGTTGATATTAATGGAGAATTTATAATTGCAGATAGCTTTTACAAAAAAGAATATGCGATTATTGAAGATTATTTTGAGAATGTAACAATAAAAGATTATGAATTTAATAAAAGATTTTATATGAGTGATGTGCTTTATTTTAAGCTTAACAATAAAGATATAAGTCTGTTATTAAATAAATTAATGGATGGATATAATAAGCTTCTTAATATGGCAATAGGTAAATATAAAAGAGCTGGAGGAAGAAAAGGGATAGTTAATTTGGATGCAATTGCAAAGGGGGATGAAGAAAAGAAAAAGCTAATTGATGAAATGTTTAGCAAGAGCTTTAAAGCTTATTTTGAAAATGAAAATGCAGTAATTAATCTTCCTAAAGGTGTGAAGTATGAAGAAAAGAGTGGAGAAAATGGTAGAAAAGCTACTAGTGAAATAACTGATATACAAATTTTAGTTAAGGAGGCTTTTGAAAGGTCAGCACAAGCATTTAAGATACCACCAGCATTGTTAAGAGGGGATATAGCAGATATTGAAAAGTTAACAGATAATTTTTTAACATTTTGTATAGACCCTTTAGTAGATTTATTAAGTAGTGAAATAAATAGAAAAAGAATTGGTAAAAAGGAATATTTAAGTGGGACAAAAATAAAAATTGATACTACATGTATTAAACATATAGATATATTTGCTATTGCAGAAAAAATAGACAAGCTTATATCTACTGGAATGTATAGTGTTGATGAAATTAGGAAAAAACTTAAAGATACTATTCTAAACACAGATTGGAGTGAAAAACATTGGATTACAAAGAATTATTCGGATATTTCAGATATAGAAAATACGAAAGGAGGTGAGAAGAATGAATAGACAATTATGGACAATAAAACAACAGGCAGATACATTAGAAATTTATTTATATGATGATATAGAGGATGATAGAGAGGATTGGTGGACTGGAGAAAAAATAGAAAGTGAAACATCATCTAAACATATAAAGGATGTATTGCAAAATAATGAGAATGTTAATTTTATTAATGTATTTATAAATAGTTATGGTGGAAATGTCAAAGAAGGATTAGGTATATATAATCTTTTGAAAAGGCATAAGGCATATAAAACAGCATATATAGATGGATTTGCATGTAGCATAGCAAGTGTAATACCTATGAGTTGTGACAAAATAATAATGGGAACAAATGCGTTGATGATGATACATCATGCATCCATGGGATGTTATGGGAATGCTGAACAATTAAGAAAAAATGCAAACGATCTTGATGTTATAGACGAAGCAAGTTGTTCAAGTTACTTAACAAGAGCAGGAGAAAAATTAAATGAAGATACATTAAAAGAATTATTAGATAATCAAACATGGTTAAATGCAAAACAATGTGTTGAATATGGATTAGCAGATGAAATAGCGGGGCTACAAGAAGATGAAACAATAAAAGTAGCAAAACAAAAATATAATAAATATATTCAGAGGTTACAAGATGAACCAGCACCAATAGTGCCAAAAGAATTTATAGAGCAAAAAACTAATGCAAATAAATTGATGCAAATATTTAAAAAGAAAGAGGGTAAATAATATTATGGCAATGAAAAGTAAAGATTTATTAAAACAAGAGTTATTAAACGGATTAAAGGAAGCTATGCAAAGTGAGGATGAAGGAGCAATAGCACAAGCATTTACTGAATTTGGATTGTCAGTACAACAAAATATACTTGAAGATGTAAAGGCATATCAAGAAACAGCAGATAAAGAAATTTTAGCTAAAAGAGGAGTGCATCAATTAACACAAAAAGAAAATGTATTTTATCAAAGTGTTATAGAAGCTATGAAGAGCAATGATGTTAGACAAGCATTTACTGGGTTAGAAGTAGCTTTCCCAGAGACTATAATTGACAACATTATAGCTGATATAAAATCAGAGCATCCATTATTAGATGAAATAAATTTTCAAAATACAACAATTTTAACTAAGGTGCTTGTAAATAAAAAAGGAGTACAATTGGCACAATGGGGACCTTTAGGGTCAAAAATAACTAAGGAATTAGAGGGTGCTATAGGAAAGATTGATTTAACACTTTGCAAGTTGAGTGCATATATACCAATATCAAAGGATATGTTAGAAGTTGGTCCACAATGGATAGATGCATATGTAAGAGGCACTTTATCAGAAGCTATAGCATGTGCACTGGAAACAGCTATAGTAACAGGAACAGGAAAAGATGAACCAATAGGTATGGATAGAGATGTATCAGAAAATGTAACAGTTACAGGAGGGGTTTATCCTAAAAAGTCAGTTGTTAAAATTATGGATTTATCACCTAAAACATATGGCAAATTACTAAGTACATTAGTAAAAGGACCTAATGATAAAAAGAGACCAGTAAATAGTGTTGTTTTAATAGTTAATCCTGTAGATTACTTTACAAAAGTAATGCCGGCAACAACTATTAGAGGAACAGATGGAACATATAAGAATAATGTATTTCCATTTCCAACTACAGTAATACAAAGCTGTGGAGTTAATGAGGGTGAAGCTATTATCGGATTAAGTGAAAAATATTTCATGGGAATAGGTGCAGGTTCTAATGGTGGTAAAATTGAGTATTCAGACGAATTTAAGTTTTTAGATGATGAAAGAGTATATCTTACTAAATTATATGGAAATGGAAGAGCATTAGATAATAATGCTTTTATTTTATTAGATATAAGTAAACTAGAGGATGCAACTTTAGAAGTAACAGTAAAAACAAAAGGAGAAACACAGAAATAATTATAAAGGAAGAAGTGAATTAGATGAATAATGAGTTGCTTCAAGACATTAAAGATTATTTGAATATTTCATGGCAAGATGAAAAGATAGATAAGAATATAGCAGGAATGATAAAAAGAGGAATGGCATATTTAAAGGATGTAGCAGGAGTAAAGGAATTAGATTTTGAAGAGGAAAATAATTCGAGAGCATTACTATTTGATTATGTAAGATATGCAAATAGCCAAGCATTAGAAATGTTTAGTATTAATTTTCAAAGTGAATTATTGTCATTACATTTAGAATATCAAGCAAAGGCTTTGCAGGAGAAGAAAAATGAAAATAAAAGTTCCTAACATAGAATTTCAAGTATTTAATGATGGAGTTTGTGATATTTACTATGAAGAAGATGAACACAAGGATTTTAAGTATAAAAGGTTAGGTTTTAATGAAAGGGTATTAGGGTTTAAACGATATTTTGCTGCTGCTTCTGCAAAAGTTGAAATAAAAAAAATTATAAGAATACCATACGTAGAAAACATTGATGATTATGACACTATAGAGATAGAAAAACAAAAATATGAAATAAAATTGATACAAGCTAAGTATGATACAAACCCTAAATGTTTAGAATTAACACTTAACATAAAATAAAAGAGGGAGTTGATTAATTATATATGGCTGATTTAGAAATAGGCGGTATGGATGAAATAATAAAAAGAGTAAAGAGTATGGGAAAAGCGGGAGAAAAAATAGAAAATATAGCACTAAAGAAGGCAGGAAACATAATTTTAGAAGAAGCTAAGAAAAATGTACCCAAACGAACAGAAAATTTAAAAAAAGGATTAAAAGTTTCTAATATTCATAGGAAAGCTGGAAATAAATATGTAGTAGTAGGAATACAAAGAGGAGATAATTCTAAAATATTCTATGGGAAATTTTTAGAGTTTGGTACTAGTAAAATGAAAGCTAAACCATTTTTAGGACCTGCATATGAATTAAAAAAAGAAGAAGTAAAAGAAACAATAAAACAAGAGTTTAAAAATGCTCTAAAAATATAAAAAAGGTGAGAACATGAATGTAAATGAATTAATTGAGAATACTTTAAAACCTTTAAACATTCCAATAAAACATCATATATATGTTGGGAAAGAAACAACATATATAACCTTTTTTGAGTATCTTGAAAAGGGTGAAGATTATTATGATGATACAGAAAAAAGTACAGGACATTATATACAAATTGATTTATGGTCAAAAGAGGAATTGGATTCTATAAAAAAGGACACAGTAAATCTGTTAATAAAAAATGGCTTTGTAAAAAAGAATATATATGATTTTTATGAACCCGACACTAAAATTTTTCATAAGTGTTTGAGGTTCTTTTATTATACAGAAAATTAGGAGGAATAATTATGGCAATTAAAGGATTAAGAAATTTTAGATATGTAAAGTTAACAAAAGATAGTAAAGATGAATTAGAATATGCTACAGAGGTAAAACAACTTGTAGGAGCCAAAAGTATAAAAATTGCACCAAAAGTAGATTCTGCTGAATTATATGGTGACGACCAATTATTAGAAACAGCAAGTTCACTTGGAGCAATTGAAGTTGAAATAGATGTTGCTGAATTAACACTAGAGGAAAGAGCAGATTGGCTAGGTTATAAAATAGAAAATGGAGTTCTTATAGAAAATAAGGATGCTACTCCAGCAGAAATAGCATTTGGATTTGAAGCACCAAAATCAAAAAGTGCTAATGAAGGTGAAGCATTTAGAATGGTTTGGTTAACAAAAGGTAAAGCAGAGCCATTAGAGGAAGAAGGAAAAACTAAAGAGGATAAATTAGAATTCCAAACACAGAAAGTAAAATTAAAATTTATGCCTAGAATTAATGACGGTGTTTATAAAATTACAGCTGATACAGATTTAAAAGGAGCACCTAAACAAGAGCAATTCTTTAAAGTAGATTTTTTAAAAGCAGGTAAGATAGCACAAGGAGGTATATAAAGTGAGCAATTTAAATACTAAGGGTGCAGTAATTAATTTAGATAAAGAAAGACATATATTATTTGATTTAAATGCATTGTGTGAAATAGAAGATAAATATGGTGATATTTATAAAGCAATAGCTTCACTTTCATCACAACCTAAGATGAATGACATAAGATATATGTTGTATGTTGGATTATGCCATGAAGATGATAATTTAACAGATAAAAAAGTAGGAAAATTAATAACACTACAAAATGTAACTGACGTTATAGAAGCGGTAGGAAAAGCTATGGATATGTCTTTACCAGATAAAAAAGAAGAGAGTGAAGATGATGGAAAAAACGTATAAGCCACTCTAAGGAATTACCTTGGAGTTGGCTTTTTTATATTGGCAAAGTTCAATTAAATTTTACAGACCATGAATTTTGGAGATTAACATTAAAAAAATTATTAGTTCTATGGGATGAACATTGTAAGTTTAATGGTTGGGGTAAAAATAACAAAGAAGATAATGAAGAAGATGTTTATATAGATGAAATAAGTTGGTTATAAGAGCTTAGAAATTTTTCTAGGCTCTTTTAATTTGAAAAGAAAGGAGGAATAGGATGTCAGAAGATATAGGAAGTTTAGTTGTTCGTGTTGCTATGGATAATACTTCATTTCAAGAGGGAGTAAACAGTTTAAACAGATCATTAAGTGTTGTAAAAAGTGAGTTTAAAAATGCAACTAGTGGATTAAAGGAACATGGCAAGGGATTGGATGGATTAAAGGCAAAACAAGAAATGCTTTCAAAATCTATAAGTACTCAATCAGAAATAGTAAAAACATATAAAGATAAATTAGAATCATCAAAACAGGCATTAGAAGATTCAATTGATGCACAAATTTTACTTAAAATAAATGTTGATAAAGCTAAAAAGTCATATGAGGAAAGCAAAGTAGAATTAGGGAAGAATAGTGAAAAGACAAAAGAACTAAAAGAAAGCTATGAAAA
>NZ_CCAT010000054.1 GCF_000612845.1 Clostridium ihumii AP5
CAAAAGGGACCGACACCTAAGGTGCTAGTTATCTTTTTAAAATTTACTTACCTTTTTAAATAAAATATTCAGCTAAATGAGTAAAGTCAGTGCCAGTAAACTTACTTAATTTTATTGGTTCAAATTTTTGAAGATATCAATTTAAAAAGGAAGTTTATCTTCCGCAACCACTGGGACTGGCTCTACTTTACTTATTAGTGGATATGCACATTTATTCTAGACTACTATTAATGTATATCTAACATATTGAATTGCCTGTCCCTCTTGTTATGGATAAAAAACTTAGATAGCAACTTAATCTAGTCTTCTTTAACTTTTCTTTTTATTTGTTTATATCCTTACTAGATTTTAGATTTTTAACATTAAAAATACCAATGAACAAGAGGGACAGACATCTCATGGGTTAGTTACATTTTCACAATTTACTTACCCTTTTAAATAAGATAATTAGCAAAACAAGCAAAGTCAGTCCCAGTAAACTTACTTAGTTTTATTGGTTTAAATTTTGAAAATATCAATCATAAAAAGGAAGTTTATCTTCCGTAGCTGCAGGGACTGGCTTTAATGAACCTATTAGTGGATATGCACATTTATTCCAGACTACTATTAATGTATATCTAACATCTTGAATTGCCTGTCCCTCTTGTTATGGATAAAAAACTCAGATAGCAACTTACAGAGATAAGGATTCTAACTTTTTACTTGTTAATATCCTTGCTGAATTTTATCTTTTTAACATTAAAAATACCAATGAACAAGAGGGACAGACATCTCATGGGTCTAGTTACTTTTTCATAATTAACTTTCCCTTTTGAATAAGATATTTAACAAAACAAGCAAAGTCAGTCCCAGTAGAGACTTGCTTAGTTTTGTTGGTTTAATTTTTGAAGATACTAACTTTATTTGATAAAAATTATTTATTTAATTTTATGATAAGGTAAAATAATAATTTTATGTTTAATAATGGATAAAGGTAGTTTATTACCATGTATAGAGTTATAATATATAATGATAATATTAAAAAATAATTGATGTATTGGTGTAAAATATTGATTTTTTTAGAAAATCATAATATAATTATTTAAGACTTGAAAATGACTAATAGTCATTTTGAGGAGGAGAAAATATGAGTGGTAAATTAAAGCCAAAGTTGAAAAAGTCAGAGGTCAATAAGTTGCAAAAAAAGAATAAGCTTATGGATGTTGCATATAATCTTTTCACTACGAGAGGAATTAATGATACATATATAAGTGATATTACAAATGAAGCAGGGGTAGCAAAGGGAACATTTTATTTATACTTTAAAGACAAATATCATTTAAGAGAAATAATAGTATTAAGAAAAAGTTGTGCTATATTAAAGGAAGCTTTAGAGGCTGCAAATAAACATCATTTTGAAGTTTTAAGTGATGAGGTAATTTTCTTTATTAATCATATAATTGATTATCTAAAAAAAGATAAAAAGTTATTAAAGTTAATCCATAAAAACCTCACTTGGAGTATTTATAGAAAAGGCTTATATGAAAAAGATGAGTATGAGGAATTTACACAAATATATCATCAGTTTTTAACGAAGATGGATGGAAATGAAAATTTAACTGTAGATGCAGAGAAACTATTGTTCATAATAATAGAACTCGCAGGTGGTGTTTGTTATAACTCTATTATATTAGAGGAACCAGCAAATATTGATGATATGAAGCCTGTATTATTTGAAACAATAAAAAAAATATTAGGGTAAAACACTAAAAATATTAGTTAAGTTTATTTTTGCAATAATATTTAGTTGGTTAAATTAATTTTGGATGTTAATAAAAAATATATTACATATTAAGTGGATTTTATTTGTATATGTATTAGAAAAATAGGTTGGAAAATTTAAGATTGAGAATTGAAAATTTATGTTAAATTAACGATTAGCAATTAATAATAGATTGGTCACCTATATAGGGGTATTACTTTAAGTTAGGTTATGAAATAATTTATTCTTTTAATTTTTGTAAAATATATAGTATGGAGGTTAGATATGAAGAATGCATTAAAGGTATTTAAAAGGGACATGAAAAGTATCATAAAAAACCCAGTCGCACTTTTAATCATTGTTGGTGTATGTGTTTTACCATCGCTTTATGCATGGGTAAACATAAAGGCAAGTTGGGACCCTTATGAAAACACTGGAGATATATCGGTGGCTATAGTTAATAATGATAAAGGAACAACCTTTGCAGATAAAGATTTAAATATAGGTGATGATGTAGTTGAAGAACTGAAAAGTAATGATGTTATTGGATGGCGGTTTGTAAACTCAGAAGATGCAAATATGGGAGTTGTAGATGGTACATATTATGCAATGATTGAAATACCTGAGGATTTTTCAGAGAAATTAACTAGTTTAACAACAGACAAGCCAGAAAAGCCTAAAGTAATATACAAAGTTGATACAAAGATGAACCCAGTAGCAACTAAAATTAGTGATGCAGCACAAGGTACACTTATAAATGAAGTAACATCTAATTTTATAAGTACAGTAAATAAAGAAGTTTTTTCAGTTGTAAATGAGGCTGGAAACAAAGCAGAAGAGAATAGAACTCAAATAATATCACTAAAAAATGCTATTATATCAGTAAATAAAAATATGGATGTAGTTACAGGACTTTTAGAGGGATTAGATAGTAATGCTAAGAATTTAGGACAATTTTTAACAGAAGTTAGAGGAACACTTCCTACAATAACAGATGGAATATCTAATATTCAACAAAGTACAATTAATAGTAAAGATTTAAAGGAAGTAACTCAAAAAAATCTAAATAATTCAATAGACAACCTTAAGATAAGTTTAAGTGAATCACAAGCATCAATTAATAGGCTTAATGATTTAGCACAAAATTTAAGTCATGATAATAATAAAAGTGGTAAGGTTTCACAAATAAATAAAGATATAAACTCTGTAAACAATGCTATTGCAGGTAATGTAAAGTATTTGAACGAAATTAATAATGTTCAACCTAATAAAGCAATATCAGATTCAATAGTTGCTTTAACTAGTGTTCAGAATTCAGTTGGACAGGCTAAAGATACTGCGGCTTCAATGCAAAATGAGGTTAGTTCATCTGGAGAAGTTAGCGATAATACTGTACAAGTTTTTGTAAATAGCATTAAAAATATAAACGCACATTTAATTGAAGCAGTTAATCAGTTTGATTCAGGTGCAAGACCTGCTTTAAATACAATAACACAAAGTTTAATTAGTACAACTGATGATGCAACAAAACTTTTAGAAACATCTAAAGGACTATTTACACAAATAGATAATTTATTAAAATCAGGAACAGAAGGTAGTGAACTTGCAGCAACTGTTTCAACAAAGTTAAAGGAAGACTTACTATCATTTAAAAGTATAATCAAACAATTAAGTTCAAAACTTGAAAAAGTTGGGGATGATGATATACAAAAGATTATAAACATACTTCAAAGTAACCCAGAAGTTATGGGTGATTTTATTGCACAGCCTTTTAATTTAGAAGAAAAACCAGTATTTCATATTCCAAACTATGGTTCAGCCATGACGCCTATTTATTCAGTACTTGCTTTATGGGTAGGAGCTACAATACTTGTTTCACTTTTAAAAACTCATCCAGGAGATTTTGAAGGAAGTGAAAATATAACAATAAAAGAAAAGCATTTTGGAAAGTTATTAACTTTTATATTTCTAGCATTTATTCAAGGTGTTGTAGTTACGGTAGGAAATAAGGTGCTTTTAGATGTTTACGTTGTTAATTTCCCACTTATGGTAGCCTTTGGAGTTGTTACAGCAGTAGCTTTTACTACAATAGTGTTCACTTTAGTTGGAGTGTTTGGAAATATAGGTAAGGATATTGCCATAATATTTATGATAATACAACTTGCAGGTTGTGGTGGAACATATCCAATTCAAGTAGATCCAAAGTTTTTTAGAGTTTTACAACCATTTTTCCCATTTACTTATGGAGTTGGTGGTTTTAGAGAAGCTATAGCAGGACCTTTAAAAAGTAGTGTTCTTGTAGATTTTGCAATGTTATTTTTGTATATAATAATATTCTTAATAATAGGTGCTATATTTAAAGAAAAATTACATGACAAGGTTCAAAACTTTGAAGCAAACTTTAAAAATTCAAGGGTAGGAGAATAATTCTAAATTCGAAAAGAGGTGAACGTATGAAGCAGGTTTTTAAAATTTTTAAAGAAGATTTAATGACTATATTAAAAAACACACCAACACTTATAATAATAATAGGATTGTGCATTATTCCATCGCTTTATGCTTGGGTTAATATAAAGGCTTGTTGGGATCCATATGCTGGAACATCAAATGTACCAGTGGCTATAGTTAATAAAGATGAAGGTGCTACACTAAATGATAAAGTCATTAATGTAGGAAATGACATTGTAGAGTCGTTAAAGGAGAATGACTCTATAGGTTGGGTTTTTATAGATGAATGGCAAGGTAATTTTGGATTAAATGAAGGAAAGTATTATGCATTAATTGAAATTCCATCAAACTTTTCAAAAGGGTTAATGACTTTAGCCACACCTACACCACAAAAACCAAGCATCATATATAAAGCAAATGAAAAAGCAAATGCTATTGCAACAAAGATTACAAATGCTGCAAAGGGTAAGGTTACAGATGAAATTAGAAAGAACTTTGTAAGCACAGTAAATGAAAAAGCATTTGAAACTTTAAATAAGATGGGTGTTAAAGTTGATAATAATAAACCAAAGATTCTAGAACTTAAAGATGTTATGACATCAACTAGCAATAATATAGCAGCAATAAAAAATCATGTTCAAAATGCTAGTGAAAACAATAAGAGTCTTGAGAGTTATTTAAATACAGTAAAAAATGATTTGCCACTTATGACAAATCAAATCAATAACCTTCAACAGGTGACTCAATCAAGTAAAGAGTTAATATCTTCAACACAGAAAAGCTTAACTAACTTATCTAATAACTTAAGTAATGATATAATAGAGATGCAGAATATAAATAATAGCATTCAATCATCACTAAATGACTTAAGATCATCAGTTAATGATATGTCTTTAGATAATGCTAGAAAAGCATTAGATAATATGTGGGATTTAGTTGATTCATTACAAGATATAGTTGATAGAAAGATAGATGATATTGAGGCATTGAATGATATAATAGGAAGTCCAGTTTTAGATGAAATTGGAGACTTATTTAGAAATATACAATCTATGCTAAAGGATCAAAAGACTAGAATAGAAAAAATAAGAGAAGCATTAGATAAAAATGAAGCTAAGGAAAATATAAATACACTTATAAGTATGTTAAGTGAAACTAATTCAAATATATCTAATAAAATAGGAAATTTATCTAATAAATTTTTTGCAAGTGGATTAAATGTACTTAATAGTTTAGGAGATCAGGTTTCAAGTGGAATGGATGTAGCAAATTCCATGTTAGATGGTGTTAGAGGAATAGTTCCAGGACTTTCAGCAGTGACGAATTTTGGAATAAGTAGCAGTAAACTTGCAACAACTCAAACAGAAAAACTATCAAATAAACTTACTGATTTCCAAACAAAAGTTGATGAACTTAGTGATAAGACAAAAGATTTAAATGACAAGAATATAGATGAAATAGTAGATATAATGAGTAAGGACTCTGGTGTTATGGCATCATTTATATCTTCACCGATTGAAGTTGAAAGAACTGAGATTTATGAAACATCTACATTTGGTGTAGGATTAACACCTTTCTATACAACTCTTGCAATATGGGTTGGAGTGCTGTTATTATCATCTATGTTAACAACAGAATGTGAACCAATAGAGGGATTAAGTAATTTATCACTTATGAAACAACATTTTGGTAAAATGTTAACATATTTGGCTATATCACTTGTGCAAACTATAATTGTTGTATTAGGAGATAAGTATATACTAGGTGTAAAACCAGATAATTTCTTGCTTATGATAGCATTTGCAATACTTGCCTCTATAACTTTTGTAATAATTATGTTTACATTAGTGGTCATAATTGGTAATATAGGAAAGGCGATTGCTGTATTTATAATGGTAATGCAAATAGCAGGTTCAGGTGGACTTTATCCAATACAAACCAATCCAAGGATATTCGGAATACTACAACCACTATGGCCATTCACTTATGTTATAGATGGATTTAGACAAGCTATAGCAGGACCAGTTTGGAGTAGTGTAAGAAGAGATGTAATAGCATTAATTATAATATCTGTTGCATTCTTATTACTTGGATTGTTAAGAAAGCCACTACACAAAGCAGCTCATTTACTTGAGCATAAATTTAAAGAATCAGGGTTATAGATTTTAACGAAAATCAAAACAATATATTAAATTATATTAGTAACTTGATTTTCTTAAAATAAACCTTTAGGGAGTAAACAGGATAAAAAGCTAACTCAAAATTTTGAGTTAGCTTTTCTGCTATGTAAATTTATTTTATTTGTTTTTAAGCCATAACAAGAGGGACAGGCAAATCAATATATTAGATATACATTAAGAATAATCTAGAATATAATTGCATAGCCACTAGTAAGCTCATTAAAGCCAGTCCCAGCAGCTACGGAAGATAAACTTCCTTTTTATGATTGATATTTTCAAAAATTTGAACCAATAAAACTAAGCAAGGCTAAAAGGGACTGACTTTGCTTTTTATGCTAAGTATCTTATTCAAAAGGGAAAGTAAATTATGAAAGGGTAATTATCCCATGAGACGTCTATCCCTCTTGTTCATTGGTATTTTTTAAGCTTAAACCAATAAAACTAAGCAAGGCTAATAGGGACTGACCTTGCTTGTTAAACTAAATATCTCATTAAAAAGGGTAAGTAAATTTAGAAAAGGTAATTAAACTATGAGATGTCTGTCCCTCTTGTTCATTGGTATCTTTAAAATTGAAAAATAAAATCTAGTAAGGATACTAACAAGTAAAGAGTTAGAAACTTTATCTCAGTAAGTTGCTATCTAAGTTTTTAATCCATAACAAGAGGGATAGTCAACTCAATATGTTAGATATACATTAAGAATAATCTAGAATAAATGTGCATAGCCACTAGTAAGCTCATTAAAGCCAGTCCCAGCAGCTACGGAAGACGAATTTCCTTTTTATGATTGAGATTTTCAAAAATTGAATCAATAAAATCAAGCAAGGCTCTGTTGGGACTGACTTTGCTTTTTATGCTAAGTATCTTATTCAAAAGGGAAAGTAAATTATGAAAGGGTAATTAT
>NZ_CCAT010000055.1 GCF_000612845.1 Clostridium ihumii AP5
TCTTTCATAACCCTTGAAGGTGAATGAATATCTAGTGCAGTTTTAACTTTACTACTTACACCATTTGCAAGTTCTGTAGCTGCCTCCCATGCATTACTTGCCCAATTTCTTATTCCATCTTTTAAACCATCAACTATATTTTTACCAATGTCTAACATCTTACCTGGTATCTCTTTAAGTTTTTCTACTATTCCTTCACCAATATTGATTGCTGCTTCCTTTATAGATTCCCTTTTCTCTTCAACCCCTTGTTTCATACTCTCAAACATATTATGTGCTTTAGTTTTAAGTCTTGAAGGTAATGTATCAAACCAATTTACAATATTGTTCCATCCATCAGCTACTCCTTTTGCCATTTCATCAATTTTAGCCATTGCTTTATGACGTTGGTCATCAAATGACTTTAATGCATTATCTTTCATTTCAGTAGCTTTTTTTGAAACTGTTTCAGTCATAACTTGCCACTTTGATTTTACTTCTCCACTTTCCCAATCAACTTTATCTACATGGTCTTTAGCTTGCTTTTGAGCTTCCATAACTACTTCTTGATGCATTCCTTGTGCGTTAGATATTGCATTTTCCTTTTGACTTTCTGCTGCTGAAATTAGCTTTTGTGCTTCATCTGCTTTTATAGTTCCTTTTTCATCACGTTCTCTAATAATCGCTTGAACAGTTTTGTCATATTCTTCTTCTGCAGCTGCTATTGTTTTATCTCTTTGTTCAGCACTATTTTTAACTACCTCTGCTGCCTGTTCTGCTGTAGTTATAACAGCATTTTGCTTTTGCCTTTCTAATAAGCTCTTTTGTTCTACTTCACCTTGTGACATGGTATTTATTGCATCTGTCATCATATTTTCTTTTATTGTATTTATTTCATGCCACTCTTGTGT
>NZ_CCAT010000056.1 GCF_000612845.1 Clostridium ihumii AP5
CCGGACTTGGGTAATCCTCCATATGAAACTTACAACGCCACAATGGACCTTGTAGGACTCGAACCTACGACCGGACGGTTATGAGCCGTCTGCTCTAACCAACTGAGCTAAAGGTCCAGGCTCTTAAAAATCGCGGCGGAGGGGATCGAACCCCCGACCTCCCGGGTATGAACCGGACGCTCTAGCCAGCTGAGCTACACCGCGAAAAAGATATTCATTATTTAAATGAAATGGAGCCTAGCGGGATCGAACCGCTGACCTCCTGCGTGCAAAGCAGGCGCTCTCCCAGCTGAGCTAAGGCCCCATGTTTAAATTTATAATTATCGGGAAGACAGGATTCGAACCTGCGACCCCTTGGTCCCAAACCAAGTGCTCTACCAAGCTGAGCTACTTCCCGTTTAACTAATGCACCCAAGAGGAGTCGAACCCCTAACCTTTTGATCCGTAGTCAAACACTCTATCCAGTTGAGCTATGGGCGCATATTTGAAATGCCGAGGACCGGAATCGAACCGGTACGGTGATCACTCACCGCAGGATTTTAAGTCCTGTGCGTCTGCCAGTTCCGCCACCCCGGCGCGATTGCTTTGGCAAAGCGGAAAACGGGGTTCGAACCCGCGACCCCCACCTTGGCAAGGTGGTGCTCTACCACTGAGCTATTTCCGCGTGTTTAAAGATGCCGGCTAAAGGACTTGAACCCTCGACCCTCTGATTACAAATCAGATGCTCTACCAACTGAGCTAAGCCGGCATGTAAAACTTAAATTATGCGGGTGAAGGGACTTGAACCCCCACGCCAAAGGCGCTAGATCCTAAGTCTAGTGCGTCTGCCAATTCCGCCACACCCGCAAAAATATGAGCCGTACAGGGCTCGAACCTGTGACCCTCTGATTAAAAGTCAGATGCTCTACCAACTGAGCTAACGGCTCATATGGAGGTTAACGGGATCGAACCGCTGACCCTCTGCTTGTAAGGCAGATGCTCTCCCAGCTGAGCTAAACCTCCAAAAACAACATTCGCGTGGCGACGTCCTACTC
>NZ_CCAT010000058.1 GCF_000612845.1 Clostridium ihumii AP5
CTAAAAGAAAGCTATGAAAAATTATCCCAAGAGTATGAAGCAAACGAAGAAAAATTAAGAAATAATAGCAGAGCGATTGATACATGGACAATAAAAACAAATAATGCAGAAGCTAAATTAAAAAATATGCAAAGTGAACTTAGCAGTACTAGTAGTGAAATAAATAAACAAAATAGTGTCTGGAACAATCTTTCTAACAAGTTAGATGATGTAGGGAAAAAATTTAAGTCTGTTGGTGATAAAATGGCTACTGTTGGTAAAGATATGAGTACTAAAATAAGTTTACCGATAGCAGGATTAGGAGTTGGAGCAGCTAAAGCAGCAATTGATTTTGAAAGTGCTTTTGCAGGTGTACAGAAAACAGTAGATGGAACTAAAGAACAATTTAAAAAATTAGAAACAGGCATAATAGATATGTCTAAAAATTTGCCAAGTACAACTACAGAAATATCAGCAGTTGCAGAATCAGCAGGACAATTAGGAATACAAACAGATAATGTA
>NZ_CCAT010000059.1 GCF_000612845.1 Clostridium ihumii AP5
GAGAGTGTAAAATATTTTGTGTAAATAGAAAAAAGGAAGTCCCTTCTGTAGAATAGAGTTACCACAACACATTCACAGAAGAGAGGACTTCCCTATGAACGATTTTACTACAGAAATTCTAAAGACTCTAGCGAACAAAGGCGATTTGAATGAATTATTCCGTGTCCATTTGGAGAAAGCAGTCAATACGCTTCTCAAAACGGAGTTAACGGCTTTCCTCGATTACGAAAAGTATGATCGCATTGGTTTTAACACGGGTAATTCTCGTAACGGCTCCTATGACCGTACGGTCAAGACCGAGTATGGGGAACTTCATCTCCAGATTCCGCGCGACCGCAATGGCGAGTTCAAGCAACAGACTGTTCCTGCTTATAGACGGACGAATGACACGTTAGAGGAGACCGTCATTCACCTCTTCCGAAAAGGTATTACCATGTCGGAAATCGCAGACTTGATTGAGAAAATGTATGGGCATCACTACACGCCCCAAACCATGTCCAA
>NZ_CCAT010000060.1 GCF_000612845.1 Clostridium ihumii AP5
AATTGAAAATTGAAAATTGACAGTTATGGTTAATATTACTCATTTCATTCCTAATATTTAAAAATAGAAATATTTAAAAACTGCGTTTTTATATTGTTTTGAACTAATTTGCTCTGCAAATTTAATAAAAAATCATTCTTTAAATTTGGAAATCCAATTTTTACATTCACTTTCAACTTTCAATTTTTAATTAAATTAATTAGAATTCTCAAGTGAAACATGAATAACTTAAAGTTTTAACTTGGAACCCCTCAATGATGAAACAAATCTATATTCAAATTTGTATATAATTTGAATATTCTATTAAAAGTATGATTATATTAATTGAATACGTTTACTTGAATTTTTTTCCTATTTATTAGTCTGTTAACTTATTTTTATCAATTTAACAATTTTATAATATATTTGTATAATATTGGTATAATTTTAATTGGGAGTGATTTTACATGAAAAAATTTTTATTAACCTTTCTTATAGGAACAATTTTAGTTTCTTCAACAGTTGTTCCTGTTTCTGCAAAGAATTTAGTACAAACTAATAAAACTAAAATACATTCTAGTGAAAATGTATCTGAAAAATTAAAAATTTCATCTAATGGAGTAGACTCTAATGGTTCTAGTGTTATCAATGTATTATTTGATAAATTCTACTCAAATACCAAATTAGTAATCTTAGATAATGGAAAAATATTATGTGAAAAAAAAATTACTAATCCATGTAAAGATGTAAATGTAAATGTTACTTTAACATATTACTTAAGTCATGAACTAACAGCATTTCTAGCCAATGATTCAGAATTATTTGATCCATATGTTAGAAGTAATTCTATAAACTTAGGCTATTTTGATCCAAAGGTAAAGGAACAAATTCAATTAAGTTATGTTTCATTAAATAATATTGACACTAACTTTAATGTAATCTTGCCTTATAAAGATCAAAATCCTTGGCTTTATGTTTATGACAATGGCGTTTTAATGTATAAAGCTAAATTAACTAATCCAACTGATAAAATTAATTTTACAGCACCTTTAAAAGGATTTGGACGACATGATATTAAAGCTTATTTAGGTGCAAATACTGTTGGTGTTTATAAATATGAACCTTTTATGTCAAGCAACACTGTAACAATTTTCAACTAAAAATAAGATAGAAAGTGGGTATAATTATGAAAAAAATTTTTTTAACTCTTCTAATAGGAGCAATTTTGACATCTTCTTGTTTTATATCAGCTAGTGCTATAACAATGGACAATAATGACACATACAAAATTAATTCAATTTACAATAATGATGAATCCTTTAAAATTTCTTCTACTTCTGTTGATCAAACTACTGGAAAAACAACTATAAATATAAAATTTGATAAAGAAATATCTAATACTACTCTTCTTATTCGTGGTGACAGTCAAACTATATATCAAAAAGATATTGTATTTCCAACTAAAGAATTAAGTGTTGATGTACAATTACCTTATTATGGTGGAGTCTCTGTCACAGCATATTTAGGAGATTTCTCTAAACCTTATGATAAATTTGATTATTCCGTAAAAAGTAACTCTTTAAAACTTGGATACTTTAATCCACAAAGGAATGAAAATATTGCATTAACTTATTCAAATTCACCAAATCAAGATACTAACTTCAAAGCTATCTTACCAATTAAAGATTATAATACTTTTTTCAAAGTATATGATAATGGTGTATTAGTGTATTCTATAAAGCTTATAAGACCAACAGATATTGTAGAATTTTCACTTCCTATAACTTCAAAGGGTAAACATGATATCAGAGCTTATGTTGGACTTTCTCAAGGCGAGTATCAATTTGATCCTTATCAATCAAGTAATGCTGTAACAATTTTTAAATAATAATAGATAAAGTGCTACTTAAATCTAAGTAACACTTTATCTATTTAATTTTTAAATTATAAATCTATATTATTTTCTATATTCAAATCCTTTTTCAGGCGCCCATTCACAACTTTCTGAAAATATGTACTTACAATTACAATAGTCATCTCCATCTCCTAATGTTTTTGTTCTATTAAAACCTATACCAATATAATGAGCAAATAAATAATCCATTCTACAAAGGTAAGGTAATAATCCTTCTACATTAAAGTTTTTACACATTTTAACTATTGCACATTCATATATCTCAAAAGAAATTATATTTTTTTCTAATTTTACACCTCTTATTTTCCAATCCATTTCGTGAAGTTCCTCTTTTATTGCTTTTCTCTCTGCATCTAATGCAGCTTTTCTAAATTTTCCTATAAAAACTTTTTTTGCTATAAACTTTACTATTATTTGTGGATAAGATTTTAGTAGTGTTTCATTTATATCCCATATTAATAAGTTTGCATCTTTTTCACTTATATTCATATCCAGTAATGTTTTATACCAAGCTATATAGCATGGACACATATAATAACTAATTTTAAATGCACTATCTCCTATGTTAGGAATATCCTTTATTATATTTTCAAAATGCTTATTTGCAATTTTAATAAAATCTAAACTAAAATCATTACCATATTTATAAGACAATATCATTTTTGCTTTTTTTGTAGTGAATTTAAATATTCTTTTAATTCTAATTTTCATTTTTATTCCCCCTCAGCTCAATAATACTCCCTAATACCTCGCCTATTTTACCACAATATTTTGATTATTGATAAAATCAAAATATATAAACAATTTTCTTTATAATATAAAATTATTGATTTATGAAAATAATTAATAATTTTATTATATCACATTTTTTCTTATTTTTTTCACAACTTATATTATAAATCTATATTTTGCTATTTTATCTATAAATTAAAATAAGATTTATAATACACATATATTAAATTTATTGCATATTTTAATATTATGTAATATTTTACATAATATATATTTTCAAAACATATTTACATCAATTGAAAGTTAGGTGATGGTATGACTGGATTTATATTATATTTTATTTCATTTATATTACTTTTTATATCATTTTTAAAAGATAAATCAAAAACAAAAATAGCTATTAAAACAGCCTTAAAATCTTTTGAAAATATCATGCCTCAATTTTTAGGAATTATTATCACTATAGGCATAATTCTTTCATTTTTAAACCCATCTACAATATCTAAACTCATTGGCAACAATTCTGGTTTTTTAGGTGTTTTTATATCTTCGATTATTGGTTCTATAACTATGATGCCTACTTTTGTAGCATTTTCAACAGGAAATATCCTTTTAGAAAATGGTGCTGGTTACTCTCAAGTTGCTGCATTAGTATCAACACTTACTTTAGTTGGAATTATGACATTCTCATTAGAATCAAAATATATTGGAAAAAAAGCTGCATTTCTTAGAAATTTTATAGCTTTTCTTTTTTCTTTTATAGTAGCTTTTATTTTAGGAAAGGTTATGATGATTGTATGAAAATATTAAAAAAGCTAATTAAAAGGTATTCATTTTTTGTTTTTTCTCTTTTTTTATTAATTATTATATTTTTTATAGCTCCTAACATTGGATTTAAAGCACTATCTAGCGCTAACTCTAGTTTTATTCAAATGCTAGGTGTCCTACCACCTATAATGGTACTTCTAGGTCTTATGGATGTATGGTTACCTCGTGAAGTATTAATAAAATATATGGGTAATAACTCAGGTTTATTAGGTGTGTTTTTTGCTATGTTAATAGGCTCTCTAGCTGCTGGACCTATGTATGCAGCATTTCCTTTTACTACTGTTTTACTTAAAAAGGGTGCAAAATTTAGTAACATAATTATTTTTATGAATGCATGGTGTGTAACTAAAATATCTACCCTATTATTTGAAATTTCTTCTCTTGGTTATAAATTTACTGTAATTAGACTTTTAATTGATATACCTGGAGTAGTACTTATGGGTTATCTTGTGAATTATCTTATGAAAAAAAATGATCTAGATGAACTTTATAGTAATGCCTGTAAATAAAATTTTAAAATTCATAAAAAAAGATAGCATAAGCTATCTTTTGAGGTGTGTGATCTTAAAGTTAATATATTTAGGATTTTGGATTTATTAAACTAAGGGGGACTTAATTTAAAAATCATATTATTTACTTTCATAGTTATTGGCATTAACTTTATATTTATATAATAATAAAGTTTTATGTCAAATAAATGTCGACTTTATGTCATTTATATGTCACTTACATATCAATTTAATGACATAAGTCGTATTTTGTATAAATTTAGAACCTTTTATTACTTTTTTATCGTTATTCTTGAAGGTGTACATATAACTTCATCTGGAATATTTAAGTAACCATTTTTATCTAATTTATATTTTACATTATCGATTATAAATTCAGATTTATCATTGTATCCGCTTTTAAATAAATTTTTATTTGTGTATGCTTTTTTTATTTTATCTAATTCATCATTGGTATATATCATACCATCTGTATCTAAAAATAATTTATCTTCACAGCCTCTAACTTGAAAATATTTTCCACATTGACAGCCCATATTTTGAAGTCTTATTCCAGCTTCTTTGAAGTCTTTAAAATTACTTCTTATATCATTAACTATTTCTGTGCTACTCTTACCTGATGTTAGACATTTTATTAATCTACTAGTCTTTAAAACATCTTCGTATCTACAAGAATCTTTCTTATCCACATTTAAAACATTCTCTTTATTTGTAATATTTATTTTGGTATATCCATGCATTAAAGTCTTGACCTTGTATTTACCATGATTTTTTACATCTAATACATTATTTTTAAATGAAATCTCTTCTAAATTTCTTTCTTCTATATTTTCCTTCAATTTATCTATACTTTGATTTTTAGGCGAGAAGTTATTATTTACACCCATATTTTTCATAATGCTTCTATTCTTTATTTTTCGTTCACATTCCATATATTTGTTTCTTAATGCTTTATTCTTATCACTTTCACTTTTATATACAGTTCTGTTATCTAGCAACTTATTAATACTTCCATATCCCATTAAATCATTATTTTGCTTTTTATATGTTTCTCTTGAAATGCTTGAACCTATTCTTAAAAGATTATCTATACCAAAGCTCATAAATCTCATCTCCTTTTATACTTATATATTATTATTCGGCATGAATATATATATATTTACATTTAAGGAAATTATCATTACAAATTTTTTATTTTTTCCAACATATATTTTGCAAATTTTCTTAATTCTCCCCCTTCATAATCATCAAAATGTCCTAAATTTCTATATGAATATAAAGCTTCTCCAACAATTTCTTTGTATTCCTCTTCTATATTTAAATATGCCCATTCTCCGCCTTCAATTTTAGATGATACCTTATTTTCAGTTAAAAAATATAAAACTCTGCATAAATTTAATATATAATATACAGGATTATTTTCTATCTCCTTATCAGAATTTAAAATATCTGCTTTAATAGATTTAATATAATACTCTTTTGGAATATTATAAAACATATCTTCTATACTTTCTCCATATAACAAGATTCCACGTTCTTTTATTACATTCATATGTGCTGCTAAATCTATATCTTCACCATCTCTACAAATATAATTAGAATCTTTCAAGTATCTTTCTTTATAATAATTAGAGTAGTGCAATAAAAAAGGTGTAGGATATTTAAAGTCTTTTACATCATTTTCTAAAATCACACTCATTTCAAATCCCTTTTTAGGCGCAACATTTGATAAATCTAATAATACTTTTATAAGACTTTTCATCTTATCGTTTTCAATTCTATCTTTTACAATTACTAAAAAATCAATATCACTTACATTAGGATTAAAACAATTCATTGCTAATGAGCCATGAAGATACATACCTACAAGATTATCACATAGTATATTTTTATAAGACTTTACTATATTATTTATAAGTCTATTTATAACTACTCCAACCTTTAAATCTACATTATTTTCTATATCACTTATTGTCACAATATCCCCCCTTTAAAAACTATTCTAATGTAATTATTGTTTGAATTTTCTTGATTTTGTAAAGGTTATCACAGAACATTAAAATATAACCTTCTAGATAAATGGTATCATTTTACATATTTAAATTCAATACAAATATAATTATATTTGTAGGGTTCCAATTTAATATTTTAAACCTATACAATTTTTTTGAATTTTAATCTATATTTTTTAATGGACAATTTACATTCATTTTCAATTTTCAATTAAATTAATTAGAATTCTCAACTGAAATAAGAATAGTTGCATTTTTCAACTTGCTTCCCTATATAGGGTTCCAAGTTCATCTTCATAATTATTAACTCCAAAACTTGGATACCCTTAATAGTGAGACTAGCTCTGAATCATTTTATAGTAAGTATTTCTTTTGAAAGTAATATATTTACAGCTTAAAAAATAGTTTTGAATTCGAGCTTGTTTCCCTATATTAATGGTTATTTATTTTTAACTAGCATATATATTTTCTTACTTTTCTATTATTTTCTTGAGTTTTTCTGTATCTATGACTTTAATTTCTCCTCTTGATAATTCTACAATATTTTCACTTGCAAAGTATTTAAGCATTCTAGTTACAACTTCTCTTGCACTACCTATATATTTTGATATTTGCTCATGTGTAAGTTTTATAATTTCTTTTTTATTTTTATCCATTTCACTAATAAGAAAGCTGGCAAGTCGTTTATCAAAACTCATAAATAAAATCTGTTCCATAGCCCACATAACATCTGAAAATTTGTCTACAGCACTCTTATATGAAAAGTTTTCTACATATATATTATTACTAACAATTTTTGAAAATGCATTAGCATTTATCATTAAAACTTCACTATCTTCTTCTGAATCAATATGCACATCAAAAGTAATATTTTTTAAAATACATGATGCAGAAAGAATACAAACATCTCCCTTATAAAGTCTATATAAAGTTACTTCTTTACCTTCTTCTGAAAGAATGTATGTTCTTAACATCCCTTTTTTTAAAATTAAAACACCAATACAATCATTTTTGCCGTTATGTATATTTTCACCTTTATTATATTTAACTAACTTTATATTATTTAATAAAAATTCCTTTTCACTTTGTAATAAATTTTCCCAAACTGGAAAATATTTTGTTAGATATTCAATATACTCATCTTTATTCATACGATAGAAAATTCCTTTCAATATTAATTTAATTTTATATTATGCTTAACTTTATATTACACTTAATATATTAATATTAAAACAAAAAAGCCATGAAATAATTTTTCTATTTCATGACTTTTCTTATTTTATTTTTCTTTAACCATATTTACAAAATACTCATGGAAACTTGTATCTTTAGTTAGTTCTGGATGAAAAGCTGTAGCTAACATATTTTTTTCTCTACATGCTACAATTTTATCATCTATTTTAGCAAGAACTTTAGTGTCTCCCCACACCTTCTTAACATATGGTGCACGAATAAATACAAGTTTAACTGGATTTTTAGATACCTCATCTATTTTTATCTCTGTAGAAAAACTATCTAGTTGACTACCATAACCATTTCTCATAACTTCTATATCCATTGCTGAAATATGACGTCTTGAATCATTGTCTATTTCTTTTGCTAAAAGTATCATACCAGCACATGTTCCCCATACTGGCATACCATTTTCAATTCTTTCTTTTAATGGGTTCATAAGGTTGAAATCATTTAAAAGTTTTCCTATTGCAGTGCTTTCTCCACCTGGAATTATAAGTCCATCTATAGAATTTAACTCTTCTAAAGTTCTAACCTTTATAGCTTTAACTTCATCTATTTTCTCAAGGCTATTTATATGTTCTCTAACTGCACCTTGAATTCCTAGAACTCCTATTGTTGTCATTTTACCATCCTCTACTTGCATATAAGTTGTTTTCTGGAATTTCACGAATATCTAAACTATCCATAGCTAAGCCTAAATCTTCTGATATTTCTGCAAGTATTTCTGGCTTATCAAAATAAGTAGCTGCTTTTACTATTGCTTTAGCTCTCTTTTCTGGATTAGCAGATTTAAATATTCCTGAACCAACAAATACCCCATCACAACCAAGTTGCATCATAAGTGCTGCATCTGCTGGTGTTGCTATTCCACCTGCTGCAAAGTTTACAACTGGTAATTTACCATTTTCATAAACATATTCTATTAAATTAAATGGAGCTCCCATTTCTTTAGCTATTGTCATAAGTTGCTCTCTTCCAGCATTTTTTACTTGTCTTATATCATCATTCATTTGTCTCATATGTCTTACTGCTTCTACTACATTTCCTGTTCCTGCTTCTCCTTTTGTTCTTATCATTGAAGCTCCTTCTCCTATTCTTCTTAAAGCTTCACCAAGATTTCTTGCACCACAAACAAATGGAACATTAAAAGCACCTTTATCAATGTGGAAAGCTTCATCTGCTGGTGTTAAAACTTCACTTTCATCTATGTAATCAACTTTGATAGCTTCTAATATTTGTGCTTCTACAAAATGACCTATTCTAACTTTTGCCATTACTGGAATTGAAACTGCCTCTTGAATTTCCTTTATCATTTTTGGATCAGACATTCTTGCAACTCCACCTTGTTTTCTTATATCTGATGGAACTCTTTCAAGTGCCATTACTGCAACTGCTCCTGCTGCTTCTGCTATTTTAGCTTGTTCAGCATTTACAACATCCATTATTACTCCACCTTTTAACATCTCAGCAAGGTTTTTGTTTAATTCATAATTTTCTCTCATAACTACTCTCTCCTTTACAAAAAATAAATATTATTATATAATAATTGCAACGATACAATTATTGTGTTTTTTTTCTTTTTATTATTTAAAATTACATTTTGTACCGTTAATACAATTAAATTATTGCATACAATTTTGAATGTGTCAATACAATTTTGAAAGGAATGTTTAAAATGGATACTGTTTCGATACAATTAGATAAGACATCTAATGTCCCATTATATCTTCAAATAGCAAATACATTTGAAGATATGATAAAATCCGACAAATTAAAATCAGAAGAAAAGCTTCCACCTATAAGAAAGCTTGCAAAAGAATTAGATGTTAATAATGTTACAGTGGTAAATGCATACAAACAATTAGAATTAATTGGATATATATCAGGCATAAAAGGTAGTGGCTATTATGTAAAACAATTTGAATTAGTAGATTCTATAGCTTCTAATAAAAAAATTGATTACTCAGCTCCTATTCATAATGATGATTACGACTACGAATATGAAAATATCAAACTTATGATTAGTGGTCAAATTGAAATTTCTGAGAATACAATAAACTTTGCTAGTGCTACACCAGATCCAAGCATATTTCCTATAGAAACTTTTAAAAATGCCTTAAATGAGGTTTTAGATCGTGATAAGGGCTATGCTTTTGGTTATCAAGAAAGTAATGGCTATGAACCGCTACGTGAGTCTTTGTCATATTATCTATTAAGAGAAAATAATATTAAAGTGGATTCAGAAACAATACAAATAGTTTCTGGTGCACAGCAAGGTATAGATATTATTGGAAAAGCCTTATTGAATTCTGGTGATTATGTCATAACAGAAAACCCAACTTATACTGGTGCTGTTTCTGTTTTTAATTCTCGTGGTGCTAATGTAATAGGCGTTCCTATTGATACTGATGGTATAAATCTTGAAATTTTAGAAAAGCAAATTAGAACATATAATCCTAAATTATTGTATGTTATGACTAGTTATCAAAATCCAACTACTACATGCTATTCTAAAGAAAAAATACTTAAATTACTGGAACTTGCAAATAAGTATAACTTTTTTATAGTTGAAGATGATTCCTTATCTGGTCTTTCTTTTAGTATGACATCTAAAAATCTAACTTTAAAATCATTGGATACACAAGATAAAGTTATTTATGTAAAAAGTTTTTCAAAACTATTAATGCCAGGTCTTAGAATAGGTTTTATAATTTCTCCAGAAAGTATGTTAACTAAACTTACAGAAGCAAAACATACAACTGATATTTCTTCATCTGGATTAATTCAAAGAGCTCTTAATATTTATTTTGAAAATGGCCATTGGCAACATAATCTAGAATATATGAGACAAATTTATAAAAACAAATATAATTGCATGATTGAAGAACTGAACAAACTAAAAAAATATGACATTGAATTTAATGAGCCAAAAGGTGGACTTAATTTTTGGATTACACTTCCAAGCAACGTTAGTGCATCTAAGCTTTATTTAGAATGTGCTAAAAAAGATGTTTTATTAGTTCCATGTAGTGTTTTTTATATAAACAATGGTAATAAACTTGATAATAGCATACGAATAAGTTATGCTGGAACAAATATTGAGGATATAAAAAAAGGTATGTCTATATTAGGTGAATGTCTAGAAAAAATTATAAATAAGAAAAGTAATAAAACTTATATTGCACCCATGCTTTAAAAATTATACTAGTTCAATTTCTTTTAAATTAAAATTGAACTAGTACAATTTTATTTTAATTTTCATTACTTTAAGTCTCCACAAATACTCACATTATTAACTTTAACATATGGCATTATAGCAAATCCCATATTCAAAACATTTTTTGATATACTTTCTATACTGTTAAACATCTTGTATAAATTTCCAATTATTTTTGCACCAATTATAGGATACTTTACTTCTCCATTTTCTACATAGTAACTATTTTTTGCTATTCCTGAAAAATCACCATTAATTTCTGGCTCTATTGAAGAAAAGTTATTTAAAATTATTCCTCTATGAGTACTTTTAATCATATCATCTAAATCACTTTCGCCATTTTCTACTATTATTATTTCTGTTGATGGTGTAAATCCATATCCTGTTTTTTTACCACCATATATATTTAACAAATATGATTTTAATATACCTTTATCTATATACATTAAATTTTTAGTTTTTATTCCATCATCAGTTATAAAGCATTTATCACAGATTCTGGAATCTACAGGACTGCAACTAATACTTAACTTTTCACTTGCAATCTTTTCATTTAATTTTCCTTGTAAAATACTTTTCCCACAAATTAATGAATGTTCTCTTAGAAAAATATAGTTATATATTTTTACAAATTCAAGTAAGCATTGTGGAGATATTATTAAATCTCCATTGAATTTGCCTTCTATAACTTTATATTCTAACTGATCTACACTAGCTTTCAATTTTTGTTTTATATTTCCATATTCAAATAATGATACTGGTAATTTACTAAATTTAAAGTGTATTTCACTTAATGAAGATGAAGTATTACATCCCTTGGCAAAATAATTTATTTTTAATTCATATATTCGTTTAATTGTATTAAAATCAACACCATTAGAATTTATAAATCTCATTGTTGTTACATTAAAGTCTATATGACCACTACTAATTATAATCTTTGGAAAAAATGTTTTTATATCATATAATAATCTTTCCACTTTTTTATACATATCATTTATATCAAATTCTTCTTCACCCGAATAGAAGTTTTCAACAAATTGATACTCTGAAATATCATTATTTTCATCTTCCTCTGATATATTACAGCAATCTATAAGGGCATCTATACTCTTCTTTATTGAATTTCTATCAGTTTTATTTATTATAATAGATGACTTTTTGTAATTTTTTATAACTGTCAATTTTATTTTCTTATCTATATTAGTTTGTAGCATCTTTATCTCATCTGTAAATTTTAATTTAGTAGTTTGATCTTCACGAAAAATGTACTTACATTTATCAACCCCTCTTTTCATTATATATCTAATACATTCTTCCCCCAAATTGTAATCAATCATATATTACACCCCCCCTATATTTACAGTACATTTTATAGATGGAGACCCCATTCCAACTCTCATCTGAATTTTTTTAGTACATATTCCACCATTTAACCATTTAAAATCATCTCCTATCATGGATATACTATTTAAAAAAGTTTTTACATCTCCAGATATTGATGTATTTAAAATTGCACTTCCTATTTTCCCATTCTTTATTTCATATCCACATTTAATTCCTGTTATGAATTGACTATTTATATCAACTTGTGCTGATGTTGGAATTATTAGATAGTAACCATCTTCTATAGATGCTATCATATCTCCAACTTTATCATCACTTGGCATTATACACGTGTTTCTCATAGAAATTACCGGATCATTAGAGAAACTTTCTAATCTTGCATTTCCTTTAGGTTTTATTCCTAAAACATTTGCCATTTCTTTATTACACATAAACTCTTTCAATATTCCATTTTCAATTGCAATAACATCTTCACATTTAGTACCTTCATCATCAACATAAATTGGTATTGGACAATTTTTACCAAAAGCAGTATGAGCAAAATCAACTAAAGTTAACTTTGAGTTTGCTATTTTTTTACCTATTGAATCAAATTTAAAAGGACCATTCATAATAGTATCTGCTTCTAACATATGTCCAATTGCTTCATGTGCCATAAGTCCAGATACATATGAAGATAATACACATTGCTTTTCACCTGATTTTGCATATACACCATTCTTTTTATCAATAAGATACTTACATAAAACATCAATATCTTTATATAGTTTATCAAATTCATTAAAATTATCTTGTATATTACCAAGCCCGCCAAACTTTTTACTAATCTCTATAGGTTTACCATCTTTTTCAGTAATTAATGAAATATTCATAGTAGTTCTTGGCAGAATACCATACCAATAAGTATTATCAGAACATATTATTTCCTTTTCAGTATTTTCATATAACATATCTATAATTACATTTCCTATATCTCTATATTTACTTTTTATATATGCACAAATATTTTTTCCAAAATCCGTGCATTGTTTTTTATTTACTACATTTTGAGACACTTTTAAACTACTTTGACACTTAAAATTATCATTACAATATGGTTTTGGGTCAAATTTTTCAACTTTTCTAGGTGTTTTTAACTTTAAGAATAATGCATTACTTTCAGCTTTTCTTATTACATTTTGTATACTTTCTTCACTTACATCCCAATTTGCAGCAAATCCCCATACACCACTATCGTAAACTCTTGCATTAACACCTGAATTAATATTTTTATAATTTATCATGACTATACCATTTACTATTGATATCTTATATTGAGAATTCTTTTCAATCCTAACTTCTGTATATTTTGAAAAATTTGACTTTATATTATCTATGTTTACTCCATACATATCATTTACCACCTTAAAATAATTCAGTAATAACATAATTTTTTATTGTGAAATTTTCATTTAAAGAAATTTCATCTTTCATATATTATTATAAATACTTTAAATAGCAATTTGTACTATTTTATCCAATTATATGTACATTTTTTAGCAATTTATGTGATTTATTTGCTATATTTAATTTAATCTACTATTATGTGCTAAAGAATATTTTTGGTTATATGTCTTAATACTTTTTTCTTGTTTTTCAAACACAAAAAAACAAGATGTTGTTTTTTTATCACTTGAAAACTAACATCTTGTCTTATTTTTTATCAATATAGTTGAAATTTGTATATTGATTTACATATTTTGATATTCTATTTTATTTTAAATAAATCTAATAATTCATCCTCACTAAGAGATATTAGATTTTCTCCATTTGAAAGTTCCTGACCAATTAATTTTGATATTAAAAGCCTTTTTTCATCTTGAAGATTTACTATCTTTTCTTCTATAGTTCCTTTAGCTATCATTTTTATAACTTCTACTACATTTTTCTGACCTATTCTATGAGCTCTATCTGTAGCTTGATCTTCTACTGCTGGATTCCACCATGGATCAAAGTGAATTACTATATCAGCTGAAGTTAAGTTTAGTCCTGTTCCACCAGCTTTTAAACTAATTAAAAATACACTATTCGCTCCTTCATTAAACTCTTTAACCATATTCATTCTTTTTTCTGAACTTATGGATCCATCTAAATAACTAAATGTAATTTTTTCTTTTTTTAGTCTCTTACTAATATTTTTAAGCACAGATGTAAACTGAGAAAAGACTAAAATTTTATGATTATTTTCTATAGCTTCACCTAATATCTCTATTAATGCTTCTATTTTTCCACTCTCTCCTATATAATTATCCATTACAATTGATGGATCTAAGCATAATTGACGTAATTTAGTAATGTATGAAAGTATCTCTATTTTACTATTTTTAAACTCATCATCTTTAACTTTTTTCTCAATTAATTCCACTGCATATTTTGCATAACTAGCATATACTTTTTCTTGTTCCTCTCCTAAAGAAACTATTAAATTTTTCTCTATTTTATTTGGTAATTCATGTGCTACATCTTTTTTATATCTTCTTAATATAAATGGTTTTATAAGTTTATTTAATTCATCTAATACCTCAGGACTTTCATTTAACTTCTTATGATATCTTACAGAAAATCTTTTCTCATCATATAAATAAGATGGCATTATAAAATCAAATATAGACCAAAGTTCCATAAGTGAATTTTCTATAGGTGTACCTGTTAATGCAAACTTAGTTTTAGATTTTATCTCTTTTACGGCCAATGCATTTTTACAGTGAGAATTTTTTATATATTGTGCTTCATCTAATATACAACATTTAAATTCTGTATTTTTATACATCTCTAAATCTATTTTCAATAAATTATATGTAGTAATTATTACATCATAACTTTTAATATTATTAAGCAACTTTTCTCTTTCATCTCTTACTCCATTAGCTATACCAATTTTTAAATTTGGTGCAAACTTTTCAAACTCACATTTCCAATTATAAATTAAAGATGTAGGTACAACTACTAATGAAATATCTCCTTGATTAGATGCTATATAACTTATTGTTTGAAGCGTTTTCCCAAGTCCCATCTCATCAGCTAAAATTCCACCACAATTTAAATATTCTAGTGTTTTAAACCAATTATATCCAACTTTTTGATATGATCTAAGACTTGCATTTATATTTTCTGGTTCTTTAAATGATAGTTTTTCTATATTTTTAAATTTATCTCTTATTTCTTTTAATTGTGATTTTCCCTTGATATATCTTATATTATTTTCTTTCATATAATTATCAAGAAAAATCCCCTTATTCTTAGAAACTTCTATGTAATTATCATTAATATCATCTGGAGAAATTGCATTTAAAAGATTTAAAAATGTTTTAAGCTCCACTTCTTCTAAGTCAATATATTCCCCACTTCTAAGTTTATAATATTTTGTGTTATTTCTAAAAGCCCTTAAAATCTCAGCTGTTTCTTGTGAATCTAAATCACCTATCTTAAAGCTCATTTCAAAATAATTATACTTTCCGCTTTTTATATCACCTTTTATTGCATTGCTCCCAAGATGTTTTATACCTTTAAATTTTTCTGAATAATATACCTCACCAATTTCTTGTAATATATGTATTTTATTCTTAAAAAAATCAAATTTAAATTCATCTCCATATAGAAGGTAAAATTTTTCATTTATTGCTTCAAAACCTAAACTTCTAAGTACAGATTTTACATTTTGTTCAGCCTTCTTATCTCTATATATAACTTTTTCATCACAATCATTAAAGATGCTAAATTCATAATCACCATACTTCACTTTCAAATTTAAAATTACTTCTTCATTTTCTCTATCGAAATAAAATTTAAATTTTGCATCCTCCATAACGATTTTATTTTTTATATTTTTACTTAATTTAATATCTCTTGAAAGAAGTTGTAAATCTGGTATTAACCTTCGTAATATTGTATCTTCTTCACTTTTAGGCATAGATACACTTTTTGATTCGTTAAACACCTGGATATATGGTCCTATTTTATAGCAAAATTCATGCTGTGGTAAGTATATAGAAGTTCCAAACAAAAATACATCATTATTGCTACTCAGTGTTTTTGGTGTTCCATCTTTTAAAGTTAATATATATTCTTTATTTAAACTTTTCAATTCAAAATCTAATGGTGGTTCTATAGATAAAATTTCTGATTCTGTTGGTCTATAAAAAAATCCTTCATTTAAAAATACTCTATGTCCCTTAACTCTTTCTAAAAAATCCCTAATTAAATAGCTTGGAATATTAATATATTTACCATCTATATACTTATCTCTTCTTTTACTAAAAGCTTTCATGGGCTCATCCATGTTTTTTAGTATTTCTATAAATTCAACAATCCTTTTATCTTTTGCTGAAAAACATTGTTTCTGAAAATTCAAAGTAAAATTTTTCCCATAATTTATAGGAATATTATTATAATAAGCTGTTAAAAACTGTTCTATATCTTTTAAAACATAAAGACTATTGCTACTTACTGATTTTAGCCCTATTTTAAACTCTGCTGATATAGTATCCTTCCACTCTATTTTATTAAGATAAACATCCATTTTAATTTCTTCTTTTGTATTATTTTCAAGTAATACATTTAAAATATTATTTTCTTTTTTAAATATTGGTTCGTTTTCTCTAGTATCCCCTACTAAAGAAGTATTCTTTGAAAGGTCATCTAAAGCTTTATAAAATGTAGCCATCAAATGTTTACAACAATAATTTTTCTTTGAAAACTCCTTTTTTTCATAATCTCTACAAGTACAATAAGTTGATAATACCATTTTACTTTCAGTATCTATCTCTATATTAGTACTATACTCATTAAAAAGAGATTCTGAAATCACCTTACCATCTATTACGATTAAACCATCCTCATTATTTATGTTAATTGAAGATACAAGGTCATTTTCCAATATTCTTTTTCCACTGACATGATTTTTCCCACTAATATCTTCATTAAATCTTTGTAATAAAATTTCTCTTTTCAACATAATTGCTCCTTATGATTAACAAATTATATTATAATTACAGCATGTTCTTAAAAATAATAAGTAAATCTAATTTCTAATTTTGTGTAATACATTTCTTTAAAACCAACTTAATAATCCAATTATTTAATGAAAGTAAAAGTAATATATACAGTAAAATTTTTCAATAAATTGTCTTATCATTCTCTTTCGTATGCTTAATATCTCATATCTTTTTATTATAACACAAATCTTTTATTAAATTTTCATATAAATTTAGTAAATTAAACATATTAAAAAGCTAACCTTTTAAGTACAATATTTAAGAAGGTTAGCCATAAAATAATATTTTAAACTTCATCTATATACTTTTTAGGTATAAAATCTATTAATCTACTTTTTTCTTTTGTGCCTCTTTCAGATTTTTTACAATAACTTAAAAATAATTGTTTTTTAGCTCTCGTTATAGCTACATAAAATACTCTTTTTTCTTCTTCTAAATCATCACTTCTTATAGACTGATAGCTTGGAAATGTATAATCCTGCATACCAGCTAAAAATACATAATCAAATTCTGCTCCTTTAGCTTGATGCACTGTTATTATAGGTATTCTTGGATATTTTTTAAGCATTCTATCCATTTCACTATTAGATAATGCTGAAACCTTTAAAATTTCTATAAGTGAATCTATACAATTTAAATCTTCATCATCCATATTTTTTGCCATCATGTAAAATTCCCTTAGATTACTTATTCTAATTTGTTCTTCATTATAAAAATCTAATATTCCACAGGTTTTAACTATATATGATATTAAATCTTGCGGTCTTAAATTCTCACTTTTATTTCTTAAGTCACTTATATATTCAAATACTTCGTAAAATTTACCAGAATATTTATTATATATAGATAATCTTTCTAAAGTCATAGGCTTTATATTTTCTTCCACAAACTTTATAAGTATATCTTTAGTTGACAAAATATCATCCATAGCATTGTGACTTGATTTTACTTCTGTATTAAATAAGTTACTAAGAGTTTCTAGTTTATGATTCTTTAAATTTGGATAGAATTTACGTGCTAAGTCTAATGTATCATAATAATCTATTATCTCAGCCCTTGGTAATTTTTTTCTTTGAAGCTCACTATTTAATATGCTTAAGTCATAGCTTACATTGTGACCAACTACTAAAGTATTTTTAATAAAATTCAGGAAATCTTTTAACACACTTTTACTGTCTTCTCCGTTTTTCTCTAAGAATTCATTACTAAATCCATGAACAAGTTCTGAATTTCCAACAGATTTTGTAGGAATTAGAAATTTTTCAAACTTTTCAATAACACTACCAAACTTATTTATTTTTATTGCTGCTATTTGAACAATTTCATCTTCTACAGTATTTATACCTGTGCTTTCCACATCAAAAACTACCACATTGTCCTTCTCTATTTCTCTTAATAATAACTGATATGGATCTCCATAAGTTTGTGTACTATAGTCCATAAAATCATATAATTTTATTCCCAATTCTCTAAAATCATTATTCTCAATCTTCTCTATAGTTTTTTCTCCAATCCCTTTAGAAAACTTCTTTAAAATTCTTTTAAGACTATTATTATCATATTTATTAGTAATTAGCTTCAAATAAGCTATAATATCTTTTATCTCCTGTCTTCTAAAAAATTTAAACTCATCAACTAATAAGAAATATAATTTTTCTTCATCTTTTTTTAATCTATTCACATTAATTAATGCATTACTTAATGCTATATTTATTTTGTTATTTCTAGTCAATATAGCTACTTTTGATACATCTTTAATTTTTAAATCATTTATTCTATTAAAAATCCATGTAGCTTCTTCTTCTATATCATATGCTGTTTTAAACTCTATATTTTCTCCATAACAATCTGAATTTGCTTTGAAATCAAATTCATATATATCATTTATTTCACTTTCAAAAGCATTTTTTAAATAATCATAAGATGCATTTAATAATGTCTTCGTAGAACGATAATTTTTATCAAAAATTATTGTTATTGGAGTATATTGATTTTCAAATTTATTTAATACATTTTTAGGGTTAGATCCTCTCCATTCATATATAGTTTGGAAATAATCTCCACAAATCATAATATTATTTTCATAAAATAACTTAGAAATAATACTATATTCAAATATGCTAGTATCTTGAACCTCATCTATATGTATATATTTAAATTTTTTTCTCCATTTACTTGCAATATTTTCATCTTCAAATAATTCATAAACTTTGAGTAATAAATCATTAAAGTCTAAACCATGCCTCTCATGTAAAGTTCTATCGTAAATTCCCACCAACTTATGACCATAGTTTGCTATAAATTTAAACAATTCATTATTAAATCTTTTATTTTCATCTATGCATATTTTTTTTAATTCATCACATTTATATTCTAAATTATATTTTAATATATCTATATAATCTTTATTTCTAAATTTCAATTTTTCATTTTTCATGAAATCAATAAAATTTTGAAGAGAATTTAAGTTAAACTTTTGAACATTAAATTCTTTAATTATTTCTTTACAGTCTTCTTCATCATAAATTATAAAATCAAAAGATACATCTGTATTTTTCTTTGATTCCTCTTTTATTATGCTAAAGCAAAAGCTATGAAAAGTATTTATGCAAATACTTAATCCATCTTTTCCAACTACAGATATAATTCTTTCCTTCATTTCCTTACAAGCTCTATTAGTAAATGTTAAGCATAATATTTCTTTTGGATTTGATTTTTTCTTTTCAATAATATTTGCAATTCTTAATGCTAACGAATTTGTTTTTCCCGTGCCTGCTGCTGCAAGAAGCAATATGTTTTTATCTATTTCATTTACAACTTGTCTCTGCTTTTCATTTAATTTTAAAATTTCATTTTCCAAATCAAACATATTTCTACTCTCACTTTCAACATAAAATACCTCTTAATTAGATTTTATATAATTTAATTATACACATATTAAATATACTTTATCAAATTTTCTAAAATAAAAAATCATGATTTTACATATATAAAAATCATGATTTTTGAATTTAACAACACTGTTCTATTTTTAATAAATCACTATATTTATTGCTTTTTATCTTACCATTTAATACACCATTAAATTTTGTATATTTAAATAATTCCTCAAAATCTAATCCAATAAATCTAGTCTTATTTCTTTTTATATTTTCATAAAATTTAGGCATTGTTTTTTTTAATTTTTTTTGTAAAATATTATGTGTTTTTACCTGATCTTTTTTATCTTTTAACTCATTTAAATAATTGTAATGATTTTTAATTTTATCATATTCATAGTTGTCCATATAAATACATAATTTTTCAGTACATCTACAACTAAAAAATAACCTTTTTAATTTACACAAATACTTTTCTAGAAGCTGTATCATTACCAATTTATCTAATAATAATAAACTTTTAATTTTTGAAATTTGATCTAATGGTAAGTCTTCACACACATATTCTCTAAAATCACTTATTAAAAATGTTCTGTAATTTTCATTAAATTTAATTATTTCTTTTAGATATTTTAATTCTCCTTCTATAAAAGTTATACTTTCTATATCTATTTTATTTAGTTTTTTCAAATCACACTTGTTAGCATAATTATTCCAAATAGATAAAATTTCATTTTCTAAAATCTTTAAATTTATATAATCATATACACTATTTATGTCTGCTCCTTCACATAAATTTATACCATTTACTTTACACTTTTTTAAAACGCTATATTTAAATGTATTTTTCAACTTAAATATAATTTTTTTAAATTTTATAGTAGAATTTGATTTTAAAAATATATCAAAATCACATTTTAATTTTAGCAAATCTATATTATCAGGTATTTCTATGTTTTTAAAATACACATTATTAGTTAATATCCAAGCTTCTTTTACCATAAATTCTAATTTACTGCATACATTTTTTGTTATATCATGAAAATACTTATTATTATCAACGCAATATAATACTTTTTCAAATCCATTGTTTTTAAATTTTGATATATTGGATTTTAATATTTCTATATTTTCTTTAGCTTTTACCAGTTGCTCATAAGAATATTTATGCAATGGAACTTTCCCTATAATATTCACAATTTCATTATCCTTAAATAAAGCTTCGTATTGACTTAATGCATCTATTAAAACATGCTCATTAGGAATTTTATTATAAATTTTCATTAAATCACTAACATTACAAATGTCATCATCACTTAAACTATTTATCGATTTAATAAATTTATTATACTCATCATTACTTAAAGGAATATCTTCACTAAAATCTATACTGTCCTCAACAAATGAATACTTTTCATTTCTTTCCTTAACCCAATTTGTCATTGCCTTAAGTGTAATCTTCTCATTAACAGCATCAATACTCATCTATAGTTCCCCCATCTTTTACAATTTCGTTTTATTAATAGATACTATGCTGTTAATTTGAAGTTTATTCCAAAATAATAATCACTATACTATTTTATAATATTTTATTCTATTATTAATTCTACTGGACAATGATCTGATCCTAATATTTCAGTGTGTATATTTGCAGCTTTTAGTCTATCTTTTAAACACTCTGATACACAAAAATAATCAATTCTCCATCCTGCATTATTTTTTCTTGCATTAAATCTATAAGACCACCATGAATACATTCCTTTTTCATTTGGATAAAAATATCTATATGTATCTATAAAGCCAGCTTCTAAAAGTTCTGTAAATTTTCCTCTTTCCTCATCTGTAAACCCTGCATTCTTTCTATTGTTTTTAGGATTTTTAAGATCTATTTCTTTATGTGCAACATTTAAATCTCCACATACTATAACTGGTTTATTTTTTTCTAATTCTTTTAAATATTTTCTAAACTCATTTTCCCATATCATTCTATAATCTAATCTTTCAAGTTCACTTTTGGAATTTGGAGTGTAAACTGTAACAACATAATACTCATCAAATTCAAGTGTTATAATCCTTCCTTCTTTATCATGCTCTTCAATTCCTAATCCATTTACTACTGATATAGGCTTGATTTTCGTAAAAATTGCTGTACCTGAATACCCTTTTTTCTCTGCATAATTCCAATATTGATAATATCCATCTAACTTCAAATCTATTTGCCCTTCTTGAAGTTTACTTTCTTGAATACAAAATATATCTGCATCTACATCATTAAAAAAGTCTAAAAATCCTTTTTGTACACATGCTCTAATTCCATTAACATTCCATGATATTAACTTAATCATTTAAAATCACTCCATTTCTACATAAAAATCATTTATATCTACTAATTCATTATTCTTATTTTAATTAATTTTATACAAAAAAACTACCCTAATCATAAAAGGATAGTTTTAAAGTTTAATAATATTTTTTGTATAAGCAAAATCTTAATACAAATACATACTCAAAATAATACTTATTGAAAATTTTTATCGGGAATACTTTATTGAAATTATCTTAATTTGAGCATGTATTTTTTAGACATCTAAATTAATGTCTTATCTATGGGATAAAATTTAAAGCTTAAACTTTAAATAGACTTTAACATGCTCATTTTATGCAACCAACTTTTTTGCCTTATTGGATTTAAATTTTTTATCTAGCTTTAATGCCTTTAATATAGGATAAGTTATAACACCATCAGCCACATGATGCAGTATGGTACCTATGCCAACTACAATTAGTGCATCTTTAAAAGTAAATCCAAACGGAATAACTATAAGTGCTTCTAATATTCCATGAAGTGGAGCAGTTATTAAAACTACTTTATTATAGCTAAATCCATTTTCTACACACTTTGCTCCTATTGAACCTACAACTACATGCATAAATGCTCTTGTTGCAACTATTGGATCTGGAAATGCAAATAGAAAACCTATAGCTGATCCAGCACCTACAACAACTGATGCTTTAACCCCTAAATACATTGCTAAAAACATTGGTACATGAGATGCAAGTGTTGCCGTAAACGGTGGTATGTATACCCTTAAACTATTTCCAAAAACTACTGGAATTATAATTGCTATAGCCATTAATAGCGATGCTTGCACCATTTTTTTTATATTCATAATAAGCCCCCTAATAATTATATATACTACTGTATATACATTAGTATATATAATTATTTCTTTTTTGTAAATAGGTTATTTATTATTTTCCAAAAAATTAAAAATATTAAGTATAAAAGTCTTTTTATACTTAATATTTCCATATACATTTTGTATTAATTTCTAAAGTAAAATCAATTATACGTTTCTTTAAATATTTTTATAGCTTTTTCCCTCATTTCCTCTAAAAATTCTCTGTCATAATTAGAATTTTTATTTTCCTCTACTGTAAAGCTATTTATAACTTTTTTTAATATATCCTTGTAAAAATTATATTTATACTTATCTACTATGATCTTTAAAAAATATATTTTTTCTTGGCCTCTTATAACATATATTATATTTATAGTTCCACTTAAATTTTCTATTTCAAATTTTATTCCTTCATTTCCATTTACAATACATTCTTTTCCATCTAGTGCTCCCAAATCATTAAAATATTTTCTTAAATTTATATCATAAATACTTGGCATTTCTATATGTGAAATTATCAGTTTTACATCGTTTATTTCCAATTCCTTATTGTATTTATATATAAGTATTTCTTTTTCTTTTCCAATTAGCTTTATGTTCATATTCCAACTTTCAGGTATATTAATGCTATACCCCATACTACTTCTATACATTTTAAATTTTTCATTATTAAAACTTAATTTTTCATCATATTGATTTTTATTAATGTTTCTTAACATATTTTCAGCTTGTTTAGACCCATTGTTTATAGCTATTTTTAGGTACTTCTCTGCCTCTTTAATATTTATATCTACGCCAATGCCATTCATATAGCAAATTGCTATCTCATAACTTGCATCTACATCACCATCATTAGCAGCTTTTAGAAACCATTTTACAGCCTCTTTTTCATCTTTTTCTGTACCCTTTCCATCTTGATAATTACATGCTACATTATATTCTGCTTCTGCTTTTCCTTTTTTTGCAGAATTTAAATATAAATTAAATGCTTTATATGGATCTTTCTCTACACCTAATCCTTTACTATATATAACACCTAAATTTAATTCAGCAGATGCACTACCTAAAATTGCAGCTTTTTCATACCAATATTTAGATTTTTTATAATTTCTGTCTATATCATCAATACCACTCCAATAAATAGCTCCTAATAATTCCTGTGCTTCCAAATTTCCAAGTTCGCCTGCCATTGAAAAATATTCTATTGCCTTTTTATAATTTGTTTCTACACCTATCCCCTTTATATAAAACTCACCCATCTTATATAAACTTTTATTATCACCATTAATTATTCCATTAAATATTTTTTTCATCTCTTCCCTTATATTTAAAACTTCTCCATTTTCATTGTACAAATTAGGCAAAATACTTATAGCAATTCCATTTCCAGCATTCGCAGCTTTTTTAAGCCACTTTTCTGCCTGAATGTAATTCATATTTACACCTATTCCTTTATAGTATAATTGTCCTAAGTTACTTTGAGCTTCCACATACCCATTTTCTGCTGATAATCCAAACCATTTTATGGCATTTTCATAATCCTTATAAACATTCAAATATATAGTTGCTAAATTATTTTGTGCTACTACATCTCCATTTTTAGCAGAAATATATAAATATTTCTTAGCCTTTTCATAATCAAAAAAATCATAGCTTTCATCTAAATAAATAGATGCTAAATAGTAAGGTGCTTTTAAATTTCCATATTTTATAGACTTATTTAAATATATTATAGCCATATGAAAATTTTCATTTTTCATCTCAATAAGTCCTTTTTTTAAATATTTATCTTGTATAACTTTCAACTTATTTTTTAAAAATATACCTTTACGTATGTTCCTAATAAAACTTTTAATTTCTTTTAATTCAACTAGCAAATTATTTTTTACTGTAATTATTGGAATCTTATTCAAAATTTTCTCTCCCTTTTTAGCGCTAAGATAAATTTATTATATCTTAAATAAATTTATCTTCTTTATATATTTTAATTTACTAGTTGAATTTATATTACTCAATTTATAAAATTAATTTATAAATAAAACTTAGTTCACTTTGAAAAAGAAGTATTTACATACCCATTTTTTATTTCATTCACACCTAAGATTTCATTCTTTGAGATAATGTATACTTAATGAATTTTATTATTTTTTAAAGTTCAAATTTCTAAAGAAAGAACTAAGTTACTATAGGGTTCCAAGTTCAAATTTAAAGTAATGTCTTTCTCAAATGATAGTACTATTCTTACAGTTTATTGCTATATTTATATTTTGAACCAGTTGGCAATTTACAGTTATAGTAAATATTACTCATTTCATTTCCTAATATTTAAAATAGAAATACATAAAAACTACGTTTTTATATTGTTTTCAACTAATTTGCTTAGCAAATTTAATAAAAAATCATTCTTTAAAATTGGAAATCCAATTTTCACCTTCACTGTCCACTGTAAATTGTCAATTTTTTAAAATATAGATTAAAACTTAGCATTAAAATTCTCAACTTAAACATGAATACCTTAAAGTTTAAACTTGAATTCCTATAACTTAGTTCTCATTAAGTATGTATTGTTAATCAATTTTAATTATAGTACTTTCTTCACATATATTAGATAAAACCAATAATTTTAAATGATTTTAAATTATTTCTTAGACACATATTTATTATCTTTTATATAATATCTCCATAAAAAATCTCTAGCCTCTTCTGCATAATCTATACCTATTCTCTTACTTTCTACTATTTCAAAATTTTCATTAATATTAATTGATTCTATATATAGATCCTCGCTTTTTGTCATATCTTCATAATTATTAATTTTAGTTATATTCATTGCCATACATAATTTAGATGGTCCATCAGTTAAAGATTTTATTTGTAACTTAGTTAATTCATTATATTTTTTATGAAATCTTATCTGGCTCAAATAATCAAATTCATTTAATGGTTCTATGGCTCTTATAAGAACACCTTCTGCTTCATCTTTTTTATTAGTTATTACATTAAAGCAATGATAAAGTCCATATATAAAATATACATATGCAATTCCTGCTTCTCCATAAAGAGGTTCTGTTCTTTCTGTTCTCCTATTTCCATATGCATGTGATGCTTTATCTATCTTTCCTATATATGCTTCTGTTTCTACAATTTTCCCTTTCAAAACTATATTATTTATTTTTCTTACTAAAATTTTACCTAAAAGTTCTTTCGCCACAACTCTTGCATCTCTAGCATAAAAATCCTTAGTTATTTTCAAATTTACTCCCTCTTTCTAAATATAATATAATATTATTTATTATATCAAAACTTAAAGTAAAATATATCACATTAATTTGAAAGTCTAGCATATAAATTATGCTAGACTAAATTATTATGCTATTCTTACTATAGTTATAGATGATACTATAGTTTCATTGTATCCATCTATTGGATTAAGTGTAATCTCATGACCTGAATAATTTATAAATGCAAATTTTTCATTAACTCTTGCTTCTATCACTGTAGATCCAGTTACTACAGCTCCTTGATTTCCAAATTGTGGTGAACCTGACAATGCTAATATATGAGAACTTTGATTAATTTCCTTAATTAATGAAATAACTGTTCCTCTATCACATTGACATCTAATATCATTTACATTTATTGTCCAAATAATAAGATAAGTGCCATCATCATCAAATGTGAAGTAATTGTTTCGATTTAAATTTATTCCTCCTGAAATCCTTCTAAAATTTCCTAATGGTATTCTTTCTAAATTTGATATTAAATCTGTGCTTATACTTCTATTTTCTGAATAAGCATATTCATTAAATGCTGGGCCTGTTGGACCTTGTGGACCTTCTGGGCCCTCTGGTCCTATTGGACCTTCTGGACCTTGTTCTCCTTGTTCTCCTCTTGGTCCCCTTGCGCCTGTTGCTCCAGTTGCTCCTTGTGGTCCTCTTGCACCTGTTGCTCCAGTTACTCCTTGTGGTCCTTCTGGTCCTATTGGGCCTTCTGGACCTTGTTCGCCTTGTTCTCCTCTTGGTCCTCTTGCGCCTGTTGCTCCAGTTGCTCCTTGTGGTCCTTCTGGTCCTATTGGACCTTCTGGGCCTTGTTCGCCTTGTTCTCCTCTTGGTCCTCTTGC
>NZ_CCAT010000061.1 GCF_000612845.1 Clostridium ihumii AP5
AGGATATAAGTTATATAGAAACTCTTCATAAAAATAGTAAAGGCTGGATAACTAAAGCTCAAATTAAAAATAGTGAATATACTCAATGGCACTATAAATATAAAAATTTATTGGAGTTAAATTTTGCTGATGAAAATATATATATTAGCATGAATACATTCTTTAAACCATCTAGGAGAATTGAATGTATAAAAGAATTAAAAGCAAATTTTATAGATTTAGATATTTATAATACTAAATTTACAAAAGAACAAATCATTATGAATTTAGAAGAAAACTATTTTAATAGAAGTATTCCAAGACCTAATATTATTGTAGATAGTGGCAGAGGTTTATATTTGATATGGTTAATTAATTCTGTACCAGGTCAAGCATTACCATTGTGGAAAGCAGTAGAAGAATACTTATACAAAGAATTAAAAGAATTTGGAGCAGATAGAAAAGCATTAGATGCAGCAAGAATTTTACGAGTACCGGAAAGTATAAATTCTAAATCAAATAGTAAAGTCAAAGTAATAGATCATTATGAATACACTTATGATTTAAGAGAAATACAAAATAATTTTTTACCAGAATTAAAACCAAAAGAGAAGAAAAAAGGTAGACCAAAGAAAGTTATATTTGTACATAGAGAAAGAAGTCTATATTATGCAAGGATACAAGATTTAATAAAGCTTTGTGAGTTAAGAAAATATGATTTAAAGGGGCATAGAGAGCTAATATTGTTCCTATATAGATATTATCTATGTGTATTTACAGAAGACGCAGAGAAAGCTTTAAATGACACTTTAGAATTAAATAATGAGTTTATATATCCATTAAAAGAAAAAGAAGCTATAACTGCAACTAAGAGTGCAGAAACATGTTACTTTAGTAAAGATAAACAGTATAAATATAAAAATGAAACTCTTATAGAATTGTTAGAGATAACGGAAGATGAACAAAGGGTAATGACTACAATTATTTCTAAATCAGAATATAAAAGAAGAGATAGAATATATCAAAAGAATAAATATAATGAGAAATTAAAAAAAGATGGTAAGATGTCAAAGAAAGAAGAGTTGAAATTAACAAGAGAAAAAATAAAAAACCTTCGATTAGAAGGCTTTAAAAATAAAGAAATAATGCAAATGTTAGGTATTAGCAGTACCACAACATTCGAAAGACATATATCATACTTAAAAAAGAATGGGTTTTTATAAGCTCATTCTTTTTATATTTATATCAATAAGTATATTATAATATATTTCATTTAAAAAACTACCCCCATTTTTTCTCGGCTTGTATTATAGGGAACTTTGTTCCTGTTCTTAATTTACAGAAAGAACAGACCCTTGTATAATTTTAGTATTGGTTTAATTCACTATTGGGGGTATTTTAGAGAATGAGTACAAGAAAAAAAAGAAGTTTGGATTTACAAGAAAAACTTGCATTGAAAGAGCTTCAGAAAAGAAATAGTATTCAAAGAAAGAATATAAACAAAGTTAAAGAAAGACAGATAGAAAAAGGAAGTAAAACTTTTAGAACTCATATAAAGACAGTTCCTTTAATGGATTGTGGTACTTGTGAAGAATGGGGTATAAAAGTAGAAGATAAGGAACGTATAGACGTAGACCCTGAACTTATGAAGAAATTTGTAAAATTAAATACAATTGAGGATAAGTTAGAAAGAAATGATACTATATTATCAACTCTAACATTTAAAGAGTTTGATCTTTACGTGAAAGTATTTTTTAATAATGTAAAAATATATTATATTATAGATGCTGTTCATTTTTACAGAGTAGAATCTGAAGTAATCAGTATTCATGAATGGTTTGACTTAATAGATAACGAAAGAAAATACCTAAGAAAGAATCATATTTTATTTATAACTAATGAATATACAGAAGTTGTTGAAAGAATAGCTCTACTAAGAAAAAGGAACTTCAGATTCTCGAATGGGGTTGGTTACACTAAGGAACATTTTATAGAAAAAAAATACTTTGATAATGTTATTATGAAAGTATTTCAAGATGAAGTCATGTACTATGAAGAAGATTTATATAAAAATGATTATGTAGAAATATAATTAAATAGTATCTATTGTTTTATAGCTTTTAAAACGTCAATAGAGAGCATTCTGTATATTGCAATGTGTTTTTACATTTGTGTTTGAAAAATGTTCTTAGAATTCATTTAAGCAACGTTTAAATGATTCATATAGAAAAAATTATAGAAATGGATAAAAAATAAAGCATAAAAAGAAATATTACAATAGGTATCAAATTTTTTCAGCTTGTATTATAGGAAAATTGTTCCTGTTCTATTGAATAGACCTATATAAAAGTTTATACTAGATTATATTTTACATATATGAAAGGAGTTTTTTATGAATAATAAGTTAAAAAATACTATTGAGGAATTTATAGAACATTATGGTGAGGATGAAATTGATAGGTATATAGATATGCATGATTTTAATTCAGAAGATGATGTAATAATACCACTTAAGGATTCTAATGATTTATATACCTTAACAAGTGAAAACTTTGATTTATTTAAAGCTGATTATGAAGAATATTTAGACAATATTTCACTTAATGAAGATGATAGACGTGGATATCAAGATATTGTGGAAAATATTAACAAGGATTAACATTTACATTAAAAAAGATATAGAAATAGATAAGAGTCAAAATATAAAGCTTAATATTCAAACTATAGCTAAAAGGTTCTAAAAATCATTTATAGAGTTATTTTAGTTTTATCTTTTTTCAATTTAAAATGTTGTAAAATAGACATTCTGTAGGCAAATATAGAAGTGTAGGAAGAACAGTTTCAGTTGTTGACACTTATGATTTAATTTAAGAATGTTTATAATAAAAAAATGATAAAAAGTGTTCCGACTTATGATCCTATATATAATAAATTAATTAAGGAAAAATCAAAAGCTATTGAGTAAAATGGTTTCTATAGACTTTTTTTCATAAGGAGAAAGCTTAGACAAATCTAAGCTTTTTTTTGTATAAGCACCTAAAAATTCATTTTCACCAGTGTAAATATAATCCATATAGCAATCTTTTAATAAATGTTTCACTTTTTCATAAACCAAATCATTTCTTACGATTATAGGTCTTTTTAAATTATTTTTTGAGGTAAAATATCTATTAGAATTATTATTTTTATCTTTATCTTTAAATAGATATTTTGTTATATTTCTGAAGCTGTTGTCACTATTGTAAATTTTTTTTACATTAACTGAACCATAAGACCAAAAATTTTGTAATATCTCATGAGAAATAATTGGGAGTCCAAAATATACAAGGTGCAAATGAATATTTCCGTTTTGTTGAAGTTCTGAAACTCCAACATATTTAGCAATATATCCATAATTACGTTTTAATCTCTTGTGAAATAATTTCAATCTATCTTTAGATTGAATTTTAGAAACGTTTACATTAAAGGTGAAAGTTAAAAACTTAGCTGTTCTATTATCAGTATAATAATTGCAAGCTAGTAACCTTTTTACTTCTTTGATAGCTCTAGTTGTAGTTTTTTTATTAATAGCTTCTTTTTCTTCCAAAGAAGGTGTATTTCTAGTTGTAACTTTAGGTGTAGTTTTTTTATAACCAAAATATTTAATATTGTCAAATTCAGTAACTTCTAAATTATTTCCACTTAGAATTAATTCACTTATGAAATGTTTACGCATTATTCATCACCTTCAAAACCTTCAAACTCTGCATTTTCTAGCAACATAGATATTTTCATTATTTCTTTTTCTGTTAAATCTCTATTTAGCATTTTTTTAGATTCAGAGTATATTTCCTCAAAACTCATATTTGTAAAAATCATAAATAAATCCTCCTATGGATAAAAAACAAGTTCAGCTAATCTTATGAAAATAAAATTTTCTTCATGTGAAAAATTTGGAGTATATGAATAATGGTACAAAGTATTAGATACCAATTTTAATTGGTCTAAATTTAAAATAACATTATTTTTAATCAAAGGTTCAATGTCTTTGCACTCTGGATTTGACTTTAAAGCAATTTTAATATTTTTTACATCTGTTTCCGTTAATTCTAATTGTTTTTTAAACATTTTTGGCAACCTCCTTTATTGCAGTTTCTAAATCTAAACTTAAAATATTACAGATTTTAATAAATGTTTCTAATGTTAGATTACAAGTTCCAGTTTCTAGTTTGTTATAGCTAGAAGTGTATTTGTAGCCTAAAGTTGTAGATATTTTCTTTTGACTAATATTTTGTTTTAGTCTTTCTTTTTTTAAAAATGTTAAATTCATTTTTGTTCAGCTCCTTTACATAACATATTACTGTAGCAAAATTTGCTATTAACATTACATAAAAAAAAGATGAATATTTTTACTATAAGATTTGTTCTATATATACATAGAACTTAGAAAAAAGGCTTTAAGAATGTTAAAAATTGAGTATTTGAATAGATAATAAAGCATTGTTGTAGCTGGAGTTGTAGAAATATAGATTTTTTTAATAATTTAGTAAGAAATCCCGTTTTGAAAAAAATTATATATAAAATTAAATTTTCATCAAAACACCTAGTAAATCTATATAGAAGAAGTCAAATTTTAAAATTTTCCGAGATGCACTAGGTTATATATAGTGTTTGTATATACCTTTATAAGTTGCCCCAGGTATGTCATTCCCCTTCGGGGTAGTAGAAAAATCCATCCTTCGGAAGATGAAACAAAGGCTCACTCATCCCCCCTTCGGGGATTAAAATTTGCTCTTTTTTAATAGCAGCAGTAGAACCTAAGAAAGAAAAGCTTTATATCCTTTGGATATGGCTACCGTCTTCCACAACTAACTCGCAAAAGCTTCGTTGTTATTCCAGTTGGTGTTATGAATATTCAAATAATTACAATAATTATAAAATTCATTACCTTTATTGGAATAATGTGTTAATATAATAAAAAGAAAAAAATTTTAGTATATTAGGAGTGTGAAATATGTCAAGACTAGCAAATTTTGAATGTGAAGCTAATGAGGATATGTATAATCGTTTCCAAGAACTAAAAGAACAGATTATAGAAAGAAAAATAGAATTAAAAATAAAACAGTATAATGCTGAATATAAAGATTTAAAAAATACATTAGAAATGAAAAAGGAAGAGTTGGAAGACTTAAAAAATGAAATAGAAAGTTTAGAAGAAGATATTGAAGATATAAAAGAAGAATTAATACCATTAAATGAAACTATTGAAGAGTATGAAGGATTAAAAGAAGAATTAAAACACATAAATTATATATAAAACATAACGCAAACTCAATATAATTTTTATTATATTGAGTTGTATTTTTACATAAAATGGAATAAAAATCGTACTGATTTATATAAAAAGATGATATTTCAAGATGTATCATCTTTTTTATATAAATATATAAGTATATCTAATATAGATTAATTTTATATCTTAGAAGAAGTTATATACGAACAAAAATCGTACCGTCCTTTTTATATCTTTAAAATAGTGATATTAAACATAATCTTATTGAATAGTATGTGTCTTTTAAATTTGATACATAATGATAGAATAAGTATTATCAATGTGTTAAATTAATAGGTACAAGATTTGGAGTGTGTTTATATGTATGATGATTTGATAAAAAAAATACAAGAATTAGAGAAAGAGAATGAAGAGTTAAAAAAGGAAATTGTAAATGTTAAAAATAAATATAAAAACTTTGGAAGGCAAAAAATGCTAAACAAAAATGATATAGAGAATATAACATTATTAAAAAGTCAAGGAACAACAATAAAAAAATTACAGGAGCTGTATGGTTGTAGTAGAAGTACAATTCAAAGAGCATTAAGAAAATAGGTAAAATATAAATAAGAACTGAAGGAGTTGCAGCTGCTTCAGTTCTTATTTTTAATTTAAAGCATATGTAAGAAAATATTTAAATTAATATAGTCATTGATTTAGTAGTCCTTCGTTAATTAAATAATTCCTTATCGCTATATTTACTATGTCGGATTTACTTATGTTGTTACATTGCTCATATTGTTTTAGCTTTTCCAACAACTCTAAATCTAAATTAAAAGTTGCTTTTTTTCTGTTGGCTTTATTAAAACTCATAGCATCAATAATATTTACACCTTTATTATTCCTTGTGGTTTTAACAAGTTCAACTAATTCATTTCTTATTAGAAGTAATTCTTTAATTGCATCAATATCTGATTTAGTTAAATCATTTTGTATTTTGCTAGGCTTAACTTCTTTTGCTATATATTTAGGTTGATATTCCTTTATTATTCCATTGTTATTATTGGATGTTGTAGTAGCTGTATTACTTTCAATTGCCTTTGTTTCCTTAATTATTCCAGTATTATTCCATTTGAATTGTTTATCTGTTTTATCATATATATAATTTGATCTATTTAATTTTTTCCTTAATGTATCTTTTCCCATTTTTAGTTCTTTTTCAATCCGTGTAATGCTAGAACCTTCTTTTAATTTACCATTAACAAGTTCAAGTAATTCATTAATAGTCATTTCTTTAGTATTCCCATTCATAGTATCACTTCCTTCCTTAATTATTCCATTGTTATTTATATGATAGCACACTTTCAATTCTTAATGATTTGGTTAAAATAAAAAAATTATTAAAAATTAAAAAAATTAAAAGGAAAACTGGAGTACCAGTAATTGCTCTAGTTTTTTAGTTTCTATAAAGTTACGGAATAATGTATAATAGAAGATAGTTTAGTCGAAAGGAGGGGGAAAAAATAGGACAAGCATTAGAAGAAAACAGTAAGGATATAAGTTATATAGCTGTCTCTTATACACATTCTGACGCTGCCGACGAAGAGGATAG
>NZ_CCAT010000062.1 GCF_000612845.1 Clostridium ihumii AP5
AAACTGTTTATGGCGGTTTTGGTGTTAGAAAATAGAAAAATTTTAATTCAATGTTAAATTAAATTAACATTGAATTATTTTTTTGAAAAAAATAAAATCAAATTACATATGTAAATATAATGAAAAAATAATTAAAAAATAAAGTGAAGAAATATAAAAATTAATTTGAAAAATCAGAAAATATTGTTATAATGTAAGTGAATAGCAAGAAATTTAATATAATATGTAAAAAAATAAAAAATATGTAAAGAGGCACAAAAAACTTACCTAAGAAATTTTTTTAGTGTAAGTATTATTTACGAGGGGGAGAAAAATGTATAGAAATGCACATATAAAAGGAGTAGGAACTTATCATCCAGATATAAGGGTTAATAATGAGGAACTAATTGAACATTTTAAAAATTATAATCTAGATGAACATTCCGAAGCTATAATGGAAAAATTGGGAAGAAACATTAGAACTTATGCAAGAGAAGGGGAGACAGGTATAACGATGGCAGTAGAAGCTGCTAAAAATGCACTTGAAAATTGTAAATTAAAAGCAAGTGATATTGATATGATCATATCTGCAGCAGATGTGCCTGAGTATTTTTCACCTTGTTGTGCATTAATAATAAGAAATAAACTACAAGCAAAAAACAGTGTAACTGTTTTTGATGTGAATTCTAACTGTACAGGAATGCTTACAGGAATAGATATTGCAACTAAATATTTAAAAACTGATAGTAGATATAAAAGAATATTAATAACAGGATCATCGTTGGTAAATAAACTTGCAAAAAAAGATGATATTGTAGCTTATGGATGTTCTGGTGATGGAGGAGCAGCAATAATTCTTGAAGTGAAAGAGGAAAGTGAAGAAAGAGGATTTTTAGGATCTAAAATGTACACAGATGATTCATTCTATTGGTCTATAACAATGCCAGGTTGTGGTATGTCACAAATAGCTTGTGATTCAATTGAAGATGAAGATAGGCGAGTGCAATGGAAGCCATTTGATTTTAGTTTTTTATCAGAAAAATGGAATGATGTAATAAGAGGAATTTTAGATGAACATAATTACAAACCTAAAGATGTAACGCATTATTTTATGTCTCAGTTTTCTAAAACTGACCTAGAATTAACTTTTGAAAAACTTGAAACTAGTATGGATAAAACTACATTTGTAGGAGATAAATATGGGTACACTGGATGTACAAGTCCTATTATGTCATTAGATGATACATTAAAAAAGAAAACATTTAAAAGTGGGGATATAGGAATTTTTTGTTCTGTAGCATCAGGATATACTATAGCTTCACTAATATATAAATGGTGATATAAATTGAAATTATAAGTAAAATCTGAAATGTTTAAATTAATAATTGATATAGATATTATCTTAAGACTGAAATTCATTATAGGGTTTCAAACTCAAAATATAATTAAACTTATTCTAAATGATAATTAAAAGAAAATGTTATATAAAAGTTGACCTAATAATATTATTATTTGAAAATTCATATTGGAATTTTCATAGAGGGGGGAACGTGTTGAGTCAAGAAGGAAGTACTATTATTAAATATCAAAAAGAAACATTAGAATTTACTTTGAAAATGTATGGTGTAAGTGGATTATCTAGCCCTATTTTATTTACAGTTTTAAAATTTGCGGGATTGTATCCAGAGGTGTCATGGATTAAACTAATTACTTTATTTTTAATAGCTATTATTGAAATTGTAGCATTTAATTTATTTTATAAGAAAACAATGGATAATAATGAATTAAATTTTAAGTGGTTTAGTTTTTTAAAATTAGAGATTTTAATTACATCATATATTAATTATATTCTTATATGTCTATTTATACCATCAAAGGAAATATGGATGTGTGTATTTGCATTTATGCTTATGTCAGCTATATTTTTAGATAATAAAATAAATGCATTATCAGTTGGAGTGGGTGTAATATGTCAAATTATTATATTTATAGTTAACCCAGCCACTATTCCAAATGAATTTGTTGTTAGGGAACTTATATTAAGAGGTGTTGCAATATATTTAGTTTATGCATCAATACTTACACTTACTATGTTTGCATCTAAAATACTTAGAGAAGTTGAAAATAATGAATTAAACTTAAAAAACAAAAATAATACTATTACAAATATGTTTGATAAAATTAAGGATTACTCAAAAACATTATCAAACTCTAGTGAAGTCTTATTAAATATATCAGAAGAAGAAAGCAAACGTTTAGATAGTTTAGTTAAAACTACAGAAATAGTTTCGGAAAAAGCTAATTCTGTTTTATCAAATACAGAAGAGAATACAGAAATCTTAAAGAATTTTTTAGAGACTAATAAAGTAATATCAACAAAGACTATTGATGTAAAAAGTGATTCAGATGAAATTATAAAGTTGTCAGAAAATAATGAAGCAACATTAAATGAGATAGTAGAGATTATAATGGATATTAAAAATAGTATTGATAGTACGTTTAATGCTACTAGGCTTTTAGACTCAAAATCAAAAGAAATTGATAATATTATTAATTTAATAGGTGAAATTTCAAATCAAACTAATTTGTTAGCATTAAATGCATCTATAGAGGCAGCAAGGGCAGGTGAACATGGTAAGGGATTTGCCATTGTTGCAGATGAAATAAGAAAATTAGCTGAAAATACAAATAGTTCATTAAAAGATATTTCAAATATAACTAATGAATTAAAAAATTTAATTGGAAATGTAGAAAATCTAATGGATAAAAATAGTGATAGAATAAATAATGGTGACACTATTATAAAAAATGCTGCAAATAATATAAAAACTATGTTAAAAGATTTAAACAATTCAGGTGAAAAAATTAATGATATAAACGGATTAGCGAAAAATATTTTATTAGAAACAGAAAATATTTTTAATTTTAATAATGATATATATGAAGATACTAAAGAGACAATGAAAAGTTTTGAAGAGGTAAATACTTCTTTAGAAGAAACTGCTGCTATGAGTGAAGAATTGTCAGCAAGTTCACAAGAACTTAGAACTATGGCAGCAGAAATGGAAAATCTTATGTTAAGTTAAAATAACTAGATATTTATAAGTAGACATTAAAATGTCTACTTATTTTTTTATGAAAAACTATAAGCTTTACAAAAAAACATACGATATATAATTATATTAAAAGAATTTTAAGAAATGTAATTGATTTCATTTAGTAATTGTTTTGTATAGTTAAAAATATGATATAAAATATATTAAAATGTAGAATGAATTTTCGAAAAAATACAAATGCATACACTTATCGACATACATAGTGGTAATTTTAAATTTTGTCAGCTAATGAATTTATAATAAAAAATTTAAGTTTGAAATTATATAAAATAATAATATTGTGTATTAACAATGAAGGAGGACAACATGTATAAAAATGTACACATTAAAGGAGTAGGATCTTATCATCCTAAAAAGAAAGTTAAAAATGAGGAATTATTAGAGCATTTTAAAAAGTTTAATTTAGAAGATCATGCTAAAGGCCTTATGAATAAATTAGGTAGAGATATAAGAACACATGCAAGTAGTGATGAATCTACAGTAACTATGTCAGTAGAGGCTTCAAAAAATGCATTACAAAATGCTGGGTTAAAAGCTGAGGACATAGATATGATTATATCTGTATCTGATGCTGCAGAATATTTATCGCCTTGTTGTGCAATTATGGTAAGAAATAAAATTGGTGCTAAAAATTCAACAGCAGTGTTTGATGTAAACTCTAATTGTACAGGAATGCTTACTGCAATAGATATTGCATGTAGATATTTAAAAACAGATTCAAAATATAAAAAAATATTAATAGCTGGAGGTTCATTCATTAATAGCTTAGCAAGAGAAGATGATATAGTAAGCTATGGTTGTTTTGGTGATGGAGGAGCAGCAATAATTCTTGAAGTTAGAGAAGAATCTGAAGAAAGAGGATTTTTAGGTTCAAGAATGTATACTGATGATGAATATTATTTAACAATAACATTTCCAGCTTGTGGAATGTCTAATTTAAATGACGAGGGAAGAACAAAAGAAGATAGACAATTACTTTGGAAGCCTTTTGATTTTAGCTTCTTATCTGAAAAATGGAGTGAGAATATAAAAGCAATTTTAGATGAACATGGATATAATGTAGGAGACGTAACACATTACTTTATGTCACAATTTTCTAAGGCTGACTTAGAGTTAACTTTTGAAAAACTTGAAGCAGATATGACAAAAACAACATTTGTAGGAGATAAGTATGGATATACTGGATGTACAAGTCCTATTATGTCATTAGATGATGCATTGAAAGTTAAGACTTTTGAAAGTGGAGATCTAGGTATATTTTGCTCTGTTGCGGCAGGATACACAATTGGTGTATTGCTTTATAAATGGTAAATTTTATTTAGGGAGTGATAGTATTTGGAATCAAGTAAAAATAGCTTAGTAGATAATACTAGTACAATAATAGATTATCAGAAAAATTCTTTAAAATATATTCTTATAATTTATTCAATAAGTGCATTAGTAGCGTCAACAACATTTATTACATTAAAGATATTAAAAATGTACCCAGAAATAAACTGGAGCACATTAATTGGATTTTTTATTTTAACAGTTTTAGAAGTTGTTGTCTTTCGAGTAATTCACAATAAAGCAATTGTAGATAATAAGCTAAATATTGAAATATTGCCTAAATTAAAATGTTTAATACTAGTTATATCTTATATAAATTATAATGCAATAGCTTTAATTGTTCCATCAAAAGAAATTTGGGCATCTGTATTTTATTTTATTCTTATAGGTGCATTATTTTTAGATAATAAACTAAATGTAGCTTCTATTATAATAAGTTTAATATCACAAGTTGCTATATTTATATTAAATCCATCAACATTACCAAGTAGCGAATTTATGGTTAGGGAACTTATTTTAAGAATGGTTGTAATAACATTAATTTCTACAGGAATACTGTTTCTTACAACTTTTGCATCTAATTTATTAAAAATTGTAGATGGAAGAGAAAAAGAACTTTTAGAAAATAATCATAGAATTAATGATATGTTTAATCATATGAAAAATTATGCTGAAGTTTTATTGAATTCTAGTGAAACACTATTAAATGTGTCAGAAGAAGAAAATAAAAGATTAGATGATTTAGTAAATACAACAGAATCAATATCAGAAAAATCTCAATTGACACTTGATAATTCATTGGAAAGTACAAAAATATTAGATGAGTTTTTAAATACAAATAAAATAGTTTCTGATAAAACTAAAGATATAGAAGATAAATCAAAAGAGATTATTAAACTGTCTAATACAAATGAAAAAAAATTAGGGGAAATAGTTACTATAATTTCAGGAATTAAAGAAAGCGTAGGAAGTACTTTTGAAGCTACTAGGCTACTTGATGATAAATCAAAGGAAATTGACAGTATTATTGAACTTATTTCAAAAATTTCTAACCAAACAAATTTGCTTGCTCTAAATGCATCTATTGAAGCTGCTAGGGCTGGAGAATATGGAAAAGGATTTTCAGTTGTAGCTGATGAAATAAGAAAACTTGCAGAAAACACTAATGCTTCACTTCAAGATGTTAGCAATATAACAAATGAATTAAAAGGATTAGTTAATAATGTTGAAAGTCTTATGAATGAAAACACTGAAAGAATTGATACAGGAGATTTCATTATAAATGAGACAGTTAAAAATATAAAAGTTATGTTAAAAGATTTAAATATTTCAGATGAAAAAATTAAAGAGATTAGTGGATTAATTGATGAACTATTAAATGAAACTGAAAATGTAGTTAACTTTAATAATGATATATATATTTCTACAAAAGAAACTATGGACTCATTTAATATGGTAAATGAAGCAGTTACTCAAACAGCAGCTATGAGTCAAGAGTTATCAGCAAGCTCTGAGGAACTTAGAAGTATGTCATTAGAAATGAATAAACTTATTTCCAATGAAAATTAAAAAAGATAAATATTAATATAGGAGAATTAGTATAAGCGTTTACTAGCTCCTATATTTTTTTATATCTAATATTATTACAACAACAAGAATATATAGAAAATTCAGAAAAATAATTTACAAATAGATGAAACAATGTTAATATAAGGTATAAAATTAAAAAAAAGAGGGTTTTACAATGAAAAAAATCTATTAAAGTATTAATTTTATCTACACTTATATTATCAAATTTAGTACCAGTTGTGGTATTTGGTAAATGTTATCAAAATTACAATAATATTGAAATAAACAATGCTATTAAAATGAATTGCAATAAATATGATGAAATGAGTTCAACTCTTAATGATTATTTTGATTGGCATTACAAAAATTTAAAAAATAATAATAAGTTTAAAGATGAAATTAATAAATTTGTGCATGGATAAGAGTTGCTGAATTAAGAAGTTGGTTGCTGAATAAAGGATATGCAAAAGAATTAACTTGGCAATCAAATGCAAGGGAGGGTGACTTGGTTCAATTTTATAATAGTTCAAATAAACCATATCATAGTCTTATTATAACTTATAAGAGAAATGATGGACAATTATTTGTATCTGCACATACAAGTGATTATTATAACAGGGCACTAGCAAATTATACTGAAACAAAAAAATATTTAATATTAACTAATTAGGGGGTGAAGATTATAAAAAGTAATAAGTTAATTAGTATTATTATTGTAATTATTATTTTATTTAGTACTATATTTTTTTACTTTATACAAAATAAAAAATATAGTGAAGAAGGTATTATAAAAGAATATTATAATACTATTGATGAAACGAGAAATTTAAAAAAATACAATTCCTTAGTAATATCAGAAGATAAGTTAGATGATATTTCTGTATTTCCTGATATTGTTGAAAAAAGAGAACTTGTAGAAATAAAGGAGCTTAGTCCAAATGATCATGATGATTTAAAACAAATTATAAAGGAAAAGTATAGTGATTCAAAGGTAGAAAGAAAATTTTATATGGTTGAATATAATATAAAATTTAAGAAGGATGTAGCATCACCAATTGAATCAGGAAATTATTGTGAAGTATTAGTGCTTGAAAAAAGAGAAAATAAATGGTTAATAAACACTGATATTATTAAAGTTAATAAAGATACTGGAAATATTATTATAGGATAATTTTATCAATAAGGTAGTTTTATTAAGGCTTTGTGGAAATACACCCTTTGCTTTAATATATAGAAGTTTATATTTTGATAATAAAAGATTAAAGTATTAAATAATGTTTTTAAAGGAAGTGATTTATTGAGTTTATTTATAACTATTAAGAGGGGGATGAATAGAACTAAAACTATCGTCATATTTCTTATGCTTTTTTTGCTTGCAATTTTTTCGTTTTATTTTCAAGCAATGTTGGATTTTGGAAATTCTGTTTCAACTTTAAGGTCTGCATATGAAAACACCATGCTCATTTCACTAGAATTAAGATTTATCATGTTAATAATGACATTGATTGGACCGCTAATTATTTCTTTTGCATTTGGAGATATTTATTTTGATGATTTAGATAGTAATTGTATTTCACTTATATTAACTAGAGAGGAAAAAAGGAAATATCATAGGAATAATCTTTTAGCAGTTTTTATCATATCATTTTTTATTATGCTAATTCCATTACTAATTAATTTAGGATTATGTATGTATACATATCCACTTACAGGCTTTGATAATAGTACATGTACACCAGCTTATGTTATTAGTAAAGCACCTGTAAATTCTTTGGAGTATTTAAGAATTTATAATCCACTTAGATATAATATGATTTATATAATAACACCAAGTATTATTTTTGCACTTTTTGCCTCTGTAACATATTGCATATCTATTGTTATTAAAACCAATAAATATTTATGCTGTCTAATATCTTATGGAATATATATTGGATTTAACTTAATTTTAGAAAAGCTTCATATGGATAAATATAAATTGTTCAATTATATGAATCCATTAGCACCTAATATGGGATTACAAGGCTTTATAAAAGATGTAATTGTAATTATTATATTTATTTTGATACTATATTTTATTGGAGTAAAAAGAGAAATTGATATTAATTAGGGAGAAGAATAATGAATAAAAAGAGATTATGGATATTATGTATAATTACCATTATTACAATTTCAATTGTTACAGGAAAAAAAGTTAAAAGTTCATTTATAGAAATACCAACATTTGATGAAGAAATTAAGGCAAATCCGACAGTTTCATATAGTTGGCATGAAGATGAAATACTTAGAGCCACATATCCATACTACTCATATGATATAAATAATTTAGATGATTTGAAAAAACAATCACATTTTATTGCTGACGTTATGCCTATAGATGATGGAACACTTGTTGCTTACGCAACTCTTAGAAAATGTAAAGTTATAAATACATTTAAGGGAAAAAGCATAGATGAAAATATATACATTTATGAACCTAATATATTTATGCATACAGACAATTATATTTGTGAACAAGGATATATAAGTATGAAAAAAGATGAGAAATACATAGTGTTTCTTAAAAATATTGAAAATTCAGATAAAGTTTCTGATGAAAAACTTAGAAATGGATATTTATATACAAATCCTACTTTTGGAAAATATAAGTTAGGAGAAAAAGCAAAATTAATTGAACGAAATCCAGACAAAGATGAGATGCATTTTAATGAGGTAATAGATTTGCCAGTATTTTTAATAGAAAATGAGAATGTTGAAAAATATAATTGTATATTAGGTGATATTGAAAAGACATATTAATGATTTTGTTTAAGAATAGAGGTGCATAAATTAGTGAGTTTCAGAAGAGAAGTTAAAATGATAATTATGCTATTTATAAGTTTATATATATCAAAAGGATTTTATGATAATTTTAGGATATTTGCTTTTTTCATACCAGTATATATATGGTTTTTATATGGTGATTTATTAGAATATTATAATAGTTATGTAGTTTCTAGGTTAACGAAAGCACACTTATGGGAAAAGAAAGTTACAATGGTTATTTTTGAATATTCCGCAATAGGAGCTTTAGTGTTAAGCTTAGATAATTTATTTATGTCTTTAAATCCAGTTGAAAAATTCTTAATTGGAGCAGTATATTTGCAATATTTTTTGTTTTTATTTTTGGCAGGTGAAATTTTAATTTTATACAAGCTTAGTTATAAAAGAGGGATGATTATAACAGTAGTAGTGGGATTATGCTCTATGACAGAATTAAAAATAACAAGATTTTTATTAACACTTTATGATTTAAGAGGTACAGGGGGAACAAATATAAATAAATCAATAATATATTTATTATTAATAGATTTTATTATGTATTTTGCTTATTTTATTACAAATAAATTGAGAGGATGTAATTATGAAACTTCTTAATATGAAAAAGATTTACTTGCCATTTTTTTTGGCTATTATTTTTATGATAATAAAAACTAAGTTTATAACAAAAAATTTGGACATAAGTAGTGCTATAGTATATATGTATAATAGCTTTGAGTTTGAATGTTTAATAGATGTATATAGTATAGCAGTATATGCTATTCCTATATCAATATGGACTTTTGTACTAGGAGTAAGATGCAATGAGTTTTATGAAAATTACACTTTTCTTGTTACAAGACTCGGTGGACAAGCTATTTATAATAGAATCTTAATAAAAAAAGAGCTTATAGAAGGATTTGTTTTGATTTTTACTACATATGTAGGAACTAGTTTATTGCTCTTTATTAGTGGACACCATGTTATAGGAAATATAAAATTAATACTGGTTTCATTTTTATTAAACTATATAAATGTACTTATATTAGTAACAATAATCCTTATGCTGAGAGTTTATTGCTCATTTTCTATATCAATGACTAATGCACTGTTCGTTCAAATTGCTTTATTAGCTATAGGGTTATTTTTAAAATATTTTCAATTAGATAATTTAAACTTTTTGAATCCAATGCTAAATAATATAATGTATTTTCATGGCGAACCAGGTGGTAATGGAATTCTAATTTTAAATAGAGAAATAACAATGAATGTGCTTATGTTAGGAGTACTTCTTTTGTATAACATGATATTTTTAGGAAAAAGGAGAAATTTGAATGCTTAAAATTAATAATTTATATAAAACATTTAAAAATCAAGAAGTATTAAAAAATATAAATTACAATTTTGAACCTGGAACAATTTATTGTATTCAAGGTAAAAATGGTTCTGGAAAAACTGTATTTCTTAAATCTATATGTGGCTTAACTAAAATTACTAGTGGAAGTGTTGAATATAATGGTAAGATTTTAAACAAAGATTTTTCCATTCTTCCATCTCTTGGAGTTATAATTGAAACGCCAATATTTTGGAAGGATAAAACAGGATTTGAAACACTAGAATTTTTAACATCAATTAGAGGAAAAATATCAAAGACAGAGATTGAAGAAGTACTAGGAAAAGTTGGACTTTCTGATGTTAAAGATAAAAAAATTAGAAAATATTCTTTAGGAATGAGGCAACGTCTTGCAATAGCACAAGCAATTGTAGAAAAACCAGAAATACTTTTGTTGGATGAACCTACAAATAGTTTAGATGCAGAAGGTGTTGAGATGTTTCAAAAACTAATGCTTGAAGAAAAAGAAAGAGGTACAACAATTTTAATAGTTAGTCATGTGATGGATGATATAAAAGAAATATGTGATAAAAAATTAATGCTATTAAATGGTGAATTTAGCAAGGAGATTTCTTAAGATTAAAAAAAACAAGACTATATAAAAGTCCAGTAAGTTTATTTACTGGACTTTTACATGTATTTAAATTATTTTTTTAAACTGCAAATTTAGTTACTATTTCTCTAAGTTCAGAATTGTTTTCTTTAACCCAAGTGCAGAAATCTTTATTGCTATCTTTAATTTTTAAAGCAATTTCATATAAAAATTCAGGAACTTTAGAGAATTCAATGTCGCCATAGCATTCACCTAAAGCAGCTTTTCCAACACCTACATTTCCACCAATATGAAGTTCAAAAACTCCTGTAGATTTGTCATTTACTCTTTTCATTTTTCCAGTTAAACCTATTTCACCAATTTGATGAACTCCACAAGAGTTTCCACATCCTGAAATATGAATTCTAGGAAGTATGTCTGAGTTGAAATTATGTTCTCTAAAGTAATCTACTATAGAATTAAGTTCTTTTTGGCTTTCAAGTAGTCCCATTTGACAAATAGGTACACCTATACAAGAAACACTTTGTTCTAAGGCTGTTTCTCCTCCTAATTTTGATGTGGCTTTAAGCATTGATTCAGCTTCTTTACCATTTAAATTTATAAAGTAAATGCCTTCTGTCATAGCAAGTCTTATAATTGGATTTTCAATTTTATCAAGTTCATCTAAAATGACTTTAAAATCTTTCATGCTAAGCTGACCACCAATTGGATGGAAGTAAACACTATAAAGACCAGATTGTTTTTGTTTAAATAGTCGCTTATCTTGAATGGTTGTTTCTAAACCTTCTTTAGTATAATTTATTGGTTCAGGATTTACATCTAAACCGCCTTTTTCTTTAGCTTGTTTTAAATATTTTTTATATTCATTTAAGAAACCTTCTTCACCTAATTTTTCAACCATATATCTTATACGAGCTTTACTTTTATTTTCATAGTTTCCTTCGTTTATAAAAAGATTGGTCATAGCTTCTATGTGGTATAATACATCCTTAGGTTCAACAAGTTCATCAAGTTCTAAACTTAATTTAGGATTTCTTCCAAGACCACCACCTAAAAACACTTTGAAATAATCTTTATTATCTTTTTTGCATGCTACAAAACCTAAATCATGAACAGTACAGTGACCTTCGTCTAAATTATTATTAGAAAAAGCAACTTTTAGTTTTCTAGGTAATTTGTATGTATATATTTTTTGCAAAAAATGATTATTAGCAGCAATAGCATATGGTGTAACATCAAAAATTTCATTAGGATCTACACCAGATAGAGGAGACATGGCAACATTTCTTGGATAGTTTCCACCAGCACCTCTAGTGTAAATATTATGTTTTAAACCTTCTTCCATGACTTCACAAATATCTTCTATAGAGAGTCCATGAAATTGAATAGCTTGACGAGTAGTTAAATGAATATGATCTAAATTATATTTTTTAGCCATATCATATATAATTTTTAGTTCTTCTTTAGACGTAATTCCTGAAGGAATTCTAAGTCTAATCATAAAAGACTGTCCATCTCTATGAGCATATGCTCCAAAGCCACCAGACACTCCTTTAAATTCCATTTTAGTGATTTCTTTGTTCAAAAATTTTAATCCTGTTTCTTTAAAACCAGGAATTTCACTTAATAATATTTCTTTTAATTTATCCATTTCATCACCTTTTCCAAAATTAAACTTTAAGTTATTAAAATTCATTTTTATTTATAACCTTAGTATTAATTGTTGAAAGAGTTATTATACTGTTATTAATCATTAATTTTATTTAAACATTTAGGTGCAAAGATTTTTATGCCTATAGCACCAATTGGAGCAGTTATTAAAACACTTAAAAGAGCAATAGCCTGCATAATTTCACCACCAGCTACTCCCATTTGAAGAGGAATACCAGCTTTAGCAGATTGAACTGTTGCTTTAGGAAGATAAGCTACAACACAAAATAATCTTTCCTTCATTGTAAGATTTGTATTTACTAGAGATAATAAAACACCTAAAGACCTAAATGAAAGAGAAATTGTTAAAATTATTACTCCAATTTTTAAATAACCTAAAGCTAAAGATGGATTTATTGCCATACCTACAAAAACAAAAAGATATAGCTTTCCTAGTTTCCAAAATTTATCCATTTTAGTTTTTATATATAGTGCACTATCTTCTATTTGAGATCTTAAGAAAAATCCATATAACATTATTGTTAATAATGAATTAAACACTTCAATTTTGAATCTAGATTCTATAATTCTAAGAATAATACATATTGAAAATACAAATATAACTTTCAAGTATTTAGTTTTAAATTTAGATATAACAAAAGTTGAAAGTTTGCAAAGTATATATGAAATTATTATGCTTAAAATTATAGTAAGTGGAATTGTAGCTATGCTTTTTATTAGTGAGAAATCTCCACCAGAACTTTTTTGCATATATAAAGATAAAAAAGTAGTAAAAAGTGTTATAGCAACAGTATCATCAGCAGAAGCTCCCACTAAAAGCATTTCTGGAATAGATTTATCTTCACCAAGCCTTTTATCAATTAAGTCAAGCATGGAAGGAATAAGTACAGCAGGACTTACAGCTGCAATTATAAAGCCTAAAATTGCTCCTTGAATAAAATGAAAACCTAAAAAAATTGTACTAAGATATGCAATTATAAAGCCTTCTATAGTTGCTGGTACTATACTTAATAAAATAGCAGGACGACCAATTTTGTGCATTTGACTTTTGCTAATTCCAAGGCCAGCAATAAATAATACGGTTATAAGAGCAAAATCTTTTATGAAAGGAGCTACAGAAATAGTGATATTAGGAACTAATTTAAAACAATAAGGTCCTATAAGCATTCCTAGAAGCATCATTCCAATAAGAGAGGGCAATTTAATTAACTCTGCTAGTTTTCCACTAAAATTGGAAAGTAAGCCTATTATGAGCAAACTAATAAGTAAAATAAAAAAAGTCATAAAAAACCTCCTGAAAACATCAATATTAAATTTTTATGTAGGAGTCATCAGCCAAAGCTTGGCATTTAAAGGCGAACCCCATCACCTATTGGAAATTTTTTTATAAATGAAATGTTTAAAAGATATGATTAAGTTAAATAAGACTATAATAACAAAATATATTTTACAATTTTTATTAGTTGGAGTCAATAGATGAGAAAAGACTTGAAAATATAAACAATTCTATTTAAGTGGATATATTTATAGATATTTATATGTATTTTATAAAAATATTATCAAAGTATGAATAATTAGGATTTATATAAATATTAGTAGAATAGGTAAATAAAAAATATTTGTTTTAGGTAGGTGAATTTTGTGAAGTCAATTTTAAAAGTTAAAGGGGAGAAAAACATATTTCTTCTTTTAATTAGTTTAATTTTTGTTTTAGGATTATCTATAATAATAAGCATTATAACAAGGTCAGCACCAAATATTTATTTAGGGCTTATGAGACCTAAATTTGCACCACCACCAATTGTTTTTGGAATAGTTTGGCCTATATTATATGTTTTAATGGCATTAGCTTTTTATAGAATACTTATGCTTGGAAGTTTAGGGGAAGATGTTACTTTTGAGGTAGTTATTTTTATAGTACAATTTGCATTAAATTTATTATGGCCAATATTATTCTTTTATTTTAATTTTAGATTATTAGCACTTATAGATTTAGCATGTTTAATTATAGTATTAATAATTACAGTTATAAAGTTTTATAAAAAAGATAGAATAGCAGGTATATTATTAATTCCGTACTTAATTTGGTCTAGCTTTGCACTTATATTAAATTATGAAGTATATAGACTAAATAAAAATTTGTAGTGCAAGTTGAAAGATGAAATTATTCTTATTTCAATTGAGAACGAGCAATTAGAAGTGTTGTACAAAAATTAACAATTAACGATAAAACTGAAGTCTCAGTTTTTTAATCAAATTTTATAATATTTTTCAAAGTAAATAATTTAAATATTATATAAAAACTAGTTTTTATGTGTTTCTATTTTTAGATATTAGGAACAAAGAGAGTAATATTTACCATAACTTTTAACTTTTCACTCTTAGTTCTTAATTGGTTTAAGATACAAACATAGGAATAAAATATAATTTTAGTAATATCATTTGATAAAAAGATTACTTTGAATTTGAACCCTATATGTAATAATCCAATTCATAAATAAGTTATAGTTGTTTGAATTGGATTTTTTTAATGTTTTTATACAAGTAAAACTCTGAATAATGAAGCTAGGGAATAGTGTGAAGATTTAATATATTTTACAAATTTATGGATAAAATTTAAATTACATAATATAATTGCAAAAATATTATAAAAAGTAAAAATATAGAATAAAAATTCCAAGACTATTAAAGGGGAGTTTGAGAATGATGAATATTAATATTGAAACAGATAACTTAATTATTTAAAAGACCACTTGGGTGTGGTCCTTTAATATTGTATTAGTAGAATTTATAATAATATTTAAGTGATAAAATTAATTTAGATTTAAATTCTTTAGTTTTTCTTTTAAAATTATTTCAATTGTATTTGTAGCATTTTCAATAAATTTATTCATTTCTTCTTCTGTTAGGTATTTAAAGTTTTCTTTAGTTAATGTGTTTTCACCTAAATAATATTCACATATGTTTTTAACACTTTTAGTAAAAGCTCCTTTAGGAAAGTAATCAAGATAGTCAGGAACTTCAGATACATTTTTAAATACTTTAAAAAAGTAGCAATTGGGATTTTGGTCTAGATATAAAAAGTCTAATCCATACCAATCGTCTTTAATTACCCATATGAATTTTTTATCTTTATCTAAATTTTCTTTATAAAGAGGAGTTTTCTTTTTAGCTTCATATAATTTTCTCCACTCAATATCAGTTAATAGATGGGTATAATAACCTATTTTAAATGAAAATTCATTTTTATCAGTGATTGGATGAGCATTTTGTATATATTTATTAAAAAATCCTTCAGCATCTGAAATTTTATTTTTTTCCCAATGAGTTATCTCACGTGGTGGATAAAAACTACTATAATCTTCATTAGGAACACCAGAATCAGGTCCTATGTTTCCAATTAAAAATGAAGATACATCAAAATTGAATCCTTTATTTAATAAATTTTCAGCTACTCTTAAATGAGCAATCCATGTAGCCATAACTAATATAGCCCCCTTACATAATTTACTTGTTGTGTGAATATTTAGATTATATCATAAATTAACAAATATATATATTATAGTATTTAAACTTGAATTAAACTTGTTAGTTTGATATAATATAATGCGATTTTTAAAATTTACTATGCAACATATTAGTTTTAATTTTAGACAAAGTTGTCAAAAATATATATAGTGTTATGATTTAAAAATCAGATTGGAAGAGTATACAAATAAATTGAAAAGAAGGTAGTTAAATGAGCAAAAAATGTATCTTTAATGAAAATAAAATTTGTAATGATTGTAAAGAATGTGAGACTTGTGAATTAGATAAAAATAAAATTTGTGATAATTGTGGAAAATGTTTAGAACTTGAAGGTTATGATGTTAAAGCAATAAAAATAGACGAAGTTTTTGAAGAAAATAAAGATGTAGACATAGAAACTGAAAATAAAGAAACAGAAAAGGTAGACTTAGAAGATTTTAGTGATTTTGATTTAGAAGAAGAAAACGAAGATGATTCTGAGTTTGAATTAAATGAAGAAGAGAATGAAGAATATGTAGATATATTTGATTTAGAAGAAGGGGTAAGCTACATAGACGATATAGATGAATTAAAAGAACTTATGGAAGAAGGTAAAGAACTTGGAGATGAGTTATTCCCAGGTCTTATAAAATATCATAAATAGAAATATAAAAAGCATTGAGAAAAATTTTCTTCAATGCTTTTTATATTAGAATAGTAGAGTTGTCTAACCAAGTCCATTCAGGTTTTAATCTTTTTATATCATTATGCAATTTAAATAGAGCTAAATCTTTATTTTTAGCTTCAATCATTACATCTAAGTTAGTATCTAAAGTCTTAAAAAGTTCTAAGAAATTTACAAATTCAATAGCATTTATATAATCAGCATGTTTCCTATCTAATTTATGAGCACGTGGTGTTGAATAATGAATTTTAGGTGGAAAATATTCGTTGTTCCATGTTGAAATAAAATCTTCTAGTATTTTTAAAAGTGATTCATTGTTATTATGGCATTTGTGATGATGTAAATCTAATACCATAGGTATGTTTAATTTTTTGCAAATGTTTAAAGTATTCATAGCTGAAAAGCTTTTATCATCATTTTCTAAAATTATTTTAGATGTAATTTCTTTAGGAAGTTTTTCGAAATTATCTATAAATCTTTTAGAGGCCAAATCTATTCCATCTTGTTTACCACCCACATGTAGCACCATTTTTCCATTATTATAATTAATGTCTTCAAAAAAATTAGAATGTACTACTAAATTTCTAGTAGTATTTTCTACGGTTTTAGAATTTACACTGTTAATTACATTGAATTGATCAGGGTGAGTGTCTACTCTTAAATTATTATCTTGTATAAATTCACCAATAGTTTTAAATGAGTCTTTAAAAATTTCTCTATAATTCCAATTTTCAACTTCAGGGTGAGTAGCTAAAGGAATTATAGCAGAAGATATTCTATAAAAATGAATTTGATTTTCTACATTATACTTTAAAATTTTATATAATCCATCTAGATTTGCTTTAGTTACTGAAATTAATTTATTTAATTTTTCATCATCAGTCTTTAGTTTATTATAGTAACTAAATGTTACAGTACTAGATGATTTAACATTTTTCAAATTTAAAGCAATTGCTACATAACCCAATCTAACAATCATAATATCTCCTTTTATATGAATAACAATTTAAATAATAACATTTTATTAAATTTGCACAGCAAATTAGTTAAAAATACATAAAAACATAGGTTTTATGTATTTCTATTTTAAATATTAAGAACGAAGTGAGTAATATTCACCATAACTTTTCACTCTTCACTCTTACTTTTTAATTGGTTTCCAACATGATAATAGAATAAACTGTAAGCTTAATAATATCACTTGGTAAAGATGTTATTTAAACTTGGAACCCTATACATGTGTTTAAGGTTAAATTCCTAATTATAATTGTAGTATTTCAAATTTAAAGATTTTAATGCTACTTATTTTAACTTTTGCATAGAATAATATTAATAGCTATGTATAATGGAGGAACTATGACTAGAGGATTTAGTAATCCAATATATTTAAGTGAAAGAATAGAAAATATGATAAAAAAATCAGACTATTTAGGTAGAGGAAATAATGGAGTAGTCTATTTACTTCCTGATGGCAAAATAATAAAAATATTTAACAGTCCAAAAGTTTGCAAATCAGAGTATGAAACTTTAGTTAAATCAAGGAAAAGTGAATATTTTCCTAAAGCTTATGAACATGGTAGTTTCTATATAATTAGGGATTATGTAGGTGGTGTTAGGCTTGATAAGTACTTAAGAAGAAACCATATAAATAGAAAGTTAACAGAACATATTATATGTCTTTATAAAGACTTCAAAAAACTAGGATATAGAAAGCTGGATATTAGATGTAAGGATTTATATGTACAAGAAGACTATTCAATAAAAGTAATAGATCCTAAAAATCAATATGATGAAAAGGTTAGTTATCCAAGACATCTAATGAGAGGCATGGAGAAACGAGGTAGATTAGAAGAATTCTTACATTTTTTAAAGGATGTAGATTATAAACTTTATGAAAGTTGGCATGAAAAAGTTTATATTTATATTGCAATGAAAAAGGAAGAGGATAGATTAAAGGAACTAAAAAAACAAAATGAACTAGTATAAATACTATGCCTTAGAGAAAAATAACTATAACTAAAAAAGTTATAGTTATTTTTTTGATTAAATTAACTTAGGAGGAAGAAAAAATGAAAAAAATTTTACTTATAATAGTAGCATCTATGATTGTACTTACAGGATGTGGATCTAATAATAATAATAAGAATATAAAAAGTGATGTAAACGAAAATATAGAGGAAAAAGTTAAAGATGAAATTGTAACTTATCCTAAAGATTTAAGTGAAGAATTAGGAGAAGGAACCATAATAGTTTCTTTACCTAACGAAAATTCAAAAGAAAATCTTATACCTATAATTCACCCAGAAGTAGGTGTTAAGATTATGCAATTAGATTTATCTACATCTAATTTTGACAATAAAAAAACAAGTTATATATTTATAGATAAAAATTTAGTGGCTAAGGGTAATTATGAAAATGATAAAGTTAGTTTAAATTTATCAGATGAAAATTTATATGAAGGTGAGCATGTGGTTGAGATAATACAATTTAAAGATAATGATTCTAGTAAAGAACCTATTACATATAAATCAGCAAAATATGAAGTGAAAATGAAATAGATTAATTGCTTGTGCATGATATTAAAATATTTTTAATTAATGCACAAGCTAGTTATAAAAAAATATAATTTACTATTGACTTGAGAAAGAATATCATTTACTATATTAATATACCCCCAGGGGGTGGGGGTAACAGAAGGGAGTGATTACTATTTCAAAGATGAATGAAGAAAAGAAAAATGCAATAAAATACTTAAAAATTGCTAGAGGTCAAATTGATGGAATAATAAAAATGATAGAGGATGAACGATATTGTATGGATATATCTAATCAAATAATTGCATCACAATCTATACTAAAAAAAGCAAATTCAGAAATTATAAAACAACATTTAAGTCATTGTGTTAAAAATTCCTGCTGTCATGATGATATAGATGAAAAACTAGAAGAAATTAATACGTTAATAGATAAATTAATGAAATAGTTTAATTATGTATCAGTAAAAAGTCTGAATTGATGATGAAACATGATTATAAGGCTTAATCTATAATTGAGTTCTAAAAATGGATAAGCAGTAGAATATAATTTTGAAATTATTAATTAATAAAAAATATATTTACAAATGATATCGAAATTTTGTACTAAAAAGGAGTTGAGAAAGTTGACAAAAAAGACAATTAAAATTGAAGGTATGACATGTGCAGCTTGTTCTAAGGCTGTAGAGAGAGTAACTAAAAAATTAGATGGTGTAAATGAGTCTAATGTAAACTTAGCTACTGAAAAGTTAAATATAGAGTTTGATGAAAATAAAATATCCTTAGAAGATATTATGTCTGTAATAGATAATGCAGGATATAAAGCAAAACTTGACAGCACAACTAAATCGCTTAAGATAGGTGGTATGACATGTGCATCATGTTCTAAAGCAGTAGAAAGAGTAGTGAAAAAGTTAGATGGAACTATAAGTGCTAATGTAAATTTAGCCACAGAAAAATTAACCGTTGAATTTGAAAAGGAAAAAACATCATTATCCGAAATAAAAAAAGCTATTGAAAAATCAGGTTATAAAGTTTTAAATAATAAAGAAGAAAACATAGATGAAGATAAAACAAGAAAAGAAAAGGAAAGAAAAGCTTTATTTAAAAGATTTATATATTCAGTAATATTTACGGTTCCATTACTTGTAATTTCAATGGGATCTATGATGGGATTAAAACTTCCAAATATAATTGATCCAATGAAAAACAGTTTTAATTTTGCACTTGTTCAATTTATTTTAACAACTATTGTTATAATAATAGGAAATAAGTTTTTTAAAGTAGGATTTAAGTCATTGTTTAAAGGTAGTCCTAATATGGATTCTTTGATATCAATAGGATCATTAGCATCTTACCTATATAGTGTTTATGCAATGGTAGAGATATATAATGGAAATAGCCATGCAGTACATGATAAATTATATTTTGAATCAGCAGCAACAATACTTACATTAATAACACTAGGAAAGTATTTAGAAACTAAAACTAAAGGAAAAACATCAGAGGCAATAAAAAAACTTATGGGACTTAGTCCTAAAACAGCTACTATTGAAAAAGATGGAAAAGAAATTTCAATATCTATTGATGATGTTGAAGTTGGAGATATTATTATTGTAAAGCCAGGAGAAAAACTTCCAGTAGATGGTGTAGTTATAAGCGGTATGACTTCAATAGATGAAAGTATGCTTACTGGTGAGAGCATTCCAGTTGAAAAAGTAGAAGGTAGTAAAGTTATCGGTGCTAGTATCAATAAAAATGGTCTTATAAAATATAAGGCTACTAAAGTTGGTAGTGATACTACACTTTCTCAAATTATTAAATTAGTTGAAGAGGCTCAAGGGTCTAAGGCACCTATAGCAAGGCTTGCGGATATTGTATCAGGTTATTTTGTGCCAATAGTAATAATACTTGCACTGGTATCTTCAATAGGATGGTACATTTATGAAAGAGATTTTATATTTTCTTTAACTATTTTTACATCTGTCCTTGTAATTGCTTGTCCTTGTGCATTAGGACTTGCTACACCAACAGCTATAATGGTTGGTACAGGTAAAGGTGCTGAGCTTGGAGTTTTATTTAAAAATGGTACAGCACTTGAAGAAACACATAAGATTCAAACTGTAGTTTTTGACAAAACAGGAACAATAACAGAAGGAAAGCCAAAGGTTACAGATATAATAAATTATGGTATAGAAGAAGATGAACTTTTAGCAATTGCAGCATCTAGCGAAAAGGGTTCAGAACATCCATTAGGAGAAGCAATAGTTTTAGAGGCTGAAAATAGAAAAGTTAAATTTAGAGAACTCGAAAGTTTTAAAGCTATATCTGGTAAAGGAATAACTTGTACTATTGAAAATAAAGAAATAATTTTAGGAAATGATAAGCTTATGAGCGCTTATAATATAGATATAGAAAAATCTAATGAAGCTTATAATAAACTTGCAAATGAAGGAAAAACTCCAATGTTTATAGCTGTAAATGGAGAACTAGGTGGTATGATAGCTGTTGCAGATACAGTAAAACCAAGTAGTAAGAAAGCTATAGAAAGATTACATTCAATGGGAATAAAAGTAGCTATGCTTACTGGAGATAATAAAGTTACAGCAAATGCTATAGCTAAAGAAGTTAATATAGATGTAGTTATTTCAGATGTGCTGCCAAATGAAAAATCTAATGTTATTGAAAGTTTCCAAAAAGAAAATAGAAAAGTTGCTATGGTTGGAGATGGAATAAACGATGCACCCGCATTAGCAAAAGCTGATATAGGAATTGCTATAGGTTCTGGTACAGATGTTGCAATAGAGTCAGCTGATGTTGTACTTATGAAAAGTGATTTAGAAGATGTGGCTATAGCAATTAAATTAAGTAAAAAGACAATTGCTAATATAAAAGAAAATTTATTTTGGGCATTTGGATACAATACATTAGGAATTCCAATAGCAATGGGTGTTTTACATATATTTGGAGGACCATTATTAAATCCTATGCTTGCAGCACTTGCAATGAGCTTTAGCTCTGTATCAGTACTTTTAAATGCTTTAAGACTTAAAGGATTTAAAGCATAATAAATTAATAAGATTTTCTAAATCAATTTTTAAAGAAATACTAATTTAAATAATTCCTGTTTCTTGATAAAAGAAAAAAGTTTTTCAATTGATAAATGTGTTATTTAAACTTTGAGTTTGGAAAATTATAGATAAAAAAATTGTTTTTAAATTTCAGAGAGTAAGTAAAGATTAAAAATATGTAAATAGTTTATAAAAATTCTATTTTAAAAATTGATTTCAGAAATTAAAGTATTATTGGATGAAGATATAGCTATAAAGTTTATATTAAAAACCTATATGAACAAATTATTAATAAACAAGTATGAAATATATTTTAGGATAAGTTGAAAATACTACTTAAAAATGTGGAATTTAATTTAACATAGTTTTCTAATCTATATTTATGATAAGGTTTAATATAAATTATAATATATACAAAAGTTAGTATATGTTAAAAGTTTATTTAAAAATATATGATGTATAATGAAAAGGAGATTTATTATGAAATTTAGTATTAAAGTTGATGGAATGAGCTGTATGCATTGTGTTAAGCATGTAGAAGAATGTTTAAGTGAACTTAATGGAGTAAATTCTGTAGAAGTGAGTCTTGAAAATAAGAATGCTATAGTAGATAGTTCTAGCGAATTAGATGAAAATACAGTTAAAACTGCTTTAGATGAATATGGTTACATTTTAGCTGGATTTGAAAAGATTTAATTTTACTTAGTTAATTATTTATTTAACAAAAAAACATAGTGTTTACCATAAATACTATGTTTTTTAATGAAATGAATAATATATTTTTATTAGACAATAATATAAATGTGTAAATTTTTATTTACAAAACTTCAAATCAAGAACAAACAGCAAGATAAATGCATATAAATTACTATAAAGATAAAATTAAGAAGGTGATTATTATTAATACTAATAATAAATATGAAGATACAAATGAAGTTCTAGAATATGATTATGACTACGAAACTTTTTTAAAAGAAGACGTAAAAGAATATCCAAAGTATGAGGAAATTTTAAAATGGGTTACAGAAAAAGTATAGTAGCAGAAAAGCCACATGTCTTTCTATAGATATGTGGCTTTTAAAATATGTTTTTTTATATAAATATCGTCACATATTTGTAATATATATATTATATTATAGAAAAAAGATTTAGATTAAATAATGCAAGGATAAGTTCTACTAAATATATTAAATTTACATAATTAACACATAATTTAGATAAGAGAATAGTATTCTTTAATAGAATTAAGAAATATGGTAAAATTTAATCATTATGCTTCAATATGAAAGGAGATTTTTATTTATGAAAAAATACATAGCACTAATACTGGTTTTTATATTAGGTTCTGTTATATTAGTGGGATGCAATGCAAAAGAAAACAAAGAGTCTGCTGATGAAAAGGCTGCAAAATCAGAATCAATAGCAGTTGTAGAAAGTGAAAAAGGAAAAGATGATAAAAATCCTGTAGCTACAATTGAAATGGAAAATGGAAAGTCTATAAAAGTAGAATTATATCCAGAAATGGCACCAAATACTGTAAGAAACTTTATAAGTCTTTCAAATTCAGGTTTCTATAATGGATTAACTTTTCATAGAGTAATAAAAGGATTCATGATTCAAGGTGGAGATCCAGAAGGAAATGGTCAAGGTGGTCCAGGATATAGCATAAAGGGTGAATTCCCAGAAAATGAATTTAATCAAAACACATTAATCCACGAAAGAGGAGTAATATCAATGGCAAGAACTCAAGAACCTGATTCTGCTGGTTCACAGTTCTTTATAGTTCATGAAGATTCAAACTACTTAGATGGTAAATATGCTGCTTTTGGAAAGGTTATAGAAGGTATGGAAGTTGTTGATGAAATAGCTAATTCAGAAACAAATTCACAAGATAAACCTGAAAAAGAAATAAAAATAAAGAAAATTTCTGTTGATACTTTTGGTGTAAAATATCAAGAACCAGAAAAAATTGAAAAACAAAGTTAAAATAAATTAAATATAAAAAACTCTATTGATTAATAAGGTGAAATGAGATAATGATTAACTCATTAAGTGCCTAATGGTTTAAAGATTAAGAAATTTATAACCATATAATCAATAGAGTTTTTTTTGCGATTTTATAAATTTTATGAAAGATTAAATATGAATTTTTAGTATAAATATATTTGGATATGTAAAATATAAAATGAAAACTATTACATGGGAAATGAGACTATACAAGGGTTATACATAAGTTTCAATATTCATTATATACTAAATTTTAAAATGGTTTTAAATGATTTTAAAATAAGATTTTAAAAAAAATCATGTTAAAATAATTTAGTAAAATTTATCATAATAATTTAATAAGGAGGAATTTTTTAGATGAATATACTATTAGGAATTATTTGTATAATACTTTTAATAGGAATTGCAGTATTATTTTCTAATAATAAAAAAGCAATAAAATATAAAATAATTATACCAGGAATTTTAGTTCAATTAGCTTTAATAGTTTTTGTTTTAAAAGTACCAGTAGGTCAAAAAATATTATTAGCTATAGCTAATGGATTAAATAGTGTTATTAATACAGGGGTTGAAGGAATAAAATTTGTATTTGGTGATTTATCACTAGGATTTGTATTTGCAATTAATGTTTTGGGGTTAATTGTATTTACATCAGCACTTGTAGCATTATTATATTATTTAAGAATATTACCTATAGTAGTTAATGTAATAGGAAAAATGGTTTCTAAAATTATGGGAACTACACTTGCAGAAAGTTTTAATGCTGTTGGAAACATATTTTTAGGTTCTACAGAAGCTCCAATACTTATAAAACCTTATTTAAAATCACTTACAAAATCAGAATTATTTGCTGTAATGTCAGCAGGATTTGGAAGCGCATCAGCAGCTATTTTAGGTGGATATAGTATGATGGGTATAGATTCAAGATACTTATTAATAGCCATATTTACTGTTCCATTTAGTTCACTTATGATTTCAAAAATACTATTTCCAGAAGATAGTGAAGGAGAATTTGAAGAAGTAAGAATAGAAAACAGTACAGCAAAAAATGTTTTTGATGCTATAGGGGAAGGAACAAGCCAAGGTTTAAATTTAGCTTTAAATGTTGGCGCAAGTTTAATTTCTTTTATAGGACTTATGGCTTTAGTAAATGTTATATTAGGTGTTTTTGGATTAAGTATAACTTCAATTTTAGGGTTTTTATTAAGACCATTAAGCCTTTTATTCCATATACCAGGATCAGAAGCAGCAACTTTTGCATCATTAATAGGAACTAAAATGTCTGTTAATGAATTTGTAGCATTTAGTGATATGGCAACTGTTATGAAGTCATTATCTCCAAGAACAATAGCTATATTATCAGTAGCACTTTGTAACTTTGCTAATTTATCTTCAATTGGAATACAAATTGGAGGATTCGCAATTTTAGCACCAGAAAGAAGAGAAGAAGTTACTAAAAACGGATTAAAAGCATTGTTAGCAGGAACATTATCAACATTAATAACTGCAGCAATAGTGGGAATGATAGTTTAACATACATATAAAAGTAAATTTACATAAAAAGCACAATGAATTTAAATTTCATTGTGCTTTTATTATATTCTAGGGTTTAAAGCTGAAAATGAAAGTTCAAAAGTTTGTAGTCCTAACCTTTGTAGGCGAGAATTCATTCTTGCAAAACGTCATTTTAATATATTATTTTAAGAATGATATGCCACATCAAAGACCGCCAAGACTAAAGTCTCAGCTACGAATGAAACATAGATTCAGTTGAAGGACTCAAAGTTTGTAGGCGAGAATTCATTCTTGCTTAATGTCGTTTAAAATATATTATTCTAATTTTACATCCATATAAGAATCCTCCAAGGTTAAAACCTTATCTACGAAGAAGAAAGGGTGAAGAGAAATAATTGAATTTAATAATATAATTTATCATTTTCAATCTTCAATTTTCAATTAATAAAGTAGGTGAGGTTTCAACCTTGCAAAACGTTATTTACCTTACTTTAAAATTTGTAATCTGTTAGGGACTGACTTTACTTGTTTAGATAAGTATATTATTAAAAAGGGTAATAAATTATGAAAAGGTGATTGTTCTATGAGAGGTCCGTCCCTCTTGTTGATTAGTATATTTTAAAGATGAAACCAATAAAATTTAGCAAGGATACATTACCACCAAGACTAAAGTTTCAGCTACGAAAGAAATAAAAATTAAATTAGAAGTACCAACGTTTGTAGGCTAGAATTCATTCTTGCAAAACGTCATTTTTAATCTTCCACTTTCAATTAATAAAGTAGGCGAGGTTTCAACCTTGCAAAATGTCATTTAAATATGTTAATTCTAAGTTTATATTCATATCAAATACCGCCAAGACTAAAGTCTCAGCTACGAATGAAACATAGATTTAGTTGAAGGACTCAAAGTTTGTAGGCGAGAATTCATTCTTGCTTAACGTCATTTTAATATATTAATTTATAAGTTTATATTGATATCAAGGACCGCTAAGGTTAAAACCTCAGCTACATAGGACACATGATTTAATTAAATACTATGCTTCATCATTTTCAATCTTCACTTTTCACTTTCCATTTAAATAAGATTAAGTTCTTAATTGGGTTTTAAAAACATGATATAATGAGGATAAAATGTGTAGATAACTAATTATGTAATTATATAAGAGAGGTGTTATTTTTGAAGTTTATTCATACAAGTGATTGGCATATAGGTAAAATTGTTAATGAATATTATATGACAGAAGATCAAAAGTTTGTGTTAAATCAACTTTTTAATATTATAGAGGAAGAGAAGCCAGATGCACTGGTTATAGCTGGAGATTTATATGATAGGTCTGTAGCACCTGTAGAGGCTATTGAGCTTTTAAATGACACTATAAATAAAGTAATAGTAGATCTTAAAACTCCAATTATTGCTATAGCAGGAAACCACGATAGTGGAGAGAGATTAGAATTTGCAAGTAGTCTTTTAAAGGATAAAAGCTTTTATATAAGTGGTACATTAAATAAAAATATAGAAAAAATAACATTATGCGATGATTATGGAAATGTGAATTTTTATATGATTCCATATGCAGAACCAGCAATAGTTAGAGCATTATATGAAGATAAAGAAATAAGAGATTATGATGATGCAATGAGAGTTATATTGGAAAATATAAAGGAAAATATGAATAAAGATGAGAGAAATGTAATTGTTGCTCATGGATATGTTACATACGCAAAAGATGCTGAGGGTAAGGAGTTTAATTCTTTAGAGAGAAGTGATTCAGAAAGACCACTATCTATTGGAGGTTCAGAGTATATTAATTCTAGTTATTTTAATGATTTTAACTATACAGCACTGGGACACTTACATGGAAGGCAAAAAGTTGGTAATGAGAATATTAGATATGCAGGTTCACTTTATAAATATTCTTTTTCGGAGGTAAAACAAAAAAAAGGTGTAAATATTGTATCTTTAAATGAAAAAGGTGAGTGTACTGTAGAATTTAAAGAGTTTGAACTTAGAAGAGATTTCAGAATTATAAAGGGAGAACTTAATAATCTTTTAGACAAAGAAGTTTATTCAAAAGAAAATAGAGAAGATTACTTAAAGGTAATACTTACGGATGAAGGTGAAGTTCTGGAACCTATGAGAAAATTAAAAATGGTATATCCTAATGTTATGGAACTTACTTATGAAAATTCTTTAAAAGAAAGAAGTGAAGGAAAAGAAAAAAAATCTTTTAAAGAAAAAAGCAAGATAGATTTATTTAAAAGTTTCTATAAAGATGTAAAGGGAAAAGAATGTTCAGAAGAAGGAATTAAGCTTATGGAAACATTAATTGAAAATGTAGAAAGAAAAGAGGTGTAGTTTTTTATGAAACCAATTAAATTAGTTATGAAAGCTTTTGGCCCTTATAGTGAAAATGTAGAAATAGATTTTTCAAAACTAGACGATAAAAATATATTTTTAATAACAGGGCCTACTGGTGCAGGGAAAACTACTATTTTTGATGCTATAACATTTTCATTATATGGAGAAGCTAGTGGTAGTGATAGAGAAGGTTCTTCACTTAGAAGTGATTTTGCAATGCCAGAAGTTTTAACTGAAACAGAACTCTATTTTAAATTAAGAAATGAAGAATATTATATAAGAAGAGTGCCTCAGCAGCTTAAAAAGAAAAAAAGAGGCGAAGGGTACACAGAGCAAAAATCAGAAGCAGAATTACATCTTCCAAATGGTAAAATCCTTACAAAGGTTACTGAAGTTAATGCTGAAGTTGAAAATATATTAGGTATAAGCAAAGAACAATTTAAACAAATAGTTATGATTCCACAAGGTGAATTTAGAAAGCTATTAACTTCTGACAGTGTAGAGAGAGAGAAAATATTTAGAAAAATTTTTGGAACATATGCTTTTGAAAAAATACAAAAACATATAACATTAGAAGAAAGTGCATTAAGAAATGATATAAGTAAAGTAGCTGAAAGAAGAGATACTAAGTTAAAAAGCATAAATTGTAAAGAGGTTAGCGAAGAGTTATATAATTTAATTTCATTAGATGAGATTAATTCAGCTGAAGTTATAGAGCTTGGAGAAAATCTTTTAGAGAAAGATAAAGAATTAGAAAAAGATATAAGAAATAAGATAGTAAATATAAAATCTTTATTAGAAAAGAAAAATATAGAAATTACAAAAGCTAATGATATAAATAAAAAATTAGAAGAAAAAGTGTTATTAGAAAATAAAAAGAAACATTTAGAAGAGCAAAAAGAAGAATATAAGTTAAAAGAAAATAACTTAGAAAAAGCTAAAAAAGCAAAAGAAGTAGAAATCATAGAAAATCAATATACATCTATAATTAAAAAGATTAAATTAAGAGAAGAAGAATTAATTTTCGTAGAAAATAAATTAAAAAGTTGGAATGAGAAATATAATATTTCATTATTAAATTTTAATTCTGAAAAAAATAGAGAAGATGAGCGTAAAAAGTTAGAAATAACTTTAAATGACTTAGAGAAATTAAGATTTAAAGTAGATGTATATGAAAAAAGTAAAAATGAGATAAATATAAAAAGTAAATCATTAAAAGAGTTAAAAGATAGAAATGATTATTTAAAAGAACTAGTAAAAACAAATAAAGAAAAAATAAAAAAAATAGATGATTATTTAAATAATATAAGTGAAAAAGAAAAACAAAAAATAGAAAAAGAAAATACTTTAAAAATAGAAAAAGAACAACGTGAAGTATTAGTTAATCTCTTTAAAAAAATTGATTCAGTTCAAAATGATGAAAACACACATTTTGAGCTTAAAAGTCAATTTAATGTATTAGAAAAGGATTATAAAATTAGAAAGGCAGAAGTTGAACTTAAGGAAGAGTTATTTAGAAAAAGTCAAGCAGGTATACTTGCTTTAAGTTTAAAAGAAAATATGCCTTGTCCAGTTTGTGGTTCTACTAGTCATCCCAATAAAGCAATATTAATTGAAGAAGCTATAACTGAAGATGTTATAAAGTTGGAAAAGGAAAATCTTAATTTATTAAAAGAAAAATATGATGTATGCCTAAATAAGCTTATAGCACTAAAAAGTAAAATAGATGAAGCTACTGAAAATGGAATAAAACCTGTAATAAAGGAAATTTTAAATTTAGAGTTTTCGAGTATTAAGGACGTTAAGGATAAAGTAGTTGAAGAAGGAAAAGTAAGAAAAACTAATATAGATGCTTTAGTGGAATTAATAAAAAAATTAGATAAGGAAATAGCTGAAAAAGAAAGTTTGGTAAGTTTAAAAGATTCATTAGAAAAAGAAATACAAAAATCCGAAAATGATGTAGAAACTTTAGGTTTAAAAGTTTTAGATTTTGAAAAATCTATAGAAGTTAATAAGGAAAAATTAAACTCAATAAAAGAAGATTTCAATGGAGAAATAAGAACTTTAAATGAATTAAACTTAGATATAAGTAATGTAACAAACAAAATTCAAGAAATTAAAGAAAGCTTTATTAAAGCGGAAAAAGATTTTAATTTATGTAATAATAAATGTTTACAATTAAAAACATCTAAAAATGAAAAAGAAGAAAGTCTTATAAAAGATAAAACTGAAGGTGAAAATTTATTAAATGAGTTAAAAAATAAAATTAACTTATTAAAGTTTATTGATTTTGAGGATTATAAAAAATCAATTTTAAATGATAGTGATTTTAAATTTTTAGAAAATGAGATTAAAATATATTATCAAAATTTAAAAACTTGTGAAGAGTTTTATGAAAAAGCAGTTAATGAAACAAAAGGATTAGAAGTTATAGATTTAAGTAAACTAAATGAAGATTTATCTCATTTAAGAAATCAAGAAAAGAACTTAGAAGAAAATTATAACTCAGTATATTCTAGAATTGAAAACAACTCAGCATTATTAAAGGATGGAAAAGAATTAAGTGAAAAAATAAAATCAAAAGAAGAAAAATATAGGGTAGTTGGCGATTTAGCTAATATGATTAAAGGAAATAATAAAGAGAGAATAAGTTTTGAAAGATATGTGTTGGCTTCATATTTTGATGATATTATAGAGGCTTCTAATATTAGGCTTAAGAAAATGAGTAATGGAAGGTTTGAACTTTTAAGAAAGAAAGAAAAAGGAAAAGGTGCTGCCCAGCAAGGATTAGAATTAGAAGTGTTTGATAATTACACAGGTAAACCAAGACATGTTAAGACTCTATCCGGTGGAGAAAGTTTTAAAGCATCTCTTGCTATGGCACTTGGACTTGCTGATGTAGTTGAAGCTTATGCTGGTGGAATAGAACTTGATACAATGTTTGTAGATGAAGGATTTGGAACACTTGACCCAGAGTCTTTAGATAATGCTATTGAATGTTTAATAGGACTTAAAGAAGGTGGAAGACTTGTAGGAATAATATCACACGTTCCAGAACTTAAAGAAAGAATAGAAGCTAAGATAGAAGTTTACCCAACAAAAGAAGGAAGTAAATTAAGTGTAAAAGTATAATAAAAAGTTATTAAAGGAAGGCAAAGAGTCTTCCTTTAACTTTTATCTAAAAATCTACAGCACATTGATTATTTATTCCAGGAATTTTATAATTACCAGTAATTTCAATAGTATTATTATCAGGATCTTCTAAAACAAAGAAATAGTATGGACTAGCTATATTTAAATACATAATTTCTGAAAGTTTACCTATATCCAATGCTTTTATCCGCTCATATTCTGCATTTAAATCTTCAATCCAAAAGTTTAAAACAAAATTATTTCCATATTTTATTTTTCTATGCTTTAAGTAATTTATATATTCTTCATTAAAGTATTTGTCTAAATTTTTATTGCTATTTATAATTTCGTAATCATAGGAATTATTGTATAAAGCAATACAGTTTCCACTAAAATTAAATTGAGCCCACCTATTAAAATTTCTATGTGAAACTTTCATTTCCAATAATTGTTCATAAAAATTAATAGATTTTTCCATATCTTTAACAATTAAATAAGTAGAACCTAACTCTAACATGTTTGTTAACCTTCTTTCTAATCATATAACCTTACTTATGCAGTTACTTTATAAGTTTTCTTAATCTAAATTAGTGTAAATTTTTTCTAGCTAATGTATATGTAGTTTAACATAAATTAATAAATTTATTATGAAATATATGGGAATAAATATGAACAATATATTAAAAACTTATGTAAAACTTTTAATATGGAGGAATTTATATATATTTAATAGAATAGTTTTGAAGTGTAATAAATTTAGTGTAAGTTAATGAAAAAAATTACATATACAAGTTAGGGGGAGATTATTATGCTTAGAACTAATAAAGATAAAGTTGTTATGCAAAGTGTACAAGGAAAAATTCATCATCCATCATTTCCAGCTTCACCATATAGGTTAAGTCATGAAGGGGAATCACTAGTTGTGCCTGCAACTGGTGGAATTTGTTATAATGTTAAGATAGGAGATTATGCTTTTAAATTAGCAGGGGACCATATTGAACCAGGAGTTTCAATTAGAAATGAAAATGAAAGAGAAAATAGTGCATTAAATTCACTATCTTGCATTGGAAACAAAGCTAAAGTTGTATCTGGTGATGGAAAAGGCTCTGTAGGTTACGTTACAGGAAAACATGGAGGGGTTGAACATGTTTTAATTAATTTTAAAAAAGATGATTTAGAAAACTTAGCTATAGATGATAAAATATTAATTAAAGCATATGGACAAGGACTTAAACTTTTAGATTATGAAGATATTCATGTTATGAATATAGATCCAGAACTTCTAGAAAGACTTCCTATAATTGAAAAAGAAGGAAAACTTATAATTAAAGTTGCAGCTATAATTCCACCATATCTAATGGGGTCAGGTATAGGTGCTGGATCTGCTTATAAAGGTGACTATGATATTATGACAGCGGATATGGATGAAATAAAAAAACATGGTATAGATAAATTAAAGTTTGGAGATTTAGTGTTACTTGCAGATTGTGATAATACTTATGGAAGAGGCTACTTAACAGGAGCAGTTTCAGTAGGTGTTGTAATTCACAGTGATTGTATAAAAATGGGACATGGCCCTGGAGTAACAACTATACTAACAAGTAAAAAGCCCTTAATAAAAGGTATGATAAGTGAAGATAGTAATATAAAAGATTATATGTAAAAAATAAAATTATTTGATCCTTAAGTGAAGTTAGTACTTAATATATAGATTTTTGAATATAAGATCAGATATCTATAAAAAATAAGGGGGAACTGTATATTTATGTGTTTTCCAAAGGAAGTAGAAATTTTTATAAAGGATATGAAATGTGTAAAAGATAATGAAGGAAAATCTAAAGCTGATATTTATAAGTTTGTTGATGGGGAAAAAATCTATTATCTAAAAGTAGAAAAAAGAAATGATGAGAGCATTCGTGAACATGAAATGTATCATTGGTTAAAAGAAAAAGTTCCAGTTCCAAAAGTCATTTGCGAATGTTTTGAAGATGGTATGGATTATATTTTACTTGAAAAAGCAGATGGAATTATGTTAGAGAGTGAATGTTATGTTAAAAATCCTGAACAATTAGTACGACTTGCAGCAGAAGGATTAAACATATTATGGAAAATACCAATTTCAAAATGCCCTTTTAATGCATCAATTGAAAGTAAGCTAAAGAAGGTAAAAGAAAATATTGATAATGGAATGAAAATTTGTGTTGATAAAAATATATATACAGATGTATTTAATAATGAAAAAGATGTTTATGAGTATTTAGTTTCAAATATGCCAAAAGAAGACAAAGTTTTAGTTCATGGTGATTATTGTTTTAATAATTATTTTGCTCAAAATAATAAAATTTCAGGATTTATAGATATGGGAAGAGGTGGCATAGGAGACAGATATCAAGACATTGCATTATGTGTTCGTGAGCTTATGAATTATGAAAAATGTTATACTGAATTATTATTTCATTACTTAAACATTAAACCGGATTATGAAAAAATACGTTATTATATTCTCTTGGATGAATTATTTTAATATCTTATATTAATTTAAACTGTAATAGAATCACAAACTTTTGTGACTTTGTTACAGTTTATTTTTTATGTTTATTTTAAAATATAAAATATGAAAAACGTATGTATTACTAGGAGGAATATAATGAATAAAAAAATAGTTAAAAGAAAAGCTTATGTTGATACTAAATATTGTGTTGCATGTGGTGTGTGTGCAAGAACTTGTCCATTTGGCGCCATTTCTATATATAAGGGAATTTATGCAGAAGTTGACTTTGATAAATGTGTTGGATGTTCAAAATGTGAAAAACAATGTCCTGCATCAGTTATTGAAATAAAGCAAGAGGAGGGGCAATAATGGGTAAAGTAAAAAAGAAAAAGAATTGGTATGAATATCTTTGGATAGCAACTATCTTATATTTGACATTAGGACTATTTAATATATTATTTGCTTGGTTAGGATTGTTATGCTTCTTTATACCATTAATTATGAGTTTTACTAAAAAGGATAAAGCTTATTGTAATAAATATTGTGGTAGGGGACAGTTATTAGAATTGGTTGGAACTAAGTTTTCAAGAAATAAACCTATGCCAAAATTTTTAAAAACAAAATGGTTTAGGTATGGATTTTTAATATTCTTTTTAACTATGTTTGTAAATATGTTATATGTTACCTATTTAGTTTTTAATGAAACTACTGGATTAAAGGAAGTTATTACTCTTATGTGGACATTTAAAGTACCTTGGAGGTTTAATGAGTTAACTAATGTAACTCCTTGGATAGCACAATTTGCATTTGGATTTTATAGTATGATGCTTACATCAACAATACTTGGATTTATTACAATGGCATTATATAAACCAAGATCATGGTGTGTATATTGTCCCATGGGAACAATGACTCAAGGAGTTTGTATTATAAAAGATAAAATTAAATAGATTAGTAAAAAAATAGTCTTAAAATGTGATAATGCATTTAAGACTATTTTTGTGTATATAAAACTTGATATTTCTAATTTTAATAAAATAAGTGTAGTTTTTAAGATATTAAAATAAATTGAAAATCATTAATAAATTTTAATGTATTTCCTTATATATAACAAATTTACATAATATGTTATAATAAAAATGCTAAATAAGTGGGGATTTTAGAAATGAGAGGAGATTTATATGTTTGAAACAAAGGGTACAATTAATGAAGAAAATATAAAAATATTCAAAAAATATTTAATGACACCTTTGCAAAAAAATGTGTTTATAATACTAATTAGCATATGTACATTAATAGGATTAATTAATATTTCTTTAGGTGATAAATATATTGTAGCTATTGCTTTTATTGGAGCTATTATTTTGGTTGCGGAATATCTTTTAATTATTAATAAATACTGCAAAGTATTTATGGATAGAGTAGAGGAAATTGCTGGGAAAAGGGAAATAACTTATGAAATATCCTTTGATGAAATAAGTGCAACAATTAATAATGCAAATACAGGTGGAAAAGTTGTTATGAAATATGATTCATTTGTACGATTTATAGAAATTCCTGAGGCTTATCTTATTATTACAAAAACAAATCAAGTCTTTATTATAGATAAAAAATATTTAAATGATAGAGAAGGTGAGTTTGATTTATTTATGAGAGAAAAGTGTAAAAATTTAAAATAGAATTTAAATAATGTTCAACTTGAAAGGATATAAAAAAGGGGGAAACAATATGTCTAGAGCAAATGATAGTAATATAGTTAAGGTTCAATATAATTCAGATAAGAATTTAAATGCTAGACAAGCATTTCACAATGAATGTAGTATAAATAAATATGGATGGACAAATTGGATATTTGATCAATATAACTTTAAGCCTAATAGTAAAGTTATTGAATTTGGTTGTGGAAATGGGAGTATATGGGTTAAAAATAAAAATAGAATACCAAAAGATATTAATGTAATTTTAACAGATTTTTCAGAAGGTATGTTAAATTCAGCAAAGAACAAACTTTCAGACGTTAAAGAGATAGTTAATTATTCTGTTATGGATATACAAAATATAGAGTTTGAGGATAATTATTTTGACGTAGTTATTGCCAATCACATGCTTTATCATGTACCAAATAGAGAACTTGCTATAAGTGAAATTGCTCGCATACTAAAATCTGATGGAACTTTTTATGCAACTACTAATGGTGCAAATAATATGAAGGGTCTTAAAGATTTAGTAACCAAGTTTGATGCACAATCTAATTATAAAATGTTTTCTATTACAAAAGAATTTGGACTAGAAAATGGAGAAGAACAATTAAAAAAACATTTTAACTCTATTGAAAAAGTAATATATGAAGATTCTCTTCACATAACAAATCCAAAACCATTAGTAGATTATATATTATCTTTAGAAGGACATACAAATATAAATACTATAATGACAGAGAAAAAAGTAACAGATTTTTATAGATATTTGGAAGATATAATTTCAAAAGATGGAAGTATTGATATACCTAAAAGTAGTGGTATGTTTATAGCTAAAAATCCTAAAAAATAAAATTTAATTTTTGAAAGTTTTATTCTCAATTTTAAGGAGGAAAATTAAATGGAGAATATTCAAGATTTACTTATGTGTCCTGTATGTAAAGAAGAATTAATGAAAAATTTGGAATGTTCAAAATGTAAAAGTAAATTTTCTTATGAACATGGTGTATTTAATATTGTAGCTCCTAGTTTATCAGATAATCAAGAAATACTATGGAATATAACAGAAGATATGCTTGAAAAAGATATTGAAGATATAAGAAAAAAAGATGCTTCTGCAATTAAAGACTATAATGCACATAAAAATAAAGAAACAATTGAGGCACAAAAAATTCACGGAGAATGTATGAATAGTTTAATAGAAGAGTTTTCAGGAACTGTTTGTGACCTTTCAACTGGAATGGGATCTATGCTTCAAAGATTACTTAATTCAAAAAATAAAAACTTCTCTATTGTTTGTACTGACATAGATAAATATGTATTAATGAAGACTAGAAAATTAAAACAAACAGATGACAAAAGAGTCTTTTATGTAGCAACTGATGGTAGGTATATGTCAATAAAGGATGAGAGCTTTGATTATATCACTTCTTTAGCTGCACTTGGAAATATTCCAGAAAGCAATAAAGTTATAAGAGAATTATATAGAATTTTAAAGCCAAATGGCAAAATTGTAATTCAAAGTAGTTATATTGAAAAAGGAAGTAAAAGCTTTGAACTTGCTAAAAGTAAAAATATTGAACGTGGTTTAGTAGAAGAATATTTAATTAATGATTTAAAAAATGCAGGTTTTAAAAATATTATATCAAAAGTTGTATCAAAGGCTATATGGGCAGAAAATCCATACGATTTAATTCCAGTAGCAGGTGATACACAATTTTACTCTATAATTGAAGCTCAACGTACAAAATAATTAAATCATTGAATTAACTAAACTTGAAATGATAAATATAATTAAAATGGTGATGTGTTAATATGTTAATACTTTTCATATTTGAAGTGTTTACAATAATTTGTTATATCTCTAGAATGATAATAAGGAAACCAAGTGAATATCCAGATACTACAGTTGGGTATAGAGGTAAAAAAGCTAGAGAAAGCAAAGAACTGTGGCATTTTTCAAACAAACTTGCATAAAAAGTTATAAGGTACATTTCAATTGTACTATTTATATTTAATATAGGGGCATATCTAATAACAAATTTAGAAAATGGTACTATTATATTTTTGATAAATATATGGAGTATACTAGGTGCTATTTGTTATATAGAATTTAAAATAAGCAGATTCAAAATAGAATAGTAAAACTATTTGATTAAAATAAATTTCCAATAGTACTAAGAAACATAGAATTTTAGGAAAGAATGAAATTTGAAAGAAATAACAATTAACAGCATAAGAGATATAGAGCGAATAAAACTAAAAACTAATGATAACTTAATAAATATATAAGTAAACAAGAAGGAGTATCTAAGAAGGTCACTCCTTCTTGTTTTATCTTAAGAAATATTGTAATAAATATAGTTACAAATTTTTATCACTCCACATAATGTAATAATGTTAAAAATCAGTTTAAAAAGTAATTATTCTATTAAATATATCATCTTCTTGAGTTTCGTGTGTAATTTTGAAAAAAATAAAATCATTATTATTTTTAATAATTTCTTTTTCTAATTGGGTAACTATGTTTTTGGTTTCAGCATCAAGGCCAGCTTCTAATTCATCTAAAATAATTACAGAAACTAAATTATACTTTAATAATAATTTAATCATTAATAACTTTTTACGTTGTCCACCTGATAAGGAACGTCCATTTTCACTTATAGAAAATATATTTTCATCAAATCTAACTATATTTTTTAATTCTTTCAATTGATATTTAGAAATACTTTGTTCTGATATTGCCTCCAAATAATTTTTTATATTATCATTTAATATAATTTCATCTTGGTCAATATAAAGAATTTGATTTTTTATAGAATTTGTGTCTAAGGTCTTTGTTGAGATTCCATTTAAAAGTACATCTCCAACCTTAGGGTACAACAGGCCTTGTAGTAATTTTACAAAGGTAGATTTTCCACCGCCATTTTGTCCCGTAATCCTAATAATATCTCCTTTTTTAAATAATTCATTTTTATTATATAGGATTGCTCTTTCATTACCTTGATAGCGGAAAGTAACATCTTTAAATTCTATTGTTTCTATGGAATTTATTGTTTCATTTCCACCACATTTAGCTAAATTAAGTATTTCATTTACATTTTTAAATGAAGGTATCATTTTAACTAATGAGTATATTGAAGACTCAATTTGTTGACTTATATCTAAAACCATATTAGAAACAAATAAATAAAAGACTAAATCTCCAACAGAGTCAGCCTGCATTGTCATAGATAAAAATGATGCGATACTAATAGAAACTACCTGATGGAATCCTGTAACAAGATTTTTTAGAAAAACAAGAGTATTATCTGCTTTAATAGATGTATTTATGAAATTCCATAAACTTTGTTTACTTTTATTAAGAAAATATTCATCTAAGTTATTTGTTTTTGCTAATTCAAGTGCATCTATATATTCATTTAAAGTCTTATTGTCTTCTTTCATTTTAATATTAACTTTCATAGAGGCATTAGAAATAGGTTTACGAGAAAACATAGAAATTAGAAAACCAATAATTGAAGCTATTAATAAAATTAATGTTAATTTCAAATCTATGTATGCTGATATCACTAAAAAAACTATTATTAACAACAAATTAACACATATCTGTATACTATGACAGGCAATTGAACTAAATATATTTAATGTATCCATATAAAGAATATTTTTTAATTTTTCTTTTCCTATTAAAATCAATTTTTCATAATTTGCATTTGTTATAGAATAGTATAAATCACGTCTAATTCCTTCAAGAATTATACCACCCAATTTATCTAGAAACTTCATCCATGTAACATCAATAATATTATAAATAAGAATGAATAGTGCATATATAAAAACACAGAGCAATAGAAATGATACGGATTGAATTATTGATACTTGTGAAATAAATTTTCGCATTAATAAAGGTAAAAAAACTTGAAATACAATAAGTAGAAAAACCAAAAGAATGCTTTTAAAAAGTAAAAATTTATTTTTAACAATAATATTTCTAAAAGATTTTCTTAAATTATTCATTTTGTATTTTCCTTTCTATAAAGCAAGAGTCCTTGTATTATTCATATCACTTGTAGTTGACAAATGTATTACTAAATATTTTTTATTTATATAAATTATTTAAAGAAAATGATAATTCTTTTGTTCATTTTAAATGGTAAAAATCAAGTCATATTGGTGCTGGAATTTATGAATGTGATTTACAATTATTTTATAAAATTAGTTTGACTCAATTACATTTTCAATATGTTCATTCTTAAGATGCAATTCTAACCTTTGCCTTATGTTGAAATATTTGTATATTTTTATTATACATAAAAAATAGCATACATGGTAAACTTTAATCAAAATTTATATAGTTTTTTTATATAAATTTTGATTATGGATTCATATGTGAAGAAAATCCTTTAAACAATATATTAAATTGCAGTCTTAATTAATATTGATAATCAATATCGGAAATAGTAAAATGATTTTAGTGTTATTAGCAAGAAGTAAAGAAGGGTTTGGTGGATAACGAGAAAATGGATAAATTAATTTTAAATAACCTAAGAAGTTATAATGAGTAGTATTATTGATGTTAAAAATCATATGTACTTATCAGTAGGTATTATTAAAATGGTTACTGATAGTGAAAATAACTATATGGTATAAACAAATCTTTGTCGTTGCTGTTATAAATTTTTAGCATAATGGACAAAGTTTTTTTCATAGCATTAATAGGTATTTATTATTTAAAAGAAAGGAGAGAATTGATGTAGTTAGTTTTAAATACATCAATGTAAGGATAAGTATGAATAATAATGAATTTTTAAAAATTTGCAAGAGAAATGAAGGCGAAAAATATAGTTCAAGAAAGTATGAGATTTTTAAAGGTATAAAAGTATTTTATAATGACATTCATACGGATAAAATTATACATAATTTTCATTGTGAATCCAATTCTAAGAGTTACGAGATTAACCATTGTAGAGAAGGAAAGTTTGAATGTGTTTTAAAGGATGGAACTATAACATATATGAATGCTGGAGATTTTTCAATTAATCCATTAGAAAATTGTCCTTCTCAATCTAACTTTCCAATAAGACATTATCATGGAGTTACAGTTTATATAACTCCATCAGAACTTGGTGAGGAAGCAGAGTGTTTGCAAAAGGTCTTTAATATAAACTACAATAACATTTTAAATAAATTATGTGAGGGTGATAGACTTTTTATAAAAAGAGCAACGCCTAAAATACAACATATTTTCTGTGAAATATATAATGTTGAAGAAAATATTGTTATACCTTATTTGAAAGTTAAAATACAAGAACTGTTCTTGTATTTAAGTACAATTGATCCTAAAAATGAAGTGATAGATAGAGAATATTTTACAAAATCTAATGTTAATATAGTGAAAAAATTACATTCATTTATTATTGAAAATTCAGAAAAACATTATACATATGAGGAATTATCTTTCATGTTTTCTATAAATCAAACTACAATGAAAAGATGTTATAAGTCTACTTATGGAGAAACAATTTATACTACATTTATGAAAACTAGATTGGATAAATCATCAAAATTGTTAAAAACTTCATCATTTACGATTACTGAAATAGCACTGCTTGTTGGGTATTCAAGTAATTCAAAATATTCTACAGCTTTTAAAAAAATGTATAATATTACACCAATGGAATATAGAAAAGTTCATGCCTGATTTGGTAATAATGGTCATATTGGGAAAGATAAAAAAGTTAGAGCATGCTAACATATTCTTGTAGAGCATATTAACTTAACAGATCGCAATATTAAATCAGGGGGAAAAAATGAAAAATAAAAAATTAACCGTAAGTAATGTAAATACAGAGAATTTATTAAGAAAATATAAGCTTCCTAATATGAAAAATCGTCATTCTTTAACATTATCAGGTGGACAAAAGCAAAGACTTACTATAGCTGCAGCAGAGGTTTTAAATAAGGAAGCATTTATATTTGATCAGCCTACTAGTGGCTTAGATGCTGACAGTATGCATTTGGTATCAGATAGACTTAAGGAACTTCAAAAGAGTGGGAAAATTGTTATTGTAATTACACAAGATTATGAATTTTTGATGGAAACATGCACAGAAACTTTAATGATAGATAAGAATAAAATAACTACCTTTGATACAAAAATTGATACAAAGTCTATACTTCAAGTGTTGAAGAATGAAGGTGAAGCATAATGAATAGAAAAAATAGTTTATTGAAGTATGCAGAAGGTTACAAGTGGCTTACAATTGTTTCATGTGTGTTATCAGGTATAAGTTCTGCTTTATCAATTGTTCCATTTGTATGTATTTACAATATCATAAAATATTTCATATTGAATAATCAATCAGATCAAATTATTAGATATGGAAAAATAGCTGTATTAACATCCATAATAAGTGTTACATTGTATTTTATTGCATTGTCATTAGGTCACATTGCTGCATTTAGAGTAGCAAAAAATTTAAAAATGAAAGCTTGCAATCATATTATTGATATGCCACTTGGTTATTTTGAAATGAAATCAACAGGGGAGTTGAGAAAGACAATTGATGAAAACACTATGTTAACAGAGGATTTCTTGGCACATAAATTGCCTGATTTTGCAGCAACTTTAATTATGCCCATAGTCATTGTTATTAGTTTTTTCTTTTATGATTGGAGGATGGGCATAGTTTGTTTCATTCCATTACTTATTGCTTTCTTTTGCATTCATAAAATGATGGGTGGAGAAAATAAGTTTACAATGGGAAAAATAATGACCATTCAGGAGCAAATGAATAAAGAAGCTGTTGAGTATGTTAGAGGAATTCCAATTATAAAAGTTTTTCAGCAGACTGTATTTAGCTTTAAAAAGTTTCATGATACAATCCTAAACTATAGAGATTTAGTAGCAGAGTATGCAAAAAATTGTAGATTACCTAAAACGGTTTTCATAATTGCTTTAAATAGTTTCTTTATTTTTTTAATTGTTATTGGTATTATAGTGTTTAATTTTTCTTCAGATAAAGTAGGAGTATTTTTAAACTTGATATTTTTCATATTAATTGCACCATTGATATCCACAACAATGATGAGATTAATGATGACTGGAGAGAATCTTATACAAGCTAAAGAAGCTTTGATAAGAATAGAATCTATTATTTATAATAACACAAAGAATAAGGTTGAAGGAGTAAGTTTTCCAGAGAAACATGATATTAAGTTTAAAAATGTGAGCTTTTCTTACCCAGGCCATGAAAGAAAAGTACTATACAATATAGACTTGAAGATTAAAGAAAAATCAAAAGTTGCATTTGTAGGGTTGTCTGGTTCGGGTAAAAGTACCATTATTTCATTAATAGGAAAATTTTTCGAGGTAAAAGATGGAGAAATAACTATAGGTGATATAGATATTAAAAATATAAGAAATGAAGAGTTAATGAAAAATGTATCTTTTGTTTTTCAAGATAGTAAGTTATTTGAAATGAGCATATTAGACAATATACGTATAGGAAAAAAGGATGCATCAGAAATGGAAGTAAAAAAAGCACTTAAAATTGCTCAGTGTGAAAGTATTATAGAGAAATTGCCATTTGGTATTAAAAGTGTTTATGGAACTAAAGGAGTATATTTATCAGGAGGAGAAAGGCAGAGAATTGCTTTAGCAAGAGCGTTTATTAAAGACTCTCCTATAATTATATTTGATGAAGCAACATCAGCAACAGATGCAGAAAATGAATATTATATTACGAAAGCCATTGAAGATATTTCAAAAAATAAAACTGTTATTTTAGTTGCGCACAGATTATCTACAATACAAGATGTAGATGAAATTATTGTTATGGATAAAGGAAAAATTGTTGAAAAGGGAAATCATAATACTCTAATAAAAGATGGAAATCAGTATGCAAAAATGTGGAATCAATATGTAGGTTCAACAGATTGGAGGTTATAGTATGTTCAACAAATTAAAAAACGGATATTATTTATCTAATAATGAAGCAAAATTAATAAAAGAAGGAGTCTTATTTAATGCACTTTCTAACATTGCTAAAATGATTCCTGTTGGTATATGTACCTATTTACTATTTAATATGTCGGCAATAATTTCAAATAAAAATACAAGTTATATACCAATTCAAAAATATATAGTATTTTCAATAATTGCTATACTTATAATGTTTATACTTTCATATATAGAATATACAAAAACTTATATTGATATTTATAGAGAAAGTGCAAATAGAAGAATAGATATTGCAGAATTTTTGAGAAAACTCCCATTATCATTCTTTGCTAAAAGAGATATAGCAGATATAACTACTGCTATTATGACAGATACTTCAGGAATTGAACATGCTTTAGCTCATGTTATACCTCAAGCCTATGGTACTATAATATCAACAATTGTTGTATGTATTGCACTAGCTATATTTAATGTCAAACTAGCACTAGCATTATTTTGGGTTATTCCTATTGCATTTTTAGTGGTACTTTTATCAAGAAAAATACAAAATGGACTTGGAAATCAGTTTAAAAAGGATAAGCTAGATTGTTCTAATGAAATTCAAGCCACATTGGAAATGATTAAAGAAATCAAGTCATTTTCCTTGGAGGATGAATATAAAGAAAATTTGAAGAATCAACTTAACAATTTTGAAAACAGCCAAAAAAAGAGTGAGTTATTTTCAGCTACGATTTTAGGTTCAGCACAAATGATACTAAAATTAGGTATAGCAACAGTTATAATAATAGGAAGTGATTTATTATTAAAAGGTGAAGTGAATTTATATACTTATATTATATTTTTATTTTCAGCTGGCTTAGTATATGATCCTATATATGGTTTAATGAATTCATTAACTGAAGTTTTTTCTACAGATATCTTAACAAAGAGGATAAACGATATAAAAAGTGAAAAAATATTTGATGGAGTAACAAAGTTTAATAATAGTAAATTTGATATTACTTTTGATAAGGTTTCCTTTGGATATAGTGATTCTAAGGTTATTGATAATGTTAGTTTTACGGCTAAAGAAGGTGAAAAGACTGCATTAGTAGGACCATCAGGCTCAGGAAAATCAACCTTACTAAAATTATCAGCTAGATTTTATGATGTATCAAGTGGAAACATATATTTAGGTAATCAGAAAATAGCAGATATGGATGCAGAAGTTTTACTTAAATATTATTCGGTAGTTTTTCAAGATGTATTACTTTTTGATAATACTATAATGGAAAATATAAGACTTGGAAATAAGAATTCCACAGATAAAGAAGTAATTGATGCTGCAAAACTTGCTAATTGCCATGATTTTATTATGGAATTACCTAATGGTTATGATACTTATATTGGTGAAAACGGAAAACTTTTATCTGGAGGAGAGAAACAAAGAATTTCTATAGCTAGAGCAATTATTAAAGATGCACCTATTGTGCTACTTGATGAAGTTACATCAGCATTAGATATTGAGAATGAAAATCTAGTTCAAGAAGCACTGAGTTATGTAACAAAAAACAAAACAGTTTTAGTTATTGCACATAAACTTGATACAATCAAACATTGTGACAAGATTGTTGTTTTACAAGATGGAAAGCTTGTAGATGAAGGTACTCATAGCCAATTGATGAGTAAAGATGGGTTATATAAGAAATTAGAAAACATGAAGATATAAATTATTATTCATTTGATAGAATAGAGAAAAATATAATATTAAAAATGAATGATAAAAAGCCTTTGAAAAGTATTTATTTTTAGAGGCTTTTTTGCATATTAAATAATAAAAGCAAGGAAGAAAAGTTTTTATATAGAAATATATAAGTAGTAATAATTAGTTTATATAATTGTTTAAAAAAGTAAAAAATAAGGCAAAGGAGGTACATTATGAAAAGATCAATGATGCAAGTTTATGTAAAAGGTAGTGGAGAGGCTGTGAAACTGTATTTAAAAGTTTTTAATGCTACTTTAGGATTTAATGTAAAAAACTCTGATGATACGTTTTACCATTCAGAACTTGATATTTGTGGACATACCTTAGCCGTAGATGAGGCAAATGATGATAATGACAAAATTATTATAGGTAACACAATGCATCTCTGGTTACATTATGACCAAGAAAATAAGAATATGGTCAAACAGGCTTATGAGGTGCTTAAAGAGGAGAGTAAAATCCTATTTCCATTAGGGCCTTGTGAGTTTAGTCCATTGTGTACAGATTTTATTGACAAGTTTGGAGTTAGATGGTGTCTTTTTGTCTAGTAATTAGAAATTTAACTAATCTATAAGTATTTAATATAATATTTTCTGAAATTTTAAAATATTATATATATAGTGCGAGCTTTATTTGATATATAATTAAGGGGGGATATTATGGATTTTAGAAAGGTTTTTGACAGTATTCCAAAAGAATTTGATAAATGGAGAACACGTTATTGTAGGGAACTTTTTAACGATCTTATAGAATATTCAAGGTTAGAATCTGATAAAACAGTTCTTGAAATTGGTCATGGAACAGGTCAAGCTACTGAACCAATACTTAAAACAGGTTGTTCATATTTGGCAATTGAACTTGGTGAAAACCTTGCAATGTATACAAAAACTAAATTTAGTTCATATGATAATTTTCAAATTGTAAATGGTGATTTTGAAACATATAATTTTGAAAATGAGCAATTCGATTTAGTTTATTCAGCTGCTACAATTCAGTGGATACCAGAAGAAATTGGTTTTAATAAAGTTTATAATATATTAAAAAGCAATGGAACATTTGCAATGATGTTAACTAAAACAGATGAAAAAAGTGGCAATGAACTTTTATATTCAAAGATACAAGAAGTATATGACAAATATTTTCATCCAGAAACAGAATATACATGTAAGTTAAATTATAATAACATTAAAAATTATGGATTTAGTGATATTAAGTGTAACAAGTATTATAAGGTAAGAGAGCTTAATGCTGATGAGTATGTTTCATGGATAAGTACACATGCTTCTCATATAACTTTGAGGGAGCCATATAAATCAAAATTTTATTCAGGCATTAAGGATGCTATTATAAGTTTTGGAAATAATATAAAGCTTTATGACACAATAATTTTATATTTGGCAAGAAAATCATAAAAAAATAAATCAAATTTAATATTAATTATTGGAGGAAAACACAACATGTCTGTAAAAATTTTTAGATGTGGGATTAATGAAATAGAATATATTAAAGATGCAATTGTTAATGTTAAAGCTGAAGAAGATATATGTTGTTTTAATGAGGAGGCTATAAAAGAGTTCTTAAAAAATGAAGATAATTGGTTTTATGTTGCAATTATAGATGAAAAGGTAAGTTCCTATGCCATTGCTTATGTTCAACGACGGATCGATACTATGAAAAATATGATTTGTCTATATGAAATAGGTACATTAAATTGCTTTAGAAGAATGGGAATTGCAAAAAGAATAATAGAGAAAATTATTGAAGATGGAAAGTTGAATGAATCAATGAAAATTTGGATTCCAACAAACATAAGTAATAAAGCGGCTTGTGCATTGTATAGAAGTATTGGTGCAAAAGAGCCAAAAGTGAAAGATGAAATAATTTATAATTATAGATATTAAGTGCTTATAACATAAAAGTAAAAAAATTTATATTTGAAAGGTGATTAGAATGAAGAAAACACTTGACGGAATGACATTGGAGGAACTTTGGGAGTTGTTTCCCATTAAGCTTACAGAGCATAATGATGAATGGCAAGATTGGTATAAAGAAGAAGAAAAGAGATTAGAAACAGTTCTTCCTATGAATTTAATAGCACGTATAAGTCATATTGGAAGTACATCAATTAAAACTATTTGGGCGAAACCAACTGTTGATATTATGGTAGAATTAAAGTCTAAATGTAACATTAAGGAGATAAAAAGTATCATAATTAGAAATGGGTATACATGCATGTCAGAGAGTGATGATAGAATATCTTTTAATAGAGGGTATACTATTGATGGTTTTGCAGATAGAGTATTTCATTTGCATTTGAGATGTGTTGGTGATAATGATGAACTTTATTTTAGAGATTACCTTATGAATAATATTGATGTTGCAAAAGAGTATGAAAAATTAAAATTAGAATTGTGGAAGAAATATGAACATAATCGTGATGCTTATACAGATAGTAAAACGGATTTTATAAAGAAGCATACAGAAAAGGCAAAGGTATTATATAAAGATAGATATATTTAAATTACAAGATATAACAAAAGTCCAGTAAGACATTCTTTACTGGGCTTTTATCTTTAAATTTGTATTACCTTTGTAAAGTTACAAAAATGCCAGCTACAATTAATATACAGCCAGCAATTCGTATAAGTGTTATATAGAATTTGCTTGGTTCAGCTTTAGTTTTTGTTTTCCATGAATCTGAAATTTTCCACATAATTTTAGGGTTTAATAACATTATTATACCAATAACAATAAAAAATATACCAAGTATTAATTCCATTTAATAACCTCCTTTCTCATATTATTATAATAACATGCTACAGAAATTTTATGCTAAAAATTCAATTATATTACAAGTAAAATATTAAAAATAAAAAGTATTTACAACTAATAATTACAATATATGGTATTATAAGTATATGAAATTAATACTGAGCGCTGTAACAAATTAGAGATTAAGGAGAATGTAATATGGAACAAATATGGGAAAAACTTTATAAAGAGGCTGTGAATGCACTAAATCCTCATGAAGTATCAAAAACTATGTGGGTTGGTAGTGTGGCCTCAGCGATTTTAACTAAAAAAGGAAATATTTATGTAGGTATTTGCATTGATACAAATGGTTCATTAGGAATGTGTGCGGAGAGAAATGCATTATCAACAATGTTAACTAATGGAGAAAATGAGGTAGATAAGATTGTTTCTGTATATAAGGATGGAAAGGTGATACCTTCCTGTGGTGCATGTAGAGAATTTATGATGCATCTTGGAAATAACTCAGATAATATTGAAATGCTACTTGATAAGGAAGGAAAAACAATAAAGTTAATTGATTTGTTGCCAGAATACCCAAAATATAAATAAATTTAGTCATCCTTACCTATAATAAATTTTAGATTTTCATTTAATATAAAATAGCAATTAGAATAGGGGAATATCATGATATATATTATTAAAGATAGAGATAAAAAAGAAAAAATAGCAAGAGATATATTATATAATTTGCCTGAATGGTTTGGATTACCAGAAAGCACTGAAGAATATATTTATTGTAGTAAAGATATGAACTTTTGGGCAGATATTGAAGATGATAAGGCGAGGGGATTTATTGTACTAAAAGAGACAAGTCCTTATACTGTTGAACTTTACGTTTTAGGAGTATTGAAAGAGTTTCATAGAAATAAAATTGGTGTGAAGTTATTTGATGCTTGTTATAATTATGCTAAAGAGCAAGGATATTTATATATGCAAGTTAAAACAGTAAAAGAGGGGTGCTATGAAGAATATGATAGAACAATAGCATTTTATAAAAAACTTGGATTTAAGGAATTTGAATGTTTTCCTTCACTTTGGGATGAATGGAACCCTTGTCAAATCTATGTTATGACATTAAGTAATCTATAGTCTAATTTGTAGTAAGATAAAATTAACTTTTACTAGGACAAGTATATTTAATAATATATACCTGCCCTATTTAAGTTATGATGATTATGTATTAATTTTGATAGTTGATATCTTGTGATGTTAAATATTCAAATATCTTAATTTCTTCTGCGTTTAAATTTTCTTTATTAATATCAATAGCATTTATTCTATTATTATCATATGTTTTGTAGTAATAAACTCCATTATTTTGATTCATACAAGAAGAGTATGTAGTTAGGTCTTCTAAACCATCCTCTGTAATTACACCACCTTTTACCATTTTTACATAATCTAGCATGTGGAAAAATTGAGTAATAGCCAATATATCATTATCAATAGACGGCATTTTAGATCTAATATAAGCAATTCTTACAAATCTTGAAACAGAAGCAAAATCTCCAGGCATTCCTAAAGTACCAGCTCCTATGCCTAAAGCTTTTAATTCTTGGTTATTCCAAGTAGTTTCTTTTGGATAATCAGGAGTTAAATATAAATACTCGTTTAAATTTGTTAAGTGCCAATCAAATGTAGGATTATTAGTCATAACTCCAACAGTATTATCATGAATTGAAAAGCTATTTTTAGTTTTTTCAACCACTATAGATTTACCGTTTTTATCAACAATCATCCAATGAAGTGTTGGTACTGGTGTTTTTTCATTTATTGGTCTATTTACTAATTCTAAATTTTTAATTGTAACTTTAACTTCATCTACAGTATCATGATTTGACAACACCCATTGCACAAAGTCATAGGGTGCAATATTAACTTTATCAACTACAGGATCTTTTCCAAAATAAGCATAACCTGCAAAATTTAATCCTGCACAAGCTAAACCGTGTTCATTCATTCCATCAGCTATTACGGGATGATTATCAATAATAGTACCCATTCCAATAATTGCATGATTATTAGTCATTACATTGCCTGTAATTGTATCTTTGAATTTATAATTTCTTGGAATAATCATAACTGATTGATTAAAATTATAAGCTAAATCCATATTCCGTCCAAAAAAATATTTGTTTTCATTAGATTTTATACTTAAAGCTGTACACATATTTCCACCTCATATTATTATAATTACTAATATATTTATTTTTAATGTTTGAAAATTCTAAGATATTTATACTGATATATTAAATTAATTTATTTAAGTTAACATGAAACTGTTAAATATAAAATAATATTAAAAGTGTTGTTGATAAATCTTAATATTGTTGTTATAGAACGAATACTCAATTTATGTTATGATTTTAAAATAAAACATAATTTTTGCAAATTCTAATTTTAAATAATATAAGAACAGTACATTGACAAAGAATTATATAGATAATAAAATACTTTATGAAATAAATTTCATCATAAGAATTTAATAAAATTAAAATTATAATAGGTTCTAATAATATGTAAAAAACAATTTATGAGCAAGTAAATATGGTTTTTAATCTGAAGATTTTAAAAGAGTAACTTATAAGAAGTAGGTGATAATATAACTAGTATATACTTAATAACTTTTTTAGCTATTTATTTATTTAATAGGGCCTTAATGGATTATAGTTACAGTATATTAAATTTGAAAAGTAAAAAAGTATCTGAAATTTTAATTATAACTATATCAATTATCTCTATGATAATGATAGTTCATAAAGTATATACACCAATTGTATATTTAACTTTATTTATTGAATATATGATTATTTACAAAGTAAATTTTAGAAATAAATTAGGTGAGATATATAGCATTATTATTACTAATATTTTTATGTTGATTTTCATTAGAGATATATGTGTTGGTATATTTAGTTTATTATTAAAAAAAAGCATGAGTGATGTTATTATGTCGTATGATACATATGTACTATCATTTGCTGCATCAAGGTTTATAGGATTAATTTTAATATTAAATTTCAACAAATTTGTAAGTTTAGAAATTGTAAAAAAATTATTAGATAATAGAAATATTTTATTAATGAGTACTTTTACAATAATTAGTTTAATTATTTTATTATTAAATTCTAACCATACATATTTTTATTCAAGCGATTCTATTTCAACTACAAAGATTATGTTAATAGATAGATTTTGCATTGCATTTTGTTTTTATTTCTCAGTTAATGAAAAGATAAGAGCAATAAAATGGTTTGAAGAAGAATTGGATACTTATAAAAAATTAAATTTTTTTAATGAATTAGTTGATAAATCAAAAGATGTTATGTTTTTTAAGGATTCTAATTTTAGATACACATACTTAAATAATGCAGGTGAGAATTTTTTAAATAGAGATAAAGACAAAATTATTGGGAAAACAGATTTAGATTTACTGAATGAAAATTTTTTAGATGAGAAATTATACTATGAGTGGAAATTGGGAGATAAAATTGCTTTAGAACAAGGATATTATGATAGAATTGAAACTAAGGGAAATCGAATTTTTAGAGTTTCTAAAGAAAAAATTGATGGAGGAATATTAGGTATAGCTAGGGATATTACGGATGAGATGAAAGCTATAGAAAAGTCTGAACTAGATGAATTAACAAAAATATTTAATAGACGAAGATTTAAAATTGAAATAAATAAAATTTATTTAAACAAAAATAATAATATATATCTTATATTAATAGATTTAGATGATTTAAGAAATTTAAATAATAACTATGGTCATAATAAAGGCGATGAATATTTATCTATTATAGGAGAAATCCTTAAGGAAGAAAATAGATGTATGTTTTTCAGAATAGGTGGAGATGAGTTTGCTGGTTTGATAGATATTAGTAAGACTTCACCAGAAATAGTATTGAAAAGTATATTTGAAAAAATTAACTCTATAGATATTAATCCTAAGATTAGTATAAGTGTTGGTTGTAAAAGATTTTTCTTAGATAAGACTTACATTGAAAATTATGATGAAGTAGATAATTTGTTATATGAAGCAAAGGAAAAGGGGAAAAATAAATTTATTATTGAATATGATTAAAATTAAGATAGTTGTGGATTATATATATTTGCAATTATCTATTTTTATTATATACAAAATTTTATTTTTCTAAGTATGAAACTTACAGTGTAATTAGAAAATTCTTCTTATTATATTTACTATTTATGACATATGGTATAATAAGTTAAATGAATATGGGGTATAAATGTGTAATTTATGGAGGGGATTATGGTGAAAGCAAAAGCTATTATTTTTGATTTATTTGATACCTTACTTAAGGATATTAAATTTGATTTTGATTCAGGGTTATGTTATTTGCATGAAAATATTTTAACAAAAGATACTGATAAAGTTGAGTTTCTACACTATGCATCTACATATTGGAAAGAGCTTTATGATAAAAGAAGCGAAGACAATTCAGAATTAGCATTTGAAGATGAACTTTTAGATTTTAAAAACAAATATGGTTTTAAAGTAGATTATTCATTAGAAGAAATTGTATTAAATTGTGCACTTAAAATGAATATTGCTGAGCTATATGAGGATACTATTTTTGTTTTGGAACAGCTTAAGCTTTTAGAAATTCCAGTTTACTTATTAAGTAATTCCATATTTAAAAAGAATGTAATGAGAAAAATTATTAATCAATACGATTTAGAAAAGTATTTTGTTAATGTATATTTTAGTGCAGATTATAATATAAGAAAGCCACATAAAGACTTGTTTAAAATTGTATTTGATGATATTAAAGAGAAAAATAAAAGCATAGAAACGAATGATGTTTATTTCATTGGAGATAACTTTCAGGCAGATATTCTTGGAGCGAAAAATTTTGGATTTACTCCAGTTTTCATAAATCGTAAAAAGAATACAAATATTAACAATGATGAGTTCATTGAGATTAAATCATTAAATGAATTATTAGAAATAATTAAGTAGGTTTAATTTAAAAGTAAAATACTATGATATTTATTAAAATTTATATACTGAATAATATAAAGAACTAAGTCAAATATGATGAAGTTCTTTTTATTTTTATTATAAAAAATGTATTTTTAAAGTTATTTTTATCTTGTATAATTACATAAGAACTTATTAAATTGAAAAGTGGTAAATGTTTGATAAAAAGTAGAATTAATATATAATCTAGGGAAAAGATAGATATTAAGGTTATTGATATAGATGATTAATAGTAGAAATAATTAAAAGATATACTTGGAAATTTATTTAATTAGGAGTAGTGATAGTAATGAAAAATTGGATTGATGGTGCAGAAAATAAAAAATTCATAGCTTCATATAGTGGAGGAAAAGATAGCACATTAGCGTTATATAAAGCTATGAAAAAGGGAGAAGCTTTAGGGATTATTGTAATGATGGAGGAAGATGGGGAAAAATCTAGAGCGCATAGTTTATTTTTAGATATATTAAAAGCTCAAGGAGAAGCAATAGGATTACCTGTTTTTTCAGGTAATGCAAATTGGGAAAATTATGAGAAAGTATTTGTAGAAATATTAAAAGAAGTAAAAAAACTAGGTGCAGAAGTTCTTGTAACTGGTGATATTGATGTTCCAGAAAAGGACTGTTGGCATGAAAGGGTTGTACATAATGTAGGACTTGAACTTGGTATTCCTCTTTGGAAAATGAATCATAGAGAAGTAGTTGAGGAATTTATTTCTTTAGGATTTATAACTAAAATTATAACAATAGATACAAAACAAGGAATGAAGAAAGAAGACCTTGGGAGAATACTAACTTTTGATTACATGAAAGAGCTAGAAAAACGTGGAATTGATCCATGTGGTGAATCTGGAGAATTCCACACTGTAGTTATAGATGGCCCAATTTTTAAAAAGCAGATAAAAGTTAAAGAAAAAGAAATTATAAAAGATGGAAAGTATATGTATCTAACATTAGATTTGGAATAGATAAATGAACATTAACGTACTTATATTAAAGTGGTTAATGTTCTTTTTATTGAATTGTAATATAATATATATTTTTTTATGACTTCCCACTAAAACTACGTCCTGGGTGGTGCAGTGGCTAATCCGTTCTCGGATTAGGTCATAAAAATCCAATAAAAATCCATAAGATTTTCTAATTAAATTTTCAATGAATAGTTTAAACTTTGAGTTTAAATGTATAGTTAAAAGTTATATAAGATAGTATGAATTTTATTTGAGAAAACTAAACTTGAACCAATGATATTAAAACTGTCATTGGCTTATGTTATAATAAGTTTAAAATTAAGAGAGTAGTAATTAATGAGAAATTTAAGAAGGATGGATTATTTATGATAAAGACAGTTGTGAGAGATGTATTATTTTTAGGACAAAAGTCAGAGGATGCAACGAAGAATGATGCAAATGTGATTGATGATTTAATAGATACTTTAAGAGCAAATTTAGAGTATTGTGTTGGCATGGCTGCAAATATGATTGGAGTGAAGAAACGTATATTGGTATTTGTTATGGGAAATGTTATTGTACCAATGGTGAACCCTGTTATATTGAGGAAGGATAAAATGTATGAGACAGAGGAAAGCTGCTTGTCTTTAGTTGGAGTTAGAAAAGCAAAAAGATATGAATTAATAGAAGTAGAATATCTAGATAGAAATTTTAAAAAGCAAAAACAAGTATTTACTGGATTTACTGCACAAATTATTCAACATGAAATGGATCACTTTGAAGGAGTAATAATTTAGATTATAAAGTTATTTGTTATTAATTGATAATATTAGTTAAAAAAGAGTTTTTATGTACGTCTATTTTTAGATATTAGGAAAAAAGTGAGTAATAACTACCTTAACTTTTCACGCTTACTTCTTACTTGGTTCCAATATAAAAATAGAAATAGCATGTAATTTTAGTAGTATCATTTGATAAAGAGATTACTTTGAATTTGAGATTGGAACCCTATATGTTCAGTGAAAGGAATTTATTATGGCAAAATTAAGAAAGATGCTTGGAAAAGCAGATTCAACATATATTGTTTCTCTTATGAGGTTAATAGAAACACAAAGTAAAGATACTATTGTAAAGTGGTGTAATGAATATGCAAGAGAGCATATTTTACCTATTTATGAAAAAGATTATCCAGAAGATTTTCGTTTAAAAAATGCATTAGATGCATGTAAGGAATGTTTAGATGGAAATATAAAATTAGTACAAGCAAAGAAAATTATTAAGGAAGCTCAAATAGCAGCAAGGGAAGTAGAAGGAAATCCAGCTGCACAAGCTGCAGCTAGGGCAATTGGTGCAACAACTATAACAATTAATAATATAACTAGTTGTTTAGGACTTGCGTTTTATGGGGCAGCAGCAATAGCATATTCATCTCTTGGAGTTAATGAAAAGCCAGAAGTTTATGATGAAATTGCAGCAATAGAGTGTAGGAAGATGAAAGAAGCATTATGCAAAATTGCTATAAAAGACGAGTCGAATCCAGCAAAAATAAATTGGAATTGCTAAATATAAAATGATATGTATCAATAAGCATATTATAAAAGGAGGGAATTTTATGAGTCTCTATAAGTCCTAGTGTAAATATTTTAGGAAAGTGGAGAGAATAAAATGATAACAAAATTTAAAATAGAACAATTAGATGAATTAATGAAAATTTGGCTTGAAACTAATATAGATGCTCATAGTTTTATACCAAAAGAATATTGGATTGATAAAGCTCCATTGGTTAAAAAGTTACTGCCTAGTTCTGATATTTATGTTTTTAAGGAATGTAATACTATAAAAGGATTTATAGGTGTTATTGAAAATGGATATATTGCAGGTATTTTTATAAAGAAGGAATATCAAAGAGAAGGAATAGGTAATAAATTAATAGACTACATCAAATCTAAATATGAAAATATTACATTGGATGTTTATAATAAAAATGAAAAAGCATTAAATTTTTATTATAAAAACAATTTCAAAGTATTAGATAGTAAATTTGATGAAGAAACAAAAGAGCTTGAGTACACTTTGTTTTATAAAAAATAGTTAAAACTATAATTAAATATTAAATTAGTAGAGATACCGTAATATTCAGAAATGAATTTACGGTATTTTATATTATGTTTTTATCATTAGATATATCTTTAAATAATGTTCTTTAAAATTTTAATAATTGTGTATAGGAACTTAATGAAATAATATAGTAAATATGATAAAATTTTACTAAAAGTTAAGAAGAAATTATAATTAATCTAGTTTAATGTATAGTTAAAGAATTACACAACTTTTGAGGATTTTAGAGGGTGATGAATAGGCATGTTTATATATGATTTTAAAACAAAGGTACAAATTTTAGAAGGATGGTCAGATGATAAAAAATATTGTGTTACAACAGAGAATGATAAAAAATATTTGTTACGTATTTCAAAAATAGAACAAAAGGAACGTAAAAGTGTTGAATTTGAATTTATGAAGTGTGTGGAAGCTCTTGGTGTGCCTATGTGTAATCCAATTACGTTTGGTACTTGTGACGAAGGCGTATACTGCTTACAAAGTTGGATTGAAGGAAAGAATTTTGAAGAAGTTATTATCATGTTAACTGATAAAGATCAATATGACTATGGAGTTCAGGCTGGTCAAATACTAAAGAAAATCCATACTATTAAAATTCCTGATACACATGAAAAATGGGAGATACAATTTAATCGTAAAATTGAGCGGAAAATTCAAATGTATAAAGAGTGTCCGATAAAATATGAAAATGGACAATTTTTTATTGACTATATAAATAAAAATCGCTATTTGTTAAATAGTCGTCCACAATGTTATCAGCATGGTGATTACCATGTTGGAAATATGATGATTGATAATTATGGAAATTTGCAAATCATTGATTTTGATAGAGCTGATTTTGGTGATCCATGGCAGGAGTTTGATCGAATTGTTTGGAGTGCACAAAAATCACCACTTTTCGCTTCAGGTATGGTAAATGGCTATTTTGATGAAAATGTACCAATGGATTTCTGGAAGTTGCTTGCATTATATATTTCAAACAATACTATATCATCTATATCTTGGGCAATGCAATTTGGAAAAAATGAAATTAATAATATGATAAATCAAGCAAAAGAAGTTCTTCAGTGGTATGATAATATGCAAAATCCTGTTCCGACTTGGTATAAAGGCTGTATTTTATAAGTATAAAATTAAATTTATCTTTTAGGTAATTTGCAAGTTTCAATTGAAAAATAAAATAATATTAAATTACTACAATAGGCAAGATATTAGGCTTTATTTAAAAAAATTTCAAGTCTTAAAAAAGTTAAAATTAGAAGTATAGATAAAAGTAATAAATACTTAATTTAAGAGGTGATAGAAATAGAAATTCGTATTGCAACATATGAAGACTGTGCAAAGTTAGCCATATTAAAAAGAAATGTATGGGAAACTACTTATAGAGGAATTTATCCAAATGAAAAAATAGATAAATATGATATTGAGTTAAATGAAAATAAATTTAAGAATATAATAAAAAAACAATCACAGAGATTATTCATTGTTTTAAATAATTCAAGAATTATTGGATATGTTAGTTGTGGTAGAATTATGAGATCTTTTGATAAATACACTCATGATATAGGGTTACTATATTTATTAAAAGAGTATCAAGGTAAGGGAATAGGTTCACAAATATTTAAATTTGCTAAAAATGAATTAAAAAATCAAGGAATAACAGAGTTTATTGTTTCATGTAATAAATATAATTTTTCAGCCCAACAGTTTTATAAAAAAATGGGAGGAAAGATAATTAAAATTGATGAAGATAATGAAGACAAATCAATACCTCAAGTAAAGTTTTTATTTGTTGAAGAATTAGAAAATAGTTAGTTACAAAATATATTATAATTTATTGGTGATATTAAAATAGTCTTAAGTAAAAATATGTTTATTAGAAATACAAATAAATAGGAGTTATAAATGAGTTTTTATATAATAATAAATTAATGGAGGTATTTATATGGAATTCAAATTAGCATTATTGGCAGTAAAAGATGTTAATATTTCTAAAAAGTTCTATAAAGAACTTTTTAATCAAAACGTTATTCTTGATTTAGGTCGTAATGTAACATTTAGTGGTGGATTTGCAATACAAGAGGATTTTGCATGGCTAACAGATTTACCTGGTAATTCTGTTATAGAGAAATCTAATAATATGGAATTATATTTTGAAGTAGATGATTTTGATGAATTTATACAAAGGATTCATAATTATGAAAAAATAGAATATGTACATCAACCAAAGAAACATGAATGGCAACAAAGAGTTGTTCGTATTTATGATCCAGATTATCACATTATTGAAATAGGAGAGTCTATGACAGTGATAGCAAGACGGTATCTTAGTGAAGGTTATTCTATAGAAGAAACTTCAAAAATTATTCAACATCCAATTGAATTTGTAGAAAAGTGCAAGTAAGCAATATTACATTAGATTCACTAAACTATAGTAGGTTTTTAAATATTTAGATAATAAAATATAATGTAATGAAGCTTAGATATTTTTTATATTACAATGGAGGTATAAATATGGCACAATTTATTAAGGAAAATATAAATTTACCAGTTAGTTTACACGACTCAGTAATTACTTCAATGCAACAAAATTCATCTGCATCATATAAAATGGATGGTGATATCATTTTAAAATTTACTGATGGTTTTTACATAGTAAATAAAAAAGAACTTGAGAAGACAGGTGAAGCATATATTTTATTATCAGGTGTTGATTTTGATTTTTCTCATATTTATTATTGCAAAGAAAATAAGAGAGAAAAAATTACATTTAATCAATTAGAAGAAGATATTGAGAACTATACCATTTGTGTAATTAATGAAATGTATGGTTATAATCAAACAAAATTTAGTTGTAGTATGAATAAGAAAAATGAACTTTATGAAGTGGAGATTGGAATATATCATTTTAATGAAACAAGATATGAATGGGCATGTAAACCTATATATATCTAAGAATTATATTCGGTATAATATACAACAAATTAGCTATATGTTTAATTATTGTTATTGATTCTACATGAATCAATATAATAAGGTATAAAAATGCAAATAAATTTTATATGCAGTTAATGACAATTATGGGACAAAAGAAAACTTAAAAAGTCGGGCTGTGAATCTTTCATGATGATAAGATTAGATTAACGAATTGTGAGGGGGAAAAGTTATTGAATGGATTGAAAGTATTAGAGAAGCTATTTCTTATATTGAAGAGAATATAACTGAGGACTTATCTATAAAAGATATTGCTAATAGGGTAAATATTTCACCTTTGTATTTTCAAAAAGGGTTTGCAATGTTATGTGGTTATTCTTTAAGTGAGTACATTAAGAGAAGAAGACTTGCACTTGCCGGCAGTGAGGTTTTGTCTACTAATGAAAAAATAATAGATATTGCAATAAAGTATGGATATGATTCTCCAGATAGCTTCACTAAAGCTTTTACAAGATTTCATGGAGTTACACCATCAGCAGTTCGTAAAGAGGGTGCAATGATAAAATCATTTGTTGCCCTTAAAATCAAATTTTCGTTGGAAGGTGGATATATAATGGATTACAAAATAGTTGAAAAAGATGAATTTAAGGTTATAGGAGCATATAAAAAATTTAAATATGAGTCAGCATTTATGGAGGTACCTTCATTTTGGAATGATCATATTTCACAAGGAAAGTTGAAAGAAATATGCGGAATGTATGGTATTAACATTGATGAAGAAATGGGCGGTAATGAATTTGAGTACCTCATTGCAGAGGATTATTCAAAAGAAAAGGAATATATGGAAGAGTATGTAGTTAAAACAATTCCTAAGTTTACTTGGGCTATCTTTCCTTGTTACGGACCAAGTCCCTCATCACTTCAAGAAACTAATAAGAAAATATTTTCAGAGTGGCTACCAAATTGTAGAGAATATGAAATTGCTGCAGGTTACAATATAGAAATGTATAATGATCCAAGTGACTATAAAAAGGGAATTTTAGATGAAAACTATTATAGCGAAATTTGGATTCCAGTAAAGAAAAAATAGTATTTAATATATAACAGGATAGGCTTAAAACCTACCCTGTTTTTTTATGCCTAGCATTTTATTGAGGTTAGATAAGAAATAGAACACCAGAATTAAATACAACAATAGATTGCTTGAAAAAATTATAGATAGAAACAATCTAAATCAAGTATTTAAAAGGGTTAAAACTAATAAATGAAGTTATGGAATTGATGGTATGGAAGTAAATATAGGTTGAGGTAAACTATTACCAATAATAAAGTTAGTTTTAAATATTGAATTAAAATCTTAAACATATTAGGAAGTGTAGATATATGATAGTTTAAAATTTTATTAATAGAAATTATAGAATAAATATTCGTTTATTGTAAAAAAACATGATGATTAGGGATATTTTAAAGAAAAATAGAAGGAAAAGGGAGGAAATGGAGGGGAATTGATAATGAAAATCATTTACAATTATAGAAGAGTTTTTAAGAATTATTAATATTAGACACTAAAAGATAATCAGTAATTTTTGAAGAACATCAAAATTTGATAATTGTAAGCTTATTTATGACAAGAGGAGGTTGAGTTTATGAATTTAGAAAAGCTTATAAAAGGCTTGGAAGAGGTAAGAGAAAATGATGTGGTTTTATATTGTTTTCCATATGCGGGTGGAGGAGCAAGTGTATTTAGAAATTGGAAATATAAGTTAGGCGACAGTGTAAAGGTGTGCCCGATACAACTACCTGGTAGAGAAGAAAGAATATCAGAAAATCCATATGTTAATATGGATGTTTTAGCAGAAGATTTAGCAGATATTATTGCATCTAGAAATAATGAATTTATTATTTTTGGACATAGTATGGGAACAAAAATAGCATATGAAGTTGAAAAACGATTAGAAATCATGGGAAGAATTGCAAAATTGCTTATTGTATCTGGAGGAAGAGCACCTCATATACCAGAGCCTAGTCCAATATATAATTTATCCGATGATGAGTTTAAGCAAGGTATAATTAGGTTTAATGGAATGCCTAAGGAAATTATACAAAATAAAGAATTATTTGAGTTTTTTCTTCCAGTTATGAGAGCAGATTTCACATTAGATGAAAGTTATAAATTAGAGGATGCTAAAATACTAAAAAGTCCTATTATGGCATTATGGGGAAAAGAAGATAAAGAAGGAAATTTTGAAGAAATAATAAAATGGAAAGAGTATACTGAGAGTCATTTTAAAGAATGTTCTTTTCAAGGAGAACACTTTTTTATTAAAGTAGATGAAAAATCTGTTTTACAGGAAATAAAAAAACAAATATCTATATGTAATAGAAATTTATGATAAAAATATTTAACTTCTCAGATATATACAATAAAAATAATATAACTTTAATTGACAATGAAATACATGTTTGGATTATAAAAATAAATGAATCAAAAAATTGGTCATTAGAACAAAAAAAATATCTAACTAAACAGGAGCATAGAGATATAGACAAATATAAATTTGAAGAAGATAGAAATAGGACACTAGTGAGTAAAACTGTGCTTATGGAATTATTATCACATTATACAAATACAAAGTATATGGATTTAGATATACAGAGAAATATATATGGAAAACCATATGTAAAATCAAGTGATATTAGATACAATATTTCACATTCAGGACAAGTTGTTATGATTGGCTTTGGGCACTGTACAGAAATTGGTGTTGATATTGAAATAATAAGGAATATTGATGGGTATAAAAAACTAGCTCAAAATTTATACTCTGAAGAAGAATGCATAGCTATACAAAGTTTAGAAGAGTTTTTCAGATACTGGACTAAAAAGGAAGCTTATTTAAAAGCTTTAGGTACAGGGTTAAATAAAAATTTAAATTCATTTACTATAATTGATAATGAAATTATAGATGGTAGAAAGTGTCTAAAAAATTGGTGTGTGGAAGAAGTGAAAATCAGTAAGGATTATATTGCACATATAGCAATAAACTTTTAGGAAGGAAGTAATTAAATGGATAGAAATGAAGCGTACCATGGAGTAATTTCTATAAAAAAAGCCAAAACAGTAACATCGTGGATCGATGAAATTATAGTAAAAAGAAGTTGTAACATAGCAATTGTTGATGAAAATAGCAAAATTACTTATTCACAACTAGGAAGAAAAATTGAAGATTATAAGAAAATATTCATTCATAATAAAATAAGTGAAGGTCAGAATGTGGTAATACAGATGCCTAATGTTAAAGAGTATATATATGCTTTTTTAGCACTTATAAAATTAGGAGCAGTACCTGTTATAGCAAATTCTTTACTAGGTATACATGAAATTGCAGGTATTATAGAAGAAACTAAATCAGTTGCATATTTATATTATGAAGAAAATGCAACTGTAGTAAAAAGAATAAGAGATAAGTACAAACATATTAAAATTTTATCAGCAAAAGATATGAATAAAGGCATGAATATAAATGAAAATTTTAAATTAAACCATAAATCTAATGTTGAAGATGTTGCATTTTTAATGATGTCTGGAGGAACAACGGGGAAACCTAAAATAGTTCCTATAACTCATAGTATGTTTTCTTGGCATATATATTGTTATTGCAAAAGATTTAATATTACCTCAGATGACTCATATTTACTGGTATCACCTTTAACACATAAAATGGGATTATATTCTCCAGGAATTTTTAATTTTTTATGCATGGGAGGAAAAATCATATTATGTAAGTATGGAAGTTGTGATGAATGGTTTTCCTTAATAGAAAGTGAAAAAGTTACTTGTACAGCATTAGTTCCAACTTTAGCAAAAGTTTGGATGGAATTTTTAAAGTATGATAAATCCTATGACATTTCTAGTATAAGGTCAGTAACTATTGGAGGAGCAATGCTAAAAAGTGAGCTTATATCAGAACTTATTAATACATTAGGTTGTGAGATTCAAATTCAATATGGAGCAACTGAAGGGGTGTCTATATATAGTGTATATACTAGAGAAAGTAAAAAGTTTTTAAATACATATAAACATCCTATATCAGGAAAAGAAGAAATTAAAATAATAAAGGAAAATGGAAAAGATGCAAAAGAATATGAGTGTGGAGAATTAATTGTAAAAGGACCATATACAATTAAAAATTACTATAATAAAGAAATGAGTAATTCAAATAAATTTACTGAAGATGGGTACTATAGAACTGGAGATATGGCATTATGGAGTGAAAAATATGGATATGAAATAGTTGGAAGAGTAGTAGATCAAATTAATCGTGCAGGTGAGAAGATTAATCCAAGTGAAATTGAGAGTATTATAGGTGGTCATCCAGAGATAAATGAAGTAGTTTCAATAGGAGTGCAGGATGAATTGTTAGGTGAAAGGCACTATATATTTATAAAAACTAAAAATAAAAAGTTAGAAATAAGAGAAATAAGAAATTTTCTAAAGTCAAAAGGTTTAGCTAAATACAAGTTACCAGATCAGCTTGTTATATTGGAGCAGTGGCCGCTAACAATGGTAAATAAGATTGATAAAAAGAAGTTAAAAGAAATAGCAATAAATAAAAATCAAAGGAGTTTATTGTGTTTATAACCTATAGAATTTTAGACTTAAATTTAAAATAGGAGGGGTGGTATATGGAATTTTCTTATGAAAAATTGTTGCTTATAACAATGGAAGTTTTAGAATACAATAATGAACACGTAGTTAAAAAGGATAATTTAATAGAATTAGGACTTACCTCATTAGGAACTATGAAAATAATAAATAGATTTAGAGAACATGGAATAAAAATTTCCTTTTCTGAATTAATGAAAGAGCCTTACTTAGAAACGTGGTGGAAGATAATAAAATCAAAATTAAAAGTTGCTGTAATTGAAAAAAGTCCTAGATATGAAAGCTGTGAAGATTCATTATTTCCATTAACAGATGTGCAACAAGCTTATTGGATTGGAAGAGATGAAAATCAAATTTTAGGTGGTGTATCTTGTCATATATATTTTGAGTTCAAGTGTATTAATATAAATGAAGAACAGTTAAAACTAGCGTGGAATAAGGTTCAAAAAAAGCATCCTATGTTAAGGGTGAAAATTTTAGAAAATGGTATGCAAATTATTAATGATAACCCATATAGAAATAACATAATAATTCATGATTTAAGGGGATTTGATAAAGAAAATAGAAATGAAAAGTTGGAAAAGATTAGATATGAAAATTCTCATAGAATGTTAGATATAAAAAATGGACAAGTTGCTGAATTGGAGTTATCTATTATAGATGAAAGAAATAGTATTATTCATTTTGATATAGATGTAATAGTAGCAGATTTGAAGAGTTTTAGAATAATATTTTCCGATTTGTGCAAATATTATAAAAAAGCTGATATAGAAGAAATAGATTATAAAATAGATTTCTCACATTATATATTTGATAAAAATTATATTAGTTGTGATGAAAAATCAAGAGAGTTTTGGAATGAAAAGATAAAAAGTGTAACTAATGGACCTCAATTACCATATTGTACTTTGTTAAGCTCAATTTCTAATCAAAGGTTTAAAAGAAGAAATTACATTTTAGATAAAGAAAAGTGGGATATATTATGTAATAGTTCAAAAAAAATAAAAGTAACACCTGCTATGGTATTTCTAACTTTATTATCAAAAGTGTTAGATAGATATAGCGAATCAGAAGAGTTTTTTATAAATATTCCTATATTTAATAGACCTATAGAATACAAAGACATTGTTGGAGATTTTACCAATATAGTATTATTACCATTAAATAATACTTATAACAAAGGATTTTTAGAAGATATTAAAATAGTAAAAGATAATTTTTTAGAGATAATGAGCTTCTCAAATTACTCAGGTATTAATGTTATAAGAGATATAAAGAAAAATAATAAAGGAAATGGAGTTATAGCACCTGTTGTTTTTTCCTGTGATTATGAAGATTCCATTATAGATTATGATTTTCAACAAACATTTGGGGATATAGATTATATTAGTTCACAAACACCACAGGTTACAATAGATTTTCAAATTATGAAAGTTCCAAAGGGAATAATGCTTTCATGGGACGCTATTGATGAAGCTTTTAATGTGGATGTTATCGAGAATATGTTTGAGGATTACATAAATACTTTAGAATGGCTTTTGAAAAATCCTAGCAGATGGAATGAAAAATTACCTGATATAAATAAAGAAAAATTACAATACAGATATAAGAATATTATTAATGAAAATACTACAGATATGAATTTTCTTCATAAGAAAGTTTTTGAGAATGGAAAGACAAATCCCAGTAAAATTGCTGTAATTGAGGCAGAAACAAATACTGAAATATCATATGAAAAACTTACAAGTCTATCGAAAAGAATGGCTACATGGTTAAAAAGTAAAGATATTGGTAGAAATGATAAAGTGGCTATAAGATTGCCAAGAGGAGCTAATCAAATAGTAGCTATATTAGCAGTTCTAAGTATAGGAGCTTGTTATGTACCAATTAATATCAACCAACCTAAAAATAGGACAGAAAAAATTATATCAAAATCAGGAGCCAAGATATTAATAACAAATGAGGTAAAAGATATTAGTGAGGAAGATATTCCGTTAATTATTCTGAATTCTCAAATATTACAATATGAAGAGTTAGACTGTATTGAAGAGTATGATAGTGAAGATTCTGCATATATAATTTTCACTTCTGGGACAACAGGAGAACCAAAAGGAGTGGAAATTTCTCATAAGAGTGCATGGAATACTATTGAGGATGTCAATATGAAGTGTGCTGTAAATGAAAACGATAAACTATTATCTGTATCATCATTGGAGTTCGATTTATCTGTATATGATATATTTGGGGTATTGTCTCAATGTGGAACAGTAGTATTAATTAACGAAGGGGATGAAAGGCGTTCCGATAATTGGGTAAAATATATGAAAAAATATGATATTACCATTTGGAATTCAGTACCTTTTCTTTTAGATATGTTAATATCTAATGCAAAAGAACAAGATGTTTGTATGAATACTTTAAGAAAGGTTTTATTATCAGGAGATTGGATAGGAATAGATTTACCAGCAAGGCTAAAGCTATTTGCTCCCAATGCAAGTATTTTGGCAATGGGAGGAGCAACAGAAGCCTCTATTTGGTCAAATTATTTTGAAATAGAAAAACCATTACCTAAAAATTGGATATCAATACCTTATGGACAGCCTTTGAAAAATCAAGCTTATAGAGTAGTAGATAGCAAAGGGAGAGATTGTCCCAATTGGGTTTCCGGAGAGTTGTGGATTGGTGGACAAGGTGTTGCCAAAGGATATGTAGGAGATAATAATTTAACAGAGTCTAAATTTAAATATTTTAGAGAAAGAAAGTGGTATAAAACTGGGGATATGGGTAGATTTTGGAGTGATGGCACTCTTGAATTCTTAGGAAGAAAAGATACTCAAGTTAAAATAAAAGGGCATAGGATAGAGCTAAGTGAAATTGAAAATGTTTTAGAAAAAATGTCTGGTATAACTAAGTGTATAGTTTGTACTGTGGGTGGTGAAAGTAACAAAAAACTTGCAACATATATTGCATATGAAAATAATCAAATAATAAAAGAGAATGATGTAAAAGAATTTTTAAAGTTACATTTGCCTGAGTATATGATTCCTAAAGCATATTATTTTTCAAATGATATACCTACATCAAAAAATGGGAAAATAAACAGAAAGAAAGTATCTGAGGTTTTATCACAGAAAGCATTAGAATCAAATGAATATGTAGCACCAAAGGGAGAGCTAGAAGAAAAAATTACCGACATATGGAAAAAAATATTATCTGTTGATAAAGTATCAAGATTTGATAATTTTTTTGAAATAGGAGGAGATAGTTTAAAAGCTATAAATCTGATATCTCAACTGAAAAATATTTCCATTGACCCATTAAGTTTATCTATACAGTTGTTGTTTCAATCGCCAACTATAGAATCTTTAACTAAAGAAATTGAAAAAATTAACAGAGAAATTGAAGTTAATGTAATATAAAAAAATATTATAATTTAGGAGGGGTATTTTGAATATTAAAGAATTTATTGAAGGATTAGCAAGTAAGGATATAGTTATTTGGAAAGAAGGAGAAGCACTAAAATACAGAGCACCTAAAGGTGTTATGGATATGTCCACTTTAAATAAGGTTAAGGAAAATAAACAGTTATTATTAGAATATCTACAAGGAAAAGATGAATTTTGTAAAAATTCAAAATCAAGACATGAGAAATTTCCTTTAACAGATATACAAAATTCTTATTTAATGGGAAGAAATAAAATGTATGAATTAGGTGGCGTAGCTTGTCATGGATATATTGAAATAGAGTTTGATGAGATTTTAGACAAAGATAGAATAGAATATGCTTGGAATAAAGTTATCCAGAAGCATGATATGTTGAGAGCAATAATATCTGAATCAGGGTATCAAATTATACAAGAAGCAGTTTCATATATAAATATTCAATATATTGATTTAAGAAATGAATTTGAAACAAGAGATAATGAAAGAAAAATTTTAAGGGAAGAATTATCAAATAAGCAATATAAACTAGGTCAGTGGCCAATGTGCGATTTAGCAGTTAGTATTGAAAATGACAAGAGTATTATACATTTTTCTATGGATATGCTAGTATCAGATTTTATAAGCATGAATATTATTCTAAATGATTTGAAAGAGTTTTATGACAACCCTGAAATGATAATAATACCAACAACACAGTACAGAGATATAGTACTTCATAGAGAGAAAATGAAAAAAGTTGAATCTAAGGATAGAAAAGAAGCAGAGATATATTGGAATAATAAACTATTTGAAATGGGAGAAGCTCCTGAACTTCCAATAATGAACACTATAAATTTAGAGGAAAGTGGGTTTTCACAGAAAAAAACATTTTTGAATAGTGATCTTTGGAACAAGTTTAAAGGGTGTTGTATGGAAAATAATATTACACCATCAGTTCTTATTATGGCTGCATTAGCAGAAGTTGTTTCAGTATGGTCATCCAATGATAAATTTTGTATAAATACAACTCTTTTGAATAGACCTAATATTGTAAGTGATATAAATAAAATTGTAGGAGACTTTACAGAAGTAAACGTTTCATCTATAAACTTAGATTTTAGTAAAAAATTTATTGAAAGAATAAAAGAAATGCAGAGAAATTTGTGGTTAGATTTAGAGCATAATGCGGTATCAGGAGTAGAAGTACTTCGAAAACTAGGCAAACATAGACAAAAAAATATAATTATACCAATTGTATTTACAAGTACATTAGGTGTAACCGATAAAGATACTGTTACATCAAGAAAAAGAATTGTTAATAAGTTGAGTCAAACACCACAAGTTTATATTGATTGCCAAGCAGCAGAAGAAAATGGGGGATTAACTGTAAACTGGGACATAAGAGATGGTGTATTTAATGAATTTATTATAGATGAAATGTTTCAAAGTTTTGAAGGATTAATTAAAAATATACCTTTAAATTCACAAACTGTATTTGAAGAAACATACCCTATAAAACTATCAAATAAAACTATCAAAGTTAGAGATGAGATTAATAATACTAGCAAAGAATTTAAAGGTAAAATGATGGAGGAAGGATTTTTAAGTTCTCTTAAAAAATACCCTAATAAAACAGCACTTATTACTAAAGATGGAGAATACACATACAGTAATTTATCTAAGTATGTAAAAAGTGTAATGAATGAATTAAAAAGAGAAAATCTTAAACCAGGTGATAAAGTAGGAGTAGATATAGAGAAAAATGTTTGGCAAGTTGCATCAATTATAGCTATTTTACTTATGAAAGGAACTTACATACCTATAGATGTAAATCAACCAATAGTGAGAAAGAAAAAAATAGTTAATAAGGCAGAAATAAATTTGATTATATCCGATAATGATAATTTAAAGGAATACTGCCAAGTTATAAATATAAATTCAATTAAATTAAGTAATGATAAATTAGAAGATTATGAAGTAGAAGAAGATTATAGTCGACCAGCATATGTTATCTTTACATCAGGAACAACTGGTGAACCAAAGGGTGTAATAATTACACATGAAGCAGCTATGAATACAATTTGTGATGTAAATGAAAGATACAACTTAACAGAAAATGATGTTTTATTAGGATTATCAAATATTTCTTTTGATTTATCTGTTTATGACATATTTGGAGCATTTGAATTAGGTGCTACATTAGTACTTCCAGATTCAGATAAAATAAAAGATCCAAAATATTTATATGAACTAATCTTAGTTCATAAAATAAGTATTTGGAATTCAGTACCCGCTCAGATGCAGATGTTAGTAAATTATTTAGAATCAGTAACAATAGATACAAATATTAGTTCATTAAAAAGAGTACTATTGTCAGGAGATTGGATACCAGTTAATTTACCAAAAAGAATTTTGAATATATTTCCTGAGAGTAAAGTTGTAAGTATGGGAGGAGCTACAGAAGCATCTATATGGTCAATACTATATGATATTTCTAAGGATGAAGTATTTAATAAAAGTGTTCCATATGGAAAACCTATGGTAAATCAAAAGTTTTATATTTTAAATAAACATATGGAATGTTGTCCTAACTATGTGGATGGAAGTTTATATATAGCTGGAAGGGGTTTATCATTAGGATACTTAAATGATGATGAAGAGAATAATAACAAATATAGTATTTTCGAAAAAACAGGAGAAAGAATTTATAAAACAGGAGATAGAGGTTGTTATAGAGAAGATGGAATAATAATTTTTAAAGGAAGAGATATTGGAGACGAACAGGTAAAACTTCATGGTCATAGAGTAGAATTATCAGAAATAAGATCGGTTTTAGAAGAACATCCAGATATTGACTCAGCTGCTACGGTGGCTATGGGAGAATCGCCAGAAGACTTGCATATTAATGCGGTTGTTTCACCAGTTAGAAAGAATATGAAAAAAGAAGTAAAAGAATATACTGAAGAAAGAAATATGTTAAATATACTAGAACAACAGTATGAAGATAGTGTAGATAGCAATTTGCTTGAAGAATGGATAAAAAAATCTGATGAAGTAGTTGTTGGTGATATATATAATGTGTTTAGTAAATATGGATTTTTTACAGATGAAGATACCAGTTGTACATTTAATGAGATTACAAGTAAAATGAATATTCCTGAAAAACTTCACAAGTTAACTAAAAGGTGGATTAATGTACTTGAAAAAGAAGGAATTATACAACTAAAAGACAATCAATATTATTTAGCGAAAGATGTAAAGAAGAGATTAGATTGTAAGATTTTATGGGAAGAATTTTATGATATTGAGTCTAAATTTAATTATAGTAAAGCTTTTGTAGATTATTTAAAAGAATCCAGTGATTTACTACCAGAATTGATCCAAGGAAAAGAGAATCCATTAGATATTTTATTCCCAAAAGGAGAAGTTCAACCAGCTATGGCAGCATATCACGATAACAAAATAAATAAGATATTAAATGATATAGCTGTAAAAGAAACTGAATATTTGTGTAAAAAACAAAATAAAGTAGATAACTCAAAAACATTTAGAATACTTGAGGTTGGAGCTGGTGTTGGTGGTACATCTATAGATGTTATACCTAAATTAGTAGGATATAATGTAGAATATTATTTTTCAGATTTATCAAATTTCTTCTTGAATAAAGCTCAGGAAAATTTCAAAGAATACAATTGGGTTAAATATGGAATTTTTGATATAAATGAAGATTTTGCACTTCAAGGTCATGAAGCATTTTCTTTTGATTTAATTTTATGTGGAAATGTTTTGCATAATTCAAAAGACATCCATCTAGTTATGGAAAATTTAAAGGGATTGTTAAAAGAGCAAGGTTCAATAATAGTATTAGAGGAAACAAGGACAAGCTATATGTTATTAACTTCTATGGAATTTAAAGATGGATTAACTGGATTTATGGATGAACGTAGAGAAGAAGAACAAACTTTCTTTACAAGAGGACAGTGGGAAAATATATTTGAAAAACATAATGGAGAAATAGTTTATGAATTCCCTAATAAGGAAAGTAAATTAGATTTAGTTGGACAAACTATTTATATAACAAGATTCTCATCTGAATATGAAAATATAAGTAAGGATGATATAAGAAGTTACTTAGAGCATACAATCTCATCGTATATGATTCCAAGCAACATTGTTGTGTTGCCATCTATACCATTGACAAATAATAGAAAAGTAGATATAAAAAAAGTAAATTTAATATTTGATAAAATAGGTCAAAGCAAAAACAATGCTAAAAAATATAGTGAGTTACCAAAGAGTGATTTAGAAAAAAGAATAGAAAATATTTGGTGTAAAGAATTAAATATAAAAAATATAGGTAGAAATGATAACTTCTACAAAGTTGGAGGAGACTCATTATTAATTGCACAGGTTATTGGACAAATGTTGGACCAAATACCAGAAACAGATGGTTGGGAATGGAGTACTCTATTAACAGAGATGATGCAAACACCGACAATTAGAGAGATTTCAGAAAAAATTTATAAATTCCAAAATAATAAGGAGGATTGGGTTGATCCTTCCCTTATAAAAATAAAAAATAGTAAGTTAAGTAATGATAAATCAGTAGCTAAAGTATTGTTTCATGCAGGAACAGGAACATTGACTCCATATGATAAATTACTTTCTTATATGGAAGAGGATAGTAAAGATGATGAGAGTATTATTGGATTCACCTTTGGAAATGATGCAGAGTATATATCTATAGAAACAGGAAAAACATTTAATGTATTGGGAGAAAAGTATGGAAAAATACTAAAGAATTTAGGGTATTCAAAATATATTTTAATTGGTCATTGTGTCGGTGGATTAATTGCTTTAGAAACAGCTCAATATCTAACAGACAATTCTATGAATGTAGTAGATGTTACTTTAATAAGCACAGGAATTCCAAGAAGAAAAGATAAAACAATTTTAAGAGGTATGACAGATGAAATTTATAAAAAAACATTAAAGTCTAGCTTAGATAATGAACTATTATTGGAGAGAATATTTGCTAAAATGATTAATGCAGATGAATATAAGGCAGGATATGTAACTAGTGATGAAAGGTTACAAAAATATATTGAGTATATGTCTAAAAAAGGCGTTGGAGATATAACTGTAGAAGCGTTATGTAAATCAGAAGGAGAATTTGATGATGTGGTACAAGAATTCCGTAGACAATCAAGTAAGCCTATATCTCAAAGATTAAATGATCTTTATAACACAATAGAAAAAACAGATGGAGAAATAATGGAACAGCAACTAAAAATGCTTAATGTATTATTTAGAATTTTTTCTCAAAACTTCAGATGTGTGGCAAGTTATGAACCTAAGCCTTATTTCGGAAATATAAGAGTATTTTGTTGTTCTATAAAAGGTGGTCATTTTTATCCAGGATTTTTTGAAGAAGACTATGAAACATGGAAGCCATATATAAAAGGACAAATGAAATATGACATAATAAAAGGACAACATTTTGATTGTATAACTGAGCCAAATTTAGGTGAGAACATTAAGAAAATTTTAAAATTTAATTATTAATAAATTATCTAATACGCTATATGAATTTACTTATATAGCGTATTAGAAAGGGGGATGAAAATGAAGTATGTTGGCATTTTAGGTGGATCAGGAGAGATAGGAAAGAGAGTTTTAAACATATTAAATACAGAATATCCTGTAATAGCTTCATATCATAGTAGACAGCAAAAATCTAAAGAAAATTGCAAGTATGTAAAACTAGATGTATCTGATAGGGTGGCAGTGAAAGAATTTTGTAAACAATGTGATATTATTGTAAATTGTGCTGGGGCTTCATATATTAATGGGGAAATTGTAGCGAGAATTGCTACAGAGCTTAATATACCCTATGTGGATCCATCTGGAGAAACATTTTTAGAGGAAAGAATTTCAGATATAGAAGGGAATAATATATTTGTATTATCAAGTGGATATTTTCCAGGAATGACAGGTATATTAATTAGTTACATTTGTGAGTATTTTGATTCAATACAAGAGATTTCAGGGTTAAGTGTTAGTGAAGAAATTCCTAGTAAATCTGCCATTGAAGATTTTATATTAACTAATTTATCAGGTTTTGGAGTTTCGTTAAGTTATTATGATGATGGAAATATAAAAAGAGATGAAAGGCAAGTATTTGAAATTATAAAAAACAAAGAATATAGATTTGAAAACTATTTAACTATTGAAGTAGAAAAGCTAGCTAAGAAATTTGGGTTAAAAAAGGCTAATTGGTACAATTGTACTTTTGGAAAAGAAATTACTGAAAAAATGCAAGAAGCGGTTATAAGTCTTAAGGTAAGTAATGATAAAAATTACTGTGAAGATATAATAAATGAGATAAGAGAAATATTTAAGAAGAATTTTGATATGAATAGGGCATTTACCTATATCAGAATAGGGGGAAAAGGAATTTTAGATGGAAAAGAAACATATAGAAATGCTGAAATATCAAGTAAATGCAGTAGTGAAATAAGTGCAATAGTAGCAGCATATACAGTGAAATCTGTATTACAATCAAATTTAGATAAGGGTATATATTATGCAATGGATATTATAAACAATGAAGAGATATTAAAAGACTTACAAAAGTTTAATGTTGATTTTAGTATTTCAGAAGTAAATGAACAAATAGGAGATGATGAATATGAAGAGGGGATATTGTAATATTCATATTATTGGAAATCCTAAAGGAAAAAAGATTTTATTAATTCATGGTATGGGATTTTATTGGTATAAATGCTTTTCTAGTATTATAAATGAACTAAAGGAGAAATACTGTTTACTAATACCAGAATTAAAAGGACATGCTCCAAATTGTAAAGAACATATAAATTCAGTATATGAAAGTGCTATTGAGATAGAAAGAGAGTTAAAGTATGAAGATATAGAAGAAATAGATTTAGTGTATGGAATATCATTAGGAGCAGCAATAGCATTAGAAATTGCTATAAGAAATAATATAACTTTAAATAAGTTAATACTTGATGGTGGACAATATAAATCTATTGGTGATAAAAAATTTGAATATGCAGAGATTATAAGCAAAGAATTTGAAAAGATTACAAAAGGGAATCACATGAATTCGATTGTTCAACAACAGATGGGATATTTAAAAAATAATGATATTGAGGTGTTAAAGCCTTTAATGTATTTAGATATAAGTGTTACATCTCTATATAAAGCTGCATTATCAGCATATAGTTATGATATAAAGCATGTAAATAAAAAGCTAAATATAGATATAGTTGTTATATTCGGTGGAAACGAAATTTATGCAAAAGAATCTGTTAACTATATTAAAGATATATGTTCAAAACCATTAATAATATATCAATATGATAATATGGGACATTCTGAAGTGTTAAGTAAATGTCCTTATGAAATATGCAAGTTAATAGATATTTAATTTATAATTGTTTGAAAGGAGAAAAATGTGTACAAATCAATGGTTTGAAGAAAACTTTAAATTAATAGAACAAGAAAAAGATTATTCTGTATATGAATATTTATCAGAAGGAGAAGGTGGATTTATTTCATATAGCATATTTGATGGCATTGAAATTGTATTTATGGATTTCAATACGAAGAATATTTTTATGCCAATTGCACCACATGAAGATATTATTGAAATTTCATGGTGCAAAAAAGGAAGGGTTGAATGTGAATTTCAAAATAGAACTATTGCTTATTTACAGGAAGGTGATTTTGGCATAAATGGAAGTGGTTATATACCATTATCTTATCAATTCCCATTAAAAATTTATGAAGCAGTATCTTTAGTTATAAATCAGAAGAAATGTTCTGATGAATTAAAAAAGTTTATGAAAACATTTTCTATTGATATGGAGATGATATGCTACAATTTAGGGTTAGAAAAAACTTGGTATATAAGCAGAGATGATAAAAAATTAAAGCATTTATTTGAAGAGATATACGAAGCTAAGAGAAATGAAAATAAAGAGTATTTTAAAATTAAAGGTATAGAATTATTGTATCATATTCATTTTTTATCCCAGTCTACAGGAAGAAAGAAAACTTATTATAAGAAAGATCAAATAAATAAAGTAAAAAAAATAAGAGATTATTTAATAGATTCTTTAGATAAAAAAATAAGTATTGAACAGTGTGCGCTTGATAGAGGAATAGGATTAACAACATTTAGGAGCATTTTTTCACAAATTTATGGAGATACACCAACAGTTTATTTTACAAAGTATAAGATGGCAGTAGCAACAAAACTTTTAAGTGATAAATCATTATCTATTATGAATATTGCACTTCAGCTAGGATATTCTAATCCAAGCAAGTTTTCAGCAGCTTTTAAAAAACAGTATGGAATGCTTCCTAAAGATTACAGGAAAAAAAATAATGAAATGGGCTATTTTTCAAAAGAATAGAATGCTTTGGAGGAGAATTGATAATGAGTATCATTTACAATATATATTAGTTAATTAGTTATAACTAAAACTCAAAAATTTAGATTTATTAGGGGGATAAAAATGAAGAATAATACAACAAATTTTGGGATTAAGGATGTTGTAACAGTAGCAGTAATGATGGTTTTATTTTTTATTGTTGCAACAATAGTAGGCATGGCTACTGTAACATCACCAATTTTATACTTATATGGAACAGCAGGAATTGAGATGTTTATTGGAGCTATATTTTACTTAGTATGTGCAAACAGAATTAACAAACATGGATTAATTTTTATATGGTCAGTGGTATATGGATTGATTAATGCTGCAATGGGATATACATTTATGCTTCCTTATTTTATAGTAGTTGGACTTATAGCAGAATTATCAATGGTAGGTAAAGATACTTATAGGAATCCAAATAGAAATATGATAGGTTGGTCAATTTATGGAATAGGAATGGTTGTAGGTATAGCACTACCTATATATGTATCATGGGAAAATTATAAAAAAATGGCTTTAGAAGGTGGATTTGCAGAGGCTACTTTAACAATGCAATATGAGATGGTAACAAATCCAGCATTAATGGGAATTGCAATTATAATAACAATAGTTCTTTCGGTTTTAGGTGTTTTATTTGCACAAAAATTATTGAAAAAGCACTTTAAGAAAGCCGGGATTGTAGGTTAATAAGATGTATGAGAAAAAGAGTAATATAAACAGAATTAATGGAGCCACAGGATTAATATTGACAGTTCTTTCATGTGTAGTAACCATACTTTCTGTAAATATTTATACTCATGCCTTATTTGTTTTGTGGTTATTTGTTTTATTTATTTATTTCGGATTTAAAAAGCAAGGAATAATATATTTCTCCATATATGGACTAACCTTATTTTGGTTAATAAGGTTAGTACCATTAGGAGTAGGATTTCCTTCTCCAATGTTATTAGGAATGATATATACCTTTATTGTTCCAATTATGTCAGCATATATTACATCAAAAATACCATCAGGTAAAGTAATAGCCGTTTTTCAAAAATTGCCTATACCGAAAAATATTATACTTATCTTAATTGTTATGATAAGGTTTACACCAACGGTTGCAGGAGAGTTTAGCTCAATTAGGGAAGCTATGAAAGTAAGAGGATTTATTGGGGATTTTAGAAAAGTAATACTTCATCCTTTAAAAACATTTGAATATGGAGTTGTACCAATTATATTTAGATCGATTAAAGTAGGTGATGAGCTTGCGGCAGCATCTATTGTAAAGGGAGTAGACAATCCTTGTAAGAAGGAAAGTTATTATTCTAGCAAGTTAACTTATATTGATCATATTATTCTTATAATAAGTTTTGTTATTGGGATTATAGGGATTTTTTTAGTGGAGGCATAGGAAGATAGATGGAAAAGAAGATAAGTATTAAAAATTTAACCTTTTCTTATGATAAGAATACTGAGCAATTAAAGGGAATAGATTTTGATGTGAAAAAAGGTGAATGTGTCGTTTTGATGGGGAAATCAGGTTGTGGAAAGAGTTCATTAACAAGAGTAGTTAATGGGTTAATACCTAATTTTTACACAGGCCACCTGAATGGGAACATTTTTATTGATGACATAAAGCTGGATGAGTTAAAGTCTTGGGAAATAGGAAGGATGACAGGAAATGTATTTCAAGATCCAAGAAGCCAGTTTTTTGCAAATGAGGTTGGTGGAGAAGTTGCTTTTGGATGTGAAAATTTGGGGTTAACACATAAGGAAATTGTTGAGAGAGTAGATAAATCATCAGAGGATATGGGTATAAAAGATATTTTAGATAAAAGTATGTATACAATTTCATACGGTATGAGGCAAAAAGTTGCAATTGCATCAGCTAAAGCAATTGATCCGGACATTTATATATTAGATGAACCATCTGCAAATTTAGATATTGAATCCACAAAACTTCTTAAAGATATGATTGGATACCTAAAAGATTTAGGAAAAACTATTATAGTTGCAGAACATAGATTGTATTATCTAAAAGGAATAGCTGATACTTATGTTTTTATGAATGAAGGACAGATTATAAAGAAGTTATCTCAGGATGAAGTTAATAAAGAGCACTCAAAAGAACTTATGAATATGGGGTTAAGAGCTATAGATTTGAAATCAATAGAGTTACCACAGAAAAAGATTAGTAATATTAAAAAGTTTAATTTAGAAGTATGTAATATATCAAAAGTTTTAGATAAAAAATATATACTTAAAGATATAAATTTAAATTTTCATTCAAATGAAATAATTGGACTAGTAGGTAAAAATGGAACGGGAAAAAGTACTTTAGGAAAAATTATAGCAGGAGTTATGAAAGAATCATGTGGAAATATACTTTTAGATAGAGAAAAATTAAAACCTAAAAAAAGATTTGAAAGTATATGGTATATACCACAGGATTTAGATACTCAGCTATTTGGAGAAGATTTAATAGATGAATTAACTACAGGACTTAAGGTTGATGAAGAGTTAAAATATAAAGCAGAAAAAATTCTTAAGAAATTAGATCTTTATGATTATAAAGATAGGCATCCATCCACGTTGTCAGGAGGTCAGAAGCAAAGACTTGTTCTTGGAGTGGCAATTATTCATGGAGCAAAAGTTATAGTTTTAGATGAACCGACTTCAGGACTTGATGGAATTAATATGAGAAGAGTAAGTGAAGTTATAAGAGAAATGAACAAAAATGGCAGGAAATTTATAGTAATATCACATGATATAGAATTTATAATTAATGCGTGTGATAGGTTAATTAAACTAGATGATGGAAAAATTGTAGAAGACTACTATTTAAATTCATCATCTACACTGGAAGTACTTAAATCAATGGGTTATTGAGGTGAAAAATTTGAATTGTTTAAAAGGTAATATAGGAAAATGTATATTCTCTGTAATAATGGCAATTTTAGGAGTGGCATGTAGTACAATACCTTATTTTATTGTAGCTAAAATAGTGACACTATTAATTAATGGAACAAAGGATATAAATGTTTTTATACCATTATTTTTTGTGATTTTAGGTGGTTTTGTTGGTGGAGTAATATTCCATGAAATATCTACACTAACGTCACATAACTTAGCATTTACAATCATTGAGAATACAAGAAAAGAGCTAGTGAGTAAATTAAGTAGAGTATCTATGGGGACTATAGAGGAAAAAAGTAGTGGAAAATGGACTCAATTTATGGTTGAAACATTGGATAAAATGGAAAAGCCCATTGCCCATGTTATACCAGAGGTTATAGCTAATCTAATTATTCCAGTTGTACTGGTAGTGTGTATATTTATTATGAACTGGAAAATTGGACTTGCAAACTTAGCAACAGTACCTTTAGGAATATTATTTTCAATGCTAACTATGAGTGGATATGAAGAAAAATCAAAAAAATATAATGATGCATCAAAAAGGATGAACTCCACAGTGGTTGAATATATTAAAGGAATTAAAGTTATTAAAGCATTCAATCAGTCAGCATCTTCATATGGTAAATTTAAAGAATCAGTTTCAGAAAATAGAGATTCAATGTTTAATTGGTATTTAAGTGTGTGTTTCTATATGGTAGCAGCTATGGAGGTTTTACCATCTACATTATTAGTGGTACTACCTGTATCTTTATTGTTATTTATGAATGGAGCTGTAGAAGTTGGAACTGTAGTAATGTGTGTATTATTAGCGTATGCATCATACAAACCGTTAATTAAGGCAATGACTTATATGGATACTATGGCAAATATAAGAGTAGTATTTGCTGAAATTAAAAATATCATGGAACTTGAAGAATTAGATAGGCCTAATAAAAAAAGAGCTGTAAATGGTTCAACTGTTGAGTTTAAAAATGTAGGTTTCAAATATGATAAAAAATCAGTTTTTGATAGTTTAAGTTTTAAAGCTAAAGAAGGTGAATTGACAGCAATTGTAGGACCATCAGGAAGCGGAAAATCTACAATTGCAAAATTATTAGCTGGTTTTTGGAACACACAAGATGGACACATAAAAATAGGAGGTGTTGCAGTTAATGAAATGTCACTTCAACAAAATATGGAATTAGTAACTTATGTATCTCAGGAGAATTTTTTATTTAATAAAAGTATTGTTGAAAATATGAGGATAGCTAAACCTGATGCAACGTTGGAAGAAATTAGAGCGGCTTGTAGAAAAGCAAGCTGTGATGAGTTTATTATGAGTCTTCCAAATGGATATGATACTAATGCTGGAGATGCAGGAAATGGATTTTCAGGAGGACAGAGGCAGAGAATTACAATTGCAAGAGCACTTCTTAAAGATAGTCCTATAGTTGTATTAGATGAAGCAACTGCATATTCAGACCCTGAAAATGAAGCATTAATTCAAAAGTCAATTAATGCACTTGTAAAGAATAAGACAGTGATTATGATTGCGCATAGACTTTCAACTATTATAGGTGCTAATAAAATTATCGTATTAAATAGAGGAAAGATAGAGGATTATGGAAAACACTCAGAATTAATTGAAAAATGTCCTTTATATAAGTCCATGTGGGATTCGCATATTAATGCCAAAGATGGAATGGAGGTATATAGATGATTGATTTAATTAAAAAATTATATGCCGTATCTGGAAAAGAATCTAAACGGATTACAAATATGTTAGTTGCAGAGGTTATAAAAGGAATTTTTGAAGGGGTTGCATTAGGGGCAGTTATGTTACTTCTTTTAAAGATGTGCATGAAAGTATTTGATGGAAAAGATGTCACTAAAAAAGATGTTATTGTAGTATTTCTAGTTATACTAACAAGTGTTTTAGGTAAGATTATAGCAGGATATATAGCAGATAAAAATAAAAATATTGCATCTTATAATATGGGAGCAGAAAATAGATTATTTATAGGAGATAGATTGAAAAATGTTCATATGGGGTATTTTAACAATAATAAGCTAGGTAATATTTCTAGTGGATTAACTACTGTTATTAGTGAACTTGAAACTGTAGGTGTATATATTATTGAAATGTTATTGGTAGGTTTAATACAAACTGGGATTATGGCTATATTTATGATACCCTTCGATTGGATTACTGGAGCAATAATACTTGCAACACTAGTTTTAAGCATTTTAATAAATAATTTATTTCAGAAAAAGGCAGATAGCTTAACAAAAAAATTATTGGATCTAAAAATAAATCTAAATGCAGCTACTCTAGAATATGTTCAAGGAATTGGTGTTATCAAAGCGTTTTTACAGGGAGATAAATCTATTAAAAGTTTAAATAAGATAATTAGTGAAAATAGAAAAGGATTTCTAGATGTGGAAAAAGCTATAGCACCTGCGCAAGTTTTATATATGATTATTTTTAAACTTGGAACTTGTGCAATAATACTAACTTCACTAATGAGATATGAATCAGGGCAAATAGAAATAGAAAAAACTATTATGCTTATAGTAGCAAGTTTCATTGTGTTTGGTGGTTTTGAACTAGCAGGAAGTATGCAAGGAGTTAGAGGAATTGCTATAAAAAATTTAGAAACAATTACTGAATTAAGAAATATACCAGTAATAGGAGAAGGACAAGGTGAAAAATTCAATAATGTAAATGTTGAAGCAAAGGATGTTGTATTTTCATATGACAACAAAGAAAAAATTATCAATAATTTAACTTCATTCTTTGAAGAAAATAAAACCACTGCTATCGTTGGTCCATCTGGATCTGGAAAAACTACTTTATGTAATCTAATTGCAAGATTTTGGGATGTTAATAGTGGAAGAATTTCTATTGGAGATTTAAATGTAAAAGACTATAAATATGATAATTTATTATCTCATATAACAATGGTATTTCAAGATGTATATTTATTTGAAGATACAGTTAAAAATAATATTAAATTTGGAAAACCTGATGCAACAGATGAAGAAATAATAGAAATTGCTAAAAAAGCATGTTGCCATGAATTTATTATGGAATTAGAAAATGGATACGACACAGTATTGCATGAGGGTGGAATTAGTCTTTCAGGTGGGGAAAGGCAAAGAATTTCTATTGCAAGAGCAATGCTTAAAGATAGTAATTTAATTATTTTAGACGAAGCAACATCTAGTATTGATCCAGAAAATGAAGAAAAGCTTATGACAGCATTTAAAGAGTTATTAAAGAATAAAACAGCTATCATTATTGCACAAAGAATTAGTACAATTAGAGAAGCTGATCAGATTATTGTTATTGATAATGGAGAGATTGTCCAAAAAGGTGTACATGATGAATTAAAGAATACACCGGGCATTTATAGAAACTTTATTAAAGAGAAAGAAGAAGCGCTTTCTTGGAATATATAGACTTAATGATATATATAGTTGAGTTTAATATAAACAAAAATTTAATAGTATAATTTAAGTTGGACTATATCAGAATAAACTTTTATAACTTTATTCTGATATAGTCTTTTTATTTATAAGTATCAGTATAATTTAATATTCATTTTTAATTTGAATTAAATAGAAAATAATACATATATATCAATACTTAAGAAATCTTAAGATTATATAAAGTTAAAATTAATAATGGAAGAGTATTATTAAGATAAATTTATGTTAATAAAATATTTGAAGTTTTATTGTCATTATTATAGATTTATCAAAGAAAAGGGAAAGGAGATAATTATTTGAAAATATTAATTTTAACTAGTCGTTTTGGAATGGGGCATTATTGTGCAGCAGAGGCAATAAAAGAAGAATTAAAGGTATCAGATTCCGATGATATCATTGAAATTCAGGATATTGTTAAGGTTTTATTCCCTAGTATTTATAAACTGGTTTATGCTTTTTTTAATCTTTTTATTTGTAGATTTTCAGGTATATATAATTTTATAAATAGTTTTGCTACAAAGCATGAAAAAACTTGCTTAAATAGACGTATTTTAAATAAAATAAATTGGTTAATTAAAAAATATGATCCAGATTTAATAATATCTACATGGTCAGCAGCGTCTAGATATGTTTCAATTTACAAGAAAAAATATGAAAAGAACATTTTATTATATACATATATTACTGATATTACAGCTCATGATGGATGGATTACTGATGCTAGTGATATGTATTTTGTAGCTACAAAAAGTACAAAAGAAAGCCTTATAGCTAGAGGGATTGATGATGATAAAATTATTATAAATGGTATACCTGTAAGGCAGTCATTTAAACAAGATTTACAATTTAAAGATTTTCACCGTGAAAATGTATTATCATTTCAATCTATGGATAACAATCATGAGTTTTTAGGTGAATTCAATAAGGATAAAAAAGAAATACTTATAATGGGTGGAGGATTAGGTCTAATACCAAACATTGACAATATATTAAAATCATTATATGAAGTAAACAATATTCATATTACAATTATAACTGGCAAAAATAAAAAAATATTAAAAAATATTAAAAGAAATTACCCTAAAATAAATGCAATTGGTTATACAAATAAAGTAGATATTTATATGAAAAGAGCAGATTTAATAATTACTAAGCCAGGAGGAATTTCAATTTTTGAAGCTATTTATACTACAACACCGTTATATGTTATGAAACCGTGTTTATCTCAAGAAATTGGAAATGCTGAATTTATTGAAAAAATGTTTATAGGAAAAATTGTATGGGAAAATAACTTTTATATAGCAGAGGATATAATATCATTAATAAATAATGAAAAGCTTATGGAAAAGATGAAATATAATATGAAATCTTTACAAAATGAGATTTTACAACTAAATTTAAAGAAGATTTATGAAAGGAATATACAAAAATATGTGGATTTCAATACTGCTGACAACTATTATATTGGTCTTAGTGATATATGGAGGTATTCCCACATTACTTTACAGAAGGTGGAATAGAAGCCTTAAAAAGCAAAGAAAAAGAAAAGGGGTAGAAAATATATATTTAACATTTGATGATGGGGTTGACAGCAAATATACTATAGAAGTGCTTAGAGTTTTAAAAAAATATAAAATCCCAGCAACATTTTTTGTTGTAGCAGAATTTGCTAGAGATAATAAAGAAATTATTGATGAAATTAAAAAAGATGGACATGTTATAGGACTACATTCACTACAGCATAAAAACGAAATCTTTCAAACACCAAGGAACACAAAAAAAGATTTTTTCGAAAGTATAAACATATTGAATGAACTGGGTATTAAGCCGAAATTTTTTAGACCACCATGGGGGCATTTTAGTTTAGCAGCTATAAATGAAATAAATAATGCAAATTTAAAGATTATTCTTTGGAATGTAATTGTTGGAGATTGGAAGGCAAATATGGATTCAAGAACTATAGCAGATAGGTTGATTAGTGAAACGGAGAAGGGTGACATTATATGTCTTCATGATGGAAGAGGTAAAAATGATGCGCCAAGAAGAACTGTTGAAGCATTGGAAATAGTTCTTCCAATTTGGAAATCTCAGGGATTTATTTTTGGAACAGTGGAGGAACTTTATGAGTAAGAGTACAAGACTATGGAATTTAATGAAAAATGGTGGATTATTTATAATTTTTGTAGCTGTAACATTCAAGATGATTTTCTTAAATTCGGACTTTAAGCAGATTATAAAAACAGTATCACAAGTAAATATAGTGTATATTGTTATAGGGATAGTGGCTATGCTTATTATGGTTCTTTGTGAGGCTATAAATATTAAACGTAGTTTAGAGAAGTTTAAGGAAAAGGCAACGTTATTTCAATGCATACAGTATTCTTTTGTAGGAATTTTTTTTAGTTCTGTAACGCCAGGTGCAAGTGGTGGACAACCAATGCAGCTTTATTTTATGCATAAGAAAAAAATAAATATTTCAAATGCTATGCTAGCTTTGTTAATATGTCTTGCAACATACCAATTTGTTACTGTATCAATGGCAATTGTTAGTTTAATAGTGCAATTTAACTTCTTCAAAGGAGCCATCGGGAAATTTGGTGTTTTGCTACTTTTAGGTATTGGTATAAATATAACTTTATTGCTATTAATATTGGTAGTCATTTTTTCAAAACAAATTATTTTTAAAGTTGTAAACTTAATTTGTAAAGTTTTAGAACGATTTAATGCTCAAAAATCTATAAAATTTAGGGAAAAAGCTCTAATAGAGATAGAAAAGTATAAAAAAGGGGCAGATTATATTAAGAATGATAAAATATTTATAATTAAAACTATCCTTATTACTACAATACAAATTTTGGCATTACATAGTATTCCATTTTGGGTTTATAAAGCTTTTGGAATGTCTTCAGTTTCTTTTATTCAATTAATATGTGTTCAATCTGCATTATACATTACAGGTGCAGCATTACCATTCCCAGGTGCAGTAGGAATAGGTGAAGGAGGATTCTTAGTATTTTTTAAAACAATATTTCCAGCTCAGATATTGAGTTCAGCTATGTTACTTAGTAGAGGAATTAGTTTTTATCTAATGGTATTGATTAGTGGTATAGGGATTATGTTTTTGCAACTAAATTCAAATAAAGATTCAAAAGGTGTTGTGAAAAATATGAGTATGAAAAATGATACACTATAAATTATAATATAAATTAATTGAATGAAGGGAGGTACAAATACATGAATTATACCATATTAATTGCGGAAGATGATAATGATATAGTAAAATTGCTAAAATTGTATTTAGAAAGTAGTGGATACAGAGTATTGACAGTGGATAATGGATTATCTGCATTTGAGCTTATAAAAAATGAGCAAATTGATTTGGCTGTAGTTGACATAATGATGCCCAAAATGGATGGATACGAACTTATAAAGAAAACTAGGGAAGTGAAGAATATTCCTATTTTGATTTTGTCTGCTAAAAATCAAGATACAGATAAAATATTAGGTCTTAATTTAGGTGCAGATGATTATATGACGAAGCCTTTTAGTCCTTTAGAAATAATAGCAAGAGTAAAGGCAAATTTGAGACGTTTTTATAATCTTAATAATGGGGATTCCATAGTTTATAAAAATGCAGAAATTGTAATTGGAGAGTTGATTTTGAATACTGAAAAGTTGACTCTTACAAAAAATGGCGCTGAGATTATTATTACTCCTAATGAATACAAAATTCTTGCATTGTTAATGAAATCTCCAGGAAGGGTATACACCAAGTCTCAAATTTGTGAAGCTATGAACGGAGAGCTTTATGATAATTATGAAAATGTAATTACTGTACATATATCACACTTGAGGGAAAAAATTGAGAGCGACTCAAGAAATCCAAGATATATTAAGAATATAAGGGGGCTTGGATATAAAATTGAAGAGTAAGAAGAGAAAAAGAGGTAACTTTTTCACGCTACTTATCTGCAATTACATTGTATTTACTTTACTTTTGGTTATTGTATTAAGTGCATTTTTTGTAATAGGTATGTTTGTGGCTGGGAGAAACGCAATGCAAGCTAATCCAGATCGTTTTTTGCCATATAAAGATATTATATCAGAGGGAAGATATGAAGATATGCCCTTAAATAAGATGTTTGGAAAAGATGTATCCATTGTTGTTTTAAACGAAAAACTTCAATGTGTATATAAAAGTAACTCTGAAGTTGAAGTGCCTAATTTTAGTGAAGATGAAATTGAATATATTCCTTTATATACAGTGGGAGCTTATGTGTATAAAGAAGAATTTGTAAATGAAAAAAATGAAAAGTGTACTTCTATATCTGTATATTGTTTAGAAAATGATGAAGAAGTTAATCATAAGTTGTATGTTGTGGATGAAAAACTAAATATACTTTATCAATCAAAGAATACTGGAAAAACTTCATTAACTGAAAGGGAATATAAATTGATTACTAATACCTTTTATGAAAATCACAGACTTACCAAGTATAAATTTAAAAATAGTTATGGAAACGCATATACAATGCTCATATACCAACCTTTAGAAAATGGAGATTTTCTATTTTCACAAGTAAGTTTAATGACTAAGAGTGTATTTTCAAGTTTTTTTATATTCTATTGTATCTTAATTGTAATATTTATTATTTGGTTAAACCACAAAGTAAAGAAACCACTGAAACTTTTGCATAATGCAATGGTGAAATTTTCTGAAGGACAACGACAAGTTTATTTAAATTACAAAGGGCCACGCGAGTTTGAAGAAATTTGCGAAAGCTTTAACCATATGTCCATGCAACTTTATGAAAGTGAGGAAAATCGTAAGAAACTTGAAAAAGATAAGCAAAAAATGATTGCAGATATTTCTCATGATCTAAAAACTCCTATTACTGTAATTCAAGGATATGCAAAAGGAATTTATGATGGAATGGTTAGTTTGGAAGAACAGCAACAGTATCTTGAAACTATCTATAAGAAATCAGAGGGACTTACAGAACTTATCAATACTTTCTATGAATATAGTAAAATGGAGCATCCAGATTATAGTTTGAATTTAGAGAAGTGTGATATATGCATTTTTTTAAGAGATTATATGGCTGATAAATATAATGAATTTAATCTTGGAGGATTTGAACTGGAAATTGACATTCCAGAGGAACGTATTCTCTCTAAGATTGATAAGGTACAGCTAAAACGTGCCTTTGAAAATATTATTAATAATGCTATAAAACATAATGGAAGTGGCACAATATTTACGTGTATTCTATATCCAATGGAAGAGTATGTAAAAATAATTGTGGCAGATAATGGATGTGGTATTCAAGAAGAAATAAGTTATGATATCTTTGAGCCGTTTGTTGTGGGAGAAAAATCTCGTAGTAAGCAGGGTTCTGGTCTTGGACTTGCAGTAAGTAAAAAAATTATTGAAGGTCATGGTGGTAGTATTTCATTGGTAATGCCACCTAATTATAAGTATAAAACGGAATTTGAAATACTGTTGCCAATTGTGAAGAGTAGTTAATATAAGATAAGTTTAGATAAACAATCACTATTCACTTTCAATCTTACTTTTTAATTGGTTTCCAACATGATAATAGAATAAACTATAATCTTAATAGTATCATTTGATAAATATATTATTTAAACTTTGAACTTGGAGCCCTATATAGTGAAACAAGGTGAATAATTTATATTTAATAGGAATGGAGCGTTTTTATGAGTAAATTAGATGAAATATTAGAGTTCAATAGGAATTTTGTAGATAAGAAGGAATATAAACAATATGTAACATCAAAGAATCCAAAGAAAAAAATAGTTATTTTATCTTGTATGGATACAAGACTTACAGATCTTTTACCCAAAGCGTTAAATATTAAAAATGGAGATGCTAAGATAGTGAAGAATGCAGGAGCTACAGTTATGCATCCTTTCGGAAGTATAATTAGAAGTATTATAGTTGCAATTTATGAGTTTGAGACAGATGAGGTTCTAGTTATTGGACATCCAGGTTGTGGTATGTGTAATTTAGATACAGATAGTTTATTAGAAAAGGCAATTAACAGAGGAATATCCAAAGATTCTATAGACACACTTTTTAACAGTGGAATTGACGTTAAAAAATGGCTTCATGGATTTGACTCTGTAGAAGAATCTATAATAGATAGTGTAAATCTAATAAAAAATCATCCACTAATGCCAAAGGGTATAGCAATTCATGGATTAACAATACATCCTGAAACAGGAAAACTTGATGTAATTATTAATGGATATAATACATAAGTAAGATTCTATTGGTAAATTGCGTTCAAATTTATTAATAGATATACTATAGTTACTTATATAAAATTGCACTGTGAAAAAATTTAGAATCATTAAGAACTAAATAGAATTTCGTTAGGGAAAATTTTATATGGAAAATAAATACTGATGAAATGGTAATATAGATAGATAAAAAAATACATAATTAGGTAAATAATATATTGCAAAAATAGCTAGTAAAATTATAGAATTTTTACTAGCTATTTTTTTGCTTTTCTAAAAGCAAGTGGAGTTTTTCCGTGAGTTTTTTTAAACATTTTTATGAAGTTGCCACTGTGGTTATAACCAATCATATTAGATATTTCATCTACACTTAATTCTGTTGTGGTTAGTAAGTTTTCAGCCATTGCCATTCTTATAGAATTTGTATATTTAGCTATTGACATATGATATTTTGCTGAAAAACCAGCTTTTAGTTTTTGCTCATTTAGAAATACCATTTTACTTAAGTTATTGATAGTAGGAGGATTACAAGCTTCTTTTGTTAATATATCATGGGCTTTTTGTATTGAGTTAATATCAGAAGCAGTTAAAGTAATAAATCTATTTTTTCCTATTTTAATATCTCCATAATCTAATTGATTAGTAAAGGCATTTTCAGGTGATGAAGAAATTTCATTGTTTATTAAAGCAATACATTCTAAAATTTTACTTTCTAGATACAATGGAGTTAGTTTTTTTGCTTCACCTAAGTTTCTTAAATTTTGAATTATAGAAGATATTTCTAAAGGTAAATAATTATAAGTATAGTTGCTAATAAAATTATTAAAATCTATAGTTTTTGGAAATGCTGGTTTTATTATCTCATCAAAATATTTTTTGTATATTGTTATTTCTGCTCCATGAAAATGCTGACCTTTTTTCCAAGATTGTTTTCCTTTTATTTCATTTTCAATTACAAAAAAGGATGAAGGAGTAAAAGATGAAATAGGGTTATTTTCAATTTTAAATTCTGTTTCACCAGTATATACTGTACCAAATCGCATTAGTTCTTCATTGTGATGAAATGAAATAGAAAAATTTGATGGTATAGTATAATCTCCAATGATAAAGTCATAGTATCCTTCTCTAGAATATTTAATAAAATATCCAAGTTTAGGTCTTTTTTCATTTTTATAAATAGTTAAGCTTTCCATAGGAAATGCATTAAAGGTCATGTTGTTTAAAAATTTATTTTGAAACTCTTTTGTAGTTTTTGAAATCATATTTTAAACCCCTTCTTTTTATGTTGAATTTATTATAAGTAAGTGTATAAATCTATATTGGAAAATGGAAACATATATAGGAAAACAAGCTTGAATTCAAAACTATTTTTTTAGCTGTAAATATATTACTAAAAAATAAATGTTCATTTTAAAGCGATTCCTAGCTAGTCTCACTCTTAAGGGTATCCAAGTTTTAGAATTAATAATTATGAAGATGAACTTGGAACCCTATATAAATATAGAGTAGACACTATCATTTTATGTTATTATACCAAAAATTATTTGTTTAGATGATAAAATTATTAAATTAGATGCAAGACTTGAAATGATAATCATTCTCATATACAATTTAAACAAGTTAAACGAAAGATAAAATTAAAGAAGTGTATATGGAGGTTTTTACATATGAAAAAGAAGTTATTAAAAACATTATTGGTGGCATGTGTTGCAAGTGTTATGCTTGTAGGATGTGGAGTGTCAAAGGATAAAAATAGTAATAATACATCTGAAAGTACTGTAACAGTCACAGATGTAAGGGGCGAAGTTAAAATACCAGAATCACCAAAAAGAATAGTAGATTTAAGTGGTAATAGTGATATTTTATCAATTTTAGGATATAAAGTTGTAGGAACAGCAAATAGTGATGCATATGACTATACTAAGTTTCCATCATATTTAGAAGATACATTAAAAGGAGCAGAAATTTTAGGATATAGCATGCAAGACACTATAGATGTAGAAGCAGTTATGAATTTAAAACCAGACTTAATAGTTATATCAACAGTTCAAGAAAAAATGTATGATAGCTTAAGTGAGATTGCACCAACAGTTATGGTTCAATTAGAAGCATTAAATTGGAAAGATGATGTTAAAACTTTTGCAGAAGTATTTAATAAGGAAGAAGAAGCAAATACATGGCTTAAGAAATATGAAGAAAAATCAAAAGAAGCTGGAGAGAAGATTAAAGCTGAATATGGAGAAGATACAACATATCTATCATTCTTAGCAAGTGGTGGACAGTTCTTTGTATTTGATGGTGCGGGATTTGGTAGTGTGCTTTATGAAGATATGAAATTAAGCAAACCAAGTGGAATGCCAGAACAAAGTGATATAAGTCTTCCAGTTGTAACTTATGAAGGCTTAGCATCAATAAATACTGAATATATATTCTTAATAGCAACAGAAGAAGATTTAAAAGAACTTGAAAATAATGCTATTTGGAAAAGCTTGCCTGCAGTTAAAGAAGGTAAAGTTGTAGTGTTAGATTCATCACCATACTTTAATCAAGGATACAGTTCAATTGGAAGAGAAATACTAGTAGATGAAATAGGTGAAATGTTAAATGAAACAAAATAAGAAACATATGATAGTATTTATCATTTGTAGCTTGTTACTTTTAGTAGTAGGACTGATTTTAGCTGTAAGGCTAGGATCTGTCCATATTACTTTTAATGATATTTGGAATAGTATTTTTAATTATAGTGAAGCTTTAGAACTTATGTTAGTTAGAGATGTTCGTATTCCAAGAGCACTTTCTGTACTTATGACAGGAGGTATATTAGGAGTGACAGGTGCAATGATTCAAGGAGTTACAAGAAATCCAATAGCGGAACCATCTATATTAGGTGTAAGTCAAGGAGCAACTTTAGTAATTGCTATATTTTATGCACTAGGTATTGGAGTAACAACTAAAAATGTAATGATAGCTTCTTTAATAGGAGCATTTTTAACAGGAGTCATAGTTTTAGGATTTATATCAAAAAAAGCAAATAATAATTCTATTGCAAAGATACTTTTAGCAGGAACAGCTATGAGTACATTTTTTATTTCTTTAACAACAGTAATAGGTCTTTTATCAAATCAATCTCAAATGATAGGATTTTGGGTATCAGGAGGATTCAGAAATATAGGGTGGGCAGATTTTAAACTTGTATTTATAGTAGGAATTATAGGTCTTATCATAGCAATTTTTTTATCACCAAAGATAAACATATTAAACCTTGGTGATGATGTTGCTATAGGTCTTGGAGAAAATCCACAAAAAATAAGATTTATTACACTTATGGTTATGATACCAATGTGTGCAGCTGCTGTTGCTGTTGGTAAAAATATAGCATTTGTTGGACTTATAGTACCTCAAATAGTTAGAAAAATACTAGGAGAAGATTATAAAATAAATATTCCAAGTTCTTTTTTACTTGGAGCTGTACTTTTAACTTATGCAGATATTGCAGCAAGGATGATATTTAATCCATATGAAACACCAATTGGAGTATTTACAGCACTTATAGGAATACCATTTTTTATTTCAGTAGCTAGAAAGGAGAGGGGATAATGAAGAAAAATAAATTTAAATCAGTTTTAATAATTTTAACTATTTTATTAATTATCTCCTTTGGAGTTACGCTATGCTGGGGAACATATAAGATTTCTCCATTAGAAGTTATAAATACACTACTTGGAAATGGAAATAAATTTCAAAATACAACTATATTAACTATTAGGCTTCCAAGACTTTTAGTTGGAACCTTTGTAGCAATTGCATTATCAACAGCAGGAGCAATTCTTCAAACTATAACTAAAAATGATCTTTCAGATACTGGAATAATAGGAATTAATGCTGGAGCAGCAGTGGCAGCAGTATTATTTATTACATACTCTAAGGGAACATATTATAGTGAATTAGGACAATTTTCTATATTTGTATTACCTTTTATGGCTATATTAGGAGCAGGTATCACTTCATTTTTAATATATATTATGTCTAGTAGAGGTGGAATAAAACCTAAAAGGCTTTTATTAATTGGAATTGGATTAAATGCAGGACTTAATGCATTTATAACATTTTTTACTTTTAGAGGTGGTGTTGGAGATTACAACAGAGTATTAGTGTGGACATCAGGAAGCCTTTGGGGAGCAGGATGGAACTATGCAAAAGTGATTATTCCAATAGTACTATTAATGTTTTTGATAGTTTTATTAAATCATAAAAAACTAGATGTTTTAAATCTTTCAGATGAACTTTCTATATCATTAGGATTAAATATAGAAAAGGAACGAAAAAAGTTTTTAAGCTTTGCAGTTATATTAGCAGGAACAGCAACAGCTTTTGCAGGTAATATAGGATTTTTAGGGCTTATAGCTCCTCATATTGCAAAAAAGTTAGTACCATCATATCATAAAAAATTTATAGTAGTATCAGGTATGATAAGTGTCATAATAGTACTTCTTGCAGATGCAGTTTCAAGAAATTTATTTTCTCCAATTGAGATTCCAGTAGGAATAACAGTATCCATATTTGGAGTACCATATTTTATTTATTTAATGATGAAGGAGAAGTAACCAATGGAAGCTATTAGTGTAAAAAATTTATCAGTTGCATATGAAAGTAACATTATAATTGAAGATATGAATTTATCTTTGCCAAAAGGAAAGATAAGTATAATAATTGGAGCAAATGGATGTGGCAAGTCTACACTTTTAAAAACTATATCACGAATTAATAAAGCTAAAAGTGGAGAAATTTTTATAAATAAAAAGAATATAAAAAGTATAAAAGAAAAGAATATAGCAAAAGAAGTTGCATTTCTTCCACAAGGTCCAGTTTGTCCAAATGGCCTTACTGTAAGAGAACTTGTAGCTTTTGGAAGATTTCCACATCAAAAAATAATTGGTGGACTTACAAGCCATGATAAAGATATTATAAATTGGGCAATAGAAGAAACTGGCCTTAGTGAATTTGCTGATAGAGAAGTTGAAAACTTATCAGGAGGGCAAAGACAAAGGGCATGGATTGCTATGACTTTAGCCCAAGAAACAGAAATTATAATGCTTGATGAGCCAACAACTTATTTAGATATGTCTTATCAACTAGAAGTTCTTGAGGTACTTAAAAAACTTAATAAAGAAAAGAATATTACAGTAGTTATAGTACTACATGAACTTAACAATGCTTGTAGATTTGCAGATAATATTATTGGGCTTAAAAAAGGAAAAGTTGTTTGTGAAGGAAAACCAATGGATGTAATTAATAAAGAAACATTAAAAGAAATATATGGAATAGATGCAAATCTTAGAGAAAGTGAAAATGGAGAGTACCCAATATGTACAGAATATGAGCTTCTAAAGGAGATTAAATGAAAAATAAAAACTTTATAATCATAGTTATAGGGCAGATTATTTCACTTTTTGGAAATGCAATTCAAAGATTTAGTATGTCTTTATATTTACTTGAATTTACAGGAAGTACAGCTGCCTTTGCTAACATATTAGCTATATCAACTATACCATATATTTTATTTGCACCTATTGCAGGAAAACTTTCAGATAGTTTAAATAGAAAAAAGATAATGGTATATCTAGATTTATTTTGTGCATTTTTAATTGGAGGATATGCATTTATACTATTTAAAGGTAATGACCATGAATTGATAGTGGCATTAGTTATGTTTATATTATCCATATGCTATACATTATATGGCCCAGCAGTAGTATCTTCTATTCCTCAAATAGTGGAAAATGATAAACTTATTTCAGCAAATGGAATAATAAATCAAGTTGGATCAATTGTAAACTTTGTAGGACCTATACTTGCAGGACTGCTCTATGGAATATTGGGTATAAAGGTTATAGTAATAATAAATGCTGTTAGCTTTTTGTTGTCTGCAATAATGGAATTGTTTTTAGATATTCCTGATGCATTTAAAATAGACGCTGAAAAGAAAGAAAAACTTTTATCTATAGATTTTATAAAAAAATCTTTTAGCGATATGAAGGAAAGTTTTATTTATTTAAAGAGAGAAAAAAAGATAGTATTAGGGATTATAGCTTCATATGCTTTTTGCAATATTTTCTTAGTACCAATATTGTCTATAGTTGCACCATATTTTATAAATATTTTACTTGGACTACCTTCTGAGGTTTATGGAATAGTTGAAGGTATCTGTGTTTTAGGAATGATATTAGGTGGATTTTTGATAAGTATCAAACCTAATTTATTTTCAATGAAAAAACTTCATTATACATATTATCCTATGATTATAGGTGTTACAGTAATGTCTATCTTAGGATTTATAAAAGTAAATAATTATGTTATGGCAGGATTTTTCGCCATTTGTGGTATGGCAATTATGTTATCTTTATCATTATCTAATATACTTACACTAACATTTATACAAAAGGAAGTACCAGCTAATATGCTTGGTCGTGTATCAGCTTTTTCAACAGCAGTAGCAACAATAAGTGTTGCGCCAGGACAATTATTGTTTGGACAAGTTATAGATATGGGTATACCGTTAGGCATAATTCTTTTAGTAACAGCTATATTTAATATTGGACTTTTATTATTTATTAAGTGGAACATTAAAGGAATAAAATTTAATAACTAAAGGGAGCTACGTTTTTGTAGCTCCCTTCAAAATTTAATTAAGACATTTCTTTAGTGATTCAACAGCTTTTTCTGATATGCCGCCACCAGCTTTAATTATAGTATTACTTTGTTTTTTATCTAATACATCTTTTTGTGCATCAGATAAGTCATCATTAACAAGTACTACTGGAGCATTGCTTAAAGCTGCTACAGGACCAGATGCCAATGCATCAATTAACTCTATTCCTTTTGATACATAAACAGTATCTAATTTATCATTAAAGAATTTATTTATTACCATAGCATTAGTTTCATATCTAGTTAAACCACCTAATCTATTATCACTAATATCATCGCTAGTAATTGAATTCATAGTATTAAGAAGAGTATTACTCACAACACCTTCACCACCAATAATGTAAGCATTTTTCAACTTTTTAGATGAAAGCCATGAATATACATCCTTATGAATAGTATTTGTTTCTACTAAAATTATAGGCATATTATCTCTTCCAGCTACAGAAGAAATTGATAATGCATCTGCTGCGCCATGTCCATTGCTAACAACAATATTTTTTACTGGATAACAATAGGTATCTATGTACTCAGCAATTTGTAAAGAAGTAGCATATCTGCTTAATCCACCAAGTCTCTCAATAGTTTCTATACCTAAAGCTTTAAGTTCACTTTCAACATTTAAGTCTACTACTCCAGTTCCACCAGCAATTATTATATTTTTTGCACCTAATCTTTTTATCTCATCTTTAGTTTCTTCTGGAAGACTACTCGTTGTAGATAATAAGATTGGTGCATTTTTATAAGCTGCAAGAGGGGTTGCTGCAAGTCCATCAGCCAATGCATTACCATTTACTAATACAATTGTATTAGCTTCGTTAAATTTCAATTTACTTAGTTTAACGGCAGTATCATATCTAGTAACACCTATAGCTGATTTTATTTCAATTTCTACTGCTACAACAGTTATTATTATATTTTCAGTTGTAATGTTACCATTATTATCTTCTACACTGTAAGTTAAATTATATTTTCCAGGCTTTGATGTATCTACATTTCCAGAAACAGTTATTTTAGAAGTCAAATTACCATCTTCTTTATCTAGTGCAGTTACTCCATCCATTGGATCAAATTTATCTCCAGCATTAATTGTTTTATCTTTAGCACCACTTATTACTGGTTTTTCATTAGTAATATGTTTTACTTCTTGATAAACTGTGCCAGAAAAATTACCAATACTATCATTACTTAAGGCAAAATTAAAAGATAAGGAGGTATCACTTTGAATATTGTCCCATTTAATTGTATTAGATGATTCATTATATGTACCATTATGGCTTATAGACTTAGGTTTTATTGGATCACCCCATAAGTCTTTTAATGGATTATCTATTTCTATAGTAGTTTCAAGTGTTTCTATCATGTCACTATATATATTTTGATAATTTAATCTAATGTCACCTCTGATGTTTAATAGGGGACTAATGTCATTTATTTCATTATTATTTAAATATAAAGTTTTAAGATTAGTTAAATTTTTTAATGGTGTAGTATCTTTTATTTTATTTCCAGATAACCATAATGTTTGTAAGTTAATAGAACTTTCTAATGATGTTAAGTTACTTGTATTACAATTATCTAAATATAATATCTTTAAATTTTTAAGAGTTTTCAAACTATCTATACTTTCAAGTGGATTATCTGATAATCCTAAAGTTTTTAGATTAGATAGATTTTCTATACCATTTAAAGCATTTATATTGTTATATTTTAAATCTAAACTAGTTAGTTCACTTAAATTAGATAAAGGAGTTAAGTTTCTTATATCATTCCTAAAAGCATTTAGAACTTCTAATTTTATTAGATTTGATAATGGTTTTATGTCATTTATTTTATTACCACTTATATCTAAATAGGATAGACTTGTTAAGTTTGATAGTGAGCTAATATCACTTATTAGATCTACACCATATAAACTTAAAGATTGCAACTTAGTTAAATTAGATAATGAACTAATATTACTAAAATTATTATCAGCTAAATTTAAGTATATTAAATTACTTAAAAGTTCAAGTGAACTAACATCTGTTATAGAGTTTCCACCTAAGGATAGTCTTTCTAAGTTAGTTAAGTTATAAAGAGAAGTTATATCATTTATTTTATTTTGATCTGCAAATAATTCTTGTAGATTTGTTAAATTTTTAAGAGCATTAATACTTGTTATTTCATTATAATTTATAGATAGTGTTTTTAATGTATTTAAACTATTTAATGCACTTATATCTATTATTTTATTATATGTTAAAATTAAGTTTTCTAAATTAGTTAATGTACTTAATGAACTAATGTCTCTTATTTCATTATCATATAGGTTTAAATCTTTTAATTTAGTTAAATTACTTAAAGGTGTTATATCCCTAATGCTACATCCATGTAATCTTAACGAAACTAAATTTTTACAATATTGAAGTCCTTCTAAATTATAAAGGGCTCTATTGTTAACATCTAAACTAGTTATACTCTCCAATTGATCTTTTGTAATATCTGAAGAGGAAGGTTGTCCTAAAGAATTGTTTAAGATTTCCTTAAGGGTACTATCAGGAATGTTTATAATTTCATTGTTTTGGATTTTGATACTTGGAGTGTTATCAATTTCTGTTGCAAAAATATAAGTAGGTATAGTTTGTAAAGTTAGTGCAAGTATTAATGCTGTAGCTAAATGCTTTTCTGATTTTTTATTCATAGTATTCTCCCTTAGAATATTTTTGTTTTTAGTATTTATTAATAAAATTTTAGTTATAGCTTTTATATTTTAACTTACACAATAGTACTATTCAATGGTAAATGTTACATCACAAAAATCAGTAATTTATTATAGTGTTAGCACTTTGTAAACATAATAAAGAAAAGCTTAATGTTAAACACTAAGCTTTTTTCTATTAAATTTCTTCAATTACTTTAATTTCTAAATTACTACGTCTACAATCTAGAGGATTTAAATTTATGTGATGTATAGTTTCACATTCATTAGGTTTCATTATAAGTGCATCTAAATGAATTCTACCTTTTGGAGTATTTGCAATAACCATAATAACTCCATTTTTCTTATATTCAACCCAACTAAACTCTTCAGTTATAACATAGTTTAAATCTTCAGGAGAGATTAATGCTTTAGCATGTGGTTTGCCATATTTATCAGTTAAGATAATAGCAATAGTGTTCTCATCAACTTTCTCATATTGATTTTTTTGATTTCTTTCTACTATTTCTAAGTTGGATTTTCTATTATCTAACATATTTCCGTTAATATGTTTAACAGGAGTTTTTGGGTGAGTATTTAAAATAACAGTTTGAAGACTTTGTTTTAAAGGTTTAGATCCATTTAATGTGCTTATGTTTTGAATTGTATATGCATTGAAATCTTTATGCCATTCAGCAAACCAAGATCCCATGGATTGTATTCTTGTAACATCATCAGTATCTATTTGGAAAACTAATTCACTTCCATCTTTTTTTAAAGCAGTAACAGAAGCAATGTTTCCTTCAACATCGAATTTATTTTTGAAATTTTTATAATTCATTAAATATGTACCTTCTTTCATAAATATACATGAAAAGTATAACATAGTAATATAAAAAATGATACAAAAGGAAAATTTTCATTATTAATAAATTTATAAGTAAAATTATTAATAATGAAAATTAACAATTACAATTAACAAGGAAGGAGAAATTTTAAGTCTCAGTTTTTAAAAAATCATTTTTATAAAATCTCCAAAGTAATTGTTAATTGGTTTTCAATATAAATATAGTAATAAACCATAATATGGCTAATAGCATTTGATAAAAAGGTTAATTTAAGTTTGTTTCCTTATATTATTTTATTGAATCCATGATAATCCAAAACTTCTTACCCCTGTATGAACACTTATAACAGGTGATAGCTCTTCTATTAAAATTGTATTTTCAGGATATATTTCTAGTAATTTTTCTTTTAGCTTTAATGCAAAATCATAACCATTTGCATGAGCAATAATAATTTTTGAATTTGCAGTTAAATGGTCATTATTTATTAGTTCAATTAGATTAGTATAAACTTTATTCATAGTTCTTACTTTACTTTTTAATAATATTTCACCTTCTTCAAAGCATAAAATCGGCTTTATATTTAGTAGTTTTCCAAAGGATGAAGAAGATAAAGATATTCTTCCAGTTCTGTGTAAATGAGATAAATCATCTACTACTAAATATATCTTTGAAGTGGATCTTATATTTTCAAGTTCTTTCAAAATATCTTCAATAGAATTTCTACTTTTTATTAAATCTAAAGATTTTAGTACCATTTGTTTTTGGATAGTTGATGTAAAAAGAGAATCAAAAACAAATATTTTATCATTTGAAATTTGATTTTTAACTATCATACCAGTTTGAAATGTACCACTTAGTTTAGAACTAATTGTAATATATATAATATAATCATAATTATCTATTATCTCTTCAAAAAGATTAACAACATCTCCAATAGATGGTTGTGAAGTAGTTGGAAGATTTGTACAGTCATTTAATTTAGAACAAAATTCGCTTGGTGTTATATCTATTCCATCTTTAAAAGATTTATCATCAATTGTTAGTTGTAGTGGTAGTAAATACAAATTGTCGTTACTTTCAAATAACTCTTTATCAATTACAGCAGTACTATCTACAACAACAGCTATTTTATGCATAAAGGTTACCTCCCCAAAATATTATTCATATTACAAAATGTATAATTATAATATGTATATAGTTATCATATAATATTGTAAAGTATGAAGTCAATAAGAGGAAATAGTGTTAAAAACAAGATAAAAGATACAAATGATTAATTTTAAAGATATAGAGAACCAAGTTCATCTTTAAAAATAGTACTTTCAAAATTTGTAGTTTAGCAATTGATAGTTATGGTTAAATGGAATTAATTTTAAAATATTTACTATTAAACAAGAGAAAGTATATTAATTACATTTATTATATGAGTATATTAGGTGTAATTAATTTTAGATATTTTTATTATTAATAAGATTAATTTAATGAAGGAGTTTAGAAAAATAATGAATGAAAATAATTATTAATAAAATAGATAATTTAAGCAAAAACCAAAGTTGTTTGATATAAATTGTAGATAATAAAGAATGAATTATAGTTATTGCTAGAAAAGGGCATGCTTTACTTAATACAAAATAGAAAAGACTATGAGAAATTTAAAAATAAAATTCTTCATAGTCTTTTAATTACCTTATAGAAACATATGATGGTAACCCATTTTCATATTGTATTTTAGGTTGGCCTAGTATAAGTGGAAGAACGTAGTTGTAAGCATCTTCAGTTACATTATTACCTTCTTCATTAATCCATTCTTTAGGGAAATATTTAACTTTATTAGCAACAAGTTCAGTATGAAGTGTAAAAATTTCTGATTTATATGGAGTAGTACTAGTTCTCTTTACAGCTACCATATGTCCACTTTCTATAGATTTAGAGTTTTCAAGAGCATATGCACCTAAATTATATGCTTCATCAATATCAGTTTGAGATGCATAGTGCATTGAACATCTTTGAAGAGTAGATAATTCTACAGCTCTTACCTTTTTTACTCCGCTATGCTTAAGTAAATTCTTAAGATAAGATGCAACTCCACCTAATTGAGCATGTCCAAATTTATCAGATCCAAAAGAATTCATTTCAGATACAAAGTTACCATCTTTATCTCTTAAACCTTCAGAAACAACTATTACAACTGTATTTTTTTGTTCTAACTTATTTTTTACATTTTCTAAAAATCTAACTTTATCAAAAGGTACTTCTGGAAGATAGATAAGGTCTACTACAGGTTTATTATCTATTCTAGCTACAACAGCACTAGCAGCAAGCCAACCAGTATCTCTTCCCATACTTTCTATTATAAATACATTTTTTGTATCATATACATTTGCATCTAAGCTATTCTCAAGAGCCGTAGTTGCAATGAATTTAGCAGCACTACCATAACCAGGAGTGTGATCCATTATAGCTAAGTCATTATCTATAGTTTTAGGTATTCCTATGAATTTTATAGGTGAGTTTAATTCCACACCAACTTTACTTAATTTTTTTACAGTGTCCATAGAATCATTTCCACCAATATAAAAGAATGTATCTATATGGTACTTTTTAAAAACTTCAAATAGTTTTAAATATTCATCTCTACAAATATCTATATCTTTTAATTTATATCTACAAGAGCCTAAGCCAGAAGCTGGTGTATATTTTAGTTTACTTACTATTTTAGGGTCCATTTTAGATAAGTTTGATAAATTTTCATTTAATATACCTTCTATACCATTAAGACCAGCATAAACATTATCAAAAATATTAAGTTCCAAATTTTTTTCGAAAACACCAATACAACTTGAGTTAATAACAGATGTTGGACCTCCAGATTGAGCAATTAGACAGTTTTTCATGTGCTTCCCCCCATATACTTTCACTAAAATTTTATTAAATAAAAACATTATATATATAAATAAGTAATATATTTTACTACATAATTGTTAATTAGGTTAATTAAATTAAAATATCCAAGAAAAAGTATATCATATAAAAATATATAATGCTACAAAAATATAATGTCAAAAACAAAAATATAGCATATATAAAAAATGGAAGATAAATTTTAGAAAGATAGAAAATAAACTACTAAAAGATATGATTATTCTACAAAGTTAAACAAATTATTATTATTATTAATGCTTTAAAATAGAAATTTTACTATAGAAATATAAATAATTTAATTCTATTTAATGCATAAAGTTTTTAAAATTATAATAAAGTATAAGTGAGAAAAGTTTTCATATTAAGCTATTGAAAATATATTAAATTATAATTAAAATTAAATAAAGATATATAATTATAGAAAGATTTGTATTTTAAAATTTAATTTTCTAATTTTAGAATTTAACTGATTATTAATTAGAAAATAGGATATATTAAAAAAAATGTAATTATTTAAGTTTCAAATGAGAGTGATGTTATTCTAAAAAAATAAAAAACTTTTAATTGAGAGTGTATATTAAATTAATTATAAGTGTAACTAAAGTAAAAGGAGATAGAATATGGATTGTAAATTATACCCTAAAGAAAATAATGGATTATATGGATTTGTAGATGAAGATGGAAATAAGATAATTGATTTTAATTTTGATTTTTGTGATGAATTTGAAGATAATATGGCACTAGTTGAACAAGATGGACTTTGTGGATTTATAAATAGAGAAGGGCAGTTTATTTTAGAGCCTAAATATGATGATATAAATTATTTTAATGAAGGTCTAGCAGTGGTAGAAGTTCATCATAAGTTTGGATACATAAATGAAGAATGCAAGGAGATTATAAAAGTAAAATATGAAGAAGCAAAAGGGTTTACAGAGGGAAGGGCATCAGTAAAACTTTTAGGTAAATATGGATATATAGATAATACTGGAAAAGTTGCAATACCATTTAAGTTTGATGATGGAAGCCAATTTGAAGAGGGGTTAGCATTAGTAAGACTTAAAGATAAATTTGGGTATATAGATAAAGATGGAAATATAGTTATAGAATTTAAGTATGATTATGCTACTAGTTTCAGTGAAGGTTTAGCAGCAGTTGCTATAGGTGATAGATTCTTTTTTATAGATAAAAATGGAGATGTTGCTTTTGAAAAGTATTTAGAGTTTGCAAATGAATTTAATGAAGGCTTAGCAGCTGTAAGCTATAATGATAAATATGGATTTATAAATAAAAAAGGTGAATTTATTATAGAATCTAAATATGATTGGTGTGATAATTTTAGTGGTGAATATGCACCAATATGTATTGATGATAAGTATGGATTTATAAATAAAGAAGGAAAAGAAGTAATTCCATGTATTTATGAAAATGTATTTGATTATAATGAAGAGTTATTTTCAGTACAAAAGGGAGAGTTATGGGGTTATGTCGATGAAGATAATAATACTGTAATACCTTTTAAATATGATGAAGTAGAAAATTTTTATGAAGGTGTAGCAAAAGTTATAATAGATGAACATGAATTTTATATAAAGAAAAATGGAGAAGCTATATAATAATTTTAAACTAAAAATTATTATTAAAATAATAAAATGTATTTTAAAAAGTTTTGATTACATAGTTTTATTGAGAATTATAGGGGTGATAACGTGATTTTTGATTTGCATTGTGACACTATAGATAGACTTATTAATAGTAAAGATAGACTAAAAAAGAACAACTTTAGTGTTGATGTAGAAAAACTTAAGAAAAGTAATGCAAATGCTCAAATATTTGCATTGTATGTATCACTTCAATTAGAAGAAGATCCACTAAAAAAATGTTTAAAGATGATAGATAGATTTTATAGTGAAATTGAACTTAATAAAGAAGATATAAAATTAGCTACAAATTATGATGAATTTATTAAAAATAAAAATGAAAATAAAATATCTGCATTTTTGTCTGTAGAAGAAGGTGGAACATTACAAGGAAACTTATATAATCTTAGAATATTAAATAAATTAGGGGTTAGAGTAATGACTTTAACTTGGAATATTGAGAATGAAATAGGTTATCCTAATATTAACCATGATTATATAGAAAAAGGTTTAAAAAAATTTGGATTTGAAGTTGTTAGTGAAATGAATAGACTAGGAATGATTATAGATATTTCTCATTTATCAGATAAAGGTGTTAAAGATGTATTAAATTATAGTAAAGCACCAGTGCTAGCTTCACATTCTAATGCTAGAGCTATTTGTAATCATAAGAGAAACTTAACTGATGAGATGATAAAAGGCATTGCTAAAAATGGTGGAGTTATAGGAATTAACTTTGAAAAAACTTTTTTGAGTGATAAGGATGTAGGAGCTGTTGAATATATAGTAAATCATATAAAGCATATTATAAATGTTGGTGGAGAAAACTGTGTTGGAATAGGTTCAGACTTTGATGGTATAAGTACTAAAAATTTAGAAATGCAAAATGTTGGAGAAATTTATAAATTGATAGATGGATTAAAAAAAGCTAATTTTACGGAAGATGTAATAGAAAAGATTATGTATAAAAATGCATTAAGATTAGTAAAAGATGTAATGATATAACTAAATTTAATGGCCAAATTAAAGTAAAGTAGTTTTGCTTTAATTTGGTTTTTTATTATATATAGTCAAAAATTTAACAAATCTATAATACTTGAATGTAGTGAAATATTAGATATATATCAAAATGTATACAATTTATAGATAAATTTTTAAAAAAATAAAAATTTTTTTAAAATTATATTAACTTATCAGCAATTATTTGATAAAATTTATAATAAGTATAGTTTTATGATTAATGTAAATTTCTAATTGAAAATTAAAGGTTATAAGCAAGTGTTTTCTTAAATAGAATTTTATGAAAAGGCATTTCAAAGGAGAGATAATTTATGAAAAGTCCCAATTTAATATATGACAAAGAAAATAATATACTATTAAAAAAGACGGATGTAACAGGGTATGTGTGTGGAGAGTTTGTAGAGTTCTCTATTAATTATGTTTATGAAAACAAAGGTTCAAATGATGTTGAAGCAGTATTTACTTTCCCAATACCAGAAACAGCAGTATTATCTGGATTTGAAGCTAATATAGGTGGTAGAATTATAAAAACATCTATAGAGAGTAGAGATGAAGCTAATAATATTTGTGAAAAATTAAAAGAAGAAGGCACTAATTTATTACTTGAAGAAATTAATACAAATGATTTTAAAATATGCATAGGAAAAATTATTTCAGGTGAGAGCATAAATTTAAAAATATCTTACATTGAAGAGCTAGAATATGATGATGAAAGTTTAAAGCTTACTATACCACAAATTATAGAACCAATGAGCGTTAATAATAGTAAGAATTTAATAAATGAAAATGATTATAAATGTTATTTAAATTTATTAGTAGAACCATTTAATGAAGTAGAATTTGAGAGTCCAACTCATAATATAGCTATAGAAAAAGGCGATGGATATATATATAAAGTATATTTTGATAAAGAAGAGTATTTAGACAGGGATTTGGTTATTTATATAACAGAAAAAGAACTTGAAGAAACTACAGGTATGATATATGAAAATGAAAAAGATGATAGCAATATACTATATTTAAGATTTATACCTGACATAGAAGAAGAAGAGGAAGAATTATCACACAAGTATGAATTTTTAGTAGATATATCTGATTCTATGGAAGGAGATAAACTGTTACAAGCTAAGAATGCACTTCAAATTTGTCTTAGAAACCTTGAAAAAGGTGATAGTTTTAACATAATAGCTATGGGTGATAACCTTCATTGCTTTAATGACAGTGGCAAAGTTCCATATAATGAAGAAAATTTAATTAAGGCATCTAAATTTATAGATGAACTTGAATGTGAAGATGATGCTGTGATTTTTGAAGGATTAAAATATGCATTCAGAAATGAAGAAAGTGGAAAAGAAAATACTATATTCTTATTCACTGATGATATAGTTGATGATGAAAAAGAAATATTAGATTATGTAGAAGCGGTTTGTGAAAATAGTAGAATATTCCCATTTGGAATTGATGCTTCTGTAAATACTTATTTTATAAATAAATTAGCTCAAGTAACTTATGGAAAAGCAGAATATATAAATGATAAAAATAAAATTGAAGATACAATATTAAGACAGTTTAACAAAATAAGGGGTCTTCAAATAACTGATATAAAATTAGATTTTGGAGATATGAATGTAGAAAAAACTTATCCAAGAACTATAGAGTATATGTATGATGGAGAGCCATTTTCAATATTTGCGAAAGTAAAAGGTAGTGCTGAAGGTGTTGTAACACTTACAGGTATGGTTGGAGATAGAAGAGTTCAAAGAAGAATTAATTTAAACAATCTAGAACTTGAAGAAAATGCAAATCTTATAGAAAAAGTTTGGTATAAAAAGAGATGTAAATCCATTGAAAATAGAATTAGATTTGAAAGAGGAGAAATTTATAACTCCATGAAGAATAAACTTATAGAATTATCTAAGGAAGTTGGAGTTTTAACATCTGAAACATCTTTTATTCTTATAGAAGAGGTTTATGATCCAGTTCTAAATATAGCATTTAAAAAATTCCTACCAGCAAATATAAAATATGAAGAAAGTGAATATAGTGATGATGTTTGTGGATTTTATTATAGGAACTTCTTAAATAAGGATTTTACTGGTGCAACAACAAAGGAAATGCTTAGGATACTAGCATCTCACCAATATGCTAGCGGAGCATTTTCAAATTCAATGGTAGATAGTGAAGATGAAAAACTATTATGCACAACTAAATCATTTTTAGCATTTACTATGATTAAAGAAGATATAAATATTTATAAAAAATTATTAAATAAATCATTAAGCTATATAAAAGATGCTATAGGTGATGACTTTGAAAGTTATGATGATGAAATTTTATCTTTATCATATTTAGCATTAGAGCAAGGAATCAGAAAAAACATTATAAAAAATGATAAAAAAGATTTAATAAAAAAATATAAAGAGGATATTGAAGAAGTATTAAGAAATAGAAATGTATCCATAGAATCAATAAAAGAAAATCTTAAAAAGGAAGCTATGGAAAACTCTGAAGATAGCAATACATTAGAAAGTCTTGTTAATAAATTAATAAGTCAATAATTTTTGAGTTTAAGAGGGGAGTATGTTTAATTTAAATGTGCTCCTTTTATTTTCATAAAATTACCAAGAGAAAAATTATTGACAGATAAAAATTATCAAAGTATAATAAGTTTTAATTTCAGATACTATTAATATAAACATGTTGAATAGGAAAAGTAAATTAATGTATTCATTACAGAGAAAAGTTTTTAAGCTGAGAGAACTTATGAAGAAATTAATTGAAGTGCCCCTAGGAGTGGAAAGACCGAATATTTAGTAGGTTTTTACGTGTTCTCACGTTATAGAGATAAGGTATTATAATGTACCTGATTAAAGATGAGTATAAAATTTATACTTAATTAGAGTGGAACCGCGGAAGTATACCTTCTGCCTCTGAATTTTCAGAGGCGGAAGGTTTTTTTATTTTTAATCTTTTAACTTGGCCAAGGGAAAAAGAAAACGTATTTCAGTAATTAGTTTTAAGGAGGAAAAAGATGAGTTTATTTATAGCAATGATTGTTTCAATAATAGTTTTGAGTATTTTATATATTTTAAAAAAGAAAAGAGTTAATTTCCCTTTAAGAGTTTTAATAGCATTAATATTAGGATTATTTACAGGGATGGTATTTAAAGAAAGTGTACAGCCTATAGGTTATATAGGTGTAATATATACATCGCTTATCAAGATGATAGTAATTCCACTTGTTATGGTGTCATTAATTAAAAGTATAGGAAGTTTAGATGATACGGACAAATTGAAAAGTATAGGGATAAAAACAATAGGGTTGTTACTATTTACTACAGCAATAGCAACTTTAGTAGGAATTTTAGTGGGAAATATATTTAATGTAGGAACTGGAATAAGTTTTAATATTCAAGAAGGATTTCAAGCAAGAAGCATACCTGATTTTAGTAAAGTACTTAATGATATGATGCCAGTAAACCCAGTAGGTGCAATGGCAGATGGAAAGATAATACCTGTTATTATATTTTCAATGTTTATATCAATAGCAATGATTATAGAAAAGAAAAAGAACTATGACAAAATTAAGATATTTATAAAGTTTATAGATTCATTAAATGTAATCTTAATAAGAATAACTAAGATTGTATTGAAGTTTACACCTTATGGAGTATTTGCATTAATGACAACAGTTGGAGCAGAAAATGGGATTGCAACATTATTACCATTAATATCTATGATTTTATCAGTATATGTTGCATGCTTAATACAAATTCTTATAGTATATAGTGTTTTAATAATAGTTATAACTAAAAAAAATCCATTTAAATTTTTCAAAGATATATATCCAGCACAAGTGGTTGCATTTACTACTCAAAGTAGTTATGGAACATTACCAGTTACAATTGATAGTTTAGTAAAAAGAGCAAATGTATCAGAGGAAATAGCAAGTTTTGTAGCACCAATTGGATCAACTATAGGAATGAATGGTTGTGGAGGTATATATCCAGCTATTGTTGCAATATTTGTAGCTAATGTATTTAATATAGATCTTACGATGATGCATTATATATTATTAATATTAACTACAGTTATAGGTTCTATAGGAATTGCAGGAGTTCCTGGTGCTGCAACTATATCAGCTACTTTAGTATTATCGAGTTTAGGACTTCCATTAGAAGGATTAGCTATGGTACTAGGAATAGATGCAATAATTGACATGATAAGAACTATGACAAATGTAACAGGGTCCTCAGTTGTAGCATTATTAGTTGATAAAATTACAATTCAAAGAAAAAATTATTCAAAAGATTTATTGTAAGTGGTTTAATTTAAATATCAAATAAGAATAATGTTGTTCAAAGAAACAGCAAAGATAAAAATAGTATAAAGAATAAAAAACTATTGTCACAATTTTATACATATCATATTGATATAAAATTAAATGTGGGGAAGTAATTTATGTATGACTATTCTAAATATTTGAAAATAAATGACAATATACTATATAATTATATAAAAGTTATATACAAAGATGGGGGTATACAATAATGAGTAATATTAATCCATTTGATAAGTGTCCAGTTTATGAAACTAATAACTTAATATTCAGAAAAGTTGAAGAGAAAGATGCAATAGACTTATTTCAGTGCTATTCAGATCCAATTACTAAAAAACGTATGAACAATGATAATTGTGGTGGTGTGTGGGATACACACAATATTGACGCTGTAATAAATGGTATTAAAGGATGGAAGCGAGAATTTAACGATAGATTTTATATAAGGTGGAGTATTAATCATAAGCAGACCAATAAGATAGTAGGGACTATCGAAATAGCACCTGTTCCTAATACAACAAGATTTTTAGATGGTACTTGTCAGACTGGTATATTAAGAATAGATATTATTTCATCCCTTGAAAATAAAATAGTTTTATCTGAAATTTTAACAATGGTTTCTGATAAATTTTATTCAGACTTTGATATTAAAAATATCATCATTAAAGCAACTAAAGACGATAAAGAAAGAGTTTCAGCCTTGGAAAACAATGGTTTTGATAAATTAAAAGACAGTACTTTTCCTTATAGAGATTATTATGTAAAAAGAAAATAATACAGTATGAGTTATATATACTTTATCTAATGACACATAATTTTTAATATACAAATTTAGGGAACTCATTTCAGAGTTGCCTAAAATATGGTTCAATATTAATACTTTTCTTAAACACAGCCTAAAAATTAAACTTGAAACCTTATATATCATAAATTTTAAATGGTAAGTGAGTTTTATTTTAAAAATTTTAGGTTTAACTCTAGTGAGATTTAATATATTAAACAATGATTAAAAACTATAGTGAAGTTTAAAATAGATGTGGTAACATTAATATAGGTGATGTTATGAAAATAAATAGATTAATAGAAATTATTATAATCCTTTTAAATAAGGATGTTGTTACAGCTAAGGAGCTGTCTTATAAATTCAATGTATCTATAAGAACTATATATAGAGATATAGAAGAGTTATCTTTATCGGGGGTCCCTATATTTACGAATAAGGGTAATGGTGGGGGGATTTCATTATTAGAAGATTATACTTTTAACAAGGCAATAATATCGGAGAAAGATAAAGAAGGTTTAGTATTAGCACTTAAAACACTACAAGCTACAAAATATCCTGAAATAGATAATACATTAAATAAGTTAGGGTCAACTTTTAAAAAGTTTAATATGGAAGATTGGATTGAAGTAGATTTTTCATATTGGGGTGATTTGAAGCTAGATAATAGATTTGATGATATAAAGATAGCTATATTAGAAAGAAACTTGATTAGTTTTAGATACGTAAATTCAAATGGTATTAGTATAAATAGAACAGTTGAGCCACATAAACTTATATTTAAAAGTAAGGAATGGTATTTATGGGGATTTTGTAAAGTACGAAATGACTTTAGAATATTTAAGATTAATAGAATTAAAAACTTAGAATTAAGTAATAAATCATTTGTAAGAAGAAATAATTCATTAAAAATTGATGATAGAAAAAATGTAAAATTAGATGTAGTAAATTTAAAATTGAGGTTTAATGCAGATGTATTATATAAGATTTATGATTTTTACGAAGAAGAAAATATTAAAAAAAATGATGATGGAACATATGATGTAAGTGTAAGTTATCCTAAGGGACAGTGGGTTTATGATCATATATTGTCTTATGGTTCAAGTGTAAAAGTATTAGAACCTAATTATATTAAAGAAGAAATAGTTAATATTTTGAATAAAACATTGGAACTTTATAAATAAAAATTTTTAATATGACATACATATGTCAAGTATGCTTTGATAAGATAATCATGAAATAAAAAAATATTAGGATATGAACCTAATTTTAAGGAGTGTATAATATGGAATTTTGTCAAAGTTGTGGTATGCCATTAGTTAATGAAAGTGAAATTAGTGATAATAAGGAATACTGTATTTATTGTTATGAAAATGGACAGTTTAAAGCAGATATAACAGTAGAACAAATGATAGAAGCATGTGTTTCACATTTAATGAATGCACACAAGGAGTTAAGTGAAGAAGAAGCTAGAGAAAATTTGAAAAAGTTTTTGCCAACATTAAAAAGATGGAAGTAGGCTACAATTAAAACATATAATTTGGTAATAAAATTATATTTACAATACTAGTTAAATCAATTAAAGTATAGTTGATTTAACTAGTATAAAATTAATTTTATTAAGGGTGATTGTATGCTTAAAGATAAAGCTAAAAATTTAAAAGAAATACCAGGAATTTATTTAATGAAAGATAGCTCAGATCTTGTTATTTATGTAGGGAAATCTAAAAATTTAAAAAGTAGGGTTTCAAGCTATTTTGGAAATAGAAATAATAGAAGTAGTAAAGTAGAAAAACTTATTAAGAATATAAAAGATTTTGAATATATATATACAGATACTGAACTTGAGGCATTACTTTTAGAAAAGGACATGATTGATAGATATAAACCTACTTATAATAGGTTATTAAAAAATGTTGAAAGATATCCTTATGTATGTGTTACTTTAAATGAGGATTATCCTAAAGTTATAACTACATATGAAAAAAGTGAAGATAAAAATATATACTTTGGACCATTTACAAATCATAATTTAACTGTAGATGCAGTAAATAGTATAAATTACGTTTTAAAATTAAGGACGTGTAATATAATACCTAAATCAAGTTGTTTACATTACAATTTAAAGAATTGTTTGGGAATATGTATAAGAGAAGATTTAAAAACAATTTATAATGAAAAAATACGTATTTTAATAAATTATTTATCTTTAAAAGATGAGAAGTTGTTAAAGATAATTGAGGATGAAATGAATGAATCAGCTCTAAACTTAGATTTTGAAAAAGCTATAATGTGTAGAGAAAATATAAAAAGTATAAGATATTTAAAAAGAGAAATTGAAAATTTAAATAGATATAAAAATGTAAAATTATTAGTTGTGGAACCTTTAAAAAATGAGAACATTAAATTATTTTGTATATATAATTCAATTTTATATAGTGAAGTTTTAAATTTAAATGATATAAATATAGATTTTTTAAGTAAAGTTATAATGTCAGTATTTAATAAAAAAAATGATTTTCAATATGAAATAGATAAGATAGAAATTGATAATGTACTTATAATTAATAATTATTTAAAAAGTAATAAAGTTAAAATTTTAAAAATAGAAAATAAAAGTGAAAATGAAATAAATAAATTTTTAAGAAATATAAAAAGTGAATAGGTGAGAAAGCTATGAGAAGTATACCCACTAAGACCATGATTATAAAAAATAGTAATCCTAGGTCATGGTTTGGAACTGATTATACAATGAATATTTATAAAGGTTGCTGTCATGGGTGTATTTATTGTGATTCTAGAAGTAGCTGCTATGGTATAGAGAATTTTGATGAAGTTAGAATAAAGGAAAATTCATTAGATATTATAGAAAGAGAATTATTAAGAAAAAGAAATAAAGGGGTTATAGGAACAGGTTCAATGAGTGATCCATATAATCCTTTTGAAAAAAAACTCAACTTAACTAGAGAAGCATTAAAAATTTTAGATAAAAATGAATTTGGAGTTTCTATAGCAACTAAGAGTAATTTAATCTTGAGAGATATTGATATATTAAAAAAAATAAATTCTCATTCAGAAGTTTGTACTAAAATTACAATAACTACATTCGATGATGAATTAGGAAAAATAATAGAACCACATGTGCCTAAAACATCAGAAAGATTTAAAGTAATACAGGAATTATCTAAGAATGGTATATATACTGGTATACTTTTAATGCCAATATTACCTTTTATAAATGATAGTGAAGAAAATATTATAAATATAATTGAAAGGGCAAAGGACTGTGGTGTAAAGTTTATATATCCTAATTTTGGAGTAACTTTAAGACAGAATCAAAGAGAATATTTTTATAATAGATTAGATGAAAACTTTAAAGGATTAAGGAAAAAGTATATAGAAAGATTTGGAGAGAGATATTACTATCCATCTCCTAATATAAAAAATATACAAAGAATTTTTAAAAATTATTGTGAAAAATATAATATAAAATACAATATGGAAGATATAATAAATGACTATAAACATTCTAAGATAGAACAATTAAAATTATTTTAAATCATTTATTAAAGAATATAAAACTTAAATTTAAATGACATAATAAAAAAATATAGGTATAATAAAATATAGTAACTAAAATTATTTTAAGATATATCAAAATGGTATATCTTTTTTGTAATGCTAATGGGTGTTTATTTATAGGAATATAAGTTGAAAAATGAAATTATTTGTAGAACAACTTGATTAAACATTATATAAAAACATAGTTTTTATGTATTTCCATTTTAAATATTAGGAATGAAATAAGTAATATTAACCATAACTATTCACTTTTCACTCTTAGTGCTTAATTGGTTTCAATCATGATATCAGAATAAACTGTAAGATTAGTAGTGTCATTTGATAAAGCTATTATTTTGAATTTAAGCTTGAAACCCTATAATATAAGTATATTTAAATTTACATGGTATTAATGGTAAAAATAATTAGATGATTTTAATTAAATAAAATGGTACAATTATAAAAAATCATATAAAACACATATAAAAAAATTAATATATATTTTAAATAACATACCGAAAATAGAAGTGCATTAATAATTCTAGTAAAAAAAGTTCAACAACATAACAATCAAAAGTTTAAAAATTAAAAAGTAAAGTTTGGTGATAGTTTAAATACTGCATTAGTGGACAAACCTTAAAAAGTATATATGATGAATTAACATAAGGTATGCACGCTAAATAAACTTTATAGTATTAAAAAAGTGAGGTACAAATGTTAGAAAAAATAAAACAATATTTAAAAAAATGTTCAAAAGAGAACTTAAAGATAGGATTTAAAAAATATTTTAAAAGTCTTTGTTCTGGGCCATTTGTTGGAGCTAAATATATATTTCCTATATTTATTTCAATTTTAATAGGTATTGTTGGTGCAGATGTTGGTACAGGATTACCAAGGATAGTAGATTTTTTAATATTTTCTATTATAGGTTTTTTAATTTTAACTGCTGTTACATTAGGAATGCAAATAGTAATTTTCTTTTTAAGAAAATTTAGCATAACTACATTATCTTTCATTATAAGTTTCTTTATTATTTCTATGTATTTTGTAACAGAAGTTTTTGTAGAAGCTTCAGATTTAATTCAAGTTAGTATAGCACTTTCGTTTACTATTGTAGAGGTTGCATTCTTTACAACATTATGGGCAACTATAAAACGAAAGAAAAATAAAGTTGTATCTATAATACTTACAATAACATTATGTGCTAATGCTATTATGGGAATGTGGGTATTTAGCGAAGGAAAAGATGAAGGCTTTATAGAAAAGTATTTAGCTTTAGATAAAGAAACTATAAATCAAGGTGATGGAGAAAAATCTATTGCTAGTTTAGCTTTAGAAGAAGGAAAGTTTAAAGTAAACAAACTAACTTATGGAGTAAATGAAGATGATGAATTAAAAACAAGATCTGTAGATCTTTCATCATATATTGGTGGATACAACGGTTTAAATGGCAAATTAAGAACATTATATTGGGGATTTGATGAATATGATATGCCCATTGATGGAACGGTTTGGTATCCAGAAGGACAAGGCCCATTTCCATTAGTTATTATTGTCCATGGAAATCATACAATGGTTGAACCATCAGATGAAGGATATGAATATTTAGGAGAACATTTAGCAAGTAAAGGATACATAGTTGCATCAGCAAATGAAAACTTTTTAAATTTCTATATTGACTCCGGATTGAGTGGTGAAAATGATGCCCGTGCAGTTATGTTACTTAATCATGTTGGACAATTTGAAGATTTTAACAATAATAAATCTACAGATCTTTATAAAAAGGTAGATTTAGATAATGTTTCACTTGTTGGTCATTCAAGAGGAGGAGAGGCTGTAGCATTAGCTGCTCAATTTAATAAATTAGATTATTATCCAGATAATGCTTCAATAAAATTTGATTTTAACTACAATATAAAATCTATTTTTGCTGTAGCACCTACATATAATCAATATAAGCCAGCACAAACTCCAAACAAATTAGAAGACATAAACTATTTTGTTATGCAAGGAGCTAATGACCAAGATGTAACCACGTTTCAAGGTATAGAGCAATATAATAATACTAGTTTTACAGGAGATGGAGACTATTTTAAAGGTTATTTATATGTATATGGAGCTAACCATGGTCAGTTTAATAGTGAATGGGGTAGAGAAGATCTTAGTAAACCGAGAGGATGGTTTTTAAATAAGAAATCTCTTATAGATGAAAAAGAACAGAAAAAAATATTAAAAGCTTATTTAACAGCATTTTTAGAAACTACATTAAAAGGTAAGGATGAATATAGAGAAATATTAAAAAACTATAGAGAATCTATTGAAGATTTACCTAGAACAGTATATATGAATGGATATGAAGATAGTAGCTTTAAAACTATTGCAAATTATAGTGAAGATGTAGATGTAACTACAACTACATTAAAAGGTGGAAAAGCTGTAGCTAAGAATGTAGATAAATGGAGAGAAAAAGTATTAGAGGATAGAGATTACGATTTAACAGATAACAGTGTTGTACAATTAAGATGGATAAGTAGTATTAATGGAAACTATGAAATTGATTTAAGAAATGTTACAAATTTCTCTAATGATATAGATGAAAATTCCATGTTACAATTTTCAGTAGGTAGAATTGACGATGATTATGTATTAGACAATGAATTTAATGAAACGGATTTTTCAGTTGTTATACAAGATAAACAAGGAAATAAAGCTAAAGTTAAAGTAGGTGATTATTATACTTTATATCCTCCATTTAAAGTTAATCTTTATAAAGGAGATATTTTAAGAGGAGAAGCAAGTATAGAACATCACATGCAAACTGTAAGATTATCTATGAAAGAGTTTTTAAAAGATAATCCAAAGCTTAATACTAATAGTATAGGAAGTATTAAGTTTTTATTTGATCAAAGTCCTAAGGGAGATATAGTTCTTGATAATATAGGAATAGATAAAAAGTAAAATTAAAAGAGCTTCAAGCTTAATAAACTTGAGGCTCTTTTTTTCTATAAAAGTTTTTTTAGAGATTTATATGTTCTTTGATATTGTTTATCACTTAATTGAATAGTATTTTCAAAATCATGTATGTAATTTACAAAATCGTAACCACCATTTGTTTTAGCTGAAAAAATTTTAATAGAATTTGTTTTTATATTAACATTTGCAGTTATATTATTAAAAAGAATTACACCACTGCATTTAATTCTAACTTGACGATTTTTAAGTATTTTATTTACTTTATTACAATAAGATGTAACAGTATTACAGCTATTTGAAATATTATGACTAAAATCATCATTGGTATAGTATTTTTTTGAAATTTTAAGCTCAGAATCATCTTCATTTCCTCTAATAAAGCCACAATATTCATTAGAAGATACAATAAAAATCCCTTTTTTATGAAGTATTATAGAAAATATTTCTTCATTCTTTTTACGTGGTAAAAGTTTAGTGTCAAAAAATATAGTATAATCATCATCAAGTTTTTTAAAAATCAATAATGTAGCATTTTCATTTTTTATAGATATATTAATTTTTTTTATGTATAAAATTGAAAAATAAATTAAAAATATAAAAATTAAAGAAAAGCTATAAAAAGTTGAATTATAATTGAATCCAAAATAAAAAGATAAATAAATTCCTATAGATGAAATTGTACTAATAGTTATAGCTAAAAATTTTTTATTTTTAAATCTATTATGTTTACGTAAAATAACTGACATTAAATATTCCTTTCTTTAAATAAATTTTATAAATATACACATATTATTATAGATAAAATTAAAATAAATAACAAGTTTCGACAAAAAATAAATAAGTATAAATATTTAAAAAACATTTAAAATATAGACATTGTGTAGATTCATTGACAACTTTTTTTAAATGTAATATCCTAAGTAGGCATTTGTTTATAATACTCGTTTTATGAAATAATTTTTTAGTTAATAAGATTTAATTTAATAAAATGAAAAATAAGAAAGGTGGTGACATTCGTAATCAATATATATTGATTACGGAATGTGAAATTATGAGTAATAATAGTAATAAAGTTCAAATTGTAACTGCTGATCCATCGGCAATAGGATTATTTGGTCTTGCAGTAATAACATTAGTAGCATCTTCTCAAAAGTTAGGATTAACTCACGATGTTTCATTTGTTTTACCATGGGCTATATTCTTAGGAGCTTCTGCTCAATTAGTTGCATGTGTAAATGATTTTAAACATAATAATACTTTTGGAGCTACGGCTTTTGGAGCATATGCTTTTTTCTGGTATTCAATGGGACTTACATGGTTAATTCAAAATGGAATTTTTGGAGAGGCACTTGCAGCAAAAGCAGATCCTAAACAATTAGGTTTTGCATTTTTAGCTTATTTAATATTTACAATATACATGACAATAGGAGCTATGGAGACACATAAAGTATTATTCTTAATATTCTTCTTTATAGATTTCTTATTCTTAGGATTAACTTTAAATTCATTTGGCATAGTTCCAGAGTTTGCACATGAAGTAGCTGCATATTCAGAATTTATAATAGCAATACTTTCATTCTATGGTAGTGCTGCAGCAGTTTTAAACACTCACTTTGGAAAAGTTACATTACCAGTAGGAAAACCATTTGGTATATTTAAGAAATAGTGATAAATTTATAATTATATAAAACACCCAAGAAAGGTCTTATAATTAAATTATAAGACCTTTCTTTTTATAGATTTTAGGATTGAAAATAAGTTCTAAAATAGTATCTAGGAAAAAATAAATATTGAGATTTACATTTTTATAATAAGAAAAAATAATAATTTTAAATAAGTTCAATAATTAAAAAAGGTTAACTATTACCTTATAATATTATTATATCAGAAAATTCCCAATAATATAGCCGGTTGAATAAAAGTTTAAAAAAAATTAATTAATATAAAAAATAAAGAGTACGAAGAAGGAATTTAGACAAATTGTATAGAAAAAATATATAAAGTGAGAAATTTTAACATAAATATAAATCAAGATTTGAAATAAATGTACGAAAATATATAAAGATATTTGTATCATATTAAGGGGTTGATAATAGTTGAATTTACAAATAAATTTTAAAAATGACTTATATACCAAAGAAAATTTAACGAAAGCATCTATTGAAGAAATAATAGAAATATTAAAAAAATTAGATTTACCTTATTTAGAATATAAGGATTTTCTATACGATAGAAATTTGCTAGAAGATAAAGTTTGGTCTTTACTTAGAGAAAAAGGAAAAATTATAGATAAATATAATAATTATGATAACAAAACTTTAGACATTGAGGAAAATCAATTACAAACTGAAAATTTTGAGATTAACTCCTATGATGACTTAGAAATAATAGATGAATATGAAGAAGAGAGGAGTTCTAAAAAGGTGAATATAAAAAGAGATGATAACTTTGAAAAGAAAGATGATTTATTAGTATATTTAAGTAGTGGATATATGGTTTTAAAAGCAAAGGGGAAAAACAATAAATTTGCATTGCCATCAATGATAGTTATGTCTAATGATGGAATTAATTCATTACAATTCCTATTAAATAGTGAAAAAAGCACTTTAAACTTTGAAGATACTTTTATAAAAGATTTAAAAGACATATTATTTGATAATAGAGGAACAATTAAATTAGAAAGCAATTTAAATGTTTTAGAGATTGAAAAGGATATATTAATATATAAAGCACTAAATGAGATAGTTGCTTTAGCAAAAGATTTATTAAAAATAGAATGTGGAAATATAATAATAATTTGTAATGAGGAAGAACTTATAAGATATTCTTTAAATGAAAGCAATGAATATGTTAAAATAAATTCAAAATTAGATTTAAATTTAATAAATTTAATATCATTAGAATTGTATAAAAATGAGTTTAAAGAAGAAAAGTTTGAAAAGAACTTAATTATATTAGATAATTATAATACATTGATTTTAAAATCAAATTCTGAAGTAAAAGAAGGAGATTTTTGTTATATAGCTGATGGAAGTGCTAACTGCATAGCTAAAAATTTGAATATGTCAATAAGTTCAATATGCGATTTTATAATAAAATATGGATATTATAAGTGTTTAGGATTAAACTTAAACAAAGAGCTATTGAATTTACAATCAACAGAAGAAATGTATAGATTTTTAGATTCAAATGAAGATTTCAATATAAATAAAGAATTATTTGATGATAATTTAAGCATAGAAGAGTTAAATAAAGATTATAATTATTTTAAAAATTATAATAAAGTATTAGAGTTTATAGAAGAGTCAAAAAATCATAAAATAACTTTAAGTTTTAACTTCAATACTGAAATGAGAGAAATTTCAATATCATCATGTGAAGTTAATAAAATATTGAGTCTAATTATATATAATAATTTTAAAGAAGTGCTAAGAAATGTTAAAGGTGAAATAGTACTTATTGCACCTATGAGAATTTTAAGAGTTTTAAGAGAAGTAGTTAAAGAATTTATACAAGGAAATATGGTAAGTGGATTAACATTAGAAAATATAATATATTACAGTGAAAAGGCTTATGGTAATGTTTGTGATGGAATAATAGATCATACATTTACTTTCTATGGAAAAGATATAGATATTTCTGTAACAACTTTGGACTTTAAAGGAGAAGAAATAGAACTTATAAATAATTCTAATTCAAGTAGTGTATTATATAAGAGCATAAAAACACGTAATTTAGAGTTGACATTCAAATTAGGTGGAATAGTTAAAGATTTAAAATTTGATTTAGGTAATTTTACTGAATTTGAAGAAAGTACAAGTACAGAATTAGAAGATAAGTTTAATATAAAAATAAACAATGATATTAAAAACAGCAACAAAATATATGTAATATTAGATGAAGTTAATAGAAGTTTAGTATTATTTAGCATTAAAAATGAAGATGATAAAATATATATATCAAAAATGGAAAATAAAGAGTTTTAAAATATAAAATAAGAAGTTACACCATATGTAGTGTAACTTCTTATTTTAATACATTTAATTAATAATATTATTCAAAATCGAGCTATTTGGATTTTTAGATGAAATTTCTTCAAAAAGTGCCATTGTTTCTCCTTCAGATAATAGATTATAAGTAGAAAATATTAAAAGCCATTCTTTATATTTTAAATTTGATTCATCAAACTTTATAGCTTTTTTACAATGATTAAAGGCAAGTTTTTCATAATTTAATGGCATAAATATTACAAGTAAAAAGTATGATGCTAAATAATGTCCATGAGATAGTTCAGAAAAATTATCACTATTATCTAAATCATCTAACATTGTTAAAAGCCAAAAATAAAAATTACTTTTATTAACGTAGTTTTCTTCTTTAAATAAAATTAGATTTTCTTCAGTTATATCAAATAAACTAATGCTTGAAGATAAGTTTAGTTTTATTATATCTTTTAGATCTTCCATAAAAATACTCCTTTCACAATACAAATATAGGGTTTAAAGCTCAAGATTTAAATAACATATTTATCAAATGATAAGTGTAGAGTTACAAGGTATTTCTACTATCATATAGGATTCTAAGTTCATATTCATAGTTATTAGTTCCAAAACTTGGATACCCTTAAGAGTGAGACTAGCTAGGAATCGTTTTAAATTCGAGCTTGTTTCCCTATATTATATAAAGAAACTATAATATTTTCAAATTAAAAGTGAGATTTCAGTGATATGGACACAAGTTTAAAATAATGACGTGTAACAGCAAGGGCTAAACCTCACTTATGGATTTTCTGGCATATTAAATTGATTTAATTAATTCAAACCTAAGTATTAAGCAACATATTTTTAAATATAATTATGAATTTAGTAACATCAATGCTTATGACATAATTATTCTTCTAAAAAAGTTTAAATTTATATAAAATAAAAAAGTATTATATAAAAATATATAATACTTTTTTATTTAAAGATTAAATTATTTTTCTAATAAATCTTCATGAGGCCAAGCTTTTTGACCTTTTTCTAATATGAATAGACGAGATTCATCAACATTTTTTCCTTTTAAATATTCATAAGTTCTCTCAGCACCACCAGCACCACCTGGGCAAACAATTACAACAGGAGCTTTAGAACTATTTATTTTTTCAAGAGATGAATCAAGCTTAGCTTTTTCTTCATCAGTTTTCACTGGATAAGCATAAGTTGGTATAGCACCTTTTATATGGTGAGCTTTATATTCATCTTCAACTTGTATATCTAAAATTAATAAGTCAGCTTTTTTTTCAATAGCTTCTTTTAATTCATCAGCTGTGTAGTATTTAAATTCAGTTTTTTTAGCTTCTTCTTTATTTTCAGTTTTAGCATTATTAGCTTTTTCGTTAGTAGTAACTTTATTTGATGCTCCATTTTCTTTTTTATTAGCATTGTTACTATTAGAACCACATCCAACAAGAGCTATAGAAGCTACTAATGAAAGAGCAACAATTAAACTAGAACTTTTTCTCATGACAATTCCTCCTAGAATTATGTAAAAATTTTTCGAAATTACATAAAATTATAATTTATGAACTTCATATTAATTATACTATAAAATATAAAAAAAGTGTTATAGTAAAATCTAATAAGTAAAATTCAACAAGAGGTTAAACAAATATTATGGAACTATATGTAAATATAAGATTTAAAGTTTAAATTAAAAATAATATGTTTATGAAGTTATAAACCTATATAGTAATACAAGTTGAAACTTTAAGTTATTCATGTTTCAGTTGAGAATTTTAATGCTAATTATTAATCTATATTTTTAAAATTGTCAATTTTCAATTGTCAACTGGTTCCAAATATGAATATAGTAATAAATTGTAATATCTCTAGTATCATTTGAGAAAGATGTTATTTTAAATTTGAACTTGGAACCCTATATAACTTATAAAAAACATATAAATTTTTTTTTGCATAAATAGGTAGTTTTTTATATAATAAAGAAAGATTATATAAAAGCTATACAAGAAACGTAATTTACAATGGAGGTGGAAAAGTGGCAAAAAATAATGGAATTAATAAAAAAAAGTTAAGTAAAAGAGCATTAGCTATTTCTTTTATAATTTTAATTGCATTTTTAGGTTTAATTATTAGATTATCCTATGTTATGTTGATAAAGGGTCAAAGTTATAAAGATAAAGCAGTAGTTCAATGGACTGATGATACTAAAATAGATGCTAAACGTGGCAATATATTAGATAGAGATGGAAATAAATTAGCTGTTAGTGCAGATGTTTATAGAGTTGACTTAGATTTGAAGTCTCTTCGTGAGTCAATAGAAAAATTAGATAAAAAGGAAATAAATTTAAATACAATAGCTAAAGATGTTTCTGAAATATTAGATATGGAAGAAAAAGATGTTCTTGAAATATTTTCCAGGAAATTACCCAATGGAAAACCTATAAATAATGCAATAATAAAAAGAAGAGTAGAAAAAGAACCAGCAGATAAAATAAAAGAATATAACAAAAAGAATGATTTAAGAGGTTTTATTATAAGCAAGGATACTAAAAGATATTATCCTAATAATAATTTTGCATCACATGTTATTGGACATACAAATACAGATGGACAAGGTCTTACAGGTTTAGAATTATATTATGACAAATACTTAGCAGGTATTCCTGGGGTTAGAATAGATACTTTAGATGCAAAGGATGAAGATATACCTTTTGAAGGAGAAGATTATACAAAACCAGTAGATGGTAGAAATGTAATTTTAACATTAGATGAAAATATACAACTATTAGCAGAAAAAGCAGCAGAGAAAGCAGTTAAAGATAATGGGGCTAAAGCTGCATCCGTTATTATTATGAATCCAAACAATGGTGAAATTTTGGCACTAGCAAATAATCCAGGATATAATTTAAATAATCCTTGGATAGAAAATTTGAATAGTGATGAGTTAGAAAAACTTTGGAGAAATAGGGCTGTAAGTGATACTTTTGAACCAGGTTCGGTATTTAAAGTTATAACATCTATTGCAGCACTTGAGACAGGAAATGTTTCAAAAGATGAAACTTTTATGTGTAATGGAAATTTAAAATTTGGACAAGATATAATACATTGTTGGAAAAGAGATGGACATGGTCCTTTGAACTTTCAACAAATAATGGAACATTCATGTAATGTTGGATTTATGATTTTAGGGGAAAGAATGGGAAAGGATGTATTATCAAGTTATATAGATAAATTTGGATTTGGTAAGAAAACATCAGTAGATCTTCCCGGAGAAGCAGAAGGAATTATAAAACCTTTTAATGAAATATCACAAGTTGATCTTGCAACAATTTCCTTTGGTCAAAGCAATGCTGTTACAATAATGCAATATATGCAAGCATTTAATGCAATTGTAAATGGTGGTAAACTTATTACACCTCATGCAATGAAAGAGATTAATCATTATGATGATGATGGTAAAGTTGTTATAGATCAAACTTTCAAACCTAAAGTTGTTGATATTGGAATTAATAAAAGCACTTTAGATGAGATAAAAGTTCAGTTAGAGGCTACTGTAAAATCTAGTAGTGCAGCAGTAGAAGGACTAAGAATTGGTGGTAAAACAGGAACAGCAGAAAAGGTTGTAGATGGAAAATATGCTAATGGAAAATATATATCTTCCTATGTTGGTATGTATCCAGTTGATAATCCTCAAGTTACAGTTTTAGTTTCTATAGATGAACCTAATTCCTCAGCTTATTATGCAAGTGAGACAGCTGCACCAATAGGAAAACTTTTATTTAAGGAACTTGCTAACTACTTGGCATTAACACCAGAGTATTCATCTAATTCTACAGGAAACAGTCTAAAAGATGTATTGGTACCAGAAGTTAGAGGATATAAAAAGGATGAAGGTTTTAAATATCTTGAAAGAGAAGCTTTTAATTATAAATTAGATGGTGAGGGTTCTTATATTATAGATATTAATCCTAAACCAGGTTCTTCAGTAAAAGAAGGAACAGAACTTACTATTAAATTAGGAGAAGCATCAGCAATAGAAAAATCTGTAGTTGTACCTAATTTGGCAAACCATACTGTTGATGAAGCAAAAAAAGTATTAACTGATTTAGGTTTGAAATTTGAAGTTAAAGGTTCAGGATATATAAAAAATCAAAGCATTCAATCAGGACAAGTTGTAAAAAAAGGAACAGTTATTACAATAACATTAGAAAAATAAAGGTAAATCCTACAACTTTTAAGAAAGATTATTAGTTGTAGGATTTAATTTTATAACATGTATATTATTAAGGGGGAACTATGGAAAACATATTAATTGTAGAAGATGATAATAGTATAGTTTTAGGGCTTAAATATTCATTAGAACAAGAAGGCTTTAATGTAGGTATTGCTAATACATTAAATGAAGGTAGAGAAAAACTTAAAGAAAAGATTTACAACTTAGTACTTCTTGATATAAATCTTCCTGATGGAAATGGATATGAATTTTGTAAAGAGATAAGACAAAATAGTGATGTTGGTATAATATTCTTAACTGCATGTGATGAAGAAGTTAACGTAGTTATGGGACTTGATATTGGTGGTGATGATTATATTACAAAACCTTTTAGAGTAAGAGAGTTAATTTCAAGGATTAAAGCAGTTATTAGAAGAAAAACTAATGTTTCTAAAGTTGATAAAAAGGTATCTATTTTTGGAGATTTAAGGATTTGTTCTTTAGATGGAAAGGTATACAAAGGTGATGAAGAAGTTATTTTAACATTGCTAGAATATAAACTTTTAATGATGTTTACACAAAATTCTAATATTGTTCTTACAAGAAATCAGATTCTTCAAAAGCTTTGGGATGAAGCCGGGGAATATGTAAATGATAATACTTTGAGTGTTTATATAAAAAGATTAAGAAGTAAAATAGAAGAAGATATAGGAAGTCCTAAATTTATATTAACAGTAAGAGGTGTTGGATATAAATGGGCATGGAAGGAGAATAATTAATGAGAGGTATTTTGAAAAATCCAGAAGCTAAAAGAAACTATGGAATTTTATCCATAGCTTTTTTTCTGTTCCTTATAATAAGTTTATTTATTTCTTCATATTCATTGAATTTGTTAAAGAAAGAAATAGTTAGATGTAATACTAGCATTGTAGGGAAAATATTAGAGAAAAGACCAGAGCTTGAAGATGAAATTATTGATATAATTACTAAAAATAATGCAAGTAAGAAAGCGTTTAACTTAGGAAAAGAAACATTAGAAAAATATAATTATAGTGAAAATATGAAATTTAGCTATGAAGTAGCTATTAAAAGAATAGAAAGCAAAGTGTTTGCTATAAATATTTTAAATATAGTGTTAATATTTACAGCTATATTTATTATTAGTACATCAATTTTAAAAATATTTTATAAAGAAATATTTCATATTGAAAAATTTACAGAAAAAGTTGTAGAAGGAGATTTTAATTACAAACTAGATAATTATTCTACTGGTGATATAGGAAGGCTTAAGAATAATTTAGTTAAAATGACTTCAATGATGAAGGAACACATAGAAATAGAGAAAAATGGTCAAAGATTTTTAAGTGAAATAATTTCAGATATATCACATCAACTTAAAACACCAATGACATCACTTATCATGTTTAATGATTTAATGGAAGATGAAAATATGAATTGGAATTCTAGAAAAGAATTTTTAAATAATAGCAAAAATCAGCTTTTAAGAATGGAATGGTTAATAAAAAGCTTATTAAAATTATCTAAATTAGATGCAGGTGTTGTAAACTTTAAAAGTGATAAAGTCAATTTAAATGAAATATTAAGTGAAGTTATTAAATTATTATCTCCAATGATTAAAGAAAAAAATCAAAATATAATATTAATAGGAGATGAAAATTCATATTACCTAGGAGATTATAATTGGTCATTAGAGGCATTTATTAATATAGTAAAAAACTGTATAGAACATACAGTTGAAAGTGGAGTTTTAGAAATATCTTATGAAGACAATGAATTATTTGCTGAAATTCATATAAAGGATAATGGTGAAGGAATAAAAAAAGAAGATTTACCTCATATATTTGAAAGATTTTATAAAAGCAGTACATCATTTAAAACTGAAAGTGTAGGTATAGGTTTGGCACTTTCTAAAACTATAATAAAGAATCAAAACGGAAGCATAACTGTAAAAAGTGAATTAAAAAAAGGGACAGAGTTTATAATAAAATTTTTAAAAATTACATTATAGGGTTCAAAGTTCATCTTCATAATTATTAGTTCCAAAACTTGGATACCCTTAAGAGTGAGACTAGCTCGGAATCATTTTATAGTAAGTATTTCTTTTGAAAGCAATATATTTACAGCTTAAAAAGTAGTTTTGAATTCGAGCTTGTTTCCCTATATAAATCAAAAGTGACTAAAATGTCATTTTATAATTCACTAATAAGTAAGGTTAATAAGTTAAAGTATTAGATGTAAGGTAAATACAATTTAAAATAAAATCTTTTAAGTGAGGTAATAAAATGGAAATACTAAGAGTGGAAAATTTATGTAAAGTATATGGTAATGGTGAAAATAGAGTAGATGCATTAAAAAATATAAATTTAACTGTGAAGAAGGGTGAATTTATTGCAATAATAGGACCTAGTGGTTCAGGTAAATCCACATTACTGCATTTACTAGGAGGAGTTGACAAGCCAACTAGTGGAAAAGTTTATGTAGATAATACAGATATATATTCTTTAAATGAAAAAAAGCTTGCAGTTTTTAGAAGAAGAAATTTAGGAGTTATATTTCAATTTTATAATTTAATACCAGTTTTAACAGCTAAAGAAAATATATTATTGCCAGCAGAACTTGAAGGCAAGAAGATAGATAAAGAGTATGTAGAAGATATAATAAAAACTTTAGGATTAAAAGAAAGAGAAAATTATCTTCAAAATCAGCTTTCAGGTGGACAACAGCAAAGAGTTGCAATAGGACGAGCACTTATAAATAAACCTAGCATAATACTTGCTGATGAACCAACAGGAAATCTAGATAGTAAAAACTCTAAAGAAATAATAGAACTTTTAAAACTTACTGTAAAAAAATATAACACATCACTAATACTTATAACACATGATATAAATGTAGCAGCAGAAGCAGATAGAATTGTAAAAATAGAAGATGGAATTTTAACAGAAAATGAGGTGATGTAATTATGGGGTTCTATACATCGCTTACAAAAAAATATATGAGCAAAAATAAAAAGAGAACAATAGTTACTATGATAGGTATAATACTTTCAGCAGCCTTAATTTCAGGGATAGGTACCATAGCTGAAACAATGATTGAATTTAATTATAGAACTGCTGTAGAAGAAAATGGTTTTTATTATGGTGAATTTAACAGTATAAAGGGTGCAAAAGTCAAATATTTAGAGGATTCTGTTAATACTAGTGAATCAATTGTAGAAGAAGCTATAGGGGTTGTACCATTAACTAACTATAAAAACAAAACGTTAATAATAAATGCATTAAGTGATGAACCAAAAGGTTTAATACCAATGGAAATAAAAGAAGGAAGTTTCCCAAAAAATTCAAATGAAATAGCAGTTAGTAGAATAACTTTAGAAAAATTAGGACAAAATCTTAATATAGGTAGTGAAGTAGATTTAAAAGTTATAGATAAAAATAAAAATCAAAAAGAAAAGTCATTTAAAATTGTTGGAATAACAAATTCAATAGGTGAAAGTGAAAGTGGACATAATTTCTTTGCGACAAGTTGTATAGATAACATAAATGAATCTAAAGATTATAATGTGTACCTAACTTTAAAAAGTAAGAAAGATATAAGAGCACAATTTGAAGATATGAGTGCTAAAGCTGATATAGAAAAAGTTAAAGATGAATATCAAAACATGGTTTACCCAATCAGTTATAATGAAGCATTACTTACAATTTATGGACAGAGTAATTATGATTCTTTTAATAAATTTATGACAAATTTCTGTATAGGAATAGGAACATTAGTGCTAATTGCAACTATTGCAACAGTATATAATGCGTTTTCAATATCTATATTAGAAAGAAAAAAAGCATTTTCAACTTTAGCATCTGTAGGAGCAACAAAAGGACAAATAAAAAAAGTTGTATTTATTGAAGCTATGATGATGAGTGTAGTGTCAATACCTATAGGGATATTATGTGGAACTGTAGCATTAAAGCTTGTATTTAAAATAATAAACACATTTTTAAAAGAGTCTGCTATAGGAATAATGAATTTACATGGAGTTATAACATTAAGAGTTGTTTTAATAAGTTTTTTAGTTGTGTTTATAACAATAATAATATCTGCATTAATGCCAGCACATGCAGCGGCAAAAACATCGCCTATAGAAGGAATAAGAGGGCAAAAGGATTATAAATTTAAAAAGGTTAAATCTGGAAGAATTATAAAGAAAATATTTGGTGTTGAAGGTCAGTTATCATATAAAAACTTAAAGAGAAATAAGAAAAAATATAGAATAACTTTATTATCACTTGTATTTAGTATAGTATTATTTTTAACATTTACATCTATAGAAGGCACATTTGTAAAGACTTTTGATATTGCTAGTGGTAGTTTTAATTATGATTTTTATATAGCTGGCACAATCACAGATGGAGCTAGAAAAAAAATAAATTCTGTTAGTAATATAGAAGATATAACTAATTTAAGTTTTATGACTTGTGAGTCTAAGTTTAAAGAAAGTGAATTTACAGATAAGGCTAAAGAAATGTTTGAAGTTAAGGGTGATACTACTTTAAAATCTAGATTTTGTGCAATTACAGATTCTGAAATAGAAAATTACATTAAAAAATCAGATATTGATAGTTTTAATAAAGAAGAGGCTATAAAGGAAAACGGTGTAATTTTAGTAAATTCTAATATATTTATGGGAAATGGTAATGCAACAGAATTTGAAGTATTAAATTTAAAGGTTGGTGACTATATAACTTTAAATAAGGAAAATAATGGTGAAACTAAAGTAAAAATATTAAAAATTACAGATAAAGTGCCAATAGGCCTTGATAAAACATTAAAAGGACCACTTTTAATAACAAATGAAAATGTATTTAATAATGTAGTGAATGCTTTGAAATTAGATGCTAAAACGGGTGTATATCATTCAATAAATATAAAATCTAATGATACTAAAAAGACAGCTAAGCAATTAGAGAAAATAGAATCAGAGGAAACAATATTTGTTTCAAGTATGGATGAAGAAAGAAAAAATCTAGATCAAACTAAGATAGTAATGAGAATATTCTTAAATGGATTTGTAGCTATCATAGCACTTATAAGTGTATCTAACATAGTAAATACTATTCAAACTAACATTGCACTTAGAAAAAGGGAGTTTGCAATGATACAATCTATAGGGGTTACTCCTAAGGGATTAAATAAAATATTATATTTTGAAAGTATGTATTATGGAATAATGTCACTATTTATAGGACTACCTATAGGACTTCTTATAAATTATGCAATTTATAATGGACTTAAAAAAACTATTGCATTTAAATATGAATTTCCATTTATATATGTAGCAATAACTGTAGTAGCGATTTTTGCAATTGTATACTTAGCAGCATATTTCCCAATAAAAAAATTGAAAAAAGAAAATATAATAGAAAATGTAAAGATGGAAAATGTGTAATATGTTAATATAAAGGTAAATTACAAATAGGAAGGGTATGATTTTATGACACCATTTAAATTTGCGTTTATCTTTATGTGCAGAGGTTTTAGTCATGAAAAGCAAAAGGCTTTAATAAATCATAATGGAACAGAAGTATCAGTATATGGAGTAGATTCTTTAGAAGAAGCAGTAGAACTTTCTAAAAAGCTTTTAAGAGAAAATGTGAAACTTATAGAGTTATGTGGTGCTTTTTGTGAAGATGGAGCAAGAAAAATTATTGAAGCAACAGATAATAAAGTAGCTGTTGGATTTGTTACACACTCTGAAAGTGAAGAAGAAAAATTTAAAGCATTATTTGGATAATGAGAAAACAAAGAGTCTTTTGGACTCTTTGTTTTTTGTAAAGGCTATTTAAATCCATTTATTTCTTTTTTTAATCTGTCAAAATAATCATCCATAAATTTTAGTCTTTCGTTTGCAATTTCTTTGCCCTTTTTAGTATATAATTTATCAGGAATTTTTTTTAATTTTATTTCGTATTCTATAAATGGGTTATGTTTTGAAACATCTTTTATTCTACCATTTTCAGTAGTATTATGTTCAAGGTAGTGATTTAAATCTTGAATAATTTCTAATCGTTGTCCAAATTGACCTGCTAACATAAAAGTGCGAGCAATTCCACTTGCACCAATAATATCTAACTTATCCGAATCAAAAAGTATTTTTGCTTCAATTGAAGTAGGTTCATTTCCAGTTCTAAATCTATGAGTCAAAATGCAATGTTTAATTTTTTCAATTGTAGTTTTTTGATATTTTAAATCTTTTAAAATATCCTCTGCCATGGAACTTCCCAAAACAGAATGATCGATTACTCCTGTTTTATCTTGACTTTCTTTAACTCTTGCAATATCATGCAATAAGGCTGAGGGAATAAGAACATTTAAGTCAACATTTTCTTCGTATTTTGCAATGAATAAACAAAGGTTGTATACTCTAAACACATGATCTAAATTGTGTGCTGAACATGTTAAATTATTTTTCACAATTTCTATAATTCTTTTATGATTTATTTCTGAATTCATTTACTTTCCTCCTAAATTATATAACTTTAATAAATATAGATTAACAAATATACAATATTTTGTAAAAGTATATATTTTTTCAATTGTATAGATTTTAGTATATATTCCATATATACTTTTTAGTAAGGATATGAAATATGGGGGATTTAATTCAATGGCATATTTAGAAAATGTACAATATTTAAATGATTTTTTTAGAGAAAAATGGTATGACACTGATGTAGAATTGAACTTAAATATGAAAACTATCAACTATATAGAAAAGAGAAAGATTGAGAAAAAATTCGATTCCTTTATTGATTTACTTATAGAGCATATAGAAAGTTTTCCACTGGAATTAAATAGTAGAAAAGTTTGGAAAGAAAGAGGAAATAAACTTATAGATGAAATGATTTTAAATGAAGACATTTTTAAATTAGGGAGAATAAATAGCAATATGAAAAATCAGTTTTTTATAAGTACAAAGAAATTTATAGAGGAATGTAAAGAATTTGATGATGAAATAAAGTATGATGAAATAGGTCAAGCTATGAGAAATGTATGGATAGTGAATATACTTCAAAATATTATGGGGAAAGATATATGCTTTACAAAAGCTATATTTGGATATAGCATGTTATATCCTTATACAGATAATTATTTAGATAATGTAAATATATCTATGAAAGAAAAAATTCAGTTTAATGAGTTTTTTTCTAAAATATTAAATGATGAATATGTTGAATTAGAAGGAGCTTATAAGTTGAAAATATATAAACTAGTTAAAAATATAGAAGAAGTATTTGAAAGAGATAAATACAAAGATGTTTATGAGAGCCTTTTATTAATTCATGAGGGACAAAAAAATAGTCTCATACATCAAGAATGTTTAAGTATACCATATGAAAGAGATATGCTTAAAATATCTATAGAAAAGGGTGGAGCATCTGTGCTTGCAGATGCTTATCTTGTAAATGGAAATTTAAGTGATGAAGAAAAAGAGTTTGCATATGGATATGGATTTTTACTTCAAATTTGTGATGATTTTCAGGATGTAAAAGAAGATATAGAAAACAATCATATGACTGTAGTATCTCAAATTGCAAATAAATATCCACTAGATGTAATAGCGAATAAATTGATAAATTTTACTTTAAACTTAATAGATAATGCTACTTGTTTTAAATGTGATAATGTAATTCAATTAAAAGAACTTATAAAAGATAATTGTATAAAAATGATAATGTTTGCAATAGTATTAGGAAGAGAATATTTTACTAAAGAATATGTAAAGAATATAGAAAAATATCTTCCATTTAGGAAGTCATATATAGATAATATTAGAGATAATGTAAAAAATAAATTTAGCAAATTAAAGAAAAGCTATCACTCCGTAAGTATAGAAGATATAGTTTTTGAATTAATAGTATAAATAAATATAAAAGCAAGGAATGTGTAATAACATTCCTTATTTTTATGTATTTTAAAAGAATAATCACCATGAAATTTTATACAATATTTGTATAAAGTTTAAAAATATAAAAGTTTTTCAAAAAATATTCAGAATATTATAGCTGTTTCGATAAAATATTTAGGGAGGGGATTTTTATGAGAAAAACTATTTATAAAGAGCTGATTATTTGGATTACAACATTTCTAATTTTATCTGTAGTTATTGTAACTTTAGTTAATAGCTTTACAACAGTAGATAGTATCAAAGATGATGTTATTAATATAATGGATTTAGAAACGCAAGATATTTCATCATTTGTTGATTATCTTTATTCTAGAAATAAAGATGGAATGGAGTATGTATCTAAAAGTGAAGAGTTATTAAATTTAAATGACCAACATATTAAAAATAAAACTAGGGAGATGTTTGAAGATTATATTAATAGTATGGAGGATGTAGAATCTATTTATATAGGAACTATTAATGGAGACGTTATAAGGCCAGTAAGCAAAAATGTTGATAAAAAATATGATCCTAAAGAAAGACCATGGTATAAAGTGGCTAAAAGTAATGAAGGAGATGTAGTTGTTACAGAACCTTATGAAGATACTATTAATAAGGGCACATATATGATTACGTTTGCAAAACTTATAAAAGATAAGAATGGTAAGGAAATTGGTGTTTTAGCATCAGATATAAATTTAGATAAGTTATCAGAAAAAGTTTCAAAAATGACAATAGGAAAAGAAGGATATGCTGAGGTAATAAGCAATTCAGGGATAATTATAAGTCATAAAGATAGTGAGCTTATTACTAAAAATATAGATGAATTTGAAGAAGTAAAAAATGTAATAGAAAATGAACTAGATTTTAATGTAATAGATGTGAATAACGAAAAGATGTATGTACATAATGTTAAAAACAATTCTATGAATTGGAGTATTTTATCTATGTTACCGCAAAAAGAAGTTATGAGCAAATGTATAAAATCTGTAAATTCAGCAATATTATTTTGTGTAGTTTATATACCAATAGTAATAATTTTATTAAATTTAATTATAAAGAGGAAAATAGTTAAACCTATAGTAAAAGTTACCAATAATATAAATACAATGGGGCATGGAGATTTTACTTTAGAAATAGAAGAAGATAAAAACTTAAATATTGAATTATATTCTATAAATAATGCATTAAAGGTTACTATAAATAGTATTTGTAATATATTAGAAAACTTAAAAGTTGCATCATCAACCCTTAAAGAATCTGCAAATTCTGTTTCTAAACAAACAATGCAAAGTAGTGATGCATCTATAGAAATTGCTGAAAATATAACTAATGTTGCCAGTATTTCAGATAATCAAAATAGTGATATTGAAAAAATTACAGATAGAATAAAAGATTTAGAAGAAGAAATAAATAGTTCTAATTTGTATAGTGAAGAACTTAACAATGCATGTAAAGATACAAAACTTTGTTGTGATTATGGAATAAAGTCTATAACTGAGTTAAGAGATATTTTCAATAAAAATTTAGCAGCAAATAATGAAATGACTAAAGAAGTAGAATTATTAAATGAAAGTTCTAGTAAAATAGAATATATTGTTAAAAGCATTAAAGAAATAACAGATCAAACTAATCTTTTAGCATTAAATGCTAGTATTGAAGCTTCTAGGGCTGGAGAGGTTGGAAAAGGATTTATGGTTGTAGCAGATGAAGTTAAAAAGCTTGCTATTGAGTCTTCAAACTCTGCAACACAAATAAATGATGTTGTAAATCAAATGAAAGATATAATAAATAGTGTTATAGAAAAAACTATAAATGCATCAAATCTTATGAGTAAAACTAATATCAGTGTAGACTCAACAAATGATAATTTTAAAAATATATTAAATAGTATGGATAAAGTTAATGAGAATGTTGAAAGAGTGAATAACTCACTTTACAATATAAATGAAAGTAAGGAAGTTGTAGTTATTAAAGTTAATGAAATAGCATCTTCAGGTCAAAATGTACTAGAATCATCCCAAAAAGTAAGTGCTGCAACAGAAGAGCAATGTGCATCACTTGAAGAAGTTACAGCATCTTGTGAAAAATTAAACTCTTTAGCAGAGGAAATAGATAAAATAGTAGATAATTTTAAATTTTAATACATTTTAGGATTTATATAATAAAGTATTGGATTTATAGGCTCGAAAATATTTACATTCGAGCCTGTTCTACTATAAAAATATTTATTTATCAAAAACCCCACCATTTTTAGTGCTTATACGTGCTTTTTGAGCTCCACCTATGGATTTTTGAGGACGTCCCTTAGAATTTTGATTAGCACTAGCTTTCTTTTTGTCTTCAATAATTTTTTTCATCATTTCTAAATTTTTATTAGACATAAAATAACCTCCTATATGCTCTTTAAAAAGAACATTTAACATAATAAAATTATATTACAAAATAAGATATACTTTAATAAAAAGAAAAATCGAAATAATTTGACAAATGATTTGTTAAATGTTATGTTTGAATTGTAATTAATGGCTAAATTACAATTATTTTAAATACTAATTAAAAGTTTCTAACATATTTTATTTAGAATAATTTTAGGGGGAAGAGAAAATGAGTAAAGATCCAAGAAAAATGTTGAAAGAGTTTCAAAGCGGATTAAATGGCTTAGGAAAGACTAACATAGAGCATGTAAGAGCATTTATGAATTTATTAGGAACTACATATAAGGAAGATGGTTTAAGCACAAAAACAAAAGAACTTATAAGTGTTTCTATAGCTGCATATAGTCGTTGTGAATATTGTATAGTATTCCATGTTTACAAAGCTCTAGAAGCTGGTGCAACAAGACAAGAAATATTAGAAGCAGCAATGGTAGCAGTAGCTTTCGGTGGTGGTCCAAGCATGGCTTACACTGTTACATTACTTAAAGATTCATTAGATGAATTTGAAAAAGATTTTCAAAAATAATGATATAAATATAGAAATAAAGATGGAAATACAATTTTCATCTTTATTTTTATTTAGGAATACTTTAAAATAATAGAAACAAAATATAAATATAATATTTTAAATTTAAAATAGTGAGTACATAATAGAAAATTATGAGGTGATAACTTGATTAAAGTCATGAATATGTCTACATATGATTGTGATTTAGAAAGATTTAATCATGATAGTATGGAGCTTGAAAAATTTTTGAAAGAGAATAACTTAGATGGTATAGAGCTTTTAGAAATAGAGAATTTAAATGAGAAATCAATAAATAAAGATTTAATAAAAGGAGTACATTTATCATCTTACTCTAATTGGATGGATTTTTGGAGAGAAGATAGAGAAGCTTTATTGAATCAGTTTAAAGATGAAAATGAGATAAAAAAGTACTATGGTGCATTAAATAAAGAGATATTAATAGAAAAATATAGAAAAGAAATAAAGATTGCAGATAAAATCGGTGCTAAATATGTGGTATTTCATGTTTTTAATGTAGCTATTAGAGAAGCATATGATTTAAAATTTAAATATAGCAATGAAGAAATTATAAATGAAACTATAGATTTAGTAAATCAAATTTTAAATGGTTTAGATTGTAGTGTTACTATATTATTTGAAAATTTATGGTGGACTGGACTTACATTATTAGAAAATAATATAATAGAAAAATTAATGAGTGGTATTCAATATAAAAATAAAGGAATAATGCTTGATACAGGACATTTGTTACATAATAATATGGACATTAAAAATAGCAATGAAGCAGCATTATACATAATTAAAGTTTTAGAAGATTTAAAAGAAAATATAAAATACATAAAAGGTATACATCTTAATTATTCTGATAGTTATGATAGAAAAAAGGAAATAGAAATTTTAAAGAATGGGTCTATAGAAGAAATGAAAGAAAATTTATTTTATTACATTATGAAGATAGATCAGCATAAACCTTTTGAAAGTGAAAAAGTAAGAGAAATAATAAGAATGTGTAATCCAGATTATTTGACTTATGAATTTATAACTAGCACAGTAGATGAATTAAAAGAATTTATAAAAATTCAAAATAATATTTTAAAATAAAGTGTTAAACTACTATAATTGACAATGTAGTAGTTTTTTTTGTTATATGATATAGTTAATAGTATATATTTACAAAGGGGTTAAAACTAAGCTATTATAGGGTTCCAAGTTCAAATTTAAAGTAATGTATTTCTCAAATGATACTACTAATCTTACAGTTTATTGGTATATTTATATTTGGAACCAGTTGTCAATTTTAAAAAATATAGATTAAAACTTAAAATTAAAATTCTCAACTGAAACATGAATAACTTAAACTTTAAACTTGTATTTCTATATAGGGTTCCAAACTAAAAAAATGAAATTATTCAAATATCAGATGCGAATAATGTTAGTAAAGGGAACAGTAATTATTTCAAATAAAAATTGATTGGGAGAAGGATAATGGAAGAAGAAAATAAAAGAGGTTATCTAAAAAAAGATTTTGAAATATTTCATTTAAAGGATAAAAAAGATCTAGAATTTGAATTTCATTATCATGATTTTAATAAGATAATTATATTTCTTTCAGGTAAAGTTACTTATTTAATAGAAGGGAAAGCTTATAAATTAAAGCCATGGGATATACTTTTAGTAAATAGCAATGAAATTCATAGACCTATAATAGATTCAAGTGAAGTTTATGAAAGAATTGTAATATGGGTGAATTCAAAATTCATAATTAGTCATAACAGTGATGAATGTAACCTTCTAAGTTGCTTTAATAAATCATCTTTAGAGAAAATGAATCTTTTAAGATTAAATAAAGTATTTTTAGAAAAATTAAAACCTGTACTTTTTGAGTTAGAAAAATCTAAAAATGATGATGAATTTGGAAGTCATATATTGAGTAATTCGTTATTTTTGCAATTTATGGTTTATCTAAATAGGTTATTTTTAGATAAAAATAATTTAAATGAAAATATAATTGATATTGAGTATGATGAGAATATAGAAAAAATTTTAGAATATATAAATGAAAATTTAATTGAAGATTTATCAGTTGAATATTTAGCATCAACTTTATATATAAATAAATATTATTTAATGCATAAGTTTAAAGATCAGACAGGATGCACCATTTATCAGTATATATTGCAGAAAAGACTTATTAGAGCTATAAGTCTTATGAAAAAGGGCAAAAACATTACTGAAGCATGTATGCAGAGTGGATTTAAAGATTACTCTAATTTTTCCAGGTTATTTAAAAAAACATTTAAGGTATCACCAAAGGAATATAAGGAAAATTACATGCAAGATAATTATTAAATTATAAAATGAAATTTGGAGGATTTATAAATGGAGAAACTTTATTATGAAGATCAATATATTAAGGAGTTTGTTGCTGAAATTGTAGATGTTAAAGAAAAAGATGATGAATTCCATGTGGTATTAGATAAAAGTGCCTTTTTTGAAGGGGGCGGAGGTCAGTTTTGCGACTTAGGAACAATAGAAAACTCTAATGTTATTAATGTGTATGAAGAAAACGGAACATTATATCATGTTGTAGATAAAAAACCTATAAAAATACATAAAGTTAAGTGTAAATTAAATTGGGATAGAAGACAAGATGGAATGCATCAACATTTAGGACAACATGTTCTTTCAGGTTGCTTTTTTACACTTTTTAATGCTAATACTGTAAGTTTTCATTTAGGTAAAGATTTTAGTACTGTAGATATACAAGGAATATTAGATGAGGAAAAGGTAAGAGAAGCAGAAAAACTTGCTAATAGTATTATAAATGAAAATTTAGTTGTTGAATCATTTGTTCCATTAAAAAAGGATTTGAAAAAATTAAAGTTAAGAAGAGCACTCCCAAAAACAAATGAAGAAATACGTGTAGTTAAAATTGGCGATTTAGATATAAATGCATGTTGTGGTGTACATCCGAGTAATACTATGGAACTTAGAATGATTAAGATAGTAAAGTATGAGAAGAATAAAGGAAATACAAGAATAGAGTTTTTAGCAGGTAAAAGAGCTATAGATGATTCTTTAAAGAAAGATTTATTTTCAAACAATATATGTAGATATCTAAGCAGCAGTGAAGAAGAGGCTATAAATACAATAAAAAATCTAAATGAACAAATAAAAGATTTATTAGATGATAATCGTAAAATTAGAGATATATTATCTAAATATGAAATTAAAGAAATGATAGATAAAGCAGATAAAATAAATAATGTTACAGTAGTTAAAAAAGTTTATGAAAATGAAAGTGCAAAATACATAAATAAGCTTGTAACAAAACTTGTAGAACATGAAGATACAATTGCTTTAATGGCACTTAAAGATGGAGAAAAAGCAAATTTAATATTTGCATGTTCTAAAAGCTTAAAAGATATAAATATGAATGAACTTTTAAAAGATAGTATAACACTTATCGATGGAAGAGGTGGCGGAAGTCCTGTTTTAGCTCAAGGTGGCGGAAAAAATAACAGTAATTTAGAATCCGTTATAGATTATGCATTCATGAAAATAAAGAAAATATATGAGTAAAATTAAATAGTTTAAAAATAAGCTTTAAATTTGGATTATAACTAAATTTAAAGCTTATTTAAATTTCTTATTATAATAAATTTAAAAAGTGAATTATGATAAAGTCTTTTTAATTTAGAATTTTCTTTTGTAATTTAAATATAAATATATAAGTCTATTATAAATAGTAATAACTAATGAATCTAAAGTCATTAATTGATATACTATTGAAGAAATAGATAGATAAAGTAAGTTTTAGAAGAATTTTGAATGCAGTTTAATAGTTTTATATATTAAAGAGAATTAAAATTTTTTATGAATAAATTATTACATATTAGATAATTTAATTACAAAATTATTTTATATATAAATTTATAATAATAGGGGGAATGTTAAAATGAAATTTAAAAGTAAACGATTAATTGCTTTAGTAGCAACATTAATTGTAGGTGCAAGTATTTTTGTAGGATGTGGAAGTAAAGCAAATAATAGTAAGGATGATACTAAAGCTACATCACAAGAAGTTAAAAACCATAAAATTATAGTTGGAGTGTCAACAGAATATTTTCCTTGGTGTTTTAAAGAAAATGATGAATCTAAAGGATTTGAAGTTGATGTTTGGAATGAAATAGGAAAAAGAGCAGGATATGAAATAGAATTTCAAACTGCCAAATTTAGTGGATTAATGGGCATGCTAGATGCAGGAAAAGTAGATACAGTAGCGCATCAAATGTCTACTACACCTGAAAGAAAAGAAAAATATGATTTTAGTGAAACATATGCATATAGCAAATATAAATTTATAATACCTAAAGATAGTAATGTAACAAAAGTTGAAGAATTAAAAGGCAAAAAAGTTGGTTGTGTTTTAGGTGGAAATGGAGAAAAAACAATAAAAGAGCTAAATGAAAAAGAAAATCTAGAATTGGAAATAGTACCTTTTGATGGTGTACCTATGGAAAAGGATATAGAAGCAGGAAGAATAGATGCTGGATGGTTATCAGAAGTTAAAGCAAAAACTACTATAGAGCAAGGTAAATTAAATTTAAAAGTAGCAGACATAAATACAGGTGTATATGAAATAAATCAATATCCTTTTAGAAAAGAAGAAGCAAGTAAGGAAATTATAGAAAATGTAAATAAAGCTATAAAAGAAATGCATGAGGATGGCAAATTTACTGAACTATCAAACAAGTGGTTTGGATTAGATACTACTAAAGAAAGTAATTAAGGTGGTTTATATGCCTACATTTGATTTTAAATTTGCAATGGATTTAATTCCTTTAATGTTAAAATATTTAATGGTAACTTTAAAAATATCATTTTTTTCTTTAGTTTTTGCATTAATTATAGGTACAATAATAGCATTAATAGTAGATTCAAAAGTACCTATACTTTGTCAAATAGCAAAAATATATGTATCTTTTTTTAGAGGAACACCATTAATTGCACAATTGTTTTTTATATATTTTGGATTAATTCAGCTAATACCAGGATTGAAAGGGTTAAGTGCAATTACATCTGCTATAATTGTTCTTAGTTTAAATGCTGCAGCATATTGTTCTGAGAGCTTTAGAGGCGCTATAAAATCTATTGATAAAGGGCAAATGGAAGCAGCATATGCTTTTGGAATGACATATTTTCAAGCTATGAGAAGAATAATACTTCCTCAAGCTATAAAAGTTGCAATTCCAACACTTGCTAATGTTTTTGCAGATATAATAAAAGGTTCTTCATTAGCATTTACTATAGGAGTAACTGAAATAATGGCAACAGCTCAATCAGAAGCAGCAGCAAAATACAAGTTTTTAGAAGCATTTACTTGTGTAATTCTAGTTTATTGGGCGTTAAGTGGAATTGTTGGATTTATTCAAAATAAACTAGAAAAGTCACTAAATATAACTTAATAAGGAGTATTTATTATGTTAAAAATAATTAATTTGAGTAAAAGCTTTGGAGAAAATAAAGTATTAAATAATATAAACCTAGAAATAAAAAAAGGTGAAGTAATAGCAGTTATTGGACCTTCTGGAACAGGAAAATCCACATTGTTAAGGTGTATAAATTTCCTTGAAGAGGCTGAAAAAGGATGTTTGAAATTTGGTGAATTGAATATAGATTTATCTTCAGCTCATAAAAAAGATATATTAAGTATAAGAAAAAGAACAGCTATGGTGTTTCAAAATTATAATTTATTTAAAAATAAAACTGCAATACAAAATGTTATGGAACCTTTAATTACTGTAAAAAAGGTTAGTAAAGATAGAGCAAAAGAAACAGCATTGGAAAATTTAAAAAAAGTAGGATTAGAAGATAAAAAGGATTGTTATCCATGTAAATTATCTGGTGGTCAGCAGCAAAGAGTAGCTATAGCAAGAGCATTAGCTGTAGAGCCAGAAATAATACTTATGGATGAGCCAACATCTGCATTAGATCCTGAACTTGTTGGTGAAGTTTTAGATGTTATTAGAAATTTAGCTAAAACTCAAATTACTATGATTATAGTAACTCATGAAATGAATTTTGCAAAAGATGTAGCAGATAGAATAATATTTATGGAAAATGGTTCAATAGTTGAGATCAGTAACTCTAAAGAATTATTTAATGAAAATAAAAACAGTAGGATAAACAAGTTTATTAAACAAGTTAAATAGAAACACGTCTATTTAAATTTTAATTTACAATGTATTTTACATATTTAAGTTATATAAAATAAGCTTTAAATTTGGTTTATAACTAAATTTAAAGCTTGTTTTTCTATTTTATAAGTATAAATATAGATTTTAAAAATAAATATATCTACGCTATAGCATATAAAAAATAAAAAAAAGTTTAAAATGTTCGTAAAAACTATTGGGTAATTTAAATTTTTGTGTTATTATAATAAACGTGTTCAAAAAAATGTCGAAAAGAGTGATAGCATGGAAAAATATTTTAATCTTAAAGAAAATAACACAGATGTAAAAACGGAAATAATAGCGGGAATAACAACGTTTATGACAATGGCATATATTTTAATTGTTAATCCGTCTATTTTATCAGCAGCAGGAATGGATTCAGGAGCAGTATTTACTGCAACAGCATTATCAGCTGTAATAGCAACATTAATAATGGGACTTTATGCAAAGCTTCCATTTGCTCAAGCACCAGGTATGGGATTAAATGCATTCTTTGCATTTACAATAGTAAAAACAATGGGATATTCTTATCAATTTGCATTAACTGCAGTACTTTTAGAAGGTATTATATTCATATTTTTAACACTTTTTAATGTTCGTGAAGCAATAGTAGATTCTATTCCAGAAAATATAAAAAAGGGAATATCAGTAGGTATTGGATTATTAATAGCATTAATAGGACTTGAAGGTGCCGGTATAGTAACTCATCCAGATGGAGGAGGAACAATAGTTGCACTTGGTAATATAATTTCAGGACCAGGACTTTTAGCCATAATAGGAATATTAGTAACATCAATATTATTAAGTAAAAATGTAAAGGGTGCACTTTTTATAGGAATGCTTGCTACAGCATTAATAGGAATTCCTATGGGAATTACAGAAATGCCAACTAAATTATTTAGTATGCCACCATCAATTAAATCTTCATTTTTTACTTTTGAATGGCATAATATATTTAGTTTTGATATGGTTATTGTTTTATTTACATTATTATTTATGGATATGTTTGATACTATAGGAACTTTAGTGGGTGTTGCTACAAAAGCAAAAATGCTTGATAAAGATGGAAAAGTTCCTAATATTAAAAAGGCACTTTTTGCAGATGCAATAGGAACAACATTAGGAGCATGTATAGGTACAAGTACTGTTAGTACATTTGTTGAAAGTGCATCAGGTGTTGCAGAAGGTGGAAGAACGGGACTTACAGCAGTTTCTACAGCAGTAATGTTTTTCTTGGCATTATTCTTATCACCAATATTTTCAGTAATAACTCCAGCAGTAACAGCTTCAGCATTAGTGCTTGTTGGATTATTTATGATAGAACCTATAAAAGAAATTGAATTAAATGATTATACAGAAGCAATACCAGCATTCTTAACTATTATAATGATGCCATTTTCATATTCAATATCAGATGGTATAGTTTTTGGAATAATATCTTACATAGTATTAAAAGTTTGTTCAGGAAAATATAAAGATATAAGCATAACAACAATTATAATAGGAATAATATTTATTTTGAAATTTTTAATATAAAGAATAAAGTTTATTTTAAAAAGTGAAGTAATTTTAAATTGCTTTGCTTTTTATTATATAAAATATTATTTGTATTTAAATATTTATGATAGTCTAATATAATAAAATATATATTAATTAGTGAATGAGCTATATTTTAGAAAGGATAAGTTGATTTTATGAAAAAAAAATTTGTTATGTCATATAGTTGTGGAAAAGATAGTACGTTAGCTCTTTATAGAATGATAAAAGAAGGGCATGAACCAGTAGGTCTTTTGGTAACTGTAGATGAGGAATTAAATAGAAGTTGGTTTCATGGAATAGAACAAAGGATATTAAATGATATATCAAAATCATTAAATATACCATTAATAATGATGAAATGTAATGGTGAAAATTATGAAAAATTATTTGAAGAAGTTCTTGAAAATTCTAAAAATAGTGGTGCAGACAGCTGTGTTTTTGGTGATATTGATATAGAAAATCACAGAAAATGGTGTAGTGATAGATGTAAAAATAGTAAACTTGAAGCGATTTTTCCATTGTGGCAAGAAAATAGAGAAAAAGTAACATATGAATTTATAGATAGTGGATTTAAAGCTATACTTAAAAATATTAATCTTGATTATTTAAATGAAGAGTTTTTAGGTAAAACTTTAACAAAAGAATTAGTAAAAGATATAAAAGAAACTGGTGCAGATCCATGTGGAGAAAATGGAGAGTATCATACTTTTGTTTTTGATGGTCCTATATTTAGTTTTCCTATAGAATTTAAAACTTATGGAAATATATTAAAAGATAAATATGGTTATTTAGATGTTCGTTAAATAATGTATAAATATACATTAAAAATGGGAAAATTAATAGCATTAAGTAGAAAAATAAAGAATCCAGTATTGAATGTAATTTATTTTATGGTTATTATTAGAATTGTAACGATTACATAGATGACAGATTTAAAAACATGTTATAAAATAGTATAGTAATTTACAAAGGTGAAAATCTTGTATTAACGTAGGAGGAATAATAATGAGAATATCAAAAAGAATAAAAAATGTTCCAGCATCTACTATAATGGAATTATTAACTTACTCAGCAGAGGCTAAAAAAAGTGGTAAAAAAGTTTATCATTTAAATATAGGTCAACCAGATATAAAAACACCAGACGGATTTTTCGATGCAGTTAAAAACTACAAAGAAGACGTTTTAGAATATGCATTATCAGAAGGTCTTCCAGAATTAATAGAAGCAATACAAAACTACTACAAAGGTTATGATATAAATTTTGCTAAGGATGAAATATTAATAGTAAATGGTGGTAGTGAAGCATTATTATTTGCAATGTTAACTATATGTAATGAAGGAGATAATATATTAGTACCAGAGCCATTCTATTCAAACTACAATAGTTTTGCAAATGCTGTAGGTGTTACTATAAGACCAGTTACAACATATGCTGAAAATGGTTTCCATTTACCATCAAAAGAAGAAATAGTATCTAGAATAGATAAAAATACTACAGCTATACTTTTATCTAATCCAGGAAATCCAAGTGGGGTTGTTTACACTAAAGAAGAAATTGAAATGATTAGTGAAATAGCTAAAGAAAATGATTTATGGATAATAGCTGATGAAGTTTACAGAGAATTTGTATATGAAGGAGAATATACAAGCTTTGGAAATATTAAAGAAGTAGAAGATAGAGTTATAATAGTAGATAGTGTTTCTAAGAGATATAGTGCTTGTGGAGCTAGAATAGGTTCTATAGCTTCTAAAAATAAAGAAGTTATGACAGAACTTTTAAAATTATGTCAAGCAAGATTATCAGTTCCAACATTAGAGCAAGTGGGTGCTATTGAGCTTTACAAAACTCCAACATCTTATTTAACAGAAGTTAATGAAGAATATAGAGAAAGAAGAGACGTACTTTATAATGAACTTGTAAAAGTTCCAGGAGTAATATGTAAAAAACCTACAGGAGCATTTTACATAATGGCGAAATTACCAGTAAAAAGTGCAGATGATTTCGTAAAATGGTTATTAAGAGAATTTGAAATAGATGGTCAAACAGTAATGCCTTGTCCAGCAGAAGGATTCTATGGTACAGAGGGACTTGGAAAAGATGAAATAAGACTTGCATATGTATTAGATAAAGAAACTTTAGCTGATGCAGCAAGAATATTAAAAGAAGGCTTAACTGAGTATTTAAAATTAAATAAATAATAAATTTTAAAAATCCCAAATAAACATTAGTTTATTTGGGATTTTTTTATGTAAACTAATAATTTAATATAGATATTTAGTAATAAAAAGGCTAAGTATAAACATAAGAATTAAACTAATTATTATGTTTATATAGAGGTTAAAAATAAGTTAAAACTGTGTTAAGTATAATGACTTATTTTTATGATGGTATCATAATCAGATTATAAATTAAATATAATATGTTTAATTACAAAGTTGTAAAAAAATATCAAGAGTAAAGGTTGTGATAATAATGGATGTAAGTGTTATATTGAGTTTATTAATTGGCATTTTATCTTTAATTGTAGCATTTGTTTTAGAAGGAGGAGCATTAGGATCATTGCTACAACCAACAGCAGCTTTAATTGTATTTGGTGGAACTATTGGTGCTATTGGAATATCATTTCCACCATCAGCTATAAAAAAAATTTTAAGAACAATAAAAGATTTGCTTAAAGTAAAAAAGAACAATAAAAAAGAATTGATTGAATTATTAAAGGAAATGTCGGCTAAAGCTAGATTAGATGGCATGCTTAGCTTAGAATCATATTTAACAAGAACAGATATAGACAAGTTTTTAATAAAGGGTCTTCAATTAGCAATAGATGGTGTACAACCAGAAGTTGTAAGAACTTCTTTAGAAAATATAAATGAAAATATTTCAGAAGGTAGATTAGAACAAGCAGAAATTTTTGAAGCAGCAGGTGGATTTGCACCTACCATGGGAATTATAGGAACTGTTATGGGGCTTGTACAAGTACTAGGGAACTTATCAAACCCAAATGAATTAGGTCCTAAAATTGCAGTTGCATTTATTGCAACACTTTATGGAGTAGCATCTGCTAACTTATTATGGATACCAATAGCAAATAGAATAAAATATATTGATAAGTTAGAGTCATTGGAAAAAGAAATTATTACAGAAGGTGTAATTTTAATTCAAGAAGGTGTAAATCCAAATTCATTAGAAACTCAACTACAAGGTTTTTTAAATGATTAATAATAATAATATTATTATAGAAGTGGTGATATTATGAGAAAAAAGAAAAAAGGTAAAAAGAAAGAAAGTGGAGAAAGATGGCTTTTAACATACTCTGATTTAATAACGTTACTTATGATATTTTTTGTTATTATGTATTCTTCAAGTAGCATAAATGCACAAAAATATAAAGCAATGTCAAATTCTTTTCAGTCTGTATTTGGCGGTGGAACAAATGTAATAGGTGAAGGTGGAAATGGAAGTGGAAATAGTGACGTTGATGAAAAAAATCAAGAGCCTAATGTAATTAATACAGAACTTGTAGAAAGTAAGAAACTCGAAAATATAAAATCAGAAGTTGATAATTTGATAAATGAATCAGATTTAAAAGAACACATAACTACATCTATTGAAGATAAAGGTCTTATCATTAGTTTTAAAGATAGTATGTTTTTTGAAAGTGGAAAAGCAGATATAACAGATTCTATGAAGGAACAACTAGATAAGGTGTCAAAATTATTAAATAAAATGAATAATTATATAAGAGTAGAGGGTCATACAGATAATATACCAATAAAGAATAATGATTTTTCATCAAATTGGAAACTTTCAGTGCTACGTGCATCTAATGTTGTAGAATATTTAATTGATAGTAATAAAATTTCTCCAGATAGAATTTCAGCAGTAGGATATGGAGAATATAGACCAATTTCAAGCAATGAAGGTGAAAGCGGAAGAAGCAAAAATAGAAGAGTAGATATTGTAATATTAAATTCAAAATTTGAAAACACAGAAAATAATTCGAAATAGTATGTTGTAAGTGCTTAAAATTTAAGCACCAAAATATAACTTAAAAATATAATAGTATAAAGTAGTATAAATTTTTATGCTAAATTTTCATTAAGGTGAGATATTTTATGAAAGATAAAGTAATAAAAATTTTATTTATTATACTTGCTATTTGCACATTGAATTATATAACAATTTTTGCAGAAGAAAATTTGTCTAAGTTTTTAAATTATGAGCAGGATATCCTTATAATTGGAAAAGTAATAAAAGTTTATGAGAATTCTATAGAGGTAAATGTAACAACTCAAATTACAAATAAGAAGATACCTAAAGGCACTGATATAGAAAAATTAAAAGTAAGTAACACTATAAAAATAGAAAATATAAAAGAGTATGATTTATTTAAAGGAAGCAAATCTAAAAAAGATAAAATATTAGAAAATGATATAATATTAGCATCTTTAAATAAAAAAGGTGATAATTTTATTTCAGCTAATGGTATTTACCTTGTGGATTCTATGAATTATGCAAATTTAAATGTATTATACTTAAAAGATAATAAAGATTATAGGAAAACTGCACTTATTATAAAGGAATTTATTAATAGCAATGGGGCTAAGAAAAGATTTAAGTCAGATGAAAAAAATGTTTATTACAATGGTAAAGTTATTAATGATAGTAGAATCGACTACAAAATAGAACATATGCTAAATTTAAAAGAAAATAAAGATGTTATTAAAAATGAAAAAGACAATATTGCTAATATAAGTAATAATGAAGCTTTAAAAATAATAATTGGAATATCTTTTTTAGTTTTAATTATATTAATAATAAATTATTTGCGAAAATAGAACTAAGACATTAAAAGTGGTACTTAATAATATTTAATACCACTTTTAATGTTTTCTTAATAAATATTGTTAAATTAAGTATATATATATGAGTATAAGTTAAATATATTTATTAAGGAGATGATAAGTAATGAAAACAGTACAAGAAATAATGAATAGTATTGAATATAATCAGGGGGAGTGCCCTCGAAAGGAAATTGAAGAACTTGCAATAAGAGAAGATGAATCCAGAAACTTTCTTATAGAGTATTTGAAAAATTTTAAATCAAATTATGAAAATTACATAGAAAATAGTCATTATTGGGGACATATATATGCTACATACCTACTAGCACAGTTTAAGGAAAAAATTCTTTTTAATATATATTTAGATTTGATAAAATTACCAGAAAAAATTTCTTTTAATTTATATGGTGATACATTAGTAGAAGATTCAGCTAAAATATTAGCAAGTGTATATGATGGTCAATTAGAAGATATAAAAAAAGCAATAGAAGATATAAAGATAAATTCTATGGCAAGAAGTGAATGTGCACATCTTTTAGTAATACTTACTTTAAATAATAAATTAAATAGAACTGAAATAGTTGAATATTTCAAATTACTTTTAGAGAAAAAGTTAAAAGATCGAAACATACATGTTATTACTGCTGTAATTAAAGGGTTAATGGATTTATATCCAGATAATAGTTTGGAAGTTATAAAGATGTGTTTTGCAAATGAAGAGGTAGATGAGTTTTTAGTATCTTTAAAAGATGTAGATGATACTTTGAAATTAGATAAAGAAGAAGTGTTAGATAGAAGCAAAGGAAAAAAAGAAAATTCTATGATTACAAATGCTGCTAAAATAATAAGTTCATGGGCCAGCTTTAAAGATGATGAACCTTTAAATATGGAGGAAATATTAAAAATATGTAATCAATCTATTTTTAAGGAAAATTTCAAAATTGATTAAGTAAAGTGTACAAATTTTAATTAAAAAAGTCTCTACAAAAGTAAATATTAAAAAATCAAATTTATTAGATGAGGGGTAGAAAAGATGAGAAAAGGAAGGTTACTAATAATAATTACTATTTTATTAGCAATGACTTCAATGATAGGTTGTGCAAAAGTTACTATAGAAAAAGATAATAGTGACAAAAATGAAAATGATAAAAAAGTGGAGATAAGTGTAAAAGAAACAAAAAAGGATGATGAAAAATCACAATCTATTAATAAGATTAAAAATGACAATGATGTTATAAAAAACACTGGTGAAAATTCAAATAATAATACAACTAAAAATCAATATGAGTTAGAATACAAAAATGGAGAAAGAACATTTAAATCAGAAGTTGTACCATATGAAGAAAGTGAGAAAGTCATTTTAGATGCATTAAAAGTAGAGATAAGTGATGAATATGATAAATTTAAAGATATATATGTACAAAATGATATATATTTAAATTACCCTAAACTATACAAAGAAAACTTAGAAAAAGGTAAGTATACTGAAAAAATAGTGATTCATAGTTTAAAAGTTTTAAGTAAGGATGAATACTCTAAAAATGAAAATGAAAAAACGTATTATGATTATATGGATAGGCTAGAAACTCTAAATCCAAAAGAATTTAAAATTGTAGAAGTTAAATATACTAATAAACTTTCAGAAAAACAAGATAGTATAGCACAATTTCCTAGTGGAACTTACACAAGATATTATGTTGTGGTGAAGGAAAATGAAAAATCTAACTTTAAAATATTTGATATTTATGGTCACTTAAAATAGAAATAGATTATAAACGGTGTAGTTAATTAATAAAACTACACCTTTTAATTTTATAAATAATATATTATGTTGACATTCGCCTAAGGCTAACGGTTAAAATGGTTAGTGAGAGGTGATAAGAAAATGAACAATAATTATAACATTAGTGAAATTGCTAAAATGTTTAATATAACAACTAACAAAATTAGATATTATGAAAAAAAAGGGTTATTAAATCTTATAAGAAATGAGGACAATGAATATAGAAAATTTAATAATGAAGATATAATTAAACTTCAATCAATACTTTTATATAGGTCAGTTGGTTTGTCTATTAAAGAAATAAAAGATATTTTAAAGAATAGTAGCACAAGTAACTTTTTAAATCATTTTAATAATCAGTGGGAAATAGTTAATAATGAAATTCAAAGATTAACGGTAATTAGAAGTGCTTTAGAAAAAGTCTTAGACAATTTATATGAAGAAGAAATTTTAAATGCCAAAGTAGATATACAAACAGTAATAGAAAATGCAAATAATATAAATTATGTTAAAAATAATTGGAGTGATAAATGGAACTTTGATAATTGGGCTAAAACTTATGATATTTCTGTATTAGAAAATAGAGGTGCTATAAAAATATATGAAAATTATGAGATGATTTTAGAAAAAGTTTATAAATTAGCTATTGAAAATGAGAAAGAGGACTGTACTATATTAGAAATAGGAGTAGGAACAGCAAATTTAAGTGGAAAATTTTTAAAAAATAATTATGATATAGTAGGAATAGATCAATCTAGAGAAATGCTTAATATAGCTAAATCAAAATATCCTAAATTAAAAGTTAGATTAGGAGAATTTTTAAAAATTCCATATGGTGACAAAAGCTTTGATGTTATAGTATCAACTTATGCTTTTCATCATTTAAATGAAGAGGAAAAAATAATAGCTATAGATGAGATGATGAGAGTTTTAAAAGATAATGGGAAAATAATTATAGGGGATTTAATGTTTAAAAATAAAAGTGAGGAAGAAAAACTATTAGAGACATTAAATGAAGAAGAAATATATGAAATAAAAGATGAATACTATTCTTATGTAGATACTTTAGAAATACATTTTAAAAAGTTTAATAAAAAATTAAGATATAAGAAAATAGATAGATTTATGTATGTAATTGAAATTATTTAATTTTAGGGTTAATTAACAAGCTTTTATTTAATTTTAATATAAAGAAAATTTTTAATATTTTTATGGGGAGTAAATATTTATGAATAATTTAATTTTAAGAGATAGGAATTTAAAAGATATTGATGATTATATAGATTGGTATACGGTAAATACAGAGTGGAAAGATTATGATGCACCATGGGAAAAAGATGAAGAAATTAATTTAGAAAAAATAAAACAATGCATAATAAAAGAAGTACAAAATACACCTAAGATAAAAACACATTTTGAAATAGAATCTAAAGAAGGAAAACATATTGGAAGAGTTAGTTCATATTATATAAATGGTGATAAAGAAAAATTAGCTGTAGGCATTGATATAATTAACAAAGAAAATAGGGGAAAAGGATTAGGATATGAAGCGTTATTAAAGTTTATAAAATATATTTTGAGTAATATTACAAATGAAGTGTATACTGAAACTTGGTCTGGAAATGAAAGAATGATAAAATTAGCATTAAAACTTGGATTTAAAGAAATTAATAGAGATGTTGACTTGTTAAAGGTAAATGGAAAATATTATGATAGTATAACTTTTAAGCTTGATAATAATATTTTCAATTATTTGTATAATATTGTAATATAATGTATAATACTTTAAAAAGCAAAAATAGGGGGAAAATTTATGAAATCTCAAATACTTATATTAGGCACTTATCATTTTGGATTAGAATGTAAATGAAACAACATATTTAAGTTAACATTATAACTTTGAATATGGAGGAATATAATATGAAATATTTTCATGGTAGTTTGATGAAAGATTTAAGAAATTTAAGTCCTAAAAATGATTTTGTATATGTTACAACTAATGAAGTTATAGCAACTTTTTATATGATAAAAAATAATTTTTATACTTATGGATTTAAAGAATATAGTGATACACCTATATATACAGAATATTATAATAATGCTTTATATGATATATATAAAGGAAAAACAGGATACCTATATGAATGTTATAATGTAGGATTTAAAGTTAATCCTCAAAATATAAAATATACTTTTGTTAGTGAAGGAAATATACCTATAAATAAAGTAGAGAAAATAGAAGATATATATGAAAAACTTTTGGAGTATGAAAACAAAGGGAAATTAATAATAGAAAGATATTCAGAATTAAGTGGAGAAAAACTTAAAAATATTAGCAATATAATTATAAATGAAATTAGAAATGAAAATTTAATAAATAAAAATGATAGTTATTCAAATTTTATAAAGTCAAAATTTCAACAAGAGTGGAATATAGTTTTAAATAACTATTAAATAGGTGAGTTGAAATATTTTGGAAAAATTTTTTTGGATAATAGATCTACTTATACCATTGAGTATGATAGTTATTGGTATATCATATAAAAATAATTATCCCAAAGAAATAAACAATTTTCATGGATATAGAACTTCACTTTCAATGAAATCAAAGGAAACATGGATTTATGCACATAAAAGAGCATCTAAAATATATTTCATATTAGGTGTAATTTTATGTATTTGTATTGTTATTATTAAACTTATAAAGCCTATATCAGAAGAATATTTAAGTCTTATTAATGTGTTTTTAGGAATAGTATTTTTAATTATTCCAATACCAATAATAGAAAATGAACTTAAAAATAAGTTTAAATAAACTAAAAGAATTATAGAGAATTTGAAAGTATATAGAGGGAGGTAAATTAAGATAACTCAGAATATCTTAATATGTATGTATAAGTTATGTTAAAATTGATGGGAGAAAATATATATCTAGGAGCGCTTGAAAAAGAAGATTGTAGAAAATTATATGAGGATTTTGAATATGACTATGGAAATATGGTAGAGCCATTAAATATTGGAAAGTCAGTTTCTAATTCTGATTTATGGTTTGATGAAATTCAAAAATGTCAAGGTAAGGAACATGTGAGAATTGGAGTTTTTCTTTTAGATGGAACGATTATAGGAGATATAGCTTTACAAGATATAGATTGGAGAAATAGAGTGTGCTCTATTGGGTTAGGATTCTCTAAACTAGAATATAGAGGGAAAGGATATGGTAGTGAAGCCATAAAACTTATTTTAAATTATGGATTTAAGCATATTGGAATGGAAAGAGTAACTGCTGACACACTTGAACAAAATAAATCAGCTCAAAAATGTTTAGAAAAGAATGGATTTAAATTAGAGGGAATAGAGAGAAAAGCTGTTTATTTCTTAGGAAAACGATGGGATAGATTAAATTATTCAATTTTAATTGAAGAATTTAATGAAAAATAAAATTTAATAAAGTAGATATGTGAGCAAACTACACTAGTTTAAATGTAGTTTGTTTTTTTATATAAAAACTAAGAATATGAGTATTAAATGAAATATTTTCCAGGAAATAGAAATAAAGAAATTATAAAAAACATTACAAAAGAATATTTAGTTGTATTTGTAAATAGAAGTTTTTAAAAGATTCGACATAATTAATATTTTAGAATGGGAAAAGCGTATATATGTTAACAAATACTTCATAAAGTTTAAATCATATTATATAAAGTTTGAAAATAATGAATACGATAATAAATTTACAATAAACAATAAATTTCAGAAGGAAGGTAAGTAAAGTGAAAGTTAAATTTTTAAAAAAACCTTTAAAAAATCCTTTAAAATCTACGATTCAAGGAAGAATTTCTTTTACAGTAGGTATAATTCTTATATTTACTACAGCTATGCTTACTTTAGTATCTAGTAATTTAAGTGAAAAAGCTATAGAAAAATCAACTATAGACAACTTTATTTCTAATGCTAAGGGAACATCGGAAAGTATTCAAGGAATAATAGAAAAAGAACAAAATGGGCTGTTGATATATCAAAATGATGATGATATAGATACATTATTGAAAATGTCAGCAGAAGGTAAAAATAATACATCTGAGTTTAAAACTTTACAACAAAAAATAACTACAAAGATGGAAGAATACAATTCAAAAAAAGAAAAAGTTCAAAGGACTCATATTATAGACATAAATGGAAACATAATAGCTAGTTCGTCTCCAGATTCTATAGGAACATCGTTTTCAGATAGAGCATACTTTAAAAGAACTAAAGAAACTAAGGCTCCATCAATTATAGATACTACTAAATCAAAAGTAACAGGAAATTTAGTAACAGGAGCAACATTACCTCTTTTTGAAAAAGGTACAGATAAAGTTATTGGTATTACTACTATTTCTATAGAAGTAGAGGATTTTGGAAATAGTATAAATCAATTTGAACAAGAAAATTTTTATAATTATATATTAGATACTAATGGAAATGTAGTTTATCACCATAATAAAGAATTAGTATCAGAACCATATGGAGTTGCAGAATTAGATACTATAGTACAAAATCCAGAAGTAGATAATGGTATTATTGAGTATACATATGAAGGTTCTAAACTTATGGCTGCATATTCTAAAGTTAATGGATTAAACTGGGTTGTTTTTTCAGGTGGCAAAACTAGTGATATAATGGCACCAGTTAAATCAATAAATGTTAAAATACTTTCAATGTCAGCATTATTTGTACTATTAGGACTTATTATAATTGTTATTTTAAGTAAAGTAATAGCTAAACCAATAAAGGAAATTACAGCCATTGTAGATAAAGTTGCAAATGGAGATTTAAGTTCAAAATCTGAAAATACAAAATCAAATGATGAAATTGGACAATTATCTATAAATGTAAATAAAATGATTGATAACTTGGGAGGGCTTATAGGAAATGTTTTAGAGGCTGTTAATAAAATAGATCAATCATCAAGCAATTTAAGTGCTGTTACAGAAGAAGTTGCCGCATCAAATTTAGAAATTAAAAATTCTATGCAAGAGATATCAGAGGGAACAATATCACAAGCAGAAGATGTTAATGATACTAATGAAAAAACAAAAGAACTTGGAGAAAGAATAGAAGTTTTAAGTTTGAAAAATAACAATATGGAACAAAGTAGTGGAAATATAATTTGTGCTATAAAAGATAGTAATGAAAAAGTTACATTCTTAAAAGAATCAGGAATACAATCTGTTAAGAGCTTTACAGCAGTTCAAGAAACAGTAGAAAAACTTATAGACGAGATGAAAAATATTTCATCTATGGTTTTATCTATAAATGGAATATCAGAACAAACTAATTTATTAGCATTAAATGCATCAATTGAAGCTGCAAGAGCAGGTGAAGCAGGTAAAGGATTTGCTGTAGTTGCAGATGAAATAAGAAGTCTTTCAGAACAAACAGGTGAAGCAACTAAAGATATTCAAAATATAATAAATGGAATAGATGCAATAGTAGATAAAACTAAGATTTCTATAGATGAATCCTATGAAGTTAATAATAAACAATCATCAGCATTTGATGAAATGGAAGAATCTATTAGTAAAATGAGTGAAGTTTTAGAATCAATGATAGTAATAACAAAAGAAATAAATTCTGAAATTTATACTATAGGAAATAATAAAGAAGAAGTTAGCAATTCTATAGAAAAGGTATCTTTAGTGTCACAACAAGTTGCTACATTATCAGAAGAAGTTACATCATCAGCTGAAGAACAATTACAAGCTTTTGAAGTAGTTACATCTAATGCAGAAGAATTAATTGTACTTTCTGAAGCATTAAAAGAAGCATTAAAAGCTTTTAAAATGTAAAAACATTAGAAAATAAACCAATAATAAATTTTTATTATTGGTTTATTTTAAAAAATTAATTTGAAATAAAAACAAAAAGTAATATTAAATGAATTATTAATATTAATGGAACACCAATATAAAATTTAGGATGTTTTGTTTTATGTCTAAATAAATACATACTCAAAAGCATACCAATACATCCACCTAGTAAAGCAAAAGTTATAAGGGAAGATTCACGTACTCTCCATTTTTTATTAATAGCTTTTCTTTTATCTATTAACATAATAAAAAAAGAAATAATATTGATAAAAAGAATATATAACATAAGGTATTTAATCATAAAGTTACTCCTTTATATAATGTATTGAAATATATATAATTATATCAAATAAAAGTAAAAAGTTTATAACATTAACTAAAATTCTCAAGTGGGTCTAAGTATTTAAATGAAGTATTACAACTTAAATTTTAAGATTATAAGGTTTCAACCTAATATTTTAGTTTTATATATTGATTAATTCATAATTTTAATATGTAATTTGAAGCAGTATTTTAATTAATAATATAAAATTAGAAGTAAATCTTAAAATTGTAGATCCAATTAATTTAAAACTATGGTTAGTAAGAATAATTTTTAATTGTAAATTAATTCTAAATATTATACTGATCATAAACTATAGTTTTGTAATTAATATTTGATAAAAGGATTATTTTGAAATTGAAAACCTATATATAGAAAATTAAAAAGATTTGAATAATGTTAAAAAATGTTGAAATTTGTTGAAAAAAATAGAAATATTAAATATAATATTAATAGATAAAATATAAAGCATTATGTAGTAATAAAAACTGTATAGTTTAAAAACTGTAAATTTAGTATAATATTAATAATAAGTTGAAGGGATAGATATATTATGAAAGATATTAAAATATTAATCGTTGATGATTCACCTTTTCAAATTGCTTTATTAAGCGATACGCTAGTAGAAAATGGTTTTAATGTAGTTGGAGATGCACAATCTTTAAAAGAGGTTATTGAAAAAACTAATGAATTAAAACCAGATTTAGTGACTATGGATATGACACTTCCTGGAACAGATGGATTTGAATGTACTAAAGCAATACATGATATTGATAGTAATATTAAGGTTATAATTGTTAGTTCAATGATGGATGATGAACTTATAAAAAAAGCTAAGAATAATAATATATCTGGTTATATTCAAAAACCTGTGGATTCAGAAGAATTATCATTACTTATAAATAGGGTGGTAGCAGATGAAGACTTATATTTAGAACTAGATAAAATATATGTTGAAGTTTTTAAAGAAGCTATGCTTAATATATTTAATAGATTAACTAAAACAATTCCTGAATTTAAAAATGAATGTAATATTGATAAAGGTAGAGAAATTGAAGGTATTTCAATAATTATGGGTATTATAGGAAAGTACTCAGGAAGAGTAATTTTCGATATGTCATTTAAAACGGCAGAAAATTTTGTGAAAGAACTTTTGAGAAGAGATCCAAAGGATGAAGAAGAAATACTTAATGTTATATCAGAAGTAGTAAATATGTTTGCAGGAAATGCATGTTCTATTATAAATAAAAGAAATAAAATATTTGGGTTAAGAGTTGCTCCACCAACAACACTTCATGGAGAATCAATTAATATATCAAAAGCAAAATTAGAAAGTAATTATTCAGCAGATATAGAAACTAAATTTGGGGAGTTTTCTATAAATATAGGCTTTAAGAGAGGTGAAAGTACGTGGATGTCAAATATATAAATCAATTTTTACAAGCATTTGCCAATATTATTCCACAGTTAGGTTTAGGCGATGTTAATAAAAAAGGAATCAGTTTAAAGGGTAGATTTATAGAAAGTCCTGGAGTAGTAGTAATAATTGGACTTATTGGAGATATTAAAGGAAATGTTATATATGGAATGAGCATAGATGATGCTAAGAAAATTGCTTCTAGAATGATGATGGGTATGGAAGTTACTGACTTTGATGAGTTAGCTCAAAGTGCAATTTCAGAACTTATTAATATGTTAACTGCAAATGTGGCAACAAATTTTGCAAATGAAAATATAAACATAGATATATCTACTCCAACATTAATACAAGGAAGCTTTACATCAAATGCTAGTTCAGACAAAGTTATTTGTGTTGAAATGGGTGTAAGTGATGCTACAATAGAAGTTAATATTTCTTTAGAAAATGAAAAAAAATAGTATGAAAATAGATAGCTAATAAGGTTGGCTATCTATTTTTTATTAAATAGAAGAAAAAGTCTATTAAACTGATTAAATTCATGAAAATAAATTTCTTTAAAATTTATAATGGAAAAATATTTTTCTATTAGACTTTTCCATTTTGATGTGTCTAAATTTCTTAAATAAATACCTTCTTTTTCAATGTATAAATTGTCATTTAATAATGTTAATCCATATTCATTTAACTTTTTATCATTTAAGTATGGATTAAGTTTTATTAAAATTTTACCATTAGGCTTTGTTATTTTATTAATATAGCTCATAATTTTATCACAATCATTGATAGTTACATTGTCTAAAATATTAGATAATATACAACCATCAATAGAGTTTTCATTTAAAGTGCTTAAATAACTTAAATCATCACATTTAAGACTAAATTTGTGTTCTAAATGATTATATTTAGCTGCTTTGCTTGCTAATAGTATTGCTTCATTGGATATATCGATACCAATACATTTTTCTATATTACTATGTATAGCACATCTTAAAAGCATAGTACCACTTCCACAACCATAATCTAAAATTACTTTTGAGTCAGTAGTTAAAAATTTAATAGCAGCTTCAATATCATTTTGCATAATAATATTTTCTATTTTTTGAGGAACTTTATTATGGAATATATTATTCCAAAATGAAATAGTAGGTGAGTATTTACACATAAATAACCTCCATAAAACTTAATAAATACATTCTAATTAGGACTTGTTTTCTTATAGAATAAATTACTTATATTAAGAAAGCAATATTAAAAACATTTTATTAACAAAACATTATAAATATTGAAAAAATATAATCGTGTGGTAATATTAATAATATGGAAAGTTTATGAAAGGAGTTGATTTATATGATGATGAATAAAAAGGTGATTTTAGTTTAAAATTTAATATGGGCGTAAATATAACTTGTAGATATATTTTGATTTAAGTTATATTTCGTGATGATATAACCTTTCATAAAATTTTTATATCTATGTAATAAGAATATAATAAGCACATACTTATTTTGTTCCGTAGGTAATAACCAAATTTTATAGGTTGTTATGCTACGGTATTTTTACGCCTTTTTTTAGAAAAAAGAAAGGAAGTGATGTTTTTATGAAAAATTTAATTTTTATTTTAAAAAATTTTTATAGAAATTTGGAGGAATTAAATGAATAATAAAAGCATTGAAGATTATGGATATACAGAGTTTTTTAAGAATCAAACTAAATTATATAATATGAAAGAAAAGGACTTAATAGTTGGAAGAGTAATAGAAGTTCAAAGAAGTCAATATAAAATTATATCAGAATATGGTGAAGAAAATGCAATTTTAAAAGGATCTGTATTTTTTTATGAAGATGAAGATAAAATATATCCATCAGTAGGAGATTTTGTATTAGTTAAAAGAAATTTATATGGTGAAGATGTAATTTATAAAGTATTAGAAAGAAAAACTAAATTTTCTAGAATAGATCCTGATAGTGAAACTGAGCAAGTTGTGGCTACAAATTTTGATTATGTTTTTATCATGACTTCTCTTAATCATGATTTTAATATAAAAAGGATAGAAAGATATTTAACTATAGCTTATGAAAGTGGAGCTACACCAGTAATTGTTTTAACAAAATTAGATTTATGTAATGATTATGAAACTTATATTGAAAGAATTAGAGATGTATGTATAGGTGTGCCAATTATTCCTATAAGTTCAGTTACAAAAGAAGGTATAGAAAATTTAAGTGAATATATTAAACCTATGAAAACAATAGTATTTCTAGGATCATCTGGTGTTGGAAAGTCATCTCTCGTAAATTTAATGGCTAGTGAAAGTATTATGAAAGTAAGTGGTATTAGAGAATGTGATAGTAGAGGAAGACATACAACAACTCATAGAGAACTTATTATTCTTAAAAATGGTGGTATGATAATAGATACTCCGGGAATGAGAGTATTAGGAATGTGGAATGCACAGGATGGAATTAATGAAAATTTTACTGACATTGAAGAAGTTATATCTAAATGTAAGTTTAGTAATTGTCATCATGATAGCGAACCAGGGTGTAAGGTAAAGGAAGCCTTAGAAAATGGAAATCTTTCTATTGAAAGATGGAATAATTATTTAAAACTTCAAAGGGAAATTGAATTTGCTAAACGTAAAGAGAATATTAGAAATAATAAAAGTAGCAAAAATAAGTATAATAAAAATGAATTAGATTTAGTTAAAAAATGAAATTATTCAAATATCAAATGATAATAATGTTAGTAAAGGAACAGGAATTATTAAATAATTCCTGTTTTTGTATGAAAATATTTAAATTTTATTGTAACCTGGGTTACTTATATATATTAGAAATAGTGTAATAATATATATAAGTAAAAGCTATGGAGGAATTAAAAATGAAATTTTATGATGAAATCTCAAATTACTATAAATACATATTCCCTATGTCAGGTGTTACATTAGACTTTTTAAAAGAAAGCTTTCAAAATGGCAATACAATATTAGATGTTGCTTGTGGAAGTGGAGAATATACAATAGGTTTAAGTAAAGAAGGATATAAGGTTAATGGAATAGACTTAGATGAGAAGATGATAGAAAAAGCAAAAGAAAAATCTAGAACTGAAAATGAGTTAGTAGAGTTTAAAGTGGGTAATATATTAAATCTTAGTAAGAGCTACAATAATAAATTTAATGGAATATTTTGTATAGGAAATTCTTTAGTTCATTTGGATAACAAAGATGAAATAGAAGTCTCATTAAATGAAATGAAAAATTTACTTGAAAGTAATGGTGTTTTAGTAATTCAAATTATCAATTATTATAAGGTATTGAATTTGAACTTAGATGGGTTACCAACAATAAAAAATGAAGAAAAAGGATTAGAATTTATTCGTAAATATGTTAGAAAAGATGATAAAATATTGTTCAATACTATACTTAAAATTGAAAATAACAATGAACTTTCTAATAGTGTGGAACTTTTTCCTATAACTTATGATGATCTTATTGTTAGTTTAGAAAGAATAGGATTTAAAGATATTGAGTTATTTGGAGGGTTTAATAAAAATGAATTTGATAAAGATAAATCAATGCCTTTAGTAATAAGATGTAAAAAAGCTTAAAGACAATCTTTGCATTGTCTTTTTTAGTATATATTTAACCCAAAATCTTCATAATACTATTACAAAGTATTATGAAGGGAGACTAAAAAATGAAAAAGTTAGTACTTGTAAGACATGGTCAAAGTCTTTGGAACATGCAAAACAAATTTACTGGTTGGACTGATGTAGATTTATCAGAAAAGGGGTTAATAGAAGCAAGAAAAGCTGGAGCTGTATTAAAACAAAATGGATTTACATTTGATATAGCATATACATCTTATTTAAAACGATCTATAAGAACACTCTGGATTATACTTCATGAAATGGATTTAATGTGGATACCGGTACATAAATCTTGGAGATTGAATGAAAGACATTATGGAGCACTTCAAGGATTGAACAAAGATGAAACTATAGAAAAATATGGAGAAGAACAAGTTCAAAAATGGAGAAGATTTGTAGACGTAAATCCACCAGAATTAACAAAAGACGATCCTAGATATGCAGGGAATGAACTTAGATATAGTCATTTAAGTGAAGATGAAATACCTCTTACTGAAAATTTAGGAGACACAGAAAAAAGAGTACTAGAAGAGTGGAACAATGAAATAGCACCACAAATAAAGGCTGGCAAAAACGTTATTATATCAGCACATGGTAACACATTAAGAGCCTTAGTAAGATATTTAGATGATATGTCTAGTGATGGTATAGCAAACTTAAATATCCCTACTGGAACTCCATTAATATATGAATTAGATGATAATTTAAAACCTATAAAACATTATTATTTATCAATAGAAGGAGAACTTTCTAATGATGAAATTCCAAAATATATAGATGTACTTTAAAAATTATTAACTTAGTTAAAACACTTAGAAATTTAATTATCTAAGTGTTTTTTACTTTAAAGGTTTTAGTTAAATCATAATTTGATAAGATTAAAATCTTAGATACAAAGGGAAATAATAATTTTGTAGCTAAAAGAAAAATATTAATTAATAAGTCAGGTGGAATTCATTCCACTTGACTTAGGATAGTGATTAAACAAAAGATTGTAAAAATTATAAACGAACTTACAAATATTTTAATAATGTATTAAAAATTTACAAAAATACACGAATATTAATATAAGGTTTTTAAAAATTAAAGTAATTAATTAGATAAATTTAAAGTTTTTATAAAAAGTATCTAATTAATATTGGGAGTAAGATTATGAAGATAGTTGATGATTATCATACGCATACATTATTTAGTCATGGAATTAATAGTATAGAAGAAAATATTAAATATGCAATAGATAATGGAATGAGTACTATAGCAATAACAGATCACGGACCAGCATATAAACCTTATGGTATAGATATAAAAGAGTTTGATAAGATTAATTCACAAGTAGACTTTTTAAAAGAAAAATATAAAAATCAAGTAAATATACTTTTAGGTATTGAAGCTAATATTATAAATGAAAATGGAGATTTAGATATAAGTGAAAATATTATAAATAAATTAGATATATTGTTAGTTGGATTTCACTTTGACATAATAGATGTATCTTATTTAAGTGAAGTAAGAAGCTTATTAAAAAGACATGAAGGGATAGAAAAATATATAGATAAAGATTTATATAATCATATAAAAGATGTTAATACCACAGCTATGATTAATTCTATAAAGAAATATAACATAGATATAATTACACATATAAATGACAAATTTCCTGTAGACGTTTTATCTATTGGAAAAGTATGTACAAAATATAATACAGTCATAGAGATAAATAATTTTCATTGTCATCCTAATATAAGTGAAATTAAGCTTTTAAATGAAATGGATAATTTAAAGTTTTCATTTGGAAGTGATGCTCATAGGTCAAAGGACGTTGGAAATTTTAAAAATATACAAAGAAAAATAGCAAATATAAATATATGTTATGAAAATATAATAAATAAAATTATATAAAAATAAGTTGTTATATTTTAGAAAGGAAGTTTATGAATAAAGAACTATTAGATTTAATTGAAAAAACAATAGGTGAAGATATTAATAAAATTGATGAGAAATTAGTATTAAAGGCTAAAAAAAATAATGATTGTGCAATAAATGAAATTGGTGAATTGTATGATTATGGCATGGAAGTAGATGAAAACTTTGATAAAGCTAAAGTTCTATATGAAATGGCTATAAGTTTAGGTAATAAAAAGGCTTTATGCAACTTAGGATGGCTATATTATAATGGACAAGGTGTTGATAAAGATGATAATAAAGCTAAAAAGTTATTTAATGATGCTATAAATGCTGGAGAAGCATCTGCTTTTTATGGATTAGGGTATCTTTTCGAAGAAAATGGTGATTTTCAACCAGCAATAGAAATGTTAGAAAACCTTATAAAGTTACATGAAGAAAAAGACTTAAAATGTAAAGAAGTAGAGTGGTCCTATACATTATTAGGTGATATATACATAGATAAAATAAAACCAATGAATTTAGAAAAAGGTATGCTTTATTATAGTAAAGCTATTGAACTTGGAAGTTCTTGTGCAGCTAGAAGTTTAGGCGATATCTATTACTATGGAAAAAGCATTGAAAAAGATTTAGACATTGCTAAAAATTATTATGAGCAAGTTATAGAGTGCGATAATTGCCTTGAAATAGCAAAAAATAGACTTAATAGTATAGAATATATGAAGAAGCAAGAGGAGGAAGAAAAAGTGAGAAAATTTAATTTGGATAATTTAGAATGCTTAAATAGGGGTACAACAAAATTTTTTACTGAATATGATGATGGCAATAAAATATCAGATTTAATAGAAAAATATTTAGAAAAACATAATACATATGACAATAAAGAGTTGATTATTGGCTATTGGGAAGATGCGTGGGAAGATGATTCAGAAGTTTCAGGAATAGTTGAAACTATAGTTAAAAATAAAGATAAATTTAAAAGTTTAGAAAGTGTGTATTTTGGAGATATGGACTGTGAAGAATGTGAAATATCTTGGATAGTAAATACAAACCTTGCTCCACTTGTAAATGAATTGAAATTAAAGTCATTTACAGCTAAAGGTGGAAATGATTTAAGGTTCGAAAATATGAGAAGTGAATCATTAAAAGAACTTATAATTATTTCAGGAGGAACTAATAAAAAAACAATACAAGATATAATTAATGCGGATATTCCTAATTTAGAAAAATTAGAATTATATCTTGGAGATAGTAATTACGGGTTTGATGCAGAGATAGAAGATTTAAAACCATTTATGCAAAGAGAAAGATTTCCTAAACTTAAATATTTAGGAATTAAAAACAGTGAAATTCAAGATGAAATTTGTAATGAAATATTTAAGAGTAATATATTAGAGGGCTTAGAGGTTTTAGACATGTCTTATGGTACTTTATCTGATAAAGGTGCTAATATTATAATTGAAAATATAGACAAGCTTAAAAATTTAAAGGAATTTAATATAGAATACAATTTTATATCTGAAAACTTATTAATGAAGTTAGAAAATGAACTAGAAAAGCTTAATATAAAATATTTAACTAGCCAAGAAGATGTTTATGATATGGATGAAGAATATAGATCACCATTCATAACAGAGTAAATACTTATGAATACAAAATTTTTAATTATTGGTGATGAAAAGGGAAAAAGAATAGAGGTTTTTCTAAATTGCTTAAAAAACAAATCATTTTATAATTATAATGTTTTAACTTGGCAAGAAATTATAAATAATCAAGGAGAAATAGAAAAGTATTTAGAAAATGGAACTATTGTTAAAATAGAACCACCAGAGAAGGATTTATATTTATATAAGTCCTTCCTAAAAATAGGATTAAAAGAAAATAATTTAGATGAAAGAAAAATCCATAATATAGATTTTTCAAAATGTCCCATAATAGATCCGTCAAATTGGTATAAAGGTATAGAAAAAGTATTTTTAGATATAGATTTTCAAATTAAAAATAGTGAACACAGAAATATTTTTATGATGAATGATATAAATGAAAGTTTAATAATGATGGATAAGAAAAGAACATATGATATGCTTGAAAAAAGTTCATATATGAATAAAGAATTTTATTTACCTAAAAGATTAAAATCCTATAAAAATTATAATGAATTTAGAGAGGAAGTAGAAAATAAGTACATAAAATGTTTTATAAAACTACGATGTGGCTCAGGTAGTGAAGGTGTAATAGCATATAGCAATAATCCTAGATTTAATGAAGAAAAAATACACACATCACTAAATTACTCAAAAGAAGAAAATATTTTTTATAGTGGGTACAAGGTTAATAGTACAACAGAAAAAGATATTATAAAAAAACTGATAAATTGGGTTTTTGAAAATGGAGCACATGTAGAAACTTGGATACCGAAAGATAGATATAATGGATTGGCTTTTGATACTAGATCAATAGTTATAGATAAAAAATCTGAGTATTTATTAGGGCGATTAAGTAAAACACCAATTACTAATCTTCACTTAAAAAATGAAAGAAAAGAATCTATAGAATATTTAAATGAAGAAAAATTAAATACAATAAAAATTGCTTCAGAAGCAGTTATGAATGTTTTTAATAATTCATTTTTAGCTGGTATTGATGTTGTAAATAGTAGAAATGGAAAACCATATATAATTGATGTTAATCCATTTGGAGATTTACTTCATCATTTAATTGGAACTAATAAAAATATATATTATAAAGAAATAGACAAATCAGTGGAAAAAATTAAATTAATGGGAGAGAGTTAGAATTTATGAATTATAATATGAATGAAATTGTTGGAGACTATGATATTCTTTTTATAACATTAGACACACTACGATATGATGTATTTAAAAGTGCATATGAAAAAGGTATTTTAAAAACTTTAGGGAAATATGGTCCTTTTGAAAAAAGACAAACTCCAGGAAGTTTTACATATGCAGCACATCACAGCTTTTTTGCAGGTTTCTTGCCAAGTCCTAGTGAATATGTTCCAATAAATGAAAGAGAAAATTTGTTTTTTATGGATAATCAAATGATTAAGGATTTTCATATGGAAAACACATTTCTTTTTAAAGAAGGGAATTTTATAAAAGCACTTGAAAACAAAGGATATACAACTATTTGTATAGGTGGTGTTATATTTTTTAGTAAAATAAATGAGGTTTGTAGTACTATTCCTAATATGTTTATGAAAAGTTATTGGAATCCTAAATTTTCAGTAAACAACAAGAATTCTACAGAAAATCAAGTTGACTTTGCAATTGATAAATTAAAGAAACTAGATAATAATGAAAGAGTTTTTCTATTCTTAAATGTTTCAGCTATACATGGTCCAAATTATTTTTATTTAGATAAATATGACAATGATAATAAAAGTAATAAAAGAACATTATTAGGTTCAACACTTGATTGTGTTGAAAGTCAGGAAAAAGCTCTTGAATATGTAGATAAATCATTAGAAAAATTATTTGATTTTATGAAAAAAAGAAATAAAACATTTTGTATAGTTACATCTGATCATGGAACTTGCTATGGTGAAGATGGATATGAAGGTCATAATTTAGCACATGAAGTTGTATGGACAGTTCCTTATAAACACTTTTATATATAACATTTTAATTAAAATGTGAAAGGACTAATTAGTATGCAAAACATTAAAGATACGATAATAGATAATCCTTATAAAAATTATATGTACTCATATCCACATAAAAAATCTTATAGAGAATTTAATGAAAAAATAGATTTAAAAAATTTATGGGTAAATAGGAAAAATGATAAGATAACTTTATATATTCATATTCCTTTTTGTAAAAGCAAATGTGGATATTGCAATCTTTTTTCAAGTACTAAAGTAAGTAGAAGTAATATGAAAGCTTATATAAATACACTTGTAAGAGAAATGACAGATTTAAAAGATGTATTACAAATAAAAGATGAGTGTATATTTGAAAGTGTGATATTTGGAGGTGGAACTCCAACTATGCTACCAATAGATGATATGAAGTTTTTATTAGAAAGTATACAAAATATTTTAAATGTAGATTTCAAAAATGTATTTTTTTCAATAGAAACATCACCAACTACTATGAATGAAGAATATATGAAGCTTTTAAATAGTTTTTATATAAATAGAATAAGCATAGGAATTCAAAGTTTTTTTAAAAAGGAATTAGATGAAATATATAGATTTGAAAGTTTAGAAAACATAGAAAAAGCATTAGATATAATATTTGAAAATAATATAGATATAAGAAATATTGATTTAATTTATGGTATTCCATCACAAACAATAGAATCATTTTTAATTTCACTAAAAAAAGCATTAAGTTATAATCCGGAAGAGACGTTTTTATATCCTCTTTATATAAGAGAAAAAACAAAGTTGTATGAAAATAATCATAGAGATACTGAAAAAATGTTAGAAATTTATAAAGTAGCAAAAAAGATTCTTATAGATAATGGATATATACAAACATCTATGAGAAACTTCATTAGACAAGATATGAAAAGTGAGTTATATCCGTCTTATGAATGTCAAGAAAGTGAAATGATAGGGCTAGGATGTGGTGCAAGATCTTATATAAACAATATACATTATTCAAGAAAGTATGCAGTAAAAAGAGATAGAATAGATAATATAATAGATGAGTATATTGATGAAGAAAATTTTAATTATGCTACATATGGATATATATTATCAGAAGATGAAATGAAAAGGAAATATGTTATAAAATCTATTTTGAAAATATCTGGATTAGATATGAAAAAGTATTATGATAGGTTTAAAACAAATGTTCTTGATGATTTTTCAAAATTAAATAAGTTAATAGAAAGCGGTTATTTAATCTTAGAAGGAAGTAGAATTTATCCTTCAGAAAATGGATTACAGTTTTCTGATTCAATAGGAGAAATGTTTATATCAAAAGAAGTACAAAATAAAATTGATTTGTTTGAGGAATAAAAGTGAGGTATACATTAATTTATAGATGCAATATAAAGTATTGTAATTATACATGTAGTTATTGTCCATTTTCAAAATATACATTAAATGAAAAGAATATAGAAAAAGATAAACAGATGTTTAAAAAGTTTATAACTTTTCTTAAAAGTAGTGAAGATAATTTTAAAATTTTAATAGCACCTAAAGGTGAGGTGCTAGGGTTTGATTATTATAAAAACAATCTTACAGAGCTTAGTAATTTACCGAATATAGATGAATTAGTAATTCAAACTAATTTAAGTGGTGATTTAAATTGGCTTAAAAATGTAGATAGAGATAAATTAAAATTATGGGTAACATATCATCCAGATCAAGTTAAGCTAGAAAAATTCTTATTGCAAATAGAAAATTTAATAAAGTTAAATGTAAAATTTAGTGTAGGAACTGTAGGAATTAAAGAAAATATAAATAAAATTTGTGTACTAAAGGACAAGTTGTTAAATATAGATAAAAATATATATTTATGGATAAATGCATATAAAGATATTAAAGATTATTACAGCAATGAAGATATAAATAGGTTAGTAGAAATTGACGAATACTTTAATATAAATAATAAAAATTATATTTGTGATTATGAAAATTGTAATGCAGGAAAAAATGTATTTTGGATAGAGGGAAATGGAGTAATACATAAATGTTATAGAAATAATAATCCACTAGGCTCTATATATAAAGATAAGTTAAATGAACTTAAAGAGATACCTGTGAGAAAAAATGAAATTTGTAAATGTTATACAGGCTATATACACTTGCAAAAATTATGTTTAGATTTAGTTTATAAAGAAAGTTTACTTGCAAGAATAAAATAGTAATTTTACAATAAAAAAGATATGTGCATTCCATCTCACATATCTTTTTTATATTATAAATTAATAAATTAAATTCTATTAGAAACATAGGAAAATAAGCTCAGTTCAATATTATTTTTTATCTATAAATATATTGAGTATTTAAGTCATTATAGGGTTCCAAATCATTAATAAAGGAATAAAATACAAATATAGGTTTATAAGCTGATAAGAGTATAAAGTGAAAATTTATCTTGAAAATCTAAAAATTTAGGAGATGGTAAATATGTATGATTATTCATATAGAAGTAATGATATATATATAAACAATATAGATTCACTAATAGGAAAAATTGATTTAATAGATATAAGAGATGCATATGATTATCAAATGTCAACTATACGAACTGCTAGAAATATACCTATGAATGAGCTATTGTCAAATCCCAGCTATTATTTAAGAGAAGATAAGATATATTATATTATGTGCCAATCTGGAAAAAGAAGCTCAAGAATTTGTAGTGAGTTAAGAGGATTAGGTTTTAATGTGATTAATGTAATAGGTGGTTTTAGTTCATATACAGGAGCAAATAGAATTTAAAAGGGAATTTAAATATATAGGAATCCAAGTTGGAAATTTAAGTTATTCATGTTTCAGTTGAGAATTTTAATGCTAATTATTAATCTATATTTTTAAAATTGACAATGGACAATTGACAGTGAATGTAAAAATTGGATTTCCAATTTTAAAGAATGATTTTTTATTAAATTTGCATAGCAAATTAATTGAAAACAATATAAAAACGTAGTTTTTAGGTATTTCTATTTTAAATATTATGAATGAAATGAATAATATTAACCATAACTGTCAATTGTCAACTGGTTTCAAATATAAATATAGCAATAAACTATAAGATTAGTATTATCATTTGATAAATTTGTTATTTTGAATTTGAAACCATATAGAGTACATCAATATTATACAAATAAATTGAACTAATAAATTAAAAGATATATACTTACTATGAAGAAAATATTAATATATGGATTATTTATAGAGTTAAATTAAAAAATTACTTTATAATTTACAGGAGAAGCATATGAAGAATTTAGAAGATTTAAGAGTAGAATTAAATAAAATAGATGGTAAGAGTTATAAATTATATAAAACTTTAGAGGGACAATATAATTTTAAAAACTACATATTAAGTATAGATCATGTTCAAGGTGATCCTTTTGCATCACCTTCAAGAGTTAGAGTAATAGTTAAACAAAATATAGCTAAGATTCCATTAGAGCTTTTTAAAACTAAAGAAAAAAATATAGCACTTTGTGATTATTTAACTAGAGAGTTTTATTACAATATAAATAAATGTGGAGAGAAAATACTTGGTTCAGGAAAGAGCGGATTAATTTCTATAAGTAGGTGTCCACAAGAAATACTTGAAAGAACATCAGTAATTGTAGATGAAGAAAAAATAGAAGCTAGATTTTATATAGGATTTCCTGCAAGGGGTAGAAGTATTTTAGGTAGAGAATTAGAGAAAATATTATATAATGTTTTACCAAGTATAGTTGAAAAAGCATTATTATATAAAAATATAAATCATAAAAGATTATTAGAAACTGTAAATTTAGTTGAAGATCAAGAATACATAAGAAATGAACTTGATAGTAGAGGATTAGTAGCCTTTATAGCCAATGGATCAATACTTCCTAGAGAAAGTGGAGTTTCTAGTAGACCATTAAAAAATGGGAAAGAGTTTATATCACCTAGAGAATTAGAAGTTGAATTTAAAACTAAAAATAATGGAATAATTAAAGGTATGGGTATAAAAAAAGGCATAACTTTAATTGTAGGTGGTGGATATCACGGAAAATCAACATTGTTAAGGGCTTTAGAACTTGGTATATATAATCATATTAAAGGTGATGGTAGGGAATTTGTTATAACAAATAGATCAGCATTAAAAGTAAGAGCGGAAGATGGTAGAGCTATAACTAATACAGATATTTCACTATTTATAAATAATTTACCTAATGGGAAAGATACTATAAAGTTTAATACTGAAAATGCAAGTGGAAGTACATCAGAAGCTGCAAATATAGTTGAAGGAATAGAAAGTAAAGCAGAGGTAATTTTAATAGATGAAGATACTTCAGCTACAAATTTCATGATGAGAGATGATTTAATGCAAAAATTAGTTTCTAAGGAAAAAGAACCAATCACTCCATTTATTGAAATAATGAAACCATTATATACTCAAAAGCAAATTTCAACAATATTAGTAGTGGGAAGTTGTGGAGATTTTTTTGACGTAGCTGACACAGTAATTCAAATGGATAATTACTTAGTAAAAGATGTTACAAAAATAGCAAAAGATCTTAGTAGCGGTGCTATAATTAAAAGAATAAATGATAAAAATTTAAAATTATCATTTGATTTTAAAAGAAGAGTTAAAAAGGGAACTATTGAATATGGACCTAAAGGTGTAAAAGTAAAAACTATAGGACTAGATACAATTGTTTTAAATAGAGAAGAAATAAATTTAAGAGCAGTTGAACAAATAGTTGACAATGAACAATTAAATGCTATAAGCACAATAATGAAGTGGGCAGAAATAAACTTAATGGATAAAAATTTAACCTTTGAAAAAATGGTAGATGAAGTATTATTAGAAATAGATAGAAAAGGTCTTGTTTCATTAGAAAAAATAAAAGGTGGCAGTGGAAGTTTAGCACTTCCAAGAAAGCAAGAAATAATGTCAGCCTATAATAGGTATAGAAAATTAAAAATGCAAAATTAGAAAAGGGATGTTAAATACATGTTTTTTATAGGAATATTTGGTATAGAAAATAAGAATAAAGAAATAAAGACATTATATAATATAAGTTGTAAGAAATGTAATAAAATTATTAGTGGAAAACTTTTAAAGAGTTATAACTTTTTTCATTTCTTTTTTATACCTCTTTTTAAATGGAATGAAAATTACTATATAAGGTGTTATGATTGCAATACTATATATAGCATACCTAAAGAAAAAGGAAAATCTATTGAAAAAGGAGAAAATATAGAAATAACATATTGGGATTTACATGAAGTAAATACTAATGAATATTACTATGAAAATGTATGTAAAAATTGTGGAAGAGATATAAATCCAAATTTTGAATATTGTCCTCATTGTGGAAGTAAGATAAAGAATTAAAGCTAGCAAATTTAAGCTAGCTTTAATTTATAGGATTATTTATTTTCTTTCCAATCTTTAGCATATTCTTCGAATAACTCATTGATTGCTTTTCCTATTAATGTATATTGCTCATCTTTCAAATTAGCAAGTGATACACGTATAGACCACTTAGGACCATTAAAGCCATCACCATTTAGTAACACTATTCCATACCTTCTTGCAAGTTCAAGTAAAAACTTAATAGGACTACGATTGTTCTGCAGATACATTGCAAAATCTTCTCCATAAGCAATTTTTGCCCAAACCAACAAGTCATATTCATTGTAATAAGATGTACTATGTTCATCTTTTTTCTTCATAGGTAAAGTAAGTAATTCATCGTAAACAAGTTTTTTTCGTCTGTAGCAAATGTCTTTGGTTTGCTTTTTATATCTATCATCTTCATCTATTAATGCAAATGCTGAAAAAATAGCCATTTGAACTTGTTGAGGTGTTGAAAGTCCTGCCGTATGATTCAATGCAACTTGTCTGCTGTCTGCAACTATTCTATCAATAAATGGTATGCTTTCTGGATTAGATGTTAATGAACTATATCTAGAAATTAAATCGTCTGTATCACTTTTTGGTAGTTCCTTAATAAGGGTGTTAAATACATTGTTTTTAGCTAAAGCTATAACACCAAGTCTCCAACCTGTAGCACCAAAATATTTAGAAAATGAGTAAATACCTAAAGTGTTATAAGGCATAGTAATCATAAAAGATTTAAAGTTATTAGCAAAAGTTCCATAAACATCATCAGTGACAATCATTAAATTAGGATTATATTCTTTTACAATTGATTTAATATATTCCATAGATTCATCATTTATTGCTACAGAAGGAGGATTACTTGGGTTAACTATACCTAAAAGTTTTATGTTAGGATCCTTAAGTTTATCAAGTTCAGATTTTGGATATTGCCAAGTATGTCTACCATCTTCATTTAATTCAGAAGCATGTATTTCTGTAACGTTAAAGTCATATCTGGATAGTTCTGGAATTTCCAAATAAGGTGTAAATATAGGAACCATCAAAGCAATATGAGATTTTTTTTTGTAATAAATGATTAGCTATAAGTGAATCAAAAGTATAACATACAGCAGCAGTTCCACCTTCAACTGCAAATAAATCATGACTTTGTATACAAGGTATATTCCCACCCATTTCTTTTATTAAATAATCATGAACAACCTTTTCAATTCTCATAAGCATTCTATCAGGTACAGGATAATTGTCTCCTATAATACCATCTACTAATTCAAATACCCAAGAGTCACCTTCAAAGTCATATTTTTTTATACCAAATTCTATAATTTTATCTAAAAGATCTATTCCATGTGCAATTTTATTTTCATTTACAAAGGCTTTAAAACGATTGTAAATTCCAGGTTTTTCAGGCATGCCAGCTAAATCATTATCACACCAGGTTCTTTTGGTTTCAGAAACAGCAAAATGTCCAAGTGTAAAGAAAGCATCTCTTGGAGTAGAAGCTGTCCAGTTAGGATTACCTCTGCCTGCATTCAAAAAAATTTCCACACCTTTTTTTTGAGAGTCTAATGCTAAATCAATTAACTTATCTTTTAGTTCAAAGGGACTTAGGTTTTTAAGTTTTTCAATAAAATCTTCATCATCTTTATAAAGTTTATTCATATAATACACTCCATTTCAAATTTATTAAAAAAAGAATATAAGTATTGAGCCCCAAATAGTAAGCACAATATTACTTACTGCATATGTAACTGTATATCCAAGTACAGGAATATTACTTTTAGATTTTTCACAAATTGCGCCAACAGCTGCAGTTGTTGTCATTGAACCAGCACAAGCACCTAAGATTATTGGAACTTTCCATTTGAATATATATTTTCCAATTAGAATTCCAACAATTATTGGAATGGTTGTGACTACAATTCCTGCAATTAAAAAACTTATTCCAGATGTTTTTATTCCAGATACAAATCCAGGACCAGCATTTATGCCAACAACAGCAACAAAAGCTGTTAAACCTACATTGCTTAGAAACCATGTAGTTCCAATAGGAATATGACCTATTTGTGGACGGCGAGAATGTATAAATCCAAATATAAGTCCCATAATGAGAGCACCACCACTAGTAGATAAATTAATTTTAATGCCTCCTAGCACTAAAGAAGGAATACCAATTAATCCTCCTAGAAGAATTCCTAGACTAACAAATATCATATCTGTTTCTGAAGTATGAAAAATAGGTGTTCCAATTTTATATGATAGATTTTCAATAATATCCTTAGGACCACTTAGAGTTAATATATCTTTATCATAAAAAAGATCTTCACCATTACTATTAAGTTTAGAAATATACACTCCACGAGTTAGTGTAGATTTTTTTATGAAATCTATTGATTTTCCTATAACTTTTTTAGATTTCACATAAACACTTAAATTTTCAGTAGGAAAGTTTAATAAGGATAAATCAAAAATTTCTTTTCCAAGAGAAGATAGTGAAATATTTTTCATGTCATTGCTTTTAAAAGAAAAAACAATTTTATCTCCCAAATTTAAAATTGTATCTTCTTTAGCTGTAAAAATACTATTATTATGCTTTATACGTATTATAAATGAACGTACAGCATTAGTAGACACAGTTTTTTCTATATCTAAAACTGACTTACCAGCAAAGTGTTCATCAATTACAAAAGCTCTATATTCAATGTCTGATATATTAGAATTCAAATTAGATGAAATATCTGGATTTTTAAAATTGCTTTCTATAATTTTACATTCATCTTCTAAATTTACACCTAGAATCTTAGGTGCAATTGTAGAAAGAATAAAAACGGTACCAGCTGTTCCAAATATATAAGTTACAGCATAGCCAACAGGAACAAAATCCATCATGTTTTTTATTTCATTAGAAGGTAAAGATAATTTTGAAATGCTATCTTGGGCAACACCAATTATTGAAGATTGCGTTAATGCACCAGCAGCTAAACCAGTTGCTTGACCAGCATTATAGCCAAGTAGTTTCCCCACAATTACTGTAGATATAAGACCAGAAATACAAACAATTATAGCAAAAATAACTTGAGGAATACCGTCTTTTCTTAAACCTTTAAAAAATTGTGGACCTGAATTATATCCTAAAGTAAATAAAAATAAAAGAAAAAATACTGATTTAACAGTTGGGTTTATGGTTATATTTAATTGACCTATAACAACACCTGTAATTAAAACACCAGTTACTGACCCAATTTTAAATGAACCTATTTTAATTTTTCCAACAGCATAACCAATTGCTAAAGTTAGAAACAGTGCAAGTTCAGGATAAGCTCTTATAGAATTTATAAACCAAGTCATATATTTCACCACTTCTCTCTAATTCATTATAAGTTTAGATTTTCAAGAATTAGTATTTCTTAAATGGTTTAAAAATATTATGATATTAGTAAATATATAAATTGTATAAATTTAAAATTTAATATATTATAATGATAATAGAGTTTAAAAAGGAGAAGATTTATGAAGTTAGCAGAAGCTTTAATTTTACGAAGTGATTTGCAAAAAAGAATTGCAATATTAAAAGATAGACTTATTAGAAATGCAAAGGTACAAGAAGGAGATAATCCAGCTGAAAATCCTCAAAGTTTACTAAATGAGTTAAGTAAAAACTTAAATGAATTAGAAATAATTATAAATAAAATAAATAGAACTAATAGCAATACAATTATAGATAATGAGTTATGTCTTTCAGATTTAATAAATAAAAGAGAATTATTAGGAAAGAAAACTAAAATATTAAGAGATTTAGTAGAAGCAGCTACTATACAATTTGATAGGTATTCACAAAAAGAAGTTAAATTTTATAGTACAGTAAATGTTTCTGAATTACAAAAAGAAATTGATAAAATTTCAAAAGAATATAGAGAGACAGATACAAAACTTCAAGGAATGAATTGGAATATAGATTTAATAGAATAGTATTAAAGTTGGTAGCTTATATTAAAGTGAGTACAAACCTGAATCTAGCAGGAGAAATCTAGAATGATTATATACAGGATAAGCTTTGGAGTAAGCCTAATAATTATAAAGTACACTCAGTAATGTTACAAAGGTACAGAAAGCTTTTAAAAGTGAGTACAATTTACAGGCATTTTGCAATTTACAACCAAGTACTAATTAATTTAAGTGAGGGAGGGAAGAGGGAGCTACTTTAATTATAACTATAATAATCGGAAGATTTGAAAAAAATAAAAAATTAAGTGTAACTCTTCTTTTGCCATTGAACTTAAAGATACAAAAAAAGTTATTGGATTTATGATAAATAAGAAATATTGGAATAATGGTTATGAATTGAAATTATAAGAATATTTTTAAAATATTTATTTCATAAGTTAAATGTAGATTTAGTATGGACTAGTCATTATGATTTTAATTATAAGTCAGCTAAGGTGATTTAAAAAAATAGGTTTAAATACAAATTTAGTAAAGAAAATGTTAAAGAATTATTTTATTTAATAACTAAAGAGGAATATGATTATAATAATATAGGAAAATAAATTATGTATTTAAATCATGAATCAATTATAAATTTTACAATAAGTTTAATTATCAAAAAGGAGCTTAATTATGGAAAATAAAAAACAAAGTATTATTCCTTATGGTGAACTTGGTATTATAGCATTAGAAAGCTGTAGAGAATTAGGTGAAAAAATATGTACTCATATTGCTAACATGAGGTTGGAAAATGCAAATGATGAAAAAATTATAAATGAAAAGGCTAAAACTTTTTTCATTTCAATTGAAGAAATCAGATTTTCCAATGGTGAGGGAAAGGTTAAAATTTCAGAAAGTGTAAGAGGAAAAGACATATATATCCTTGCAGATATAGGAAACTATAGTTGTACTTATAAAATGTTTGGTTTTACAAATCATAAAGGACCAGATGAACATTTTCAAGATATAAAAAGAGTAGTTTCAGCAATTGGTGGAAGAGCTAGAAAAGTTACTGTAATTATGCCAATGCTATATGAGGCTAGACAACATAAAAGAAAAGGAAGAGAATCACTAGATTGTGCAATTGGACTTCAAGAATTAGAAAGACTAGGAGTTGAAGAAATATTAACTTTTGATGTTCATGACCCTACAATACAAAATGCAATACCATTAAGTTCTTTAGTTAACATATATCCTACTTATGAAATTTTAAAAACATTTTTAAAAACAGAAAAGGATGTTCTTGTAGATAAATCTAAGATGATTGTTATAAGTCCTGATACAGGAGCTATGGATAGAGCAGTATATTATTCAAGTGTTTTAGGACTTGATGTTGGATTATTTTATAAGAGAAGAGATCATACCAAAGTAGTTCATGGAAAGAACCCAATTGTTGAACATGAATATATGGGAAGACCAATAGAAAATCAAAATATATTGATTGTAGATGATATGATAGCATCTGGTGAATCAATTTTTGATATTGCTGTAGAATTAAAAAAGAGAAATGCTAAAAATATTTATGTATCAACAACTTTTGCACTTTTTACAGAAGGTGCAGAAAAATTTGAAAAATTTCATAAAGAAGGGATTATAAATAAAGTCTATTCAACTAATTTAACATACATTCCAAAAGAAATTAAAGATAGAGAATGGTTTAAGGAAGTGGATATGTCAGAATTTCTTGCAAGAATTGTAAATCAACTTAATTATGATAAATCTATATCATCACTATTAGATGCAACAGAAAGCATTCAAAAACTATTAAAAAAGATAAATAATAAATAAATAAATAAGTACATCGTTTTATAGGTCAATATTTAAAATGATGTACTTATTTATTTAATTTAGTTTACATAATTATAATTAAGACGTTTAAAATTAACGTAAACTAAAAAAATAATTTGCAAAAAATTAATATAAAAATTAGTAGTAACATAGTGTATAATGTATATTATTAAAAAATAGATAAATAATATTTAATATTTATACATAACAAAAGAAGAAGGTGGCATTTTGAAAAAAGGAAAAATTTTAAGTGTAATATCTATAGTATTAATAACTATATCATTAGTTGGATGTACTGGAAAAAATGAAAAGAAATATAATTATACAGAGATTGAAGCAAATCTTAATAATGGAGATTATAAAATAGAGTATAATAATGATGATAGATTTTTCAAATCAGAAGTTAATCCAACTACAGAAAGTGAAAAAGTAATTTTAGATTTATTCAAAGTAACTATTAGTGATGAATACGATAAGTTTAAGGATTTATATGTTCAAAGTGATCTTTATAAAGACTATCCAAATGTTTATAAAGAAAGTTTTGAAAAAGGAATGTATACTGAAGCAATAGTAGTTCATAACATGAAAATATTGAACAAAGATGAGTATACAAAAGATTCTAAAAGCAAAACTTATTATGCTTACATGGATAAATTAAAAGAATTGAATCCAGCGGAATATCAAATTGTAGAAGTAAAATATACTACAAAACTTACAGAGAAATATGATGAAAAAGCAAAATGGGGTAGTGGTACATGGGTTAGATATTATGTTGTTGTAAAAGAAACTAAAGATGCACCATGGAGAGTTTTTGATATATATGGACATGAATAAAGTTTAAATATATATAAATATCTAGTGATAAAATTTCACTAGATATTTTTTTGTTAATTTTTAGTGTATAATGGAAATAGATTATATATTTTAGATAGACAGTTAGGTGATAGAATGAAGATAGTATGTTCAATAGGCCCAAATGTAAAGACAACCAATGATTTAGATAAGTTTATAGATGCAGGTATGGATTCTATGAGATTAAATTTTTCTCATGCAGATTATAATAAATTTAAAGAACTAATAGAGTATGGAAAAAATTTTTCTAATATTGATATAATACAAGATTTGCAAGGAAATAAACTTAGGGTATCTCCATTATTTAAAGGAGAATTAAAAGTTAGAGAAAAGGAAGAAGTCTACTTTTGTAGTGAAAAATTTTATAAAGAAAACATTAGATTTTCTAATCAATATATATTTATACCAATTGCATTTGAAGGAGAATTTTCATGGATTACTAAATGTAAAAGTATACTTATGAAAGATGCAACAATGCAGTTTAAAGTTATAGGAAAATTAAAAGATAGAGAAGCCATAAAAGCAGAGGTTATTGTTGGTGGAATGATTAGGGGTGAAAAAGGTATTAATGCCCCAGATATGGATAGACAAGCTATGACTTTAACATTAAAGGATAAAAAAGACATAGAGTTTGGACTTCTAAATGGCGTAGATGTTATATGCTTATCTTATACAACTTGCAAAGATAATATAGATGAATTGAAAACGTATATAAAGAAGATAAAAAAGTATAACAAGCAAGTAAAAATTCCTAAAATTTGGGCAAAAGTTGAGTGTAGGGAAGCTATAGAAAACTTTGATGAAATTCTAAAAAGTGTAGATGGTATAATGCTTGGAAGAGGCGACTTAGTTTCAGAAATAGATATTACAGATATACCATATATACAAAATCAAATAATTAAAAAAATGAAATCAAAGAAAAAAGAATTAATAATAGCAACATATGTTATGGATTCTATGAAGAGGTCAATAATACCTCAAATTTCAGAAGTAGATGATTTATACAACTTTATAGAAAATAAAGTGGATAGAGTAATGCTTGCAGGTGAAGTTGGTATAGGAAGAAACCCAATAGAAACTATAGAGGTTACTAAAAAAATTATTAATAAATATGGTCATAATGTATTCTAATGAATAATAAATATAAATTGATATTTATTAGAATTAAATATTAAAATTAGGGGGATATGAGATGGTATTTGAAAAAATTAAAAACAATTATAAGTACAAATTAGAGCAATATGAAGTGATTAATATAATATATATAAAATAAAATTTTGTTAATTATATAATAAATATTAAGGTAGGTATGTATATGTATTGCTCAAAATGTGGGAAAGAAAATAAAAAAGAAAATTTATTTTGTACTCAATGTGGAAATAAACTTTTAACAGAGGAAACAAATAATAATGAACTAGAGAATGAAAATGAATTAAGAACTAATACTTTAAGAAAGAAGAATAAAATATATAACAAAAAAAAGATTGTAATTATAGTTAGTACATTAATAATTATAATCAGTTTTGTATGTGGAATGGTTTACGCTAACAATCCCATTATTTCATTTAAAAATAAAATTGAAAATAATAATTCCAAAGAGGCAAATAAAATTTTTGCAAGTAAGATTAAGGGAAATAAGAAAAATGAAAAAAAGGTTATGGACATATTAGATAGTAATTTTAAAGAGATTGAAAATTTATTTGAAAATGAAAAAATAACTTATGATGAAGCAGAAAAGAAAATGGAAGTAATAAAAAATATAAATAATACAAATAGCATAAGTGTAAACAGTAATATTCCTGTAGCTAAAATTAGTAGGCTTAATAATTCAAGGCAGTCATTTAAAAGAGGAGAAGATTTTATTAAAAAAGGTGATATTCAGAATGGAATAAAAGAGTATAAAAATGTAATAAAAGATGATAAAAATTATGCAAAGGCACAAGAAGAAATAAAGAAATATATAGGACAATATAAACAAGATAGTTTAAAAAGATGTGAAGAATATTTAAATCAAGAAAATTATAAAGAGGCTATAAAAATATTAACAGAGGCTAATGAAATAATAGGGAATGATTCTGAGTTAAATGACAAAATTAATTCATATAAAAAGATTGAGGAGGAAAAAGTTAAGGAAACATCAAAACAAAATCAAGAATTAAGTGTAATTAATTGTTCAGTAGTGCCTGATTACTTTAAAATTGAAGATGAAGCAAAAATTATTTTTAAAAATAATACAAATAAAGTTGTTAAAAATTTTACAGTAGGTATATTAATGTATGATGTTAATGGTTATCCTCTTAATTCTGGTGTTCTTGCTGGTGAAAAACAATTATTTAAAGGAAAAGCTGAATTAGTGAATATACAACCAGGTGGTGAATTTGGTTATAATTCTTCATGGAATTTGCGTACAAATTATGGAACTATAAAAACTGTAATAGCATGTGTAAGAGATGTAGAATATTATGATGGAAGTAAGTGGAATAATGATTATTATACTTATTGGGAAAAAGAATATTTAGGAAAACAATTACAATAACATGTATTATTAAATTTAAAAAAGATAGTATTATAATGAATGATTTTTACAAGAAATTAAATTTTTGAGAAGTATATTTATTGTAATGTTACTTTTATTAGTTTATAAAAATAAATTTTGGAAATGATTAGGCGATTATGAATATATGAAAACTAAAAATTTATGGACTCCAATATTAATTCATATAACAAATAATTCTTTAGTCAGTATATTTAATGGTGGAGAAATGGATGGAGGAGCATTTACTATAGTATCTTTAATAATAAACATAATAATTTCACTTATTATGTTTGGACCATTTATTTTTTCTAAAGAATATAAAGAGAATAATCATACAGAAATAGGTACAACAAACTTATAATATAAAAACTTGCTAAAATGTTATTTTGGCAAGTTTTTTGTATTATGAAGTAAAATTTTTCATATTTATTTATTATAAAGGATTTCTTCTACAGCAAGCTTACTTGATAGCAATACTATAGATATACCTGTACCTGGATGCACAGAGTTACCTACAAAGTATAGATTATTTACTGTAGGTGATTTAACATGAGGCCTAAAAAAATTAGTTTGAGAAAGAGTAGGGCTAAGACCAAAAGCAGTTCCACCATAAGAATTAAATTTAATTAGTAAGTCATTAGGTGTTAAATAATTTTCATATAATATATTTTCTTTAATATCAGAAAGTCCATCTATTTTTGAAAGTTCATTAAATATCCTATTTCTCATTAATTTGATAGTTTTTTCATTCCATTTTATGTTTTTAAATAAAGTGTTAGGTACTCTAACCATAATATTTAAAGATTCCATATGTTCATTTGCCATAGAATTATCAATACTACTTGGGCAATATATGTACATTGAAGGATTTAAAGGAAGTTTTCCAATAAAAGCACATTCTAAATTTTTCTTGAAGTTTTCCCCAATATATAAATTATGAACTTTAAGAGAAGGATATTTTTTCTTAAGACCAATATACATTATAAATGTTGAACAAGAATATTTCATATTGGATATTTTCTTCTCTGTATATTTACCTTTGGAATACCTATCTTTTATTAAGTTACTTACTGCATAAGGGAAATCTGCATCACATATTACTATATCGGATTTTTGAAATCCTAAAGAAGTTTTAACTCCGATAGCTTTCTTATTTTGTATTACAATTTCATTAACCGTAGTATTTGTAATAATTTTTCCACCAAGCTCTACAATTAATTTTTCTAATGCTTTTACATAAGAATACATGCCGCCTTCAATATACCAAAGTCCATAAAGTTGACTTATAGTAGGTATAAGATTATAGATGTTTGGACCTTCAAATGGTGAAATACCAACATAAAATGCTTGAAAGGCTAAAAGATTTCTTAGTTTTTCATTATTTATGTATTTTGAAATATAATCATATGCTGTAGAAAAGGTATTTATTTTAAGTATTTTTTGTAATGAGTTTAAATTTATAAAATCTTTTGTATTACTGAAAGAGTTTTTTAAAAAATTTGTATCAGCTATGATATATTTTTCATAAACCTTAGATAAAAATTTATAATATCCAATAGAATCATGTTTAGATATTCTTTCAAGGCTTTTAGTTAATTTAGGCATATTATTAAATAGGTCAAAGTGACTACCATCACAATAAAAAGCTCTATAAAGTGGATCTAATCTTTTAAGTTTAAAATAATCAATATAGTTTTTACCAGCAAAACTAAAAACTTCTTTATATATTTCAGGAGTCATTAAAATAGATCCAGTTAAGTCGAATTTGAAGTTCTCAGTTTTAATAAAATTAAGTTTGCCTCCAATTGTAGAGTTTTTTTCATATATAGTAACTTTATAGCCCTTACTTAAAAGTTTAGCAGCAGTTGCTAAACCACCTATACCAGCGCCCACAATTATTACAGATTTAGTCAATTCATAACACACCCTTTCATAAAGGTAAAAGATATCAAAAGTCATTAGTCATCTAATGATTATTTATTTTTTACTTTAAATCATAATTTATACTTAAAATCTATAATAAAAACTTGTTTTAACATAAGATATTTTATAAATCTTAACGATTCATTACATTGTATATTAGACTTGCAAAAATAAAATTACCATACTCATTTCTACTTTTTTGTAGTTTAGATTTCAATCTTGTCAATTATTATAGGAATCCAAGTTCAAATTTAAGTTATTCATGTTTCAGTTGAGAATTATAATTAATTTAATTAAAAATGGAAAATTGAAAGTTGAATTGGTTTCAAACATGATAATAGAATAAACTATATAATACCATTTGAGATTAGAAGCCTAATGTATATTAAATTTTTACTAAAAAAAGATGACTTTAATATATAAAATCATCTTAAAATGAACTATTAATTTAAAATTAATATATTTACAGCTAAAAAATAGGTTTAAATTTAAGCTAATTTATTAAGCTTTTGTGTTAGGTGACAATTTATTTTTTCTTTATCATTGCTTTGTATATCAATATAAATGGTTTCTGTGTTAGTATCAAAAATCTTATGCTTTGTCTTAACTGTCAAAGCTAAAGTATAATATTCAATAGTTTTAGAAAAGTATTTTTTAGATTTTTTATCACTCCACTCAAAATTATCAATAGTTTCTATATCATAATTATTGCCGTTTATATAAATAACATTTTCGGTTATTCTATTTGTTGTATTTCTAATGAAAATGACAAATAGAGTTGATAGTAATATAAGTTCTAAAGCAAAATCCGTTTTGGTAGGTGAATCTATATTTGTAATAATAATTAATAAGGCAAATATAGATAAAACAATAATATCAAAAGTTAACATTTTAAAGTTACACAGACCTTTGGATACATAGTTTTTAATATTTTTCGGCAGTGTAAATATTTCAAAAATTAGCAATGCAACAAATAGACCTAATAATAAAATGTTCAAAAAGGAACACCACCTTATAAATTTTATATATTAACTATTATATTCAGAAAAGTAGTAAAATATATTTAGATAATAAAAAATTCAAATTTTTACAATAAATACATTAATGTATTTATTAGGGAGGAAAGTTAAATGAAGTTGATTGCACTTATAGAAAATAAATCTAATAATGATCTTATAGCAGAACATGGATTAGCTGTGTATATTGAATATAATAAAAAGAAATATCTTTTAGACACAGGGTTATCTGACAACTTTGTTGAAAATGCTAAAAAGTTAGATATTGATTTAGAAAATGTAGATGTTGCAATTCTTTCACATAACCATTCAGATCATTCTGGGGGATATGATGGTTTTTTTAATATAAATAAGAAAGCTAATGTATATGTGAGAAATGAAGTGAAAAACAAATGTTATATAAAAATAGGACCAATTAAGAAATATATAGGTATTCCTGAAGGAATTTTAGATAAATATTCAAATAGGTTCATTTATATAGATGAAGATTATAAAATTGATGATGGTGTGTGGCTTATATCACATAAAACTGAGAATTTAGAATCAAGAGGTAAAAAAGCTCATATGTATCGTATGACTAAAAATGGATTAAAGCCAGATGATTTTAAGCATGAGCAAAGTCTAGTGTTTGAAACTAAAAATGGACTAATAGTTTTAAATAGTTGTTCTCATGGTGGTATAGATAATATTGTAAAAGAAGTAAAAAACACTTTTAAAGGGAAGAAAGTATTTGCAGTCATTGGTGGATTTCATTTAATGGGACTTAAGGGACCAAATTCTATGAATATTACAAAAGAAGAGGTAGAAGCATTAGGAAAGAGATTAATTGATTTAGGTGTAGAACATATATACACTTGTCATTGCACAGGCGATCCAGCTTATAAAATACTTAGAAGTACAGTAGGTGAAAAAGTACAATATTTTAGCACTGGAACTATTGTAGAATTTTAAAAAAGTATAAAGCTATGTTATTTAACACTGCATTCTAGAATATGATAATTATAAAGAAGTAAAACTTAATTTTCAATAAAAATAGAATGGAGGTTTATTATGAAGATTTTTCAAATGAAATCAAAGCCACATGGAAATGAAAGGATAAAAGAATTTATTGATGAAAACTTCATATGCATTGGATGGCCTGGAATAGGAAATCTTAAAAATCAAAATAAAGATGAAATACGAAATACATTACAAAATAAATATAAAATTTCAGGTTATAAGCTTGGAAATGCTTTAGGACAAGTTAATACATTTGTTAATACAATGAAAAAAGGTGATGTTGTATTAGTATCTGAAAAACAATGGGCATATATTGGAGTTATTGATGATTATATATACGAAGAACAGTTTGATAATGAAATAGATGCTATGTGTCATAGACGAAAGGTGAAATGGACAAATAAAGTTTTAATAAAAGATTTAAGTAATGATATTCAGAAGTTATTAAGCAATAGAAACACAATATGTCAATATAAAGATGTTGTAGAATCATATAATATAGATAAAGTTTTAGGAAAGAAATGTTTTATAATAAATGATAATATAGATAGACTTGATAATTTACTTTCAGAAGCAATAGCCATATTAGAAGAAGAGTTAAGGTCAGAAGATCCAGAGAGAAGACTTAAAGCAGCATCAGAACTTATACGTTTAAAAAATAATTAGAAAAGGGTGTGTTGTTTATTATGAATCCACAAGCAAATTTATTAAATAGTGCTGGAATATTAAGTTTAGTTGAAGATGAAGTAAAAAATTTTTTATTAAAACATAAAGGGCATGAATATTCATCAAGTGAAATTTATATTAATATGCCTCAATCTATAAAAACACAAATAGAAGGTATAGCAAAAAAATATACAGGTCCACTTAGTTCAGAAGCAGGATATATTGGAGTTGTAGCAGCTATGATAGCAAAAGATATTAAGAACAATATTTCACATAATAGTAAATGTTATTGTCATATTTTAAATAGATATGACGATGGTTTTAAAATTTAATAATAGGTAATGGAATATAATTTGTGATGAAAAATATTCTAGAAACGATGTGATAGCTATGAGAAAAATTTACAAAAAATGTCCTAAATGTAATTCAAGGAACATTATTAAGATATTATATGGAGAACCAACTTATGAACATTATTTAGAAAGTGAAAAAGGTAATCTTATTCTAAAAGGATGTTGTATGCCAGCTGATATAGATATTCCCAAATATCATTGTAAAGATTGTGGATATGAATATAATACCAAAAGAAAGTATTAATTATTTTATTGATTTAAAAGTTTTTAATATCAATAATAAGGGCATGAAATGTGAAATATTAGAATTAATAAATAAACATGTTACAACGTCATTATATATAAATAAACATATAGGAGAAAAAATTGAAGATTGAAAGACAACTAAAAATTTTATTTTATATACTTAATAGAAATTGTGTAAGTGCAAATACGCTTGCTAAAGAATTTGGTGTATCAAGAAGGACCATTTTAAGAGATATAAATGATCTTACTTTAGCAGGTATTCCTATATATTCTGAAATTGGTTCTAAGGGTGGGTACTCTATACAAAGTAATTATAAAATAAATGAAAAAATAATTGATGATGATAATTCAAAGTATATGTTATTAGCACTTAAGAGTTTAAAAGATATTTATGGTGATAAAAAAGTTAAAGAAACATATGAGAAGGTAAAACATATTTTAAAAGACTCTAGTGTAGAAAATATGCTAGAAATTGACCTTTCAGTTATTAATGAAAATGATTATGTTGTAGAAATTATAGATACACTTAAAAACTCAATACAGAACAACTTTGCTATAACTTTTAATTATACTAATTCTCAAAATAAATCAAGTAAAGTTGAAGCAGATGTTTTGCATGTTTTTTATAGGTGGTATTCATGGTATGTATTTGCTTATAATCGTGACAATAAAAATTTTTGTATGTATAAAATTGTTCGTATAAGAAACCTAACAGTTACTAATGAAAAGTGGTTAAGAAAATATAACATTCAATACGAATTAGAAAAATATGAAACAGAGCGAAATGATAGAAATATAAGTGTTTGCATAGAATATGAGAAAGATATGAAGACTTTAGTAGAAGAATATTTTCCAAATGCAACAACTATGGAATTTAATAATGTAATTACTAGTGAATTTAGTATGAAAGGAAATGACTTTATGCTATTTTCTATTATACTTGGATTTGGTGATAAAATAAAAGTACTATCACCACCTTCTTTTGCACTTAAAATTCAGAAACATCTTGAAAAAACATTAAGAGTTTATAAAAACAGTGACAAATAGATGTCACTGTTTTTTCTATATAATATTTTTGTTAAGAAAATTTATATAAAAGAAGGGAAGTAATTAAATGAAAAAAATAATATACATTTATGTTTTAGACACTTTAGCAGATTGTGAGATTGGTTATGTTTTGCAAGCAATTAGTATGCAAAATATGATTAAAGAATCTAAGTACATAATTAAAACTGTTGGTATAAGAAAAGAACCAATTAAGACACTAGGAGGTCTAACATTAATACCAGATATATCAATTACAGAAATAAATGAAAATGAAATAGCAGCATTATTACTACCTGGTGCAAATACATGGCATGATGAAGAACAAAAACTTATTTTAGAAAAAGCTAATTTATATGTAAAAAGAGGAATTTTAGTTGCTGCTATATGTGGTGCAACTTTAGCATTAGCTGAATTAGGTATATTAAATAATCATGCACATACAAGTAATTCAATTGAATACCTTTCTATGTTCTCAAAAAAATATAAAGGTCAATCTCTATACATAAATGAACTTTCAGTAATAAATGATAATGTAATAACTGCAAGTTCCGCTGGTTCGCTACTATGGGCAAAACAAATTATTGAATATCTAAATATTTATTCAGCTAAAACAATACAAGCCTGGTACAACTATTACTTAACAGGTGATGCTAAATATTACGTTAAATTAATGTCTAGTTTTGAGTAAATATCTAAATATAAAAAAGAATTAATATGAACATTTAATTAATCAAAATTAGTGTTATGTTATTAGAATTATAAGAGTAGTTATGATATGATTTTTAATAGGATAATTTACTATTAGAAAATAAATTTTTAAATGATAATATGTGTTTTATATAAATAAGAATGAGTATAAAAGACACTATAAATAAACTATAAGGGAGATTTTTTATGAATAAGACAATTCATATATGTTTTTCACAATCTTCAAGAGGAAGTTTAAAATATGCTATTAATAAAAAAATCATAGAAGGTGAAAAAGTTATATCATTATATGATAATATTTCTGAAGGTCCTATTGAACATTACATAGACGTAGAGAGAAGAATTAGTTGGTTTGAAGAAACAATTAGTAAAGATGAGTATTATTATGAGAATATTGATGAGCTTAGGAAAAATTATATAGAATTTGAAAATGAAATTTCTAAGATAAAGGATAACGACATCATATATTTTTGGCATGGACAAAATGCTATTGAAATTTGTGGATTAATGTACACATTAGAATTATTAAAGGATAAATGGAAAAATGTTTATCTTATAAATGTATCTGATAGGCCTATTGAAGTAAAATATGGCATATACATACCACGATGTACAAGTGAAATTATGCCAGGAAAATTTGGAGAATATATTAAAATAAATAGGAATATAGATGAAGATAAATATATAAAACTATCAACACAATGGAAATCATTAAAAAAAGAAAATTCAAATCTTCGTATTTTTAAAAAAGGAAAAGTTGAAAATGTAAATGAGGATTATTTTGATGCATTTATATTAAAATATACTCCAAAAGAATTTAAAAAATCAGCAAGAATCATAGGTGAAGTACTTGGAAATAGTGAAATTTTAATTTCAGATGTGTATATCTTTTGGAGAGTAAAAGAGCTTATTAAAATGGGAATGATAAGTTACAGAGGAAACTTTGATATTATGAGGGAAATGGAAATAAGTATAACTGAACAAGGATTAGAATATTTAAGAAATTATAATGATGAAATTGAATTTTGGGAAAAAAGAGAAAAAGATGAAGAAGACGAAAACGAATTTATAGAAGAATATATAAACATGGGCAGGCTTGAAGAAAAGATAAATATAGCAAAGAAACTATTAGATGTATTAGAAATAGAAGTAATAGCAGAAAAAACAGGATTAACTATAGGTCAAGTGAGAAATTTAAAACGCTAATTTGTGAAAATAATATAAATGTAAGAGTGAAATCTTGCTATATACTATAATTAATAAGTGTATTAGAATTTTACTAAAAGGTTATAATCATAAATATAACAATAATTAGGTGGTAGTGATAATGTTAATTCCAGTAAAAATACAAAATTCTATAGAAGTTGAAGATGTTGAAATAGAAAATACTAACTTTAAATCTTTAAACTTAAGAGAAGAACATATAGAAGAATTTTTAAGAAAAAATATAGATGTTATTTTTCAGGATGAAAGTCTTCTTGTGGTTGGAAAACAAGTTGTGAATAAGGAAAATGGAAGAAGTGATTTAACAGCAGTAGATGAAAATGGCAATGTTGTGCTTATTGAGATTAAAAGAGATGCTGCGGATATTATACAAAGAAAAGAGGCTTTTGAGTTTCAAGCTATAAGGTATGCTGCAAGTTATGCAAAAATTAAAACTCAAGATGAATTAGTTGATAAGGTTTTTGGAGCATATATTGAAAAGTATAGAGAAGAATTTGAGCTTGGAGATTTAACAGCTTGCGAAAAGGCATCAAGAATTTTAAATGATTTTCTTGAAAAGAATAATTCATTAAAGACTTTTAATTTAAAGCAGAGAATAATACTTATAGCATCATCTTTTGATAAACAAACATTATCAGCATCTGCTTGGCTTATAGAAAATGGTGTAGATATTAGTTGTTTTCAGTTAAGTCCAATGAAAATAGGACAAGAATATTTTATAGATATAAGTAGAATACTACCTCCGCCATCTTTAGAAGATTTTTATGTTGAGGTGGATAGTAAAAAGATATCAAAATATAAGAGCAAGAGTGACACAGCTATAACTAGAACTATACTTCCTGGTATGGATAAGTTATTTCAGTGGGGAATTATCAAAAGTGGAGATATTGTAGTGATTAAAAATAGATACAATTCAGAAGCTACAGTTATTGATAGTAAGTATGTTAATTTTAATAATGAAAAACTTACTTTTAATAAATGGGGACAAAAGGTAACAGGCTGGTCTAGCATTAGAATTTATGACTGGGCTATGATTAAAGGCAATGATAAAACGCTGCATGAACTACGTGAAGAAAAAATGTTATATCTGGAAAATGAAATATAAAAATAACCTAGCAATTGGAGTAAAAGGTTTTCTAATTGCTAGGTTATTTTATTATCTATATTAGATGAATTTGATATTTTATAGGTATAATTGAATAAAATCTTTATCTAAAGATAACTATATTATTAAAAAGTTTTATAATATGAGGTAGTATTTATGAAAATAGAAAGTAAAGCTAATAGATTAATTAATGAAAAGTCTCCATATTTGCTTCAACATGCTTATAATCCAGTCAATTGGTATTCATGGTGTGATGAAGCTTTTGAAAAGGCAAAAAAAGAAAATAAACCTATATTTTTAAGTATTGGTTACTCTACATGTCATTGGTGTCATGTTATGGAACATGAGTGCTTTGAAGATGATGAAGTTGCCAGTAAAATGAATGATAAATTTGTTTGTATTAAGGTTGATAGAGAAGAACGACCAGATATTGATAATGTTTATATGACAGTTTGTCAATCTCTAACTGGTGGAGGGGGATGGCCACTAAGTGTTTTTATAACGCCTAATGCTAATCCATTTTATGCTGGTACATACTTTCCTAAATATTCTAAATATAATATGCCTGGTTTTCTAGAGATTTTAGATACAATGAGCTTAGAATGGAAAAATAATAGTGAAAAAATAGAAAAAGCAAGTTTAGAGTTTATGCATGAAATATCAAAAGAATTTGATTCAGAGGAATATAATGAAGATGTTTCTTTTAAAATAGTTGAAGATGGTTATGAATTTTGTAAAAAAATCTTTGATGGTGTTTATGGTGGGTTTGGTAAAGAACCTAAATTTCCAACACCTCATAAGTTACTGTTTCTTTTAAATTATTATAAGATTACTAGTGAATTAGAAGCACTAAATATGGTTGAAAAAACTTTAGAGGGTATGTATAGAGGAGGTATTTTTGATCATGTAGGATTTGGTTTTTCTAGATATTCTACTGATGAAAAATGGCTAGTGCCTCATTTTGAAAAAATGCTTTATGATAATGCATTACTTATAATAGCTTATTTAGAGTGTTATAAATTAACTAAAAAGGATTTTTATAAGGATGTTGCAATTAAAACTATAGATTATGTTTTAAGAGAACTTAAAGGTAAAGAAAATGGATTTTATTCTGCACAAGATGCAGATAGTGATGGACATGAAGGAAAGTTTTATGTGTTTAACCCATTAGAAATTTGTGAAGTACTTGGAGATGAGGATGGAAAAAGGTTTAATGACTATTTTGATATAACTCCAAGTGGTAATTTTGAAGGAAAAAGCATAGCCAATTTACTATATAATGATAGTTTTGAAAGTAGCAATGAAGAAATTAATAAGTTAAGAGAAAAGGTATTTAAATACAGAAAAGAAAGAACTAATTTATATACAGATGATAAAATACTTACTTCATGGAATGCTTTAATGATAGTTGCTTTATCAAAAGCATATAAAATCCTTAAAAATGATATATATTTAAATGCTGCTGAGAATGCAATTGATTTTATAAAAAGAAATTTAATAAATGAAAAAGGTAGGTTACTTGCAAGATTTAGAGATGGTGAATCTAAATATTTAGCATATTTAGAGGATTATGCTTTTCTTGTATGGGCATTTATTGAAATGTATGAATCAACTGACAAAGAAGCTTATTTGAAAGATGCTATAAAATTTACTAATAACATGATTGATAAATTTTGGGACGAAAATAAAGGTGGATTCTTCTTATATGGAAATGATGCAGAAAAGTTAATTTTAAGACCAAAAGAATTATATGATGGTGCAATTCCGTCAGGTAATTCTGTAGCGGCATACGTGCTTTTAAAATTATCTAAAATTACACAAGATGAAAAGCTTAAAGAATATACTAAAAAGCAAATAAGATATTTTTTTGCTACAGCTAATAAGTCACCAATATCATATACAATGTATTTAAATGCAGTTATAGAGTATTTAAAGTAATTAAAAAAGTTTTAAAATAGAGATTTAAATTCTTTATTTTAAAACTTTTTTTAGTTGTATAGCAAAACTATAGATTTATATTTAATTGTTTTATTACCTTTAGTACATAAAAATCATATAATAAAAATTAAATACTTTTAATTTTGAAAATATTAATTACAACCTTAAGAAATTTGAAAATAACTCGAAAATATTATATATAGTAAACGTAAGATTAAAGTATTTTAGTGAGGTAAAGGAACTATTTGAAATAGTTCCTTTTATAATAAATATAAAAATAATGAAAGAGGTGACATAATGACTATTATAGATATTGTAAGTAAAGCATATTCCAATAACAGAACAATTTTAAGAGCATTAGAGAATATAAGAGATAATTACACAATATTAGTAAACGATAACTATGAATTAGTTATTGATAGTAAGTATGAGTTAAAAGTTAAAATTCCAAGTTTAACAAAAAGAGATGAATTTGAGTACAAAGATATTGGAGATTATGATTATCCATTAGTTATGTGTATGAGAATATCTGAATCTGTTGGAGATAAGAGATGTGGTGAAATTTTAAATAAATTTATGGTATTATACAAAAGTAAATTAGAAATATATTTTAAAGATTTTGGAGTAATAGATAGATTACTAGGAAAAGTAAAAAAACTTAAATATCACATGGAATATATAACATATATGTGTATTGCACTAGGTGTTTTTGGTGGTGGAGCTCTTTGTATTTTCCCAAGTTTTGAGACTATAACTAAACGTATACTAACAGTGGCAATAATTATATGTTTTGGAATAGCTATAATAGAACAATTTACAAAAGAAAACAGAGTTAAAAAGATGGTAGATGCACATATTAGTGTAATAAAAACTGATTGGTATCAAAGACAACTTCAAAAAGAGCACTCATATATATGCAATTATGTTGGAAAAATAAGAGATTAGTAAAAGCACCTATATAGGGTGCTTTGTTTTATTTTACAAAAAGAATATTAGATGTTAAAATTATACATAATATTTACATTTTTAAGGGGGACAACAATGAAGAAGATTGGAGTATTTGAATTAATTTTTATAGAAATTTTGGTTTGTATATTTACTTTTATTTTATTTGGAATAATTGGTGCTATAACAAACTATAATATTACTCGGTTAGGAGAAAGAATTTTTATAGATTCAACTTTAATAATAATTTTATTAATTTATGGAAAGGCAAATAAGAATTCAATTTGTGAAAGATTTAATGATTTCAAAAATAAATTTAATATAAAAGAGATTGTATTACTATATATTACATTAGCTGTTTTTTCCTTTGGAAGTAGTACTGTAATTACAGCTATAATATATAAATTTAATCCTCAAAAGGCAATTAAGATTATGAATGAAAACCATTATGATATAAATAATGGACTAGAATTAATAGGAGCTATAATTGTTATAGCTATTTTAGCACCTATATTAGAGGAACTAGTATTTAGAAGAATAATATTTAAGAGTTTTTCTAGAAATATAGGAATAATTTTTGGAGCAATATTATCATCTATAATATTTGGTGCATTACATTTGGATTCAGCAAAGGCAGGAGCTATGATTTTTGGATTTATAGCATGTATATTATATGAAAAGTATAAAAATATATTAATTCCAATGAGCATCCACATGCTTAATAATACTATTGTAGCTATATTTAACATTGTAGATTTTTTCAATGGAACCTTAAATAAGAATATAGTAAGTAATATAAATCCTACTAAAGACTTAATAATTGGAAGTACACTTTTAATTATAGCAAACATAATACTTGGAAAATATATTTATAACAATAGAGAAGTATTTAAGAAAAAAAATAAGACAATAAGTACTGAACAAGTTAACATATGAATAAAAATAAATCACCCATTTAGGTGATTTATTTTTATTCATATTGCTGCCATTCTAATTGTAATTTTGTAAGAAGTTTTCCTTCAGTTGATGTTATTGTGTGAAGCGTGTTAATTTTATCATTTTCATTTTTTATCACTTCAGTTGAAATATGTATAGTATCTCCATAAGATGTTTCCTTTTTAAATAACACCTTAATATTTGATAATCTATAGTTATTCACTATGTCCTCTGGTAATGTGTCAATTGACATCTCAATGTACTTTACATTATTAACATGGTTATTAGAATCAATATCACTATATCTTATAGAATATTCTTTAGAATACTGTGCATTTTCAAGTGATATTAAATCATCTAACACAACAGTTTTATCAAATTCACCAGTAATTCCATAGATATCATATTGATCTGGTGTTATTCTAAGAGGACGTCTTTTTTCAGCATCAATTACTATAGCTGTAGAAAAAGCATCTCCTATAATTTTGCCGTCGGAGTTTTTTATAGTGTAATTTCTATATCCATAGAATTTTTTAATTCCAATAGCCTCAGTATCAACAGTTATCACATCTTTAAATTTAGGATATTCATATATATTTATATCATATTTTAGAAGCACCCAAATGCAACTGTTATGAATTATTCCTTCCTTAGTTTCACCTAATGATTCAGATTGTGCAATCACAACATCCCATAAGTAATTTAATAATGATGAGAACTTACATTTCATTGTAGAATCTACATCATAAACGTTTACTTTATAGTTTTTTTCAAATCTATTACTCAAAAATATTACCCCCTCAAAAATACCACTATTATTTTAAAATAACATAATATGAATTTATATTCAATAACTATATTAAAATTGAATTTGTTTAACATAGTTTATAGAGTATAAAATTATTTTTTGATTATAAAAAGGAACAAATTACTTGAAAAGTATTAAAAAAGAATATATAATAAATGATAATTTTAATATATTTAAATTTGACTTATATAAGTTCATAATCGGTTGAACGTTTCTACCAACTACCGTAAATAGTTGATTATAAGTTAATTCTTTTGTGGAGTTAACTTATAATCAGTAATTGCGGTAGTTTTTTATGTAAATTATAAAGTTGATTCTGTAATAAAAAAATAATAAATTTTAGTAAGGTAAGGAGAAATTATGTTAATTAAAAATATTACACTAATAGATGAAAATTATGATGTTATAAAAGACACTAATATATTAATAGAAGAAAACACTATAATATACATAGGTAAAGAAATTCCTAAATATTATCATGGTGAAGTTTATGATGGAAAAAATAAAGTTGCATCTCCAGGATTTTTTAATACTCATTGCCATGTGCCAATGACATTACTTAGAGGTTATGGTGAAGGACTGCCACTTGATAGATGGTTAAGCGAGAAAATATGGCCATTTGAAAAGCTACTTACAAATGAAGATTGTTATTATGGTTCACTTTTAGGTATTGCAGAAATGATAAAAAGTGGAGTTGTTTCTTTTAATGATATGTATTTTAACTTAGAAGGAATCTCAAAAGCTGTTTTTGAATCAGGAATTAAAGCTAATTTATCTTATGGTTATGCAGATATAGAAGGAAGAAAAGATTATTTTAATGGTCCAGCATATAAAGAAACAAAAGCATTAAATGAATACATAGAAAGCATTAATAGTGATAGAATTAAAGCAGATGTTTCAATACATGCAGTATATAGTTCTTCAGAAGAATCAGTTAGCAAAATATCTGAGTATTGTAATAGTAGAGGCATGAATATGCATATTCATTTATCTGAAACTGAACTTGAAGTAGCAGAATGTAAAAAAAGATTTGGATTAACACCAGCAGAATATTTCTTGAATTGTGGTACTTTTAGAAGCAATACAACAGCAGCACATTGTGTTTATCTTGAAGGTGATGATTTTTCAATACTTAAAGAAAACAATGTATCAATTGCACATTGCCCAAGTAGTAATTTAAAACTTGGAAGTGGTATAGCCCCTTTAAAAACTATGATGGAGCATGGAATTAATGTAACTATAGGAACAGATGGTGCAGCAAGTAATAACAACTTGAATATGCTAGAAGAAGTTAACTTAGCAGCATTATTACATAAGGGAACTAATAAGGATCCTCTATTTTTAAACTCAAAAGAAATGATGAAAATTTCTTCTTTAAATGGTGCAAAAGCTCAAGGAAGATTTAATTCAGGCGTAATAAAAGTTGGAAATAGAGCAGATATAGTAATTTATGATTTTGATAAACCACATATGCAACCTATACATGATGTATTAGCAAATATACTTTATTCTGCTGAGGCAAATGATATATGTTTATCAATAATAGATGGTAAAATAGTATACAAAGATGGTGTATTTACTAATATAGATATTGAAAAAGTTTATTATAATGTAAATAGAATAAAAAATGAAAAACTAAAAATCATAAATAAGTAAAAAGTATAAGAAAGTAGTCATTAATTTGGCTACTTTTTTTATTTAGTAAATGTGATTTTGTCACAGTATAATTTATATTAAAAGAATATAATAATTTAAACAAGAAAAACTATTAATGTAGTGGAGGTAAAATTGATGTTTTCAATTTTTAAGAAGAATAGTATAAAGTCAATTTTAATAAGTGAATTAGATGAAAAGTTAAATGAGATTAATTTAATAGATATAAGAGAATCATATGAGACAAGTAAAGGGTTTATTAAAGGTTCTAAAAAAGTTCCAATGAGCACTTTACTGAATAACCCTGAAAAATGTTTAAATAAGAAAGATGAGTATTATATAATTTGTCAATCAGGTATGAGAAGCTTAAGAACCTGTAAAATATTAAATAAACTTGGTTATAATGTGTTTAATATAAAAGGTGGTTTCGGATCATATACAGGTAAAAATATAAAAAGATAAAATCTATTTATTGTAGAAAAGAGGTAAGTAGTTATGGCTAAAAAAATATTAATAGTTGGAGGGGTGGCTGGAGGTGCATCAGCTGCTGCTAGATTAAGAAGATTAAATGAAGATGACATAATAATCATGTTTGAAAAAGGACCACATGTATCATTCTCAAATTGTTCCTTACCGTATTATTTAAGTGGAGTTGTTGATGAATGGGAAAAACTTATTTTAATGAATCCTAAAAAGTTTATGTCACAATATAAAATAGAAGCAAGAATTAATAATGAAGTTTTAAGTATAGATAGAAAAAATAAAAAGATAATAGTTAAAGATTTAATAAAAAATGAAATATATGAGGAATGTTATGACAAATTAATTTTATCTCCGGGAGCAAATCCTATAGTTCCTAAAATAGAAGGTATGGATAAGACAAATATATTTACTATAAGAAATGTAGTAGATATAAAAAATTTAAATGATTTTATAAAGAAGGATAAATATAAAAATATTGCAATTATCGGTGGAGGGTATATTGGCGTAGAAGCAGCAGAAAATTTAAATAAGGCTGGCTATAATGTTACGCTAATTGAGGCAATGTCACAAGTATTAAAAACTTTTGATTATGATCTTGTTCAAATTTTTCATAAAGAAATGATGGATAATGGAATTAATTTGATATTAAATGATAAAGTTGTTGGATTTACTGAAAATGAAGTTTTACTTGAATCTGGAAAAAAAGTTCAATCAAAAGTAGTTGTAATGGCAATAGGTGTTACTCCAGATACAACTTTAGCAAAAGAAAGTAAACTTGAAATTGGAAAGACAGGTGCAATAAAAGTAGATTCAACTTATAAAACTAATGATAATGATATATATGCCATTGGAGATGCAATAGAAGTATTTAATCCATTAATAGAAGATGTAACAAAAATTTCTTTAGCTGGGCCAGCTCAAATTGCAGGAAGAGCTGTAGCTGATAAAATAAATGGAATTCCAGTTAATAATGTAGGGTTTATTGGTTCATCTGCTATAAAAGTATTTGATTTTAATGGAGCAACTACTGGATTAAGCGAAGGTCTTATTAAAGCATTGAATATGAATATTAGCTATGATGTTGTACATTTAATAAATAATGATAAAGTAGGAATTATGCCAGATAATAGTAGTATTCATTTTAAATTATTATTTGAAGTACCAACAGGTAAAATTTTGGGAGCACAAGCTATTGGAAAAGGTGATGTTACAAAAAGAATTGATGTAATAGCAACAGCAATTTCATTTGGCGCTACTGTAGAACAACTTAAAAATATAAATCTCTGTTATGCACCACCATTTGGAACAGCAAAGGATATTGTGAATTTTGCAGGCTATATTGGTTCTAATCTTTTAAATAAAAACTTTAAGCAAGTAAGAGTTAATAAAATAAGAGATTTAATTGAATCAGGCGCATGTATAATAGATGTAAGAGAAACAAACGAATATAATAATGGTCATATTAAAGGAGTTAAAAATATTCCATTTAGTGAAATTAGAAATAGAATAGATGAAATTCCTAAGGATGAACCAGTATATCTTCATTGTAGAACAGGACAAAGAAGTTACAATGTATCATTATTATTACAAAATTTAGGACTTGACAATATATATAATATTACTGGAAGCTTCTTAGCTTTAAGCTATTATGAATACTTTAATGACAAAACATTAAATAGAGACAGCATATTAACTGATTATAATTTTAATTAAATAACTTATCACATAATTAGAAAACATTAAATTTAGAGTTTATTAATAAAAAAACTCATAAAAGCAGCTAATAGAGATAAATCTATTAGTTGCTTTTCTTTATTATAGAGTAATTTGAGCTTTAAAATTTATTACTTTCTAAGTAGTTATATAATAAATTAAATAAAAACTTAATAATTTACCTTAAAAAAATATATAAGTTAAGTTGCAAAACAAGTTGTAAGGAAATAATATAATATTATGTAAAAATATAATTAAAATGTATATTTAAAACAAATAAGGTGATAAAATATAAGAGTTGAATATCAGAAAATTCAGTTTAATATAGTTTGTTAGAAATTTTAATTATACTATTTAATAAAAAAGGAGGAGAAATTAGTGAATTACAATGTTGATTTAATTGCAAGTAGTGCAATTAACATAGTAATGCTTTTAATTCTACTATATTTAATTTTTAATAATACTGTTATGTCATCTAAAACAATGAAAGCATATATAATTGTAACTATTATGACTATTATAATTATAATTGCAGAAATAGCTACAAATATATTTGATTTATCTGGATCTAAATTTCGTACTTATAATATAATTGCTAATATTATTGGGTTCTCAATTTCTCCTCTAATTTCTGTGATATTAGCAGTGGTATTTGATGAAAAATTATATAAAAAAATTAAATATATTATAATACCAAGTATTTTAAATGCAGCAGTATTTATTTTATCTCCATGGACAAGTTGGACATTTTCTATATCAATGAATAATGAATATTCTAGAGGACCATGTTTTAGTGTTTACGTAGTAACATATATATTTGGATTAATAATTCTTATGATTTCTAATTATAATCAATGTGCTAAATTTCAACTTAGTGAAAAAATATTCTTAGTTATACTTTATTTAATTATAATAATTGGAACAACTATTCAAGTTTTATTTCCAAGTATACATTCTACTTGGCACAGTATAAGTTTAGTTCTTGTTATGTATTATCTTTTTCAAAGAGAATTACAATTTAAATATGATGTAGTAACTAATTTATTAAATAGACAAGAATTTGAGAAAAATTTGAAGCATATAAAGAAATCAAAAAACATAGGAGTGATTTTACTTGATTTAGATAATTTCAAAAAAATAAATGATACTTATGGTCATTTAGTTGGAGATTATTGTCTTAAAATATCAGGAGAAATAATTAAAAAAAGTTTTAGTAAAATAGGGCATTGTTACAGAATTGGTGGAGATGAATTTTGTGTTATTGCACCTAATATAGAAGAAAATGATATAAATAAATGTATAAAATGTATGATAAATGATATAGATGATGCCAGAATAAATGATCCAGTAATGCCTACAATTTCGTGTGGATATAGTATTAGTACTAGAAATGCAAGTCAGGACATACTAAAGTCTGTGGAAGAAGCCGATTCTAATATGTATCTATGTAAAAATATGAGTAAATAAAAGTGATATAGGACACATTATTTATAAGTTTAATAATGTGTCCTTAATATTTATTTGCTTAAATTTGAGTTCATTCTATTACAAGAACCTTTACCATCTCCTCTTAAACCTTTATTTAATCCATAATTAGGCTTTTCAGATTTATTTTCTCCAGGAGTTGTACAAGTACTAGATCTTTCTATCATATCTTTTTTTATTTCTGCAGCTCTTTCTTCAGTAATAGTGCCATTTTCTAAAGCAGCATCAACCCTTTTAAGTTTATCATCTAATACAGATTGTTTTGCATCTTCAAATGATAAGCCACTATCCATAAGAGTTTCAACTTTTGTATTTGTATTATTTGTGTTTTTATTCATTGTTGAATTATTAGCTGCAAAAGTTAAAGTACTACCTCCTATTACAAGAACACAAGTTAATGATAATGCTAAAATTGATTTTTTCATAAATGATCAACCTCCAAATTTAATATTTAATCTATGTTTAAATTTTAAATTTTTAATGTAACAAATATGTCACAAGAGTTTAATATTTTTATAAAAATAAATTATTTAAAAGATTTTAGTGATATCCAAAACTCAACACCATCACAATGATTTATAACACCGTACGTTCCATTGTGTAATTTACAAATTTGAGCTACTATAGTTAACCCAAGACCGACTCTTTTTTCTTTAAAATTACGGACTTTATCAATTCTAACAAAACCATTCCATATGTTTTCAATATAAGTATTAGGTATATTTAATCCACTATTAAATACTGAAATTAAAATTGAATTATCTATATTTTTAATAGATAAATGTATTATTTTATTATTATCAACATGGCTTATAGCATTATTAATATAGTTTTGAATAGCCTGTTCTATTCTTATTTCATCACAAAATGAATATGATTTTTGAAAATCTATAGAAAGATTTATTTGATGTTTATTAAAAATTAAAGAATTTTTCTTAATTATTTTTTCTAATAGTTCATCAATACAAACTTTTTTTAAGTTTAACTTAAATGTATTAGATTGAAACTTATATAAGTCTAATAAATCATTTACTATAACACTCATTCTTTCAGACTCATCATTAATTATATTAATATAATAACTCATATCATCGCTACTTAAAGGTAAATCTTCGTTTAAAATTTGAGCATATCCAGATATAACAGCTATTGGACTTTTTAATTCATGAGAAATAGAAGATATAAATTCTCTTCGTAATTCTTCATTTTTCTTTTCATCTTCAATAAGAGTTATTAATTTAGAATTTTTATTTTTTAATTCAGTTAATGTAGTATTTATTTTATTTGAAAGTATGTTTACACTAGTGGCCAAATCACCAAGTTCATCTTTAGTTTTAACAATTATTGGGTCAGAAAAATCTAAATTACTTATTTTTGCAGTTTTCATTGTTATATCTATGATTGGTTTAGTAAATTTTCTTGCAAAAATTGAAGTAAGTAAAATTATTATAAATGTTATTGGTATAAATATATTTAAAAGCAATGTAACAGATTTTATTGCTGCATCATCTATAAAGTTAATAGATATTTCAACAGTAATTTCGAAATTATTAATAGTGCTAATTATAGATAAAAAATTTACACCTGTAGATCTATCATGGATAATTTCTTCAATCATACCATTTTCTAATGTAGTACTTTCAACTACCTGAAATCGATTTAAATGATTGCCCATACCTTGTCCGTTACCATTTTTGTGAGTTGAAAACACAGTTTTTCTAGAAGATAAGTTATTAATTTTAATTTCAACATTATATTTATTTGATATAGAAGGAATAACATTTTCATAGCTAATTGAACTACTATTTTTTAAAGTGTTTTGGATTTCAATACTTGCATTTTGCATATCCAATAGGCGTTCTTTTTTAAAATATGTTTTAAATGTTAAACCATAAATTAAAATACCACATAAAAATATAGTTAAAATTAATAGGATTCCAATTATTAATTTTTGTTTAATAGACTTCATTATTATTCACCTAATTTATAGCCATATCCTCTAATAGTCTGTAGATATGTAGAGTAAGCTCCAAGTTTATTTCTTAAACGATTGATATGTGTATCAACTGTTCTTGTGTCACCAAAATAAGTATCACCCCAAATACGAGTTAACAGTGTATCTCGACTTATAACTATATTTATATTTTTTAAGAAATATAATAATATAGCATATTCTTTAGGATTTAAATCAACATTAATATCATCAAGTTTAACTGAATGTGTAGCTTCATCAATAGATATACCTTTAAAAGTTAATAAATTATTATTACTTGGCTTTAATAAGCGTTTAATTCTAGCTAGTACTAGTGCAATATTAAAAGGTTTAGTTATATAGTCATCAACACCAATATCAAATCCAAAAAGTTCATCCAAATCACTATCCTTTGCAGTAAGCATAATTATAGGGACATTTGATGTTTTCCTAATTTCTTTACAAACAATCCATCCGTCATATACAGGCATCATAACATCTAATATGACTAAATCAACTTGATAATTCTTAAAACTTAATAAAGCATCTTCACCATTATTTGCAGTTATTACACCATAACCGTTAAACTTTAAATAATCAGATAATAATTTTAAAATTCTTTCATCATCATCTGCAATTAAAATATTCATAACATACACCACCTTAAATACAAAAATTAGATTTTATAACAATTATATAGGAAACTTAACTTTATTAATAATAAAAAATATCGTAAATAAAGCTAAAGTTTTTATATTTTATTTTAAACAAAATGAAAGTATATTATTAAATTTAGATAAATATAATTAAATTTGGTTTTATATACTTAATTTACAACAATATCAAAAGTTAAATTTTACAAGTAATATATTTACAAAATTTATATAGTAGTTTATAATTGTACCTAGATTTACTATGTATAGAATAACAAGGTATAGGAGGTGATATTATGGCTATTAATAAAGAACTCATGAAAGGAAGTACATCAATACTTATATTAAGTCTTTTAAATCGAAAAGATATGTATGGATATGAGATGATTAAAGAGATTGAACTTCGGTCAAAAGGTGTTTTTTCATTTAAAGAGGGTACACTGTATCCAATACTTCATGCTTTAGAAAAAGAAAGTTTTATAGAGTCTTATTGGGAATTGAGCGAAGGGGGAAGAAAGAGAAAATATTATAAAATTACTGATGAAGGTAAAACAAGCCTTAAAGAAAAAGAAAATGAATGGAAGTTATTTAGTTCAACAGTAAATGGTGTTTTATGGGAGGGGATTGTATGTCATTAATAGATGACAAGAGAGTTTATGAGTATTTAGAAAATGTCTGTAGATTGATTAAAAATAAATCTGTACATGAAGACATAAAAGATGAATTATTATGTCATATAGAAGATAGAGTTGAAATAGAAATTTCATCTGGAAAATCTATAGATGAATCTATTGAAATTGCAATTTGTAATATGGGGGATTTTAAAACTGTTGGTAAGGAACTTGGGAAAATACACAAATCTACACCAGATTGGTTATTATTAATTATCACAGGAATGCTGATAACTTTAGGAATGGTAAGTTTAGCAATGCCAGATAATAATTATAATAATCTAAGTGAAAATTTTTTTATTAGAAGTTTATCATATGGCATATTAGGTTTATTAGTATTAATTGTATTACAAAAATTTGATTATAAAAGTTTAAAGAAACATTCTGTAAATATTTATATAGGTACATGGGCTATATTAATTTTAACAGTATTATTTTCTACTTACATAAGTAAATTTATAATACTTCATAAAATAGCTTTTAGTTTTATAAATATGTCTCCATTTGTCTTTGTAATTGCATTATGTGGGGTATTCGATAATTATAATTGGAATAATAAAGAATGTTTAAAATGCTTAATTATGTCACTTATGCCTGCTCTATTTTTTATACTTATTCCATCACTTCCAAATGCAATGATATATAGCATATCTATTATGACAGTTGTTATAGTAGCAGGCATGAAAAAAATATACATTTCTTTATTAGGTGGATTTTCTGTTATTCTTTTCTACTTAATGGTGTGGTCACAACCATATAGAATAAGCAGGATTTTTACTTTTTTAAATTATGAGCAAGATATAAATGGTCAGGGTTATATTTATAACACAATAGCAAAACTTATAAAATCTTCAAAATTTATAGGTCAAGGTAACATTAGTATATTAGAAACACTACCAAATGCTAAAATAGATTTTGTACTTATTTATATCTTATCTACATTTGGGTGGATTGCTGCTATTTCTTTAATAATATTAGTACTTGCATTCATAATGAGAATTGGAATTGTATACTTTAAAATTAAAAACAAATATGGGAAATTACTAATTATTGGATTGTTTATGTTATTCCTTGTTCAATTTTCAATAAGTATATTAATGAACCTATGCTTATTTCCTATTTTAGGCGTAAATATGCCATTCATAAGTTATGGTATAGCTAACCTTTTTATTAGTATAATTTCAATTGGTATAATAAGTAGTATCTACAAATGGGAAAATGTCAAAGTAGTCGTTGATGAATAAAAGATTAATATAGAATTTAGGTGAAACTATGAGTAATACATTAAATTATTATAATTCTTATTTTGATGAGTATTATGATAAAACAGTTGGTATAGATATGAGTAATTTATATGATAAATTTTTAAGATATATAAATTATAGTGGTGATATTTTAGATTTAGGTTGTGGTTCAGGTAGGGATAGTTTTTTCTTTAGTAAAAAAGGCTATAATGTTACTGCAATTGATGGGAGTGAAAATCTTGCAAGGAAAGCTTCTAAGCTTTTAAGTAAGGAAGTTAAGGTGTGTAAGTTTGAAGATTTGGCTTTAAATAAAGAGCAGTTTGATGGGGTTTGGGCATTAGCATCATTACTTCATGTTAGTAAGGAGAGTATTGTAGATGTTATTAATAATGTTAGCCATGGTTTAAAAGATGGTGGAGTTTTTTATATGTCTTTTAAGTACGGTGACATTGAATATATAGATTGTAATGATAGATATTTTAATTGCTATACAGAAGACAGCTTTAAAGATGTTTTAAAAGAAGTTAAAAGCTTAAAGATTATAGAAATGTATAAAACAGAGGATAAAATGCCAAATAGAGATAATTTAGTTTGGCTAAATGTTTTATGCATGAAAAACAATAATTAAGATGAAGCCATATTAGTTTATGGCTTTATTTTTTGGGGGATAGTATAATGTAAATAATTAGATTTAGATACTTAAATTTAAAAATACCATAATGAATAAATTTAAAACACTATTCTGTGAAATTTTCAAAGAAGTTGTAAATATCTTTTTATTTAAATTTTATGACTACCTTCAGATGCGACCTCCTATCTTAACTTCAGCTTACCACGTCCTTGTGGTAAGGTCCTAAAATTCAAATAAAAATCTATAACATCTTCTAACTCAAATTTCAATGAATAGCTTATTTAAAATTTTCATTAACAAATAATAAAATAAATAATTTAAAAGAGATTAGTTTAGTATATTTTTTTGAATTTTAAGTATAGGATGAGAAGGTATGATGTGTAACGAGAAATTCAATATTTCTTTAAAGGATAATGTTTTTGGAGTTAATGGAGGAGTTAACTATAAAAGGTTACATTGTCCTAAATGCAATAAATATACTATGTGCAAAGGAATTAAAAAAGAATAAGAATTTAAATTTATATAAATATGAGGTTAGTATATGGTGATAAATAAAATTTTAGAAACTAATGAGGAATTAATTGTAGAAAAGGAAATAGAAATAGGTTCTAATCGTAATGTTAGTACTGGAGATAGAAATTATCTTTATTATAAACTTAAAGAGAGCTTTAAAAGTGCTAAGTCTATTGATATTATAGTTTCTTTTTTGATGGAGTCAGGTGTTAAACTTATTTTGAAAGATTTAGAAGAAGCTCTTAGTAGAAATGTAAAAATTAGAATTTTAACAGGAAATTATCTCAATATAACTCAGCCAGAAGCTTTATATCTTTTAAAAGATAAGTTAAAGGATAGAGTTGATTTAAGATTTTACAATATAAAAAGCAAGTCATTTCATCCAAAGTCTTATATGTTTCATAATGATTTAGATAGTGAAATTTATATAGGTTCATCAAATATTTCAAGAGGAGCGTTAACTTCTTCTATAGAATGGAATTATAGATTTTTGAAGTCAGAGCATAAAAGTGATTATGAAGAGTTTCAAAATACATTTGACGATCTTTTCTTTAATCATTCAATTATTATAGATGATGAAGTTTTAGAAAACTATTCTAAAAGCTGGGTTAGACCGCATGTGTATAAAGATTTAGATAATAGTAGTAAAGAAATGAAGGTTATAGATATTGTGGAGCCAAGAGGTGCTCAAATAGAGGCATTGTATTCTTTAAATAAATCTCGCTTAGAGGGTTTTGATAAAGGCCTTGTTGTTGCAGCTACAGGTATTGGAAAGACATATTTGGCAGCTTTTGATTCTAAGAAATATGAAAGAGTTTTATTTGTTGCACATAGAGAGGAAATAATAAAACAAGGTGCTGAAAGTTTCAAAATAGTAAATAAAACAGATGATATAGGATTTTTTTATGGTGATAATAAGTCTACAAATAATAGAATAGTTTTTGCTTTGGTTCAAACTCTAGGTAAGAGTGAATATTTGAATTCAAACTATTTTGAAAGAGATTATTTTGATTATATAGTTATAGACGAATTTCATCATGCTACATCAAATAATTATAAAAATATTATAGAGTATTTTACACCTAAGTTTATGCTTGGGCTTACAGCAACACCAGAAAGACTTGATTCAAAAGATGTTTTTGCAATTTGTGATTATAATACAGTTTATGAAGTTAGGCTTAAAGATGCAATAAATAAAGGATGGTTAGTACCTTTTAGATATTATGGAATTTATGATGAGACTGTTGAATATTCAAGTATAGAACTTAAAAATGGAAAATATAATGATAAACAATTAGAAGAAGCTCTAATGATTAATAAGAGAGCTAATCTTATTCTAAATAATTACTTAAAATATAATTCAAAGTCTGCTATTGGATTTTGTACTAGTAAAAGCCATGCAAAGTATATGGCAAATTATTTTAATTCTAATGATGTAAAATCATTAGCTGTTTATAGCGGAAGTTGTAGCGTTCCAAGGGAAGAAGCTCTTAATAAACTTAAAAGTGGAGAAATAAAAGTTATATTTTCAGTGGATATGTTTAATGAAGGATTAGACATTCCATCTATAGATATGGTTTTATTTTTAAGACCAACACAATCTCCAACTATTTTCTTACAACAGCTTGGAAGAGGACTTAGAAAATATAAAGATAAAAAGCACTTAAATGTATTAGATTTTATAGGAAATTATAAAAAAGCAAATTTAATACCATTTTTACTTACAGGAAAAGACAAAGTAGAAAGTGGTAAAATTAGAAGTAATCCCATGACTTATGATTACCCAGAGGAGTGTGTAGTAGATTTTGACTTTAGACTCATAGATATTTTTAAGAAAATGGCTGAAAAAGAAATATCTATAGTAGAGAAGATAAAAGAAGAGTTTTATAGAATAAAAGAAGAGATTGGACATAGACCAAGTAGAGTAGAGTTCTTCATTAATATGGATAGTGATATTTATGATAATTTAAAAACTAAAGCTAAGATAAATCCACTTAATAATTATATGGAATTTTTATATGAAAATAATGAGCTTAGTGAGGAAGAACTTGAATTATATAACACAATAGGACGAGAGTTTATAAATATGATAGAAACTACATCTATGAGTAAATCATATAAGATGCCTCTATTTTTAGCATTTTATAATTCTGGCAATATAAAAATGAGTATTAATGAAGAAGATGCATATGAAAGTTTTAAGGCTTTTTATGAAAAGGGAAGTAATAAAGTAGATATGCTAAAAGATAAAGGAACAGCTGATTTTGAAAGTTGGGATAAAAAAAGATATATAAAGTTAGCAAAAGACAATCCTATAAAAGCACTTTTAAAAACTCATAGTGACTTTTTTAGAAAAGATGATAATTGTGTATTAGGTTTTTATAGTGATATGAAAATATTTATTAGCAATGAAACATTTAAGAAACATTTTAAAGATGCTATAGATTTAAGAACTTTGAAATATTATGAAACAAGACATAATATAAAAAATAAGTAAAAGGACGGTGTTTTATGAAGGTTTATGATAAGCTTGTGAGAGATTTAATTCCAGATATAATAAGTAAGGATGATTCTATGTGTGATATAGAAATTTGTGACAAAGATGAGTTGTCAAAACGATTAGAGGATAAGTTAAAGGAAGAGGTTGGTGAGTATTTAGAAGATAAAAATCTAGAAGAACTTGCTGATGTTATGGAGGTATTGTTTGGACTTGCACATAGTTTAGGTTATAGTGAAGAAGACCTAATGAAGAAAAGGGAAGAGAAGTTAGCTTTAAGAGGTGGATTTAAGAAGGGGATAATTCTTAAAAGCGTAAGTAAAAAGTAGTGTTAATTTTTTAGGGGGCTATGGGGATGGTTAATATTAAAGTAGTTGATGAAAGTAATTACAAAGCATGTTTCAATATTAAGGTTAAAGATGAACAAGAAAAATTTATAACAAATCCTATAGAATGCTTAGCAAAAGCATATGTTTATAGAGAATTCGTTTATCCATTTGCTATTTATAATGATGATTTGGTTATTGGATTTGTCATGATTAGATTTAATAAGGAATTTAACAATTATTTTATTTGGCAATTTATGATTGATGAAAAATGTCAAGGTAAAGGATATGGAAAACAATCTATGAATAGAGTTTTAGAATGGATTAAGTCTGATGGAAAAAGTAATGAAGTAGTTATAACTTACATTGAAGGTGATGACATAGCTAAGAACCTATATACAAGTTTAGGTTTTAAGGAATTTCAAAATTTTGATGGTGAAGTTGATATGATTAAAAAAATAGCTAGGTAGAAAATATTCTACCTAGCTATTTTAGATATGTCGAATAATAAAAAATAATAAAAAAAGCGACAATAAAAATTTTAAAAATGGTTTAATACAAAAAATATCAATATAATTTATGAAGACAACTTAAAGGAAATAATAAGTTTGATAAAAAAACCGTATATTCTTATTAAAAGAAATAATTGCAAAAAAAGTGATAAACAGGCTCTATTGAAAATGATTATCATTGATGATATATTTGTTTTATGGTTAATTTTAATTGTGATTTAGAATAGTTTGAAAGTATATTTAAATATTAGTAATGGTATTATTAAAGACATAAATGACTTGGGAGTTGAAGATGTATGTAGGAGGTAATAGAAATGATTAGCAATAATATCATTGATATTAGAGATGTTAAAGAAAATCAACTAGATATTGTTGGAGGAAAAGGTGTAAATCTTGGAATAATGATATCAAACAATATACAAGTTCCAGATGGGTTTATAATAACAGCTTATGCTTACAAAAATTATCTTGAATATAATGGTATATTAAAGGATATAGAAGAAAAAATAAATAAATTTAATGAAAATGATATTGAGTTAGAACTAGAAAAAATTAGAGAAAATATCTTAAATGGAGAATTCTCGAATAATATAAAACAAGAAATACTGAAAAAATATGATAGATTTAGCATACCAATTCATGTTGCTGTAAGATCATCAGCTACTGCAGAGGATTTACCAGAGGCAAGTTTTGCAGGGCAACAAGAAACATATTTAAATGTTACTAAAAAAGAAGAGTTACTTTTATCAATAAAGAAATGTTATGCATCTCTTTGGAGTAATAGATCCTTTCTTTATAGAACTAATAATAATTTTAATCATCTTGAAGTTTCCATTGCTGTGGTTGTTCAGGAAATGGTAAACTCTGAGGTCTCAGGGGTTTTATTTACAGCAAACCCGAGTACAGGAAGCAATGAAATGATTATTGATGCTTCATATGGATTAGGTGAAGCTATTGTATCAGGAAAAGTTAATCCAGATAATTATGTACTTGATAGTGATGGAAAAGAAATTCATACAAAAATAGGGAATAAAAAAATATCTATTGTATACTCTGAGAATGGAACAAAGGAAATAGATAATTCAAATAAAATGAGAGAAGAAAGATGTCTTAGTAAGGACAACCTAAAAGATTTATTTAGTGTATCAATGAATATTAAAAAATTATATAAAAAGCCAATGGATATTGAGTGGGCCATAAAAAATAACAGAGTTTATATTTTGCAGGCAAGACCAATAACTACTATAAAAAAAGTTAAGAAACCACAAAAAAAGTATTCTGACAAGGAAAAGAAATATTTAAATAATATGATTGAACATTTTCCTGTTCATTGTTATCCACTGGATTATGAAATTGCAATGATACTACAAAATATGAAGTTTGAGTTATTTAAGGAAGTTGGGATAAATTTAAAGAGTCCAATTTATATGGATAATGATGGAATTATACAGATGAATAAAATTAAGTTTAATTTAAATTTTAAAATTTTAAAATTCCCTAGTGTTTATAGAGATTATAAGAATAATCTTAAAAATATGGAGGAAGGAGAAAAGATTTTAAATTTTTGTAATATAGAAATAAATAGAGTTGAAAAAGAACTTTATAGTAATAAATGCTATTCATTATCAAAAATTAATGAGTATATAAATTTCATCATAAAAATTCATAAAAAAATAGCATATGCACGTTTTAGATATTTTCTTTTTCCAGCAGTAATTGTTGGTGAAAATTTAGAAAAAGAAATTAAAAAAATTAATAAGTCATACACTGAATATGATTTGTTATCAAATTTAAATTATATTACTCTTGATGTAAATAAAAAAATAGATAAAATTGTATTACAAATGGCTAAAAACAAGGTCTTGGTGGATGATATAAAAAGTGGAATTAATTATGAATATTTAAAGTCACACTACCATAAAGAATCAATTATAATAAAAGATTTTTTAAAACAGTATGGATGGAAATCTGATTATTGTTGCATTCCATTTTCATCTACATCATGGAATGAAGATCCCAATAGATTATTAAAAATTTTAAAAATATCTATGTCGTCATTAGAAAATGAAAGTAATGATAGTAATTATAAAAAATATGAATATATTCTTAAAAATTTAAAAGCTAATAATAAAATAAATAAGTTTAATAAACTTAATAATGAGATTTCTTATTATAGATTGGCACATGTAAGAAGAGAAGAAAGTCAATATACTTGGGAAAAAGGGTTTGGACTGTTAAGATGGTTGTTAACTAGTATAAGCCAAATAATGAGTATTCCTTATGAGGATTTGCTATATTTAAGATTAAATGAATTACAAAAAGTGTTGGTAGCAGAAGAAATAAGTAAAAAATATAAAGATATAATTTCTCATAGAAAATCACTTAGAAGTCAAGCAGAGATTACTTGGGAACAGTTATCAATAGATGCTTTTAGATATGATGATAAGAATGTTTTTCATGGAGTTAGTGGTAGTTTAGGAAAAGTTAGAGGTAAGGTTCGTATTGTAAATAATCATAATGATTTTAGTAAATTAGAAAAAGGAGATATACTTGTATGCCCATATACTGACCCAGAATGGACTCCGTTATTTAAAGTAGCAAAAGCCGTAGTTTCAGATACTGGAGGTGCACTTTCACATGCAGCTATTGTAGCTAGAGAATATGGTATTCCAGCAGTATTAGGTGTTGGTAATGCAACTTCAAATTTAATTGATGGTGAATATATTGTAGTTGATGGTGATAATGGAATTATAAAAAAAATTATGGAGGAGTAACATGAGAGGTAATGATAAGTATTTAAAATTTACTAAAGAATCAATACCTAAATTAATAATACAAATGGCTATTCCTTCGACTCTTGCTATGTTTGTAGGCATAGCTTATAGTCTTGTAGACACATATTTTGTATCTAAAATAAGTACTGATGCTATGGCAGCAGTAGGACTAGCATTTTCATTTATTAGTGTTATTCAAGCATTAGGACTTTTATTTGGACATGGATCTGGTAACTATATTTCTAGAATGGAAGGTGCAAAGAATAGAAAAGAGTCATCTAAAATGGCAATAACAGGTCTTATAGTATCATTTTTTATTGGACTTGTAATTATGATACTAGGGAATGCATTCGTAATAGATTTAGTGTATTTTTTAGGTGCAACTAAAAAGTTAGAATTTTTAACAAGAGAATATCTGCAAATCTTATTAATAGGAACACCTTTTATGATAGCATCATTAACAATGAATAATCAGTTTAGATTGCAAGGGAATGCAGGGCTAGGAGCAATAGCTATTATGCTAGGAGCAGTTAGCAATTGTATATTAGATCCAATAATGATTTTTGGATTAGATTTAGGTATTAAAGGAGCTGCATATGCAACCATAATTGGTGAAATAATAGGATTTTTAACATTAATTATAGCAAGTAGATTTAAAGATAGTGTAAGGTATAACATTAAAGATTTTTGTGTAAACAAAGTTATAATTAGAGAACTTTTTTCTGGTGGCATACCTAATTTTTTAAGAGAAATATTTATTGCATTTTCATTAGCTATACTAAATAATAAACTAAAAGCATATGGAGAATCTTATATAGCATCATTTACTATAGTAAATAGACTGATACTTGCTGGAACATATATTATGGTAGGTGTTGGTCATGGATTTCAACCAATTTGTATATTTAATTATGGAGCTAATTTATATGAAAGAGTAAAAAAATCACTAAATTTTACATTAAGATTTGCTGTTATATTTATGGTTTTTATTGAAGTAATATTTATTGTAAAAAGCCATGGACTAATAAGGATCTTCAGAAATGACAATAGTATTATTAACATTGGGTCTAAAATACTAAAAATACAATCATTTACGTTGCCTTTAATAGGATATACAACTATATCTGGAATGTTTTTGCAAGGTACTCATAAATTTAAAGAGGCAACGATAATAACTACAGCTAGGCAAGGATTCATTTATATTCCAATGATTTTTATACTTCACTATATATTTGGATTAAATGGCATATTATATGCACAACCTGTATCAGATCTGATAACATTTATAATTGCAATTGTATTAGTTAAAAGAAGAAATTTAGAGTTAGTAAAAAATCAATGTTTAAAAGTATAACTATTAAAAATAACAAGGAAAAATATATTTTACCTTGTTATTTTAATTTTCTAATGTTTCACCTTTTATAACAACTCGTCCATTATCAGGGCATCCCATTTCAAACTTCTTAGCTTTAGTATTACCATAGTCTAAAATTCCACCATTTAAAAGAGTATAAACATTAGGATATATACTATTCCATAGTTCATGGCAAATTGGAGGACATATATCCTCTACAATAAAAGTATCTCCAGTTTTAAAATAGTTACATCTGCAGTTACTTTCTAAAATAGTTAATTTAACTTTAGGCATTTAAAATACACCTCCTAAATATAAGAAAATTATAACATTATAAATTCATAATATAAAGAAATGATATATTGAAAGAAAATAGAGTGGAATATTAATAAGATGCTTTTTGCATTTTAATTTTCTATAGATAAAAAAATACTATTAGTTTTTTATATTGGCAATTGCAATAGTATAATGATAAAATTATTATGAATATTAATGACAAATTTCGACTTTTGAAATTAAGTCTATAAATTTATAAAATAAGGAGTACGTTATGAAAAAAACAACTAATAGAAAGAAAAGTTGGATTGGAAAGATAGTAATAATTTTATTATTTTTAACTGTTATTTTAAGTTATTTATTTATACCAGTGGTAAAAAATTCAACTAATAACATATTTAAGATGTTTGCTACTGGTGATTTTACAGTAATTAAAGAGTTTGTAGAGTCTTATGGTGCATATGCAGCAGTTATATCGTTTTTATTAATGATTTTACAATCCATAGCTGCACCATTACCAGCATTTTTGATAACTTTTGCCAATGCAAATTTATTTGGATGGTGGAAAGGAGCATTACTTTCATGGACTAGTGCTATGGTGGGAGCAGCAATATGTTTTTATATAGCAAGAATACTTGGTCGTGATGTTGCTGTTAAGTTAACAAGTAAAACTGGGCTTGACCAAATAGACGTGTTTTTTGAAAAGCATGGTAAGATGAGTATATTAATTGCAAGATTATTGCCATTTATATCTTTTGATATAGTTAGTTATGCAGCTGGTCTTACATCAATGTCATTTGGGTCATTTTTAATTGCTACAGGGATTGGACAATTGCCAGCTACTATTATTTATTCTTATGTAGGTAGTATGTTAACTGGAGGAGCTAAGTTATTTGTAACAGGACTTTTAAGTTTATTTGCATTATCAGCATTAGTTATATTATTTAGACAAATATATGTAGAAAAACAGAAGAAAAAATCAACTTTAAAATAGAAAAGTGTGTATTTAGAAATATAAGAGAAAAGGGAGAAAAAAATGAAATCAAGAAAAATTTTATCAGGTTTAATAGCCACAACTTTTGCATTATCACTTGTAGCTTGTGGCAATTCTTCAAGAAAAACTTCAACAGAAGATACTAATGCTAAAACATTAGTAATTAATAAAAATACTAAAGAAATAAAGATGTTATGTGAAGTTAATGGAAAGTACTTTACAGAGTCTACTCGTCATGGAATTGTTTTTAAAGATGGATCAAATGGAGAAAAGTCAGTTCTTCGAGGACTAGCAGATGAAAAAAATTTTTACGATGCATTAATTGAACTTGGAGCTAAAGCTGGAAACAATTTAACGGCAGAAGATATGAAGGCTAAAAAAGATAATGGAAAATCTGTTGAAGGAGATAAGTTAGAGGCTGTAGTAACTTGGGAAGGGCAAGAAAAAGAAATTCCTTTTGAAGATATTATAAAAGCTAGTGAAGAAAGACCTATGGATTTAAGATTTGGTGGCAATATAGAAAGTGCTAAAAAAAATAATACTGGTTGTGTTCTTTGTTTAGATAGTTGTGCAACAGGTATAACAAGTGATGCTTCCTATCCAACAGGAACAACTCAAAATAATGTTGTTAAATTTTATGGTGATGAAGAAGTATTACCTGAAGATGGAACAGTCGTAACGGTTACGTTTAGAACTATAAAATAAGTAAATTTAAAGGTGTTTTATGAAGTATTTAAGTAGTGTATATAACAGTTTTATATGGTCTATGATTATTGCAATTAGCAGTTTTAAAATTGAATGGTTAGAAATGAGAGTAAACATAGGATATATTTTTTTTATATCATTAATAATTTTATCAATAAGTACAGTGATAGCGGTAAAAAAAGAAAAAATTAAATTTAATAAGATATTTACAAGTTTAAATTTAGTTATATGTTCTATATATGGTATTACACTTTATGGATTTAATAGGATTAAAATAGTACCAGCATCTATTATTAGAGAAGGAATTCATAAAAATAAACTTTCTTTTTCTAGTATAAATACAATTTTATTACTTATAATAATTATAGGGTTGTTTATGATTGTTATCTTAGATAAAATGAATAAGAAAAAAACTAATTAATTTAGTAAATAAAATAATGAAAATGGTTCAAAAAGTGTACAAGCTTTATTTTGAGCCATTTTTAAATTTAAAAAACAAAAAATATTAAATCATATTTAAGGTATTTAATTAGCAATACAAATAAACGACAAATATATTCAAAAATATATTTTAAAATGCATTTTTATTAAAATTAACAGGATATTTATTAAAAAATTTACAACATATACTATTTTAAGCTATAAATAGTATTGATTTTACGTTTAAATAGTATATAATTAAAAGTAAGTATTTGTTTTAGATAAATTTGTGAATTATATTGGCATTCTTTTTATTAAGTTATTTGCAAAAGCTATAATAAAAGGGATGTTTTTATTATTTGACTTTCATATAAAAATTCTAATTTAATTATAAATACACATAAATGCAAATCTATTAATTAATAATTTATCAAGTAAAAATCAAATTAAGTATATAATCTTGTTTGAAAAGCCTCCATACATAAAATTATAAATTTATATATAAATAAGTTTTATTTTTTCATAACAATTTGAATAATAAGTTCAATATAGATTGATATGAAAAATTCAATATACAAAGCTCTAATTTAAATTTTCTCAAAAGGTTCATAATTATATAAATTGTAATTATGGAACCATATAGTGAATATATGATGAAGTTAATATATCGTATTTAACTTCTTAGTTTGATGATAGAGAGGAATGATTAAGTTTGGAAAAAGATGTTTTTAACTACTTAGGAAAAAATTATAGATATTTAAATAGATATATAAGTGAAATTAATAAAACGGTAATTATTTCACCACAAAATTCAATGATTAAAGGCAAGTTATATATTGAGAATTTGACAAAGGAATTATGCAATTTGGAAAATTATGGACTTATGAGTAAAGTTACACAAGAAGAAAGATTAGCTAAGCTTTATGAAGATAAAATTATAAATGAAGATATAAATAGTCTATTTAAATCAATTAATAATACAATAGTAAACTCTAATATTAAAGGTGATTTAGAAGAATCATTAAATATGCATAAGAAAATATATGAAATTACTGCTTGGTTTATTTATAAATATATAGATTCTAAATTTGAAGAGGTTCCATATAAGGTACCCAAAAAAGCTTTAGTTAATGTTAAAGAAGAAGATTTAGAATCAATAAATAAAATAATAAATAAAGTGGAAAATTCAATAGTTGAAAGTAATGTAAATGATAATGAAATTATTAAAAATGAGGTGCATGTGTCTCACGATAGTAATGAAATAAAGAAGGATATCAAATATGAGTTGCTAATTGAAAGTATACTAAATAATAATGTAGATAAAAAGTGTCTAATTCAGGAACTTTTAAGATTAAAAAAATCTTCAAATGAAATAGTAGAAGGAAATAATGAATTTACACCTTTTAAGAAATATATGCATATAGAAAGAGCAATTCAAAGGGATTTAGAAGAGGTAATTTTAAAAGCTGAAAAATCAAAAAAAGCACAATTAATTTTACTTTGTGGAAATGTTGGAGATGGCAAATCTCATATAATATCTTATTTTAATAATAAATATTCTGATATTATGGAAAATTTTAAAATTTATAATGTTAATAAAGAAAATCTATCAAAGAATATAAGTGCAGTAGATAATCTAACTAAAGCTTTACATAACTTCAATGATGATAAAATTAATAAAAGCAATGATAAGGTTATAATAACACTTAATATAGAGACATTAGAGAAATTTATAAAATCTGAAAATGTGGAGAAGTTTTCTATTTTAAATAAATATATTGAAGATAATAAAATTTTAAAAACTAGTAGAAATATCAATAATTTTGATGAAGATAGTTTTTTAAAATTTATAAATTTTAGTGATTATCATATGTTTACATTGAAAAATGGAAAAGTTGAACCTAATTATATAGAACTTTTAATAAATAAAATTACTGATTCGTCAGAATATAATATTTTTTATGATTCATATAAAAAAAATTGTATTGAATGTAAAAATTCAAAATGTTGTCCTATTAAAGGAAACTATGAATTATTAAGTAATGAAAATGTAAAAAAATCAATAGCACAATTATTAGTTCAATGTAGTATAGAGAATACAATAGAAATTTCAACTAGGGAACTATTAAATTTTATTTATGAACTATTAGTGCCAGACTTATCTGTGGATAGTGATTCAGAATTATTCAAAAAAACTATTCATAAACTTAATAATTTAGATTATATAAATGCACTTTTACCTAATAAAATTTTTAGTAATAAGGAAAACTCTTTTATATTTGAGGCTTTAAATAAATTAGATCCTACAAATATCAGCACTTTAGAAATAGAGGATATAAAAGAGGATTTTGAGAATTCTATTGATGTATTTGATTATTTTAAAAAACTTTTAGATTATCCTAATGGATATATGGATAAAATTTATAAAATAGATTTTGAAAAATCAAAGTATAGAAAAATAAGAGCTGAACTTTTAAAATTCTTTATAAGAAGTTATTATTTTTGTGGCAAAGGAGATATGCTTTATTTAAAAGATTATGATTATGAAAATTATATGAAGAATGTATATCTATGGAACAAAGGTGAGGTAAAAGAGCTTAAGCCTTTATATATTAACATGATGAATGGACTAATGAAGTTAAATGATAAAAATCAAGGGAAAATTCATGAAACTATTAATATAAAAGGTAATATAACCAATATACCTATGAATAGTAAAAATAACCTTGAAAAATTTAATACAACATTAGAATTAAAATATGATGTAAATGAAGCGAATAGTGCATATAAAGTAGATATCGATTTTCCACTATACAAAACATTAACACAAACAATTAATAGAAATGAAGAAAATAATAAATAAAATTTAAAATAGAAATGCTTGCTCTCATATGCAAGTATTTTTATTTTTTATATAGAAAATTATGGCCTTATAAAATAATCAAAAAATTCAAAAGGTCATTATTTTACATAGATAACATATGTTTTTATAAAAAATATAGTAGTATATCCTATATAAATAATTAAATAACATAAAAATACTTAAATATGTATTATAATGTATTTAGAATAAGTTTAGTCATATGGAGGTGATATTTATGAAAAAAAATACTAATAAAACTAAAAGAATTGTTTTAAGTGCTATGTTAATAGCTATTGGAATAGTTGGATCTACTTTATTTATACCATTCGTAGGTGGTAAAATATTTTTTATGCAACATTTTTTAAATGTTATTGGAGCGGTTTTACTAGGCCCTCTATATACAGTAATTAATGCGTTTTGCATATCATTAATAAGAAATATTATGGGAACAGGTTCTCTTTTAGCCTTTCCAGGTAGTATGATAGGTGCGTTTTTAAGTGCAATTATTTATAAAAGAATTAATAAATATTATTGTGCAGTTATAGGTGAAATTATAGGAACAGGTATTATAGGGGCGATGGCATGTTATCCAATAGCTTCAGTATTACTTGGAAAAGAAGCTGCAATATTTACATATGTAATGCCATTTTTACTTAGTTCAATTAGTGGTTCAATTTTGGCACTTATAGTGCTTAAAGTACCTATATTTGAAAAAGTAATAAAAAAACAAAAAATTGAAATTAAATCAATGTAGATTAATTCTAAAAACTTAAATTAAGGAGGATGAATTTTGAATAAGAAGAAATATAGTACGGTGATGCCTATAGTAATTATAACTATTATGAGCTTTTTCATAGGTGCATACACTGGTAAGTTACTTAAAGTAAAAGATATTTCACCTTTTATTTTATTCCCAGTTGTAATTGTAAGTATTTTTATATCGTTATTTATACAAGTAATAATTCATGAAATAGGACATGCGATACTTGGAATCATAGCAGGATATGAATTTAAAGAAATTAAAATTTTAAACTTTAAGATTTTTAAAAAAGATGGAAAGTTAAAATTTGAGAAGAATAATGAATTAAAAGGTTCTGCATATGGTGGACAAACCGTATTAAATATAACAAAAGATAATTTTGAAAAGACAAAGATGATAAAACTACTTGTAGGTGGTGGATTATTTAATGTAATATTTTCAATAATTACTTTTGTTATAGCTATGTTTGTAGAAAATCAATATATAAAAATTTTTTGTTCCATAAATGTTATCATTGGTATTTATCTGTTTATTATGAATCTAATGATATTCAAATCTAAATATCTTATAAATGATGGATATTGGATATATTCTTTGATTAAGGATACTAATGGTGTAAGTTTATTGGAAATAGATGTTGTAAGTGATGATTTAGAACCAAAAGATTTTGACAAAAATTATTTATATAATGATAAAATTGATGGTGTTTCAGAATATTGTAATGTTGCTATGGATTATTATAGATATTTAAATAATTTAGATTTAGGGGATATAGATAGTGCCAAGAAAAGTATTGAAAATGTCATAAGTTTTGATAAGAAATATGATATAACACCATTAGTAGGAAATATGTTTACTTTTACTCATGATATTTTCTATTATTACTTAATTATAGAAAAAGATTTAGAGAAAGCTAAAACCTACTATAATGTTAACAAAAATATGATAAAAAGTAGTGATGCAATTACAAAAGCAAGAGCTTTGGTATCATATGAATTACTAATTGAAAATGATAAAGAAGCTGCTATGAGCATATATGAATCAGAAATGAAAAGAATAGAAGACAGGAAAGAGCAAGGAATGATAAGATTTGAAAAGAAAACTATAGAAAGCTTGTTAAATCTTTATTAAATCAATTTACAATAAAAGTGTTTAAGTTAGTTTGCAATTTAAACACTTTTTTATGTTTTATTTCACTAACTTTTCATTCTTACTTCTTACTTTGTTCATAATATAAAAATAGAATAATATTTAAGCTTAGGAATATCATTTGATAAAGATGCTATTTGAACTTGGAACCCTATAGATGGGTTATCATAAAGGAAATTTAGTTAGAAAATTTAAAATTATTAATTTAAATAGTAACCATTAAAAATTTTTATAAAAAAGTTAGTAGAATTTTTGTCAATTAACTGAAAATTGATGTATAATATAAGTATACTAATAAATAATATAAAATTTAAAACTTATGTAAACCTTAAAATATAATGTAAGGACATATTTATTATAAATTTATAAGTCATATTTAAAGATAAATAAGTTTAGAAAAAACATTTTGAAAGCTAAATTTATTTATGAAAGGGTGATTAGATTATGAATTCTACAAAAAAAGATCTTATAATATCATTTATTATATGGATACTTATAGTAATAACACTACCAAGTGAGGCTACAAATAAATTTTTATTATATTCAATAGTAGCTGGACTTACATGTTTAGTAACTTTAAAGTTTCAAAGATTTATGAGTTTAAGAAGATCTTAAAATTAGAATCACTTTAAAAAGTTTAAAATATTTGTTGACTCTGACCTAAGGTGTTAGATTATTATAATTTTTGAGGGGGTGATTTCTTGAAAATTAGTGAATTTGCTAAAAAGTCAGGGGTAACTGTAAAGACATTAATACACTATGAAAAAATAGGTCTTTTAAATCCAAGTGATAAAACAGAAGCAGGATATAGAATTTATACTGAAAAAGATTTTTTAACACTTCAACAAATAATTACTTTAAAATTTATAGGACTTTCTTTGAATGAAATAAAAAATATTTTATATAATAATGAAGAAAATATAGAAGAGATGATTAAGTTTCAAAAGGAAGCCCTAGAAGAAAAAAGAAGACATTTAGATACAGTTATAGAAGTATTTTTAAAGGCTGAAGATAAAATTAGAAATACTGGACTTTTAGAAGTTGAAAATCTCATTGATATAATCAAGATAACAAATATAGAAAATAAGGTTAAAAAACAATACGAAAATTCAGAAAATTTTAAAAATAGACTTAGTCTTCATAGCTATAATATTAATAAAACACCATGGAATAGTTGGTGTTTTGCAAATATTGTTTTTAAAAATAATATGAAAGTATTAGAAATTGGTTGTGGTACAGGTAAATTTTGGAGTGAAAACCAAGGAAATTTAAATAAAGATATAGAAATAGTACTATCAGATTATTCAAAAGGTATGTTGGACACTACTAGGGAAAACTTAATCAATTTGAATAGAAATTTTATATATAATAATTTTAATGCAGAACATATACCATATGATGATGATAGTTTTGATATAATAATAGCGCAACATATGTTATATTTAATTCCTAATATAGATAAAGCTTTGTCAGAAATTAAAAGAGTTTTAAAAAAAGATGGAACATTTTATGTAACTACAAATTCTTGTGAAGCAATGAAAGAGCTAAATTCGCTAGTAGAAAAATTTGATGCATCTATGGGACTTCATAGTAATGGAATGTGTGAAAGATTTAATTTAGAAAATGGAAAAGATATTTTAAAAAATCATTTTAAAGATACAGATGTTAAAGTTTTGAAAGGGAAAATTATAACTTCTGATGTAGAGGCAGTAGTTTCATATAAATCATCTAGTATAAAAGGTACAGAAATTTTAAAAGGCAATAAGAAGAAGGAATTTACAGAATATATAAGGAGTTATGTGGACAAAAATGGGACTTTAGAAATAACTACTAAAGCAGGAATGTTTATATGTAAGAAATAAGAAAGGATGAGTTTATTCATCCTTTCTTTATTTTTAGTATATATTAGTTATAAAAGTTCAAAAATTCAATTATTCTTATTTCAGTGATAAATATAGATATAAAATATTGTACAAGAATTAATAATGAAATATAAAACTGATGAAAACAATTCTTAGCTAGTCTCGCTTTTGAGGGTGTCCAAGTTTTGAAAGTAATAAATTAAAAGATGAAATTTGAACCATATAGTTTTTAGATTTTTTTATTCTTAAATATTATAAAAAATAAATTTAAAGGAAAATATATGTTTAAATCAATGTAATTATTATAATAAAAGCGAAAAAGAAAGCTAATCAAATAATTTGAATAAAGAATAATTTGATTGTCAAAATAAAATAACATATAATTAATTCATAGTAAATTTTAAAATAATGAATCATAACTCATGTGAGTTTTAGGAGGATTTTTAAATGAAAATAAAATTAATAACAGATTCAGCAAGTGATTTACCATTAGAATTTGTAAAAGATAACGATATAGATTTTGTGCCTCTAGGAGTAAATATAGATGGAAATTTTATTTTGGATGATTTAGGTGAAAATTTTAAAATGGATGAATTTTATAGTTTAATTAGACAAGGTAAAATGCCATCAACATCTCAAGCGAATGTATTTGCATTTGAAGAAATTTTTGAAAAGTATGTAAAAGAAGGATATAAGATAATATATATAGGTTTATCTAGTGCTTTAAGTGGAACTTTTAATAGTTCGGTAATTGCTAGAAATAGTGTATTAGAAAAATATAATGATGCAGATATATCGGTAATTGATTCTAAAAGTGTATCATTAGGAGAAGGACTTCTTGTTTATAAAGCATGTGAATTAATAAATAAAGGGCTAGATAAAGAGGAAATAGTTAAATTTATAGAAAATATTAAAGAAAAAGTTATACATTCAATTGTTGTTGATGATTTAGCTCATTTAAAAAGAGGTGGACGTATATCAGGTGCTACGGCTACAGTAGGTTCAATTTTAAATATTAAACCTACATTAACTCTTGATAATGAAGGAAAGGTAGTTGTAAAATCTAAAATTAAAGGAAAAAAGAAAGCAATAAAATACTTAGCTTCAGAAATTAAAGATAATGCTATAGATTTAGAAAATCAGACTATATTTATTTGCCATGCTGATTGTTTGACGGAGGCAGAAGAATTAAAGAATATAATTTTAGAAGAAAGTACTGTAAAAGATGTAATAATTAATTCAATAGGTGTAGTAATTGGAACACATGGAGGACCAGGAACTTTAGCAGCTGTATTTATAGGAAAAGAAAGAATTTAAGTTTTCATAAATAAACTATTACATAATTTATAAAGTGGATGTTTTGACTATGATAGAAGCGTGATAAAAATACGCTTCTATTTGTATATACTATAATAATCTTCGCCCCAATATTCTTTTATAAATTCATCTCTTCCTGATTTAGTACGATCTTTTTTATATTCCACTTCATTTTTTATATAAAAATTTTGATGATATTCTTCAGCATTATAAAATTTAGAAAATGGAAGAATTTTAGTTACAATAGGTTTTTTAAATCTTTTTGAATTTTCAAGAGTTATTTTAGAATTTTCAGCTAAAGTTTTTTGATTTTTAGATGTATAAAATATGGCAGATCTATAAGATGAGCCTCTATCTTGAAATTGTCCTTCATCATCAGTTGGATCAATTTGGCGCCAAAAGGCATCTAATAGTTTTTCATATGAAATAATTTTAGGATTATACAAAATTTTAATAGCTTCATAATGGCCAGAAACTTGAGACTTTACATCTTTATATGTTGGGTTTTCAAGAATGCCACCAGTATAACCAGATATAACTTCTATAATTCCATCTAAAACATCAAAGGGAGAAACCATACACCAAAAGCATCCACCAGCAAAAACAGCAATTTCATAGTTATTACTTAATTTATTCATAAAATCATATCCTTTCAAATTCATAAAATATACATTTATAATAACATGATAATGAATGTATATATACTTATTTTGTTAAATTTATAGTAGTATTTATAAAAATTTGATTATATAAAGTTTAGCTAGAATTAATGCAAGAATATATTCAAAAACTTTCTTATTATGACAGTTTGAACAATTTTTATAGTAGAATTTATCTTAAAATGTAGCAAATATGTATATATTACATAAATTAAATTAGTAGGAAAATGATTTTAAAAAAATATTAAATTCATATATACATGATATTGGTATAGGGGGCGAAACTTCATGGATGAAAAAAGATTAGCTTTAAGTAGAAAAAGTGGAGAGATAACTAATTTATTGTATGCAATGATGTGTGTTGAAAGTGAAGATGAAAAACGTAAAATTTCTGAAAAAATAGATAAAGCTAAAATTGAATATGAAAATTTAAAAAAAGATGTTGAATAAATTAGAAGAAGATGCTTAAAAGATGGCATCTTCTTTTAATATTACAAGTTAATTAAATAAATATAAATTTTTATATAAAAATGTACTAAATATATTTTGGATACATATATGAATAAATTCATACTTTAAGGTTGATAATGTAGATGATTTTGAAATATAATTTATATATTAGATAAATTTATTGACTTTAAAGAGTATTAATAATATTATAAGTAAATTAAATGAGTTTAAAGCAATTAGTTATTTTCAAAAGGAGAATTAAGTTATGTCAGTTATACCAAAAGAAATTGAAGATAGATATTATAATATAATAGATTTAATAAAAAGTTTTTGTGATAGTTATTTAAATGATGAATATAAAAAACTTTGTATTAATTTATGTGAAGAAGTATGTAGAAAAAATCCTAAAGGAATTAGCAGAGGGAAAATAGATGTTTGGGCACCCTCTATAATACATGTAGTTGGTAAAGTTAACTTTTTATTTGATCCAAGCGAAGCAATACATATAAAAGCTAAAGATTTATATTCTTATTTTAAGGTTAGTGGAAGTTCTGTATCTTCTAAGTCTAATAATATATCAGATTTACTGGATATAACACCTTTAGACTTAAAGTGGACTATTCCTAGTAATTTAAGCAAAAACCCTTTAACTTGGCTTGTAAATTTGGATGGTTTTATAACCGATATAAGATATGTACCAAAAGAAATTCAAGAGAAAGCATTAAAAGATGGAATTATATCACATATACCAGAAGAGAAAGATATTAATAATGACGATATTACAATAGATATTGATGATGATGAGATTGATATAGAAAATTTATCAAGTGAAGATATAGAAGAATTCTTAGAATTAAATTCTCTTATAGAAATGCTAGATAATAATAATTTAGACAATATAATTAATAAGTGTCATTTATCTAAGATAAACAATTTAAGAGATATGGAAGAGATGTTAGATACATTAGAAGCAGAAGATGATGAATATGTTCCAATGCCTAAGTGCAAGATAATACCATTTCCCAGTAAGAAAAATTAAATTTATAAAAAATATAAAGTGCTAGAGTTTCTAGCACTTTATATTTTATTTATCTATCCCATTTCTTGAAAGTACACCCTTATAATAATAATGTTTAACTTCAGTCATATCTGTAACAAGATCTGCTAAATCAATTAACTCATCGGGTGCATATCTACCTGTTATTATAATTTCAGTATTTTCAGGTTTAAATTTTAAAACATTTAGTACATCATCTAATGTGAATAATTTAAAATACATTGCAATTGTAAGTTCATCTAGAACAACAACATCATAGGTATTATTTATAAGTATTTCTTTTATTTTAGATAAGCCTTCTTTAGCACTATCTATATCTTCTTGTTCTGGAGCTTTTGATATAAAACATCCTCTTCCAAATTGTTCGAATTTTATATTAGGCAAATAGTTTTCACAGTTTACTTCATTATATTTCATACCTTTAACAAATTGACCAAAGTATACTTTTTTCCCGGCACAAACAGCTCTCACAGCAAGTCCAACCGCTGCAGTAGTTTTTCCTTTTCCGTTTCCTGTGTATACATGAATATAACCTTTTTCCATAGTAAATCATCTCCAATAAAATATGTTATAGTATAATTTTACTTTATATGAGATTTATTGTCTATAATATTAATATGGAATACTTGCAATATAAAATTATATTGACAAAAATTCAAGTATAATTAATAATAAACTATAAATTTAAATATGAGGAGAGATAAATGAAAAAAATTAGAGTTTTAATTCTAGCTATTTTTTTAACTATTTTTTTAGTAGGATGTGGAAAGGTAAATTTAACTACAGTAACAGAAATAAATAAAGATGGTACTGGATTTATTATGGGAAAAATAAAATATGATAAGTATGTAAGCAAAGTTATAGATCCTATATTATCAAATGAAAAAGATATATCATCTCAAGGGTTTCAAGTTAAGAGATATGATGAAGATAATATGAAAGTAATAGAATACAAATATACTTTGTTTAATTTTGAAAAAGTACACAATAGAGAGAATATAAAACAGTATATAGATTTACAAGAGAAAATAATCCCAGGTATATTAAAGAATAAAGTAGCATTAAATATAAAAGTTAATAAAAATATATTAAAAGATGCATTAGCTCAAGTATCTAAGGATAATTATAATTTATTTACAAGTCAAGTAAGCAAAGTTATAAAAGATATAGATTATGAAAATGTAATAAAAGTTCCAGGTGCTATACTAGAAAGCAATTCTACAGAAATTGTTGATTCAAACACTGCTAAATGGAAGTATAAGCTAAGTGATATAGAAGATGGCACCGAGATGACCATTGTTTATGAACAACCTCAGTATCCATATATAATTTTACTCTATTTAGCAGTCATTATTATATTAATAGCTATCGTTAGTTACGTATATATAAGAAAGAAACATGATAAAAAGACTTGTTAATTGCAGGTCTTTTTTTACTTTTAATGATATATTAGAAAACATATAATGTATAATATGTAATATATGTAAAAGGAGGGATTTAATATGAAGAGTTATCAAACGAATAGATTAATTTTAAAAGTTTTAGATGATTCAAATAGTTGTATTGTTACAGAATACATAAATAGAAATGTAGATTTTTTTAGTGATTTTGAACCATTGAGAGATAAAAAGTTTTATACTGAAAATTTTCAGAAAACTCAATTAAAAACTGATTTGAAATTTATTCAAGATAAGTTAATGTTAAAGTTATGGATATTTAAAAAGGAAGATTTAAATAAAATAATAGGAGAAATTACATTTTATAATATAGTTCCATTTGCATTTTTATCTTGTCATGTTGTATATAAGTTAGATAAAGATGAAACAAATAAAGGATATATGACTGAAGCCTTAAAAAAAGGCATAGAAATTATGTTTAATGAGTATGGTATGCATAGAATAGAGGCTTATATACGTGAAGAAAACACTTCATCTTTAAATTTATGCAAAAGATTAAACTTCATAAATGAAGGAATAGCACATAATTTTTTAGAGGTAAATGGTGAATGGAAAGATCATGTTAGAATGGCTTTAATTAATGATATATAAAGAATTATAAGTGTGGGGGAGTTTATGTTAACAAAGATAATTTCATCAATAGTAATTATAATTAGTATGGGGGTATGTTATACATTGAAAAATAATGAGCTTTTAGAAGTTTGTCTTTTAGGAGTTAATCCTATAATCTTTTTGACACAAGGAGTTTATATATCTAGAAATACTAAAAATGGACTAATTAGTCTAATTTTATCTATGACAACATATATTATGTTATCTTATTTTTTAAAATTAGAGTTTATAAGATATTTAATTTTTTATTTAGTTATTTTAGTTATAGCTTTTATATGTAAGAAAGATATTAAAATTAATTAATATTAACAAAAACTTAATAAAGTATAGTTCTATAAATACGAAGGTTAAAAAGATATATGTAATTTTAGAATTTCAAAAATTTGTTATAATGGAGTGTGATATATAATTAATAAGGAATGGTAATTATTATAATAATAAATTTATATTATGAAAAATTAAAGTAACCGATTATTATAAGTTTTATTATATGTATTAATTTTACATAAGAAAAGATATTTAACATTGAGGTGAAAAATTTGAAAAACAAAAGATTAACACTTAGAAAAGAAATTATAAGAATGGCAATGATTGTTTCTATAATACCTATTATATTAGTAAATGTTATAACATTGTATTCTGTAAGAAATAATGTAAAAAATGAAATTGAGAATGCAAGTCTTTATGAATTAAATGTTATAAATGAATCAATAAGTTCATTTTATAATTCAGTAAAACAAGACTTAAACTTTTTAACTGATGATGCAAATGCTAAAGGATCATTAGAAAATAAATTTAATGAAAGAAGCTGGTTTGAAAAAACACTTGCTAGCTATTTAAAAAATAGGGAACACATTTTATCAGTATACATAGCATTAGAAGATGGATATATAGTAGATTTACCTGATAATTTTGCAATTAAAAATAATTTTGATTTTAAATCAACTAAATGGTATCAAGATGCAATAAACAATAAAGATTCTGTATGTTTAACTGATCCATATAAAGATAATATAACAGGAAAATTTGTAACAACATATTCAAAAGCAATTATAGGTAATAGTGGAAATGTTATAGGTGTAATAGCTATAGATCAAGATATAGATAATTTAAATGAAAAACTTGATACAGGATCAGAAGAATTTAAATCCATGCTTATTTCTAGAGAAGGGTTAATTGTTTCTGCTACTGACAATGAATTTATAGGAAGTGATTCAAGTGAAAAACCTTGGATAAATGAATTGTTATCTATAGAAAATAACAGTTTAGAAACTGTATCTATTGATGGAACAAATTATGTGGTTTCAACACAAAAACTTAATACCTCTAATTTAATTTTAGTTAATATGACAACTAATAGATACATATTAGATAAAGAAATTAGTCAAATAGCACCATTTGCTATATTATTTGTCCTAATTTTGATAATTGTTTTTATAGTATCAAGAAAGATTTCTTCAGGAATATCAAAAGGAATTTCAGATTCTGTTCATATACTTGAAAAAATTAAAGATGGTGACTTTACAGAAAAAGCAGAAGTAAATAGTAAATATAATGTAGAGGTTTTAGCTATAGTTGAAGCAGTAAATTTACTTATAGATGATATGGCTAATGTACTGAATGGTGTAAAAGCATCATCTAATGAAGTTAAAGCTGGTGCAGAAAATTTATATTCTATAATGCTTGAATCTAGTGAAAGAAGTGAAGAGGTTGCAAATGCAGTTCAACAAATTTCACAAGGAGCAAATGAGCAAGCTGAAAGATTAGATGAAAGTGTAAGAAATACACAAATGTTTGGTGTGGAATTAGATAAATCATTACTAAGTGCTAAAAATATGCTAAGCATTTCAGAAAAAGTTGAAGATGCTTCAATTGAGGGTACTTCAGCAATAAATACTTTAATAAATAATTATACAAAGAATGAAAAATCTAATAATCATATAGCAAGTAAAATAGAAAATTTAAAACAAAATTCAAATGAAATAGGTAAAATAATAGATGTAATTGAATCTATAGCAGAAGAAACAAATTTACTATCGTTAAATGCAAGTATAGAGGCTGCAAGAGCTGGTGAACAAGGAAGAGGCTTTGCAGTTGTAGCAGAAGAAGTTAGAAAACTTGCAGATCAATGTGCTCATTCAGCTAAAGATATATATGCAGTAATTGAAAAAATTAAAAATGATATAGTATCACTTAATAAGGAAATGGAGAGTAATAAATCACTTAACGAGGTTACAAATGAAAGTGTAAGAATAACAGAAGATAAATTTAACTTAATTGTTTCAAACATTAAAGAACTTAAAGAAAGCATAGTAGAAGTGGATAGTTCATTATTAAGTATTGAAACAAGTAAAGATGATTTAAGTAAAAAAATATTAGAAGTATCATCCATTTCTGAGGAAACAGCAGCCACATCTGAAGAAGTTAGTGCTTCATCTGATGAACAAGCTAGAGGAATTGATGAAGTTTCAAGTGAAGCTATGAAATTAAAAGAGTATGCAGAGTATTTAAATTCATTAATTGAAAAGTTTAATATAGAAGATACTACAACTTAATTAGATGAGTTTAACAAAAATTAAGTATTGATGAGAAGTGAGTTTACTAAAAGTGAACTCACTTTTTAACTTGGACAAATAGGTATAAGGTGATATATTTATATATAGGTTAATTTTGTAAAAACGAGGTGAACAGATGAAAAAAATATTTAAAATTATATTATTAGTAATTAGTATAGTTTTAATAATGATTACTTTTTTATTTTTTTATAATTTTGGTATAAATAAAAGTATAAACATGAATAATTTAGATATGAAACATTACATGGATATGGCAGATAAGATAGGAGATAAGAAAGTTCAATTAGATTGGAAACAAATTGCAGCTATAGCAGCAGTACAAAATAAAAATAGTTTTAATTCCATAGATGATAAGGTTACAACTAAAATAGGTAAAACTTTTATTATAACGTACAGAGGTGAATATAAGATTCTTCCTTTAAAAAGTGTAATGGAGAAGTTAAACTTTGATAATAATCAAAAAAGAAAAGTACATAAATATATAGAAAAATTAGGTAAATATCAATTGGAAATGCTAAAAGAAGAAAAAGAAGATAAAAATTTATCACATGAATTAAAATTTATAAATAAAATAAAAGAAGATGCAATTAAAAATTATAATACATATGGGGTACTTCCATCTATAACAATAGCTCAAGCTATATTAGAATCTGACTTTGGTAGATCTGAACTTTCTGTAAAGGGAAATAATTTGTTTGGAATTAAAGCAGATGCAAATTATAAGGGAGATTATATAAGTTTTAAAACACAAGAGTTTCATAATACAATAATTAATGCTAACTTTAGAAAATACAAAAGTATAGACGAATCAATAAAAGATCATGGTGAATTCTTAGTTGTAAATTCAAGATATAAAGAAAATGGACTATTTGAAGCAAAAACATATATAACTCAAGCACAAGCACTAGAAAATGCAGGATATAGTACTGCTGAAAATGAATTTGGTGAAAAAATTTATGCAGATATTTTAATTGAACTTATAAGAGAATATAGTCTTCAAAATATAGATAGTATAGTGCAAACCAAAGAATAATTGTATGTTAAGGGGTGTTAATAGATGTTTAAGAAAAATAGAAAATTAGGTGTAGATACAAATCTTAAATTAAAAAACAATGGAATGATATTTACTGTTATTGGAGAAAACTTTAAATTCAAATTAAAAAAGATACAAAGGAAAAATACTTGTATAAAAAAAATGTTATACATAAAAAAATAGATAAAAAGTATCAGCAAAAGATTATTAAAATCATTGCTGATACTTTTTATTTTAAAATAAATCAATGCAATAGTATTTAGAATAATTTTAAAATTTCAAATTATGTGTTAAAATATAAATTATTACCAACAATTGAATGAAAATAAAACTAAGGTGGTGTGCATGTGGATTTATTTAACTTATATAGTGATTTAGTTTGTAAGAATATAGAATATAAGCCTAATGTAAGTTTTAATCTTCTTAAAGCTGGTTATTGGCTAGAGGGAAATGTTTTAAGTAAATTTAAAGAAAAAGATTTTTTGAATTCGCAGAAGTATTTATCTAAAATATCTATGGATTTTGTATTAGAGCCAATGCAGCATTCTAGTAATTCGGCATTGGTTAATATATTTACACCCTGTGAATTTTTACATGCAATGAACATATATCCACAATTTATAGAGGCATTTTCATCTTATTTATCAGGAGCAGGTTGTGAAAGTGCATTTATAGATTTTGCAGAAAAAGAAGGAATTAGTGATAACTTTTGCTCATATCATAAAGCTTTTTTAGGTGCAGCTACTTCAAAAGTTTTGCCAGCACCTAAATGTGCAATAACAACTTCACTTGCTTGTGATGCCAATATAAATACTTTTAGGGCAATATCTAAAGAGTGTGGAATAAATAAATATGTAATAGATGTTCCTTATGAATACTCTAAAGATGCTGAAGAATATGTAGAAATGCAACTTAAAGAAATGGTATCTTTTTTAGAAGACAATTTTAATAGAAAACTTAATGAAGATAATCTAAAAAAGATTATTTTAAATGAAAATAAATCTATAGATTATTATAAGAAATTTTTAGATAAATTAGCATATAAATATTATCCTAATACACTAACATTAGAAATGTATAGAATTTTTGCAACACATGCTTTTTTAGGACATGATAAAGTTTTAGAATATTATCGTTTTTTATTAGAGGATATTGATAAATGTAGAGAGGTAGAAGGAAATAGAATTTTATGGACACATTTAATTCCATTTTACTCTGAGCCGTTAAGAGAAATTTTTAACTTGAATGAAGATAATCAATTAGTTATTTGTGATTTTAATTTTGATTCACTTATAGAATTAGATGTGGACAATCCTTATAAGAGCATAGCTAAAAAATTAATTTTAAATCATTTTAATGGTGGATATGATAGAAAAGTAGATAACATACTAAAAATGTGCAATAAATTAAGAATAGATGGAGTAGTACATTTATGTCATGTAGGATGTAAACAGTCCTTTGGAGGTGCTTATATTCTAAAAGAAAAATTAGAAAGTAACAATATTAAAACACTTATAATTGATGGTGATGGTATTGATAAAAGAAATGGTAACGATGAGCAAATCAGAACTAGAATGGAAGCATTTTTAGACATAGTAGAAAAGGAGAAAAGACATGATAGGATATGTTTGTAAATATACTCCTAAAGAACTTTTTAAGGGTTTTGATGAAGAGGGAATAAAAATAGATTTTGAAGTGGAAAACTTTGATGTGGCTCATAGTGTAACTCATAATAATCTATGTAGTTATTGTAAGACTATACTTGAAAATGTTAAGAAAATGAATATAGATGAAGTATTACTTATAAATTGTTGTGATTCATTAAGGAGAGTTAAGGATATATTATGCAAAGATGAAAAAATTAAATTTTGTTACATTATTGATATTCCGAGAAAAGTAACACCTTTTTCAATACAAATATTTAAAAATGAACTTTTAAAATTTATAATCTCATATGAAAATTACTCATCAAAAACTTTTGATTTAGAAAAGTTTAAAGAGAGTTTTAGTGTAGAAAAAGAGGAAAAGAGTGACTCTAATTATATAAGTGTATTAGGAGGACGTATGAGTCCTAATCTTTATGAAGAGATAAAGAAAATATCGTCATTACCAGTAAAAAACTGTAGTTGTACAGGCTATAAGAATAAATTTTCAAATTGTTATAAAGATTTAAATTTATTAGATGATGTTATGGAAATATACGCAAGTGATTTACTAAATCAAATGTCTTGTATGAGAATGGAAAACATAGAAAATAGAAAAACACTAATTAAAGATGATAAGTTAAAGGGAATAATATACAACACTATTAAGTTTTGTGATTATTATGGTTTTGAATATGCGGATTTAAAAGATAAAGTTACAGTGCCTATGGTTAAAATTGAATCAGATTATACTAAAGGTAATTCAGAACAAATGAAAACTAGAATTGAAGCACTTTTAGAGGAAATAAATGATTCAAAAACTAAAACTAAAAAAGATAATAAAAGTGGACAGTTTGTTGCAGGAATAGATAGTGGATCTACATCCACTAATGTGGTTATATTGAATGAGAATAAAAAGATAATATCTTATTCAATTGTTAAAACAGGTGCCAAGTCTATAGAAGGAGCATATAAGGCATTAGAAGAAGCTTTATATAAAGCAGCTTTAAAAAAAGATGACCTAAAACTTATAATATCTACAGGGTATGGAAGAATTTCTATTCCTTTTGCAAATAAAAAATTAACAGAAATAACTTGTCATGGAAAAGGGGCAAATTTTTTAAATAAAGATATAAGAACAGTAATAGACATAGGTGGTCAAGATAGTAAGGTAATTAGAATAGATGAAAATGGAGATGTAAAAGACTTTGTAATGAATGATAAATGTGCTGCTGGAACAGGACGATTTTTAGAGATGATGGCTAAAACATTAGAGTTAGGATTAAAAGATATGAGCAAATTAGGATTAGAATATACTAATGATGTAACTATTTCTAGTATGTGTACTGTATTTGCAGAATCAGAAGTTATAGGATTAATTGCACAAAATGAAGAAATAGAAAATATTGTGCATGGAATTAATAAAGCTGTAGCATCTAAAGTATTGTCACTTGTAAATAGGGTAGGAAAAAATGATAAGTTTATGATAACAGGTGGAGTGTCTAAAAATAGAGGAGTAGTAAAAGAAATAGAAAAATCTTTAAGTACTAAGATAATTGTACCAGAAGAAGGGCAAATATGTGGAGCGTTGGGTGCCGCCTTATTTGCATTAGAAGAATAGAAACTATATAAATCACTAATAAACTATAAAAAGTAATCATAGTATTTTAATGAAATGATTTTAATAAGAGGGGGGCAAAATGATTTTAAAAGATGAAAAATTATTTTTAGAAACAAGACAAAGCAAGAAATTACCTAATTTTATTTTAGCAGTAATTTTAGCTTATACATTTGTATTTGTAGGTCAATTTATTGGAGGTATAATTCTTCATATACTTTTTAGTTTGGATTTAGGATGGGATTTTAATAATGCATTACTGATGCAATTTTTAAATCTTACTATAGGTTTTGTATTTATTATTATTTTAGTATTTTTAGTAGTTAAATTCATAGGGAAAAGAAGTGTTACTACTATGGGACTAAAAAAAGAAAATTTACTATTAAATTATTTAAGAGGATTTGGAGTTGGAATACTACTTATGAGTGCAGTTGTAGCACTTTTATATTTGGCAGGATGTGTTGAAATAGAAAAAAATGTTCTTCAACCTGTAGGTAAATTTGCTATTTTAAATGTTCTAATTATTTTACCAGGATGGATAATTCAAAGTGCAGCAGAAGAAATTGTTACAAGAGGATGGCTCATGAATGTTTTAGGTGCTAGATATAATGGCGTTATAGCACTTATAGTTTCAGCATCACTTTTTGGATTATTACATTTAGGAAATCCCAATATTAGTTTTATAGCAATATTAAATATAATATTATCAGGACTTTTATTTGGATTATATGTTATAAAAACAAAGGATTTATGGGGTGCTTGTGGAATTCATGCAGCCTGGAATTTTGCACAAGGAAATATTTTTGGATTTGAAGTAAGTGGACTTCCAATGAAAGCTGGTTCAATTATAGATTTAAGATTAGTAGGAAATGATATGTTTTCAGGAGGTATCTTTGGACCAGAAGCTGGATTAGCAGGAACTATAGTATTAGGAGTTTCAATATTGGTACTTATATATATGATAAAAAAGGAAAAAGAAACATTATCAAATAGTAAAATTACAATGTTTAAATAAATATATATTTTTTTAATAGAAAAAATTGACAAAAATATGTAAAAATGATACAATTTGTATAAAGGGTGTATCGGAAGAAACGAGGTGGAAATTTTGCATTTTTTAAATGGAAGCGAAAAAATCTTATATCTAAGAAAAAAAGCAAGAATTACACAAGAAGATTTAGCGACAACAAACTTATCACGAGGATATATTGGATTAATGGAAAATGGCAGGCGAAATATTACAGAAGAAGCATCGAAAGTTTTAACTCAGCAATTTAAAAAAGTGTTAGCTGAAAAAAACTATAATTTAGATATAGATGATAGATACTTTTTGAGAACAAGGGAAGAAGAAGCTGAAAAATATTGCAAAGAAAAATTAGAAAATGACAAAATCAAATTGGAAGAACTAGATATAATAAAAGATATTGCAGAAGAATACAACTTAGATACATATATGTCTAAAGCATTTATGTTGATAGGAGATATTTATTATAATAAAAATGAATATGAAACAGCTTTTGAAAATTATTTTTATTCTTTAGATTTAATAAGTAGTGATAATAAACAAAATAATATTGAAAAAGCTAATATATATAATAAATTAGGTGTATGTAAGTATAAACTATTGAATTATCATGAAGCAATAATTTACTATAATAAAGCTAAAGATAAATCTAAAGAGGTTAAAGATGAAAAAATATATTATTATGCTATATATAATTTGTCTATTTGTTATAAAAACATAGAAAAATATGAAAAAGCAATAAATGAAGCACAGATATTTATTAATCAGTATTGGAAAAGTGAGAATTCTGAAGATATTAATAATGTTATATATGCAAAAGGTATACAAGTTAGTTGTTATGAGGCTAAAGGATATATTGATTATGCTATTAATATTATTGAAGACATTATAAGTAATAATAAAAGTTTAGATAAGAAAGTTTTAGGGCATTTATACAATAATTTAGCATATTTATATTTTAAAAATAAAAAGACAGAAGAAGCAATTTTTTATTACAGTGAAGCTCAAAATATTAGATTTAAACATGATAGAATGCTTTTAGGACATACATTAATAGAAAAAGCACAAGTTTATTTAGATTCAAAGTTATATAATGAAGCAATGGTTTTATTGCAATTAGGTATTGAGTATTCAGATATATATAATGATAAACAATATGCAATTGAAGGATATAAGTTTATGAAAAATATATATAAAAATCTTGGTGTAAGAAATAGAGAAAAAGATATAATTAAAAAGATAATAAATTTATTAGAAAATAAAATTTTAAAAATTAAGTATTACAACGAATTATCAGAATTGTGCTTCAAGGATGAAGATTATAAAAATGTGCAATTTTGCAATACAAAAATTAAAGAACTTATATGCGATTCTCAAATAAGTTAATAATATTATTTTAATATTATAAATAAATATTATATTTATATAGGGAGGTAATTTATTTATGAAAAAAAGAGTTACATCATTACTATTAACAGTTTTAATGCTTGTAGGAACTATTGGCATAGGAATGTCAGCATATTTACGTTCAGAAGATCCACCTGTATTAATGAATATTGCTAGAGTTTCTTCAGAGGATCCGCCAGTGTTAAGAAATCTTTCAGAAGATCCACCTGTATTAATGAATTTAATATCAGATAGACCACCTTTATTAGGATAATTATTTAGATTATCTTAATTATTCAAGTTTTTTTTAAAAGTGAATAAACACAAAAATATATGTTAGGCAAGAAGTTCTAGCATATATTTTTTTATACAAATTTAAATTTTAAATGCAAAATTATATAAAACGTTTAGAAGTAGTGTAGCATTGATAAATACAAAAATTATAAGTAAATTTAATAGTATACTAATAGTTGGGAATTATAAAAAAATTATTCATTTTAATGGCACTAGTTAGATTTAAAATACATCTTATTGATATAGATGAACGAGTAAAATTATAACTTTATAACTATAATTACGAATTTAAACTAAAGAATAATATGAAGTGAGTGGAGTTAATGAAATTAAAGTATATAATATATTATATATGGCTCTTTTTATCTGCAATATTTATGTCGTGAAATGTAAGTTTCACGACATAATGCTATATTTTGTGATATAATATAATTATTATACATATTAGTTATATATTCTCTACTTATATAACTATATTAAGGAGGAATTTATGTCAAGTTTAAAATGTAAAAAGCCCTATTATGTTGAAGATTTTTTAAATTATATGAGAACTGTTAAAGGTCTTTCAAGTAGCACTTTAACTGCATATACATCTGATATTAATCTTTTTCTTAGGTTCATAAAAATCCATAAAAATTTATCTAAATCTAATGTTACCTTTGATAATTTAGATGATTTGGAAATTGATGACATATCCATTGATATTCTTAAAAATTTAAGTATCAGTGATTTATATGCATATATCTCCTACTTAGATAATTTTAGAAATAATGGGTCTAGTTCAAAAGCAAGAAAAATAGCTAGTTTAAAATCTTTATTTAATTATTTGACTAATAAGATAAAATTAATACCTTATAATATAACTCTAGAATTAGAGTCGCCTAAACTTCCAAAGAAGTCCCCTATTTATTTAACATTAGATGAAAGTAAGGATCTTTTGAATGTAACTCAAAACAGAGATAAAAATTCAGAGAGAGATTTTTGTATAATAACATTATTTTTAAATTGTGGTTTAAGACTTTCTGAGTTATGTGGCATAAATTTATCTAATATTAAGGGTGATACATTGAAAGTTATAGGTAAAGGAAATAAGGAAAGAACAATATATTTAAATAAAGCCTCTTTAAAAGCTATTATGAAATATATGCCTATGAGAAATGAAATCAACTTTAGAGTAGCAAGTGAAGATAAAGATGCCTTATTCATAAGTGGAAAGTATAGAAGAATAAATAAAAGAACTGTTGAAAGAATAGTAAAAAAATATATAGGTTTAGCAGGACTTGATAAAGATAAATACACACCACATAAATTGAGGCATACTAGTGCAACTTTAATGCACAAACATGGAAATGTAGATGTAAGAACTCTTCAACAAATACTAGGACATGAAAATGTGTCTACAACTCAAATTTATACACATGTCGATGATGAAACATTAAGAATTGCTATAAATAAAAATCCTTTGAGCGATGAATAAAAATAAAAAAATATATGTAAAGTGAGATGTGAATAATGATAATTACATCTCACTTTATTTTTTATAATTTTATCTTAAAGTAAATGTATACAAAATACTCCTCTATATAATATTATTTCTAAAATATGAATAAAACCTCTTTATTATTGATATATTGTGAACAAATGTTTAATTAAGTTTTAAATAAATCATAAATTATTGATTTATATGTAAAATACATGATAATATTTGAAAGTATTTCAAATATATATTGAAATACTAAAACTTAATAATGATCAGGATTATTAGATTGTTTTGTACAAGCTGTTATGTTAATGATAAAAAAGTATAAAGGAAAATAATTATGAGGTTATCCCCTTTTCTTTTATATTTTTATATTTATATATGATAAGAACAAAGTCTAAATTTATGCTTATGCTCAAATAAATATTTTAAATTTTTATAAGCTTTGAACTTTTTTATTAAATTTAGATTTTTTATCTTAAATTTTAAATTTTTAAACTAAGGAGGAAAATAACATGGCAGAAAAGAAAAAACTTTCCCACAATGCCTATGGTGGAATTAAAGGTGAAGATTATGTACCTTTCGTCCCTACTGATGTGGCAATGCCAGAAGTAAGTGCTATATCTATAGTTGTTGGTATTTTATTTGCTTGCATATTTGCAGCAGCAAACGTATACCTTGGATTACAGGTTGGTATGACGATTGCAGCTGGTATTCCAGCATCTATTTTAGGAGCAACATTACTTAAGGCAGTATTTAAAAGAAATAACATCTTAGAGGCTAATATGATTCAATCAATTGCCGCTATGGGTGAATCTATCGCAGGAGGTATCATATACACATTACCTGCAATAATTATTTGGGGAATGGATTTAAAATTATCTACAATAGTTTTATGTACAGCATTAGGTGGACTTTTAGGAGTTGTTTTTGTTATACCATTTAGAAAATACCTAATTGTTGAACAACATGGTGAGTTAATATTCCCTGAGGGAATGGCTGCAGCTGAAGTTCTTGTTACAGGAATGGAAGGTGGAAGCGGACTTAAGACAGTTCTTACTGGTATAGCTGGTGGAGCAATATTTAAATTCTGTTCAGCAGCTCTTAAGATATGGCAAGAGGCTCCAGAATGGGTTATTAAACCATATCAAGGAGCAATTATTGGAGTTAATGCTATGGCATCACTTGTTGGAGTTGGTTTCATAGTAGGAATAGAAGTTGCATTATATATGTTTGGTGGAGCATTAGTTGCTTGGTTTGGACTTATACCTTTAATAAAATATGTTGGAGCAGGACTTGCATCACCACTATTCCCTTCTACTCAGTTAATAGCTGATATGGGAGCTTGGGACATATGGAGTCAATATATAAGATATATTGGAGCTGGAGCTGTTGCTGCTGGTGGATTCATAAGTCTTGCAAAATCACTACCTACTATAATAAAATCATTTAAGACTGCAATGAAAGGTCTTGGCGGTGATAAAGGTTCATCTGCTCAAAAAAGAACAGATGTAGATACTCCTTTAACTTGGGTATTAGCAGCAGCTATACTTGTTTTTATAGGTGGAGTTTTCTTACCAGGAATAAAAATTGGAGTTGTTGGATCAATACTTGCTGTATTATTCTCATTCTTCTTTGCAGTTGTTTCTGCAAGAATGGCTGGTATCATAGGAGTTTCTAATAACCCAGTTTCAGGAATGACAATTGCTACGTTATTATTTGTAACAGGAGTTTTAAAATTAGTTGGATATAAAGGTAACGAGGGAATGCTTGTTGCTATCACAGCTGGAGCTGTAGTTTGTATTGCAATTGCAGTTGCAGGTGGAGTTTCTCAAAGTTTAAAAACTACTTACATAATTGGTGGTACTCCAAAGAAAGTTGAATGGGGTATGTACTCAGGAGTATTTATTGCTTCATTAGCTGCAGGTGGAGTTTTATTATTACTTCACAATACATATGGTTTAGGATCAGAAGCATTAGCAGCACCTCAAGCAACACTTATGTCAATGGTTGTTGAAGGAGTTATGACTGCACAACTTCCTTGGGCACTTGTTATAGTTGGAGCTATTGTAGGAATATTCTGTGCCCTTGCAGGACTACCAATACTTCCAGTTGCACTTGGATTATACTTACCAATTCACTTAAGTGCTGCAATATTAACTGGTGGTATTATAAGAAAACTTGTTGAAAAGAAATTTAAAAGTAATGAACCTCAAGCTAAGCTTCAAACAGAAAGAGGAATACTTCTTTCTTCAGGACTTGTTGCTGGAGATGCATTAACAGGTATTGTAATAGCAATACTTACAACATTAAAGTTAGATTCAGCAATTGCTATAGGACCAAAGTTCTTACCAGCACTTGCAAATAGTCCATGGACAGCGTTAGTTGCATTCTTAATATTAGGATTCCTAGTTTATAAGTTTGCATCTAAAGTGGAAGAAAAAGCTTAATGTTTTAAAAGTAAGGGTGAGAGTTAGTGCTCTCCCCTTTTTATAATTTTTATATTAATAAAATAAACATGAAATGGATAAAATAATATAAATTTTTATAAATGTGAAAGGAAGAAATTTAATGTCTAAAAAAGAAAAGAGCAGTGATAAGGATAACTTTCTATTATATATTCCAGTTATAAAACATAATGATTGGGAAATTAGAAATGGTTTTGTTTATCTTGTATTTTATCATAATAAATTTGCAGAAAAAGTATTACAGTGGTTAGCTAAAAAACCCTCAGTTAGTGATGTGAAATTAGATAGGCTTGGAAGCAGTGTTTGGCAAAATATAAATGGAGAAAATAATGTTTATGAAATTGGTAAAATATTATTAAATATGCCAGAATTAAAAAAAGAATATAAAGATATAACAGAAGATGATTATATAGAAGGTTGTCATCCTATTTATAGTAGACTAATAATGTTTTTAAGGTATATGGTTAAAAAAGGTTGGATTAAATTTAAAGTAGCAGAAAATCATGAACAAAAAAATGATGAATTAGAATAGACAGGAATTATACAGTTATTCCTGTCTATTTTATTATTATAAAGTGTTTAAATACAATTAAATAGATTTAGTTATAGTAAAATAAATAAATTAAAACTTGCAAAATTTGATTAAAGAAATAGTTACTAAATAAAAATTAAATATCCAATAAAAGTAATAAAATTCGAGTTTAATATTAAAAAATAAAATAATATCTAAATTAAGTATCAAATTTACTAAATAATATTAATGAAACAATTATCGTTAATATATTAACAATAATTCAAGTCGAAAAACATCAAAAAATATGAACAAAATTATTCAATTGAATATAAAATTAGTCAAATTATAAAATTATTAAAAATACAATTAATGAAATTATTCTAAATTTAATTAATTTTACATATTAATCAGTAAATTTTTAAAAATTATTTAATTTTCTTGAAAGAAAAAAATAAAAACTGGTAATAATAGTTATTTAAAAATATATGAGGATTTTAAAATAAATTTTTTAAAAAATACATATGAAAATTTATTCAATACACCCTTATTTTAAATTATTAATATTATTGCTAATTTCCTAAATTTAGAACAATATTTAGAAATTTTAAACATGTATAAATATGAGATTGAATTGAATTTTTATAAAAAAATAAAATTCAATTCATTCTTTATTCAAAAAAAGTTCACAAAATGTATTGATTTTATTTTTTACATTTGATATTATGTGTAAGGAAATTGAAAACATTGTTAAATTTTTATTTTATACGTTAATATTCTATTAATACCATTTAATAATTTTAACTTTGTTATGTTTTACATTTTAAAAATAGATTTTGAATTTATTTTTTAAAATTTGAAACCGATTCCATAATAAAATCATAATGTACATTTAAATTTTAAAATAATAATTAATCAAATTTTATTATTTAAATGGCAAATTAAAAACTAAATAAGGGAGATGAAGACAAAATGGCAGAAAGTAAGAAATTATCTCATAATGCCTACGGTGGAATTAAAGGCGAAGATTACATGCCTTTCGTTCCTACTGATGTAGCAATGCCAGAAGTAAGTGCTATTTCTATTGGTATTGGTATCATATTTGCTTGCATATTTGCAGCAGCTAATGTTTATTTAGGATTACAGGTTGGTATGACAATTGCAGCCGGTATTCCAGCATCTATTTTAGGAGCAACATTACTTAAAGCAGTGTTTAAGAGAAATAACATCTTAGAGGCTAATATGATTCAAGCAGTTGCTGCTATGGGTGAATCTATCGCAGGAGGTATTATATACACTCTACCTGCAATAATATTATGGGGAATGGATTTAAAACTTCCAACTATAATACTTTGTACAACATTAGGAGGATTATTAGGAATAGTTTTTGTTATACCATTTAGAAAATACCTAATTGTTGAACAACACGGTGAATTAATATTCCCAGAAGGAATGGCTGCAGCTGAAGTTCTTGTTACAGGAATGGAAGGTGGAAGTGGTCTTAAGACAGTTCTTACTGGTATAGGTGGAGGAGCAATATTTAAATTCTGTTCAGCTGCCCTTCAAATTTGGAAAGAATCACCTGAGTGGGTTATAAAACCTGTTCAAGGAACTATCATTGGAGTTAATGCTATGGCATCACTTGTTGGAGTTGGTTTCATAGTTGGAATTCAAGTTGCTTTATACATGTTTGGTGGAGCTTTAGTTGCTTGGTTTGGTCTTATTCCACTAATCAAGTATGTTGGAGCAGGTCTTCAAACACCACTATTCCCTTCTACTCAGTTAATAGCTGATATGGGAGCTTGGGATATTTGGAAGAACTACATAAGATACATAGGAGCTGGAGCTGTTGCTGCTGGTGGATTTATAAGTCTTGGTAAATCATTACCTACTATAATAAAATCATTTAAAACAGCTATGCAAGGTCTTGGTGGTGATAAAGGTGGAGCTGCTACAAAAAGAACAGAAGTTGATACTCCACTTAGCTGGGTATTAGTAGCTGCAATATTTGTATTTGTTGCTGCAATATTCTTACCAGGTTTAAAAATTGGTGTTGTTGGATCTTTCCTTGCTGTTTTATTCACATTCTTCTTTGCAGTTGTTTCTGCAAGAATGGCTGGTATCATAGGAGTTTCTAATAACCCAGTTTCAGGAATGACAATTGCTACATTACTATTTGTAACAGGAGTTTTAAAACTTGTTGGATACCAAGGTAAAGCTGGTATGCTAGTTGCAATTACTGCAGGAGCTATAGTTTCAATTGGTACTTCAGTTGCTGGAGGAGTTTCTCAAAGTTTAAAAACTACTTACATAATTGGTGGTACTCCAAAGAAAGTTGAATGGGGTATGTATGCAGGAATAGTTATTGCATCTGCTGCAGGTGGAGCAGTACTATTATTACTTCACAATACATATGGTTTAGGATCAGAAGCATTAGCAGCACCTCAAGCTACATTAATGTCAATGGTTGTTGAAGGTGTTATGACTGCACAACTTCCTTGGGCACTTGTTATAGTTGGAGCTGTAATAGGAATATTCTGTGAACTTGCAGGACTTCCAATACTTCCAGTTGCACTTGGATTATATTTACCAATCCACTTAAGTGCTGCAATATTAACTGGTGGTATCATAAGAAAACTTGTTGAGAAGAAATTCAAGAGTAATGAAGATCAAGTTAAACTTCAAACTGAAAGAGGAATACTTCTTTCTTCAGGACTTGTTGCTGGAGATGCGTTAACAGGTATCGTAGTTGCATTAATAACTACATTTGGAGTAGCAGACAAAGTTGCTATAGGTCCAAAAATGTTACCAGCGCTTGCTAACAGTCCATGGACAGCATTAGTTGCATTTGTAATTCTAGCATTCTTAGTATACAAATTTGCATCTAAAGTAGAAGAAAAAGCAGAATAATATATTTGAGGGTATGAGTTTAAATCTCTACCCTCTTTTATTAAAAGAAAGGAATGATTTTATGGCAAAGGATAAAAAAATAGATGAGAAAGAAAACTTTCTTTTGTATGTTCCAGTAAAAAAACATGAGGAATATGAAATTAGAAAAGGAAATGTTCACCTTATATTTCATCATAAGAAATTTGCAGAGAAAATACTTCAAAAGATAGCTAAAAAACCAGCAGTAAGTGATATTAAATTGGATAGGCTTGGAAGTACTGTTTGGCAAAACTTAGATGGTGAAAAGACAGTATATGATATTGGTCAAATTCTTTTAGATATGCCAGAATTAAAAAAAGAGTATAAAGATATAAAAAAAGAAGATTATGTAGATGGATGTCACCCTATTTATGCTAGACTTATAATGTTTTTGAGATATATGGTTAAAAAAGGTTGGATTAGTTTTAAACTTTCAGATATGGTACTAAATAAAGAGAATGAGAAATAAAACAGGCATAATAAATTATGACCTGTTTTTTCTTTATTAAAGTTATTTGTTTGTACTACCAAAGCCCCCTACTCTTTCTTCTCCTATGAAATCATCATTATCTGAAAGAAGATATTTTCTAAATACACCCTGAGCTATTGCATCTCCTTTTTTTACTTCCCAAATTTTAGAACCTTCATTTCTAAGTTTTATAAAATAATGACCTTCGTTACTTTCACAATTGTAGTAATCGCTATCCCCTAGTCCAATTGTATTTGCAATTCTTATGTAGTATTTGAAACCCATACTACTTCTTGGATATAATTCTAAGCTTTCATCTTCTAACATATAAGCTTTAAAACCTGTAGGTAATTTTATGTCCTCTCCTGGTTCAAGTTTAAAATCTATAGTTGAATATATATCATAACCAGCTGCTCTAGCAGTTGCTCTTTTAGGTAATTTTAGTTCTGAATAGTTAATATCAATATCTTGAAAATCCTTTTCAAATTGATTTTCAGAAATTAGCTCAAATCCTCTAGTTCTTTTGTTCATTAAAATGTCTCCTCTTCTATTTTAAACTTAATATATATTTACGATTAAATATAATTAATAAACAGTAAATATATATGATAATTATACACAAAGAGTATAATATTAACAACGTTTTAAATTCATATATAATGAGAATATTGATTTAGTAATTTATATTTAAAATATAGTATTTAAATTTATGCTCAAATATATAAAAATGCAATTTAATAGAAGGCAATATGTCAAAAATAATATAAAAATGAAAAAATATACGGGGATATATCTTTAAAATGACTAAAAGATGAAATATTTAACTCTATTCAATATCAAAAAAATATTAAAAAACATGAGAAATACTATTTAAATTTGTATAAAATCTATAAAAATGAAATAATATTCAATATTAATGATAATTTATAATAAAAAATATATATAATAGTGATTTATTTTATTGAAAAAAGAATTATAAGGATGTATATTAATTCAAAAAATACATGATTATTAAAAAAATACCGTATAAAACACTTTATATATGATTTGAAATTGCAATTATATTAAAATTATATTTCAAAAGCTAAAGATTTAACTATGAATATTTATAATACTGTAATTATAAAAGTATATAATATAATTTGAAAAAAATAGATGTTTTTGTATTAAATTATACTTTCGCATGATTAATTATAAGTTGAATTTTAAGTTAGATTCGAAAAATAAATAGATAATGAATTTAATGTAAAGTTATAAAATAAAAAAGGTCTTTTTACTTTTAAAATGATAAAATATATAAAAGGTATATTATGTAAGGTGGTGAAAATATGACATTTAAAAATTTTTTGGAAAGTTGTATTTTAATTTCACTTATAATATTGTTTTCAATTTTTATTAGTCATTTTGTAGGATTTAAATTAATGTTCTTTATATTATCCATTTCATTTATGATATTATCTATTTTATTAAAAACTAATATTAAATTTCACGAGTATTTTATAAAGAATACTAATAAAAATGAGTATAATAAATATTTGATAAGCAATGATATGAAAAGAAAACGAGTTAAAGAAAGTAATGTGGTATTTTGTTATGCATGGGCAGCTATTTTCTTATTAAATGGTATAACAACTTCTTCAAATCTTAAAATCAAAACTGATCTATTGAAATATTTTAGTTTCAATTTACTTTTAATAATTTCTATAGCAACTTTAGGTATAATACTTTTTAAAAAATGTAAGAATAAAAACTTGTATATAATAAGTTCTGTTATAATTATTATGATATTGATTTGTGTTATTAGTGTACCTTTCTTATTATATAGGTTTGGATAAGCAGATATATATTAAATAAAGGAAAGATAATGTTTTGTTTCTTATCTTTCCTTTATTCGAAATTGCATCTCTTTTGTAAATTTAATTAATTCAAAGATATAATATAGTTTTGTAAATATAATAGCAAAGCAAAGAGATTATTAGACAAAAACTTGATTTAAAGCATACACTTATTTTAATGTTTAATGGTTTATTAGCATTAAGTTAAGAATAAAAACATTTTTAACACATCAAAATAATCATTTGATTTATATTTTATAGTTAAGCCATCTTTAATAGTAACACCTGGATAAAAACTAGCTTTATAAGCATCGGTATGATTGCTATATTGAATTTCTATGTTGAATTCTTTAGGTAAAGTCTCTAGATATTCAGTTAAATTATTAGAATTAAATATTGTTTCTGTTATATTTAAAATGGTATCTTCTATAGTCTTTGGATGTAAATTTACTGCACTGCCACCTATTCCTTCTTTGGTTACTATGGTTTCTATTTTATCATTGGTTCTTTTAACTTCATCACATAGGTTTTTATCGCCAGTTACAAGTACTAATGGTACTCCTGTATATAGTGAAGTATAATAGTTTATTTTAAATTCACTTGCAATTTCTCCGTTTATTTTTATATAAGATATTTTAACAGGGTCCATTGTATGAGCAAGAGGACTACCATTAGTTCCAGCAGCACAATGATATCCTATAAAAATAGAAGCATCAAAAGTATTATCTAAGCCTTCCATCATCAAATAAGGATGATATGCCCACCCTGTTATTAATGTTGTTTCTTGAGGTAAATCTCTATGCATTATATTTCTAGCAGAATCATGAGCATCTTTTATAACTATATGGTTAACTCCTGCATTTAAAGCTCCTGTGCAAGCTGAATTTACTTCTCTTGTTAATTGTAATTTAAAATCATTATAATCCTCTTCGCCTTTAGTCGTTTCTTTCCAATCACAAATATCACTAACGCCTTCTATATCAGCACTTATAAATAATTTCATTGTTATTCCTCCTTATATTTAGAGTTTAAATAATATAATCACTAAACCGCTATTTGTTTTGTAAATTGCTTTTAATATTTAATAAGACTTATTATAAAATAATAATATAAAAAAATTATGCTTCCTCTTTTTGCTTACCCATTATAAGCTTTCTTATAACTTCTCCATCTTCTTCTCTTTTCTCCATAAGAGTCATTATTTTTCCGTTTAATTCATTTTCTCTTAAAGTTAGTTTTTCTTTATACTCTTGTTCTAAATTTAAAAGTTCTCGTTGGAAATCTAAGTTTAACTTTTCTTTTTCCATTTGTGAAATAGAAGTATTTTGGCTTTTTAGATTTTCTATATCTTTTTCATATTTGTCCTCTAATGCATTTAATTTATCTTTAGTTGATTCTAATAAAATATCTTTTTCTTTTATGTTAGAATTTAAATTCATTATATCTTTCTCTAAGTTTGATATAAACTCCTTCATCTTAACTTCATTTTCTTTTATAGAATTAACTTCAAAAACTGCTTTTTCCATTTCTTTGTTTTTTTCTTCTAACATTTCATTAAAGCCTTTTAATTGATCTAAATCTCTATTTAAAGATTTTATTTTTTCGTCCCTCTTTTCAATTTCTTTATTTAATTCTTTAATTTTCTTGTTTTCTTCTTTAAGTTTATTTACTTCCTCTTTTAACTCTTCAATTTCAGTTTCTTTTTTAGAATTAAACTCTTTATTTAAATTATTTAACTCTAATTCTTTTACTTTAGTTCTTTCTACTGAATTTATAAAAATATCAACCATTCTATTAGTTAATGCTTGTAATTCATTTATATCTTCTGAAATATTTAGACTATCATCTTTAATAGAGTTTAACTCATAGAACTTGATCATGGTTTCCATGAATTCTTTATTGTTAATCCCCTCTTTAATAGCTAAATTATTAAATTTATCCTTTAACTCATCACTTATTCTTACACTGAAAGTTGTATCCATAAAAAATCCTCCTAAAATCAAAACTTATGTACACTTTTTATATAGAAATATTTATTGTAAACATTAAGTTTACTGTGTAAACTTAATGTTTACAATAAATATTATAACACAAATAAGTAAACTTTGAAAAGAAAAACCTAAAATAATGCAATAAAACAATCTAACTCAATATAACTTTTATTATATGGAGTTAGATTTTATATAGAAAAATATATAGAAATTTAAAATAATAAAAAGAGGAAGTAATTTTCTAGAAAAATAGCAAATTTAATAATTTAAGTTTTTTTCAATGAAAATTAAGTATAAAAAGAGGAAGCAATCTAAAAAATAAATACATTCATTTAAATTTCAAAAATGAAAAAAAGTTTTTTGTAAATGTATAAATACTAGTTTGAAATAATTTTAAAAATTAAACAAAAAAATAAAGGCATATATTGATTTGCCTTTATTTTTAAAATTTATGTTAAAAAATATATTATAAAACATAGTAGTGATATCAATATATAAATGAGGAAGTATCTTTTCCATGCATTGTTTTTATTATTTTTAAGATACTCATTTATAAATAATATTATTTCATTTATATCTTTCTTTTCAAATTTTAAATCACTTTTAAAGTTAAGAGAATTTTTGTTTATATTTGCTGTAACAAGAGTTCCTTTTAAATACAAATTTAAATAAAAGAAGTTGTTGTTTTTAAATTCTCTATATCCAATATTATGTGAATTAAATACATTAGTTATAATATCTTTTAATTCAACGTCTTTTGGATGATAAATAACATAATCTTTACAAAATAAGCTCATTAAAAAAATCATCAAAATCATTTCTATTAAATAGCCTAAAGAATATGAATCATTTACTACAAATTCTGTTATTATAAGTGGGATTATAAAACAAATAAATGTATTAAGTTCTATTACAGAGTTTTTCTTAAATAATATTAAAAATGAGTATATTAAAGAACCTACACCTAATGTAAAAGCTAGAACTCTTATTGCATCAATAAAGACTAACACGATGTTAATTGTATATTATGTGAACAATCTAAAGCTTCTTTAGCATTATAAGAACTTCTTACGAGTGGTGAGGAAGCAATATATTTAAATCCCATGTCCATACCAATTTTCTTGTATTTTTCAAATTGTTCTGGTGTTATATAGTCAACTAATTCTGCGTGATTTTTTGAAGGTTGAAGATATTGACCTATAGTTACGATATCACACTTATGTTCTTTTAAATCTTTAAGAAGTTCTATGACTTCAGCTTCATTTTCGCCAAGACCAACCATAAACCCAGATTTAGTTAAAATAGAATCATCTAAATCTTTTACTTTTAAAAGAAGATCAAGAGAACGTTTATATACTGAATTAGGTGTTATACTTTTAAAAAGTCTTGGCACTAACTCAATATTATGATTTAAAATTTCTGGTTTTGCATCAGTAATAATTTTTAAAGCATTAAAGTTTCCTTGCAAATCAGGAATCAAAACTTCTATAGTTGTATTAGGATTTAACTCTCTTATAGCATATATAACATCTCTAAAGTGACTAGCACCTCCATCATCTAAATCATCTCTAGTAACAGATGTTATTACAGCATGCTTTAATCCTAATTTTTGTATTGCTTTTGCTACATGAAGTGGTTCATTTTTATCAACTTCATTAGGTTTTCCAAAAGAAACGTTGCAAAATCTACAATTTCTAGTGCAAATAGAACCTAAAATCATAAATGTCGCAGTTCCTTTATTATGACACTCTAATCTATTAGGACAATTAGCTTCTTGACATACTGTATTAAGATGAAGAGATGAAGTAAGTGCATTTATTTTTTTCAAATTTTCCCCATGTTCAAGTTTAATTTTTAACCATTCAGGTTTTCTTTTATACATAATTAATGTCCCCCTTTATTTTTAAAAAAGAAGTTCTAATAAATCTTCTTTTTCCATATCATTAATATAAGCTTGTACATCTATTTTATCTAAAAGACAATTAATATTATTAAAATCATGTTTTATATTTAAAAAGTTTTTTTCTAATTTTGATATATTGTCTTTAAAGAAAAAATCACCATAAAATTTTAAATCGTTTATGTATCCATTAACAACATTAAAATTAACTTCTATTGTACCACCTTTAAATCGAATTTCTTTTCTAAATTCATATTCAGGATTTCTACCAAAATTCCAACTGAATTTAGAAAATCTATCTTCCATAATTATATTTATATTTTTTAAATCATAGTCTGTAAAATTATATAAATTTTTTTCGTTAAAGTAATCCATTACGAAACTTGTTATATAATTTTTAAATTGTAAGACGTCCATATCAGTGTTTAAATAGTTATGTATGTTTGTAACTCTTGCACTAACAGAGTTGACACCTTTAGATTTAATTTTTAATGGATTTACTTTAAGAGCTTCAGATAAATTTGATATTGAACTAGAAAATAGCAATGTGCCATGATGTAATACTTTATCCTTGTAATAATACTGGGCATTTCCTGAAATTTTTTTCCCATCTATAGTTATATCATTTCTGCCTGAAAAACTTGCATTTATGCCTAAAGAATCAAGAGCTTTCAAAATAGGAAGTGTGAATTTTCTGAAATTAGAGTTTATATCACCTTTATTTTTAGAAATAAAAGTGAAATTTATATTGCCCAAATCATTGAAAACTGCACCACCACCAGTTAATCGTCGTACAACTATTATGTTATTTTCTTTTACATAATCAGTATTTATTTCGGCAAAAGCATTTTGATTTTTCCCAATTAATATACATGGTGAATTTCGCCATAACATAAAACATTCATCATCAAAATTTTTAAGTACATATTCTTCTGCGGCATGGTTAAAATATGGATTTATATTATTATGATTAATAAATAACATCAAACTACCTCTTTTCTTTTAAGTATTGATTATTTGAATCTAACATAGTGTAATTGCTGTTCAAATTTGCTTTTAAATATTTTATAATATTTAAAAATATATCAGTTTCAAAATTATTATCATCAATAAATATATTTATACAGAATAAATGTTTAGTTAATATTATATTAATTACTTTATAATCTACATAAATTACAAATTTATTATCTGAAAATTTATATTTAAAATTTTTAGAATCAAAATAATTATTAAGTAGTTCAATTACTGTGTTTAGGTTTACATTATACAAGTTAAAATTTATATCTTGAAATGTAGAATAATAACATAGAGCCATTACAATAAAAATTACTATATTATATGATTTAAAAAGAGTATTATTAAAAAAAGCATATGAAAAATATATTACATTGATAAATGACATAATTATTGAAGATTCAGTTGAATTTTTTATAACATAGGCTTTATTATACTTTTGTAAATTCATAAGGGTAATCACCTCTTTTAAAATTAAATATGTATCAAAGTTATTGTATTATATTTACATTTTTAAGTCAATGATCAAGGTAATATTTTAAATCATTATGTTAAACTATTATATAAACTATAAAAAAATAAGAATCCAATTAAATAAATGAATTCTTATTTTAAAAGATTATTATTATAAGTTATTATCTTTAAGTATAATAGCTATATCATCTTTATTTAAGTTTTCACCATTATAAGATATAAGTGGTGATATTTCAATTACATTGTTTTTTAAGATGTTTTTATCTAAACCTGCTTCGGTTAACCATTTTTTATGCAAATTTAATGTTAAATCTCTAGCAGTTTTAGGACTATCATCTCCATCTGCATTTTTTACAGGAGCGAATTCTTCTTCACGTAGCACTTCTAAAACAGCCATATCATCTAATAATTCGAAAGTATCAAATAAGAAATATTCAAATTTATAACCATTTGGCTTACATGGTTCTATTTTTTCATTATTTTCATTTATGTATTTTATTTTTTTATGTGCAGTGTGAAGTGGCAAATCTTTATCTACTATTTCATCAATAAATTTAATATTTAATAAGTGATTTAATATATTTGCATTTGAATATACAATTTTACCATTTGAATCTATTTCATCAGATAATTCTCTTGGAAGTTCTGAATATTCAACAATGGAAGGTTTATTATTTTTATAGCATAACACCCCTACTTTTTCTGTTGCATGTTTTTTAGCAACCACTTTACTAGCAGCTAATTGATTTGAAGAAATAGTGAATCCAATAAAATATGGATCTGCTATTTTTACTAGGGCATTATCTACTCCATATAGAAAAATCCACTCAACACCTTGATTTTTCATATTTTTTAATGCACCAGATTCTTTTAAAGATATAAAGCATCCACCATTTCCATTAGCACTCATATTTATTTTATTTTTATTAGCTAAGCATATTTTGCCTTCTTCATTTATTGCTGGCATGTTATTTTGCTTAAAAAACATTATTTTATCTTTATCATATCCAAAATAATTATTTTCCTTAAAGAAATTTACTGTGTCACTATAGTTTTCTGTACTTGTCATTATGTAAAATGGAATATATTTACCTACTTGTTTTGATAAATATATTAATCTTTCACATTGAATTTGAAATAACGATTTATTTGAAGGTAATCCAATATTAAAAGTTCCTTTTGGTCCATTATGACCAAGTCTAGTTCCCTGTCCTCCAGCAACTAAACAAACTGCTACTTTATTATCTTTTAAAGCATCTATTCCCATATTATAAAAATTTTCTTTTTCTTCCTTAGAGTACATATTTAGTACTTTTGCAATCATTGGATTAAACTCATTTTTTGTATTAGAGTTATTTGCATCACCTATTTTTTTATATGTATTTTTTATTAATTCAAAATCTATTTCTAATATTTCATCAAGTAATAATTCTTTATCATCTTCATTTAATTCATCATAGAATTTAAGAAGATGCTCTTGATTATATTCTTTTAAAAGTTTATTTACTTTATTTAATTTACAATTCATTAAAAATCGTCTCCATTTCAGAATTTATATATAGTTGTCAATTTTAAATTTATATCTTTAATTAATAGCTATATAATATTTATGTTATTTACTTTTGAATTTTATACCAATCACCAAATTTTTTTATACAAGTATCCTCTTTTAAAGAATCGTAAGTTGAAAATTCTTCTTTAGTAAGTTCAGCTAAAGTTTTGTTGAAATTTTGTGGCTTAAAAATATACCATAAGTCAGACCATTTAATTTCAGTTTCATTTCCTCTAATATTAGTTGATAAAAATCCAGGTGCTTTACTTTCAAAAAACTCGAATTTTGTTCCATCAAAATAAGCTAAACAAGATTTAAACTCACAATATCTATTTTCTACTCCGCTCATTAGCTTTAAAAGACCATTTATTCCTATTGTTTCTAACATATGATTTACATATGCTTTAGGAAATCCATTTAGTGCATGAACAAAGAAACCTGAATCTAGAGCGATACAAGGTTTTTTTACAATTTTATAAGCTTGAATAACCTTTTGTTTTGCGATTTCTTTAATATCATCACTTCTAGGTTCTATTAATTCTGCATTATAAGGTAGTACTTGTATATCTTTAAGTTCTCTTTGAGCTGATGCGATTTTTCCTTTATTAGTTGTTACGAAAATTATATCTTTCAAAATACCCCTCCGTCCAAAATATATCCAACTAGTAAAAAGTTACAAAATTAGATATAATAACTCCATTTTAATTTATATTATATTGTTAAATTTACAAGTAGACAAGAGCTATTTTAAAATTTATTAATAATATTATAAATTATACAAAACAAATTTAATTTTAAATAAATTCATTTTGTAGTATTTATTTATTAAAAGTTTAATAAATCTTCTATATTATTTATAGCATAATCATACTCATTTACATTTCCAAAACCATAGTTTGCATATATAAATGGGATATTAGCAAATTTGGCTGCTTCTAAATCACTAGTAGTATCGCCTACATACACAGGATTTTTCAAATTATTTCTTTTAATTATTAAATTAATGTTTTCACCTTTACTTAGATTTGTTCTTCCTGGATTTTCAAAATCTATAAAGTATTTTTCTAATTTATGATATTTAAGAAAAGTTTCTATATATCCAACTTGACAATTACTAACTATAAATAACTTGAATTTTCTTGATAATTCCAAAAGAGTTTCTTCTAAATTTGGATATAATTTGCCACCATTTTTAGCCAAATAATTTTGTTCAACAATGCAAAACTCTTTCATTATACTATTTCGATCAGTTTCATTCAAATTGTTAAAAAATTTTTTGCTTATATCATCTAATTGCATTCCCATAACACTTTCAAAATCTTTTCTACTAAAGTTCTTTTTTATATCAGGATGATTTTTTAAAACATCATTACAAGATAAAACCAATGTATCAATAGCATCCCAAAGAGTTCCATCTAAATCAAAAATGAGACTATCTATATTAATATTCATAAATTCACCTCTTAATATATTTTAATTCTATTTAATATAGGTTTTAATATTACTGCTTATTTTATACTTATTTATTAATTATATAAAACATAAACTCTAAGAAAAATCATTCTTAGAGTTTATGTTTTAATTATTCTTTATAAGTAACTAAAGGTTTTAATTTAGCAACTACCTTTATAAGATTAAAATTAACTAAATCAGATATTATAGAATCTATATTTTTATATGCTTCTGGAGCTTCTTCATAAATTAAATTCTTATTTTTACATACTAAGTTATAATCAAAATTATTACTTTTAATGTCTTTTCTTAAAAATTTACCTTGTAATTTTTCTTTGCAACTTTTCCTAGCCCATTTTCTTCCGGCACCATGAGATATAGAAAAACCACTTTCTAAAGATGAATTTATAGGTTTTACTATATAAGATGGTGTTCCACGGGAACCAGCTATAATAGCATAGCCATCATTACTACTTGAAGCACCTTTTCTATGAATATAGTATTCATCTTTTACTTCAATACCATTATGAATATTATCTATAATTATTTTATCTAAAGTTACATTACAAGTATTGCACATATTTGTAGCTATAACTTGTCTACTTTCTTTTGCAAAAGTTATAGCTTTATTATGATCATTCATATAGGAAGTAAATTCAGAACTTCCTTCTACAAAGCCATCTTCAAGAGCATATTCTTTTATATACCTGTTAAGTATAAATTCACCAAAGCCTCTTGATCCACTATGAACTAATAAGTAAATTTTGTTTTTATCCAAATTTAAAATATTATATTCATTTTCATCTAATACTTTATCAATAATTGTAAACTCACAAAAGTGATTTCCACCACCTATAGATCCTTTATTAAAATCATTATATTCACTTAATGTTTCTATACTATTTAATGTTTTCATAACTTTATCTATTTTAAATTTTCGTTTTAAAGTAGATGTTTCAAATAAACTTATAGAACATCCAATATCATTACCTATAAGATTGGGATATATAATTTTCTTACTAATAAATGATATACCTACAGGAGTTTTACCAGGATGTAAATCAGGATAGCCAACTACATATACAGCTCCTTTTAAATTACATAATCCTTTTACACTATCTACAGCTTCACTTTCCATCCATGTTTTTTCACTTGCTAAAATTTTATACATTAATATCTTCTCTCCTTATTTATAAATTACTATTATTGAGAGAAGTAATTATTTTTACTACTTTTTTATTAAACTTCTCTCACCTTTATAAATAACATCATATTAATCACGTCCTTTTCATAAAATAGTTTATTTAATTATTCTTGTTTCTACTATTTTAGCATTACTATATAATTCAAGCAAATTTTTAGCATTATTTATATGTGATTCCATATTAATATCACCATTGAATGATATTATATTCATTAAAATACTTTTAGTATCTTTAGTTATCATTGCTCTAGTAGAATCTGAAGTAGTACTGCCAAATTTACCTATAGCATCTTCAAATACTGGTAGATTTTCTAAATTGATTTCACCCCTACCAATACCTTCATATCTTTCTCCTTCATGACCTAGAGTGAAAATTATATTACCATTCACTTTATCTAAATCATAAGTACCAACAGAATTGTTAGTTTTTAATGATATAAGATTATTAATGTCAACAATAGTATTTACCGTATAAAGTCCTAGCCCTTTAACAATTCTTCTTAGTAGTGATTCAGAAGATAATCTATATTTGCTAGGATCTTTTTTGAATTTTTTATATGCATCTCTAGATGCTTTTATATTTTCAAGAGTTAAAACATCTTTAATTTCTAGTGAGTTTTCTATATTAGTGCATTCCTTTGTTATCTCTTTCCATAACTCTTCATTAAAATCGTTTACTTTTACATTTGCAATTATACATCCTAAAGTTAAGTTAGGACATTTTTCTTTTAAAATGTTATCTATTGTTATATTTATCATAATTTCTCCTTTGCTAATAAATTATTATTTATCTATGATTTCTCTTAGTTTAATAAGCTGATATTTTAAAATATCTTTATTACTTCTCCAAGAGAATATTTCACCTGGCCCACCATATTCAAGAGTAACTATGTTAGGAGAAGTATTATTTAAAGTCCATTTAAGGATTTCATAATCATCATCGTTCATTTCAATATGTTTATCTCTTAATTCATTACACACTTTTTCGGAACCTGAAACATGAATTTCCTTCACTCTATTAAGTGGCAACTTATTTAAATATGAAAATATGTCTTCACCTCTATTAAATGAAGCAACTTTAGCATGCGATAAATCTAGTAATAAATCAACATCACATTTAGATATAATATCATTAATAAAGTTAGCATCTGTACAAAATTTAATTACTCCAAATTCTTTTTCATCATAATCAGAATAGGGAGCATTTTCAACTAACAGAGGTATATTGCAATTTTGTTTCCAAAAATCAACAACTTTCATTATATATTCTATCATGTTATTAGTTTCAGAGGTATCAAAAAAATCATCACTATGAGCTAGTAGGTGTATTGCATAATGAGGAGATTTAAAAACCTTAAAGGAAGTATTAACATAATTCCAATCTATTTGTTCAATATTTTGCATACTAGCACGTTCACAAAAGCCTAGTCCATGTAGTAATATAGGTTTAAATGAAAGAGCTTCTTCATAAACTCCATTATATAAATCATATAATCCTAGCTTTATGTAATCAATATCAACAGTTCCTTCTTTAAGTAATTCTATTAACTCGCTTGAATAATTACATCCCAATAACATTTAAATCCTCCTAAAAAATATAAACATATTATTATTTTAATTTGGTATAAGATAATTAAATTTATCTAAATTATTAAGAGTAATATAGGTTTCAAAGTTTAAGCAACATTTTTATTAAATGATAATTTTAGAGTTACAACTTATTAATGTTTTCACATTCACTATCCATTGTCAATTTTAAAAATAGATATTAAAACTTAGAATTAAAATTATCAATTGAAATATGCATAACTTAAAGTTTAAACTTTGATTCCTATGAAAGATATACAAATTAAAAAGTTAATTTGTATACCTTTAGTAATTATATATACTTATTTATTTAAAAGTAATTTATTACAATTTTATTAATTATATATTAAACGAAATAATTTTTCAACTTTTCTGAAAATATTTCATATTATATTGTTTAAAATTTTAGGTATGTGTTCTAGTACATCTTTTAAATAAACTCTTTCTGTATTTTCATGAAGATTCCTTCCAAATGGTCCAATATTTATAGATGGTATATTTAATTTTGAAATTTTTTCAAAATCTATATTATATAGATTAGGTGATACTATTAAATTATCTAGCATTTGCTTTTCAGAAAATGGATCTGTACATGATGTATAACTTAAATCAGAAATACCCATAAAATACGGTTGAATTTCTAAATTTAAATCATACTTAATTAGTGTTGTTTTAATAATATCTATAGTTGAAGATAAATAAGTTGATATATTAATATTACCCTCATATCTATTATTAATTATATAATCATTGTTTACAGCAGAATAATATGGAGGAATAGCTCCTATTATTACTATAGGATGATTTATATTACACTCCTTTACCAACCTAGTTATTAAATATATGCTGCTTTCTTGTAAGTTCATTTGTTGTGAGTTTACTTTATTATCAATTTCTTTATATATAGATGATAATGTGCAATTTATATTCTTCAATTTATTTAAATAAATATTTTTGAATTCCCTATAACTTAAAACCTCTATATGAGGAACCTCTAATGAAGTATCATTAAAATTTTTATATACACCTTTAAGTTTAAATAAATAGTTTTTTACTGTTTCTTTGGAAAGCTCTAGTATTTTATCTAAAATGTTTTCTATAGGTACATTCTTAAAGAAATTCATATTAAAATATGCTGCACTCATTTCAGGTATAGATACATCATAACTTTGTCTTAGATCTTTTACACCCAGAACTGTAGGTGGTGATGTTAAAGAGCCTTTATCACTAAAACAAAAATCTTTATTTAGATCTAATCTATTAACTAATTCATTTAATAATGGTATAGGATTTAAACCAGTAAGTATATTGCTTACATGACTTACTTTTCCCTTAACAAAAATTAAAGGCATTATTTTCCCAACAGAACCACAATGTATATTAAAGGTATTTAAATTTTTTCGCTGATGAGGTTCAGTTAATATAAGTAGTTTGTAATTCAAGTTATATTTTTCTTTTAAATCATAAAGAAGATTAGTTGCACTTCTCATTCCACAAGATATATTTTCTTCATCAGGAACAGAAAGAAATAAGATATTATTTTTTTTACTTTCATTAGTAAGTATTGTATTCAAATTTATAGCAATTCCTGATTTCATATCACAAGAGCCTCTTCCCCAAAGCCAATCATCATTTTGTAAATCTTTTTTTGCTAAATCATCTAAATCTATACTTTTGAGCTCTTTTCTTAACATTTCAGGGTTTAAAGCATACTTAGCAAGTGGACCATAATTGTCTATAGGTGCAGCATCATAATGTGATATTAGTATTATAGTATCTTTAACATAATTATCTTTAAGTGCCCAAACTACATGCCTATTTAAAATATCATTTTCTCCGTATAAACCTAATAAATCAGTATTTTTTGTAAAATAAGGAGAACTTTTTAAAATGTCAAATATATAGTTCTCTATATTACATTCTTTATATGTTCCAGTATCACTTTGTATAGAGATTAAATCTAATAATATTTTCTTTATATCATAATTCATGATGAGTGTTACTAAAAACTATTTAAAATATATGTTTTTGTAACATTTTCACCTCCTTAATATAAATACTTTAAATGTAAATTTATATTAATTTTACCACTTATATCTTTTATAGAATAGTCCATGGTAAAATTTAATATATATATATTTAATATTAGAAAAGGAGTACAGTTTTTATGGCATATAAAAATTTTAAACAACCTGAAATTATTTATATAAGTGAAAATCTTAGATTGAAAGCATATAAAGACGAGTATGAAATAGCATTATCATGGTATAGAGATAAGGAAGTTTACTATAATTCAGAAGGTATAACTGATATTTTAAAAATACCTGATGAAAACTATGTAAAAAGAATGTATGATTATTTAAAAGTAAATGGAGAATTATATTTTATTGAAATTAAAGAAAATCATAAATTTATACCAATTGGTGATGTTACATTAAAAGAAGAAAATTTACCAATAGTAATTGGAGGTTCCCAGTATAGAGGAATTGGCATTGGAAAAAAAGTTATGGAAGCTATTATAAATCGAGCTAAAGAATTAGGTATAAAACAAATTTATGGTCAAAAGGTTTATAGCTACAATATACCATCTCAAAAATTACATGAATCATTAGGATTTAAATATGTTAAAACAGAAGGAAGTACTATCATATATAACTTAAATTTAAACTAAAAGAAAAACAAGCGCTAAGAATTTTGTTTTACGCTTGTTTTTTTACTTATCTTTCACTTTCAATGAGATTTTTCATTGTTTCTTTATCTATAGCACCTGGTATATATTTACTTATGTATCCCTCTTTATTTATTATAAATGTTGTTGGAAAAGCATTTATTCCGTATTGATATACAAGAGGACCATCATTATCAAATATTACTGGGAAAGTATATTTTTCTTTTTTAAGATAGTTTGATATTTCGTCAAGTGTACCCTCTCTTCCTAAATTAGGTGAAGCTACACCAAGAATAACTACATCATCATTATTTTCATTGTATTCTTTATATAATTCCTCAATATGAGGCATTTCAGCTCTACATGGTGGACACCAAGTTGCCCAAAAGTTTAAAAATACAGTCTTACCCTTATATTCGCTTAAAGTATGTTTTTTACCATATTGATCTATTAGTGTAAAATCTATTGGATATATCTTACTTTCATCACTTGAATTTTCAGCTTTGTCATTTGTAGTATTTTTGTCTTGAGTTTCAGTAGAATTATTAGTTATATTACTGCTTTCATTATTAATAAGCAATTTATCATTTATATTTCTAAAACCATTAAAAATCATTATAGCTCCTGCTAATATAATAATAACTCCACTTACCTTTTTTATTTTATCCATATGATGTTTCACTTTGTCAAACTTAGTTAATAATTTACTATAAAATAGTGACGATATTATAAATGGTAAGATAAATCCCAATGTGTAAATTAGAATAAGTAACTTTGAAGTTAAAGCACTTTCTGAACTAGAAGACATTATTAGTACTGATGCTAGAATTGGACCTATACAAGGTGTCCAACCAAAACTAAATGTGAATCCTAGTATAAATGCTGATAAAGAATTAATTTTATCAGTTTTAAAATTAATTCTTTTTTCTCTATTTAAAATGTTAGATTTTATAATACCAACATAAAATAAACCCATGACAATTATAATAAATCCACCTAAAATCATTATAATATCCTTATTAGCATTAAAAAAGGATGTTAGAATATTCATAGATGAACCTAATATAAAGAAAGTAACTGATATACCTAGTGTGAAAAATATAGTGTTTTTAACAAGTATATTATTTTTAAATTTTGAACTTTTTATATCATCTACACTGCTATTTGCTAACATACTTAAATATATTGGTAGTATTGGAAGGATACATGGGGAAAATATTGAAAGTAAGCCTTCAACAAAAACTACAAGTAAATTAATTTTATCCATTTGATACCTCTTTTCTGTAAAGTTTCACTATTATATAAGAAACAATTTTGAATTTGAACCTTTTTAGCTGTAAATATGTTGCCTTCAAAACAAATGTTTATTTAAAAGGAATTCCAAGATAGTCTAATTATTAAGCATATTCAAGTTTTAAATTTAATTCCTAGCCTTGTATGTAAAACTAGTTGACAATTGAAATATGAATGATTTAAAGTTTAACCTTGGATTCCTATGAAAGTTGTACAAGCTTGTTTCACTATATGATAACTAAAATGAATTTGAAAGTTGATGTCTATATGATTATTGATTATTGAATGACTGCCAGTTATCAATTAAATGTGTTTATCACAATTAAGGTTATCATTGCTCCAACAAATCATCTTCTCCATAATTGGAAGAAGTTTAACACCGGAATTACTCAAATAGTATGTTGATTCCACAGTGTTGTTGAATAACTTTTTCTCATTAACTACAATTCCGTTTTCAATTAATAATTCTAATTGTTGCTTTAACATTTTTTTACTACAACCATCTATACATTTTTGTAATTCTCCAAATCTCATTTTTTTATTATTCATTCTCCAAATTATAGCAGCAATCCACTTTTTACCTAGAATATTTGAAAGTGCCTCTATGGGGCATTGATATATAATATTATCTGCATTATACATATTTATTTCTCCTAATTATTTATAATCCATAATTATACCTTATTCTATATTTTTTTCAAAGTTAGCATTTATGGAAAATATATTATTTTCATCCAAGTTAACTTTAAAGTATTTATAATAATAGTATTTTTATTTAGTCTTTTTATATAGGGTTCCAAGTTCAAATTCAAATGAAAAACTTTTTCTTTACTACTACTATTCTCATTTAATACTTAAATAATTTCATTTTTCAGCTTGTTTTCCTATATTAATTGATAAAGCAACATGCACTAATTGTATATTTGTATGAATACTATATCAAATATCATAGCATACAATCAATTAGGTACTTTTTAGTAACCACCAAAATAATAAGAACCATATACAAATGTATACAGTTCTTATTATTAGTTATTTGATTTCTAATTATTTTATTTATAAAGTTAGATTTTAAATTTATCAACAGCTTGGTTTAATTTTTCTGAGATAATATTTAATGATGTAGATAAGTTAGACACTTCTTTTGTCATATTAAATTGATCTTCAGCAGAAGCTGTTACTTCCTCAGCTATAGATGAGGTTTCTTCTACTCCATCTACAATTTTATTAATAGAATTTATTATATCATCTTTAACATGATTTAATCTTAAAGATTCGTCTAAAGCATCACTTATATCATTAGATAATGTATTTATTGAACTTATATTCTTTTTAAATATTTCCTCTGAACTTTCAACGGCACTATTTAAATCTTCTACTACGGATTTTACTTCCTTCATCATAATTACTGAGTTTTTAGAATTATCTTTAATTTCTTTTATGAAATTATTTATATCATTGGTAGCAAGTTCTGTCTCATTGGATAGTTTTCTTATTTCATCTGCTACTATTGCAAACCCTTTACCAGCTTCCCCAGCTCTAGCAGCTTCTATAGATGCATTAAGCGCCAATAGATTTGTTTGAGATGATATTGTTTGGATAGCATCTGTAAAGTTTTGTGCATTATTGGCATTACTAACTATTTTATCTATAATGCTTTCAAACTCTATTAATTTATCAATACTCTCATTTTTCTTTTCCTTTAACCCCTGCATTTCATCTAAAGCATTTAAACTACTAGTTTTAGTTTCGGTAGAGACACTATTAACTTCATTAATCTTTTTAGAAATGGTTCCTATACTTGTATCTACATACCCTAGATTTTCGCTAATATTAGAAGCTTTATCTGCTTGTGTTACAGTTCTTGTAGCTAAATTCTCCATAGCATTAACTACTTCTTCTGTTGTCTTAGATGAGTTTGTAGATAGTTTTGTTAAATTTAAAGATCTCTCCTCTAAGTTTAGAGTTAAATCTTTTATATCCCCTATAATAGAACACATATCATCTTTTAATTTTTTTGTAGATTTAATTAATAATGATGTTTCATCGTTTCTATTTGCTATATTTCCATCTAATTCTACACTTAAGTCACCAGAAGCAATTTCATTTAGAACTTCTGATGTTTTAATTATAGGATTTGTTATTTTATATGCTATTATTACTAAAGCTATAAAGGCAACTCCTATAGTTAACAATGCTAAAAATATTATAACTTTATTAATTGTTTTTATTATTCCATATAAAGAATCTTCTTTAATAAAACTTACTAAAGTCCTATCCAATCCATCTATTTTATTACTTTGAACAATATATTTAATCTTATCTAGTTCTGTAGTAAATGTTGAGCTATCTTTTTCTAATGCACTATCGAGATTTTTTATATTTAAATCTTTTATGGATTTAGAGGTGTTTTCTTCACTTGAATCTGCTAATATTACTCCATTTTTATCAAGTAACAGATACTTTTCACTTTCATCATTCTTCATACTTGATAAAATTTGAGAAATTCTATTGTCATAAACATCAATTCCTATAACACCAATAATCTCACCTTTTGAATTTTTAACAGCAGTAGTATTACTTACAACAAATTTATTTTCAAAATCTATGTATGGATCACTTATGTTAATTTTATCTGGATTTGCAACAGCATTTGTATACCATTCTCTGACTCTTGGATCATATTTTGAACTTATTGAAGTTTCCGGCCATTGAACATAGCCACCATCTTTAGTTGCTAAATAGACATATTGAGTACCAGAATAAGTTTCTCCATATTTTTTGAAAATTTCATACAATTCTGTTTCTAATCCTCCATTTTTAGAAGGGGTCATTGGAACTTTTTCTTCTGTTCTATTCATATAAGAAGTTATAGTTCCGGTAAGATTTGTAACTTTATCATTTTTAGATAAAAGCATTATATCGTTTTCAAGAGATTTTTGAAAATTAATTAAATTTAACTGAAGAATATTTCTTTGATTATTTAATTTTTCTATGTTTTCTTCTTTTAATATACTTTTTATACTTATATTTAGTCCTAAGCTTATAACAACTGACATTCCAATTAATATAACTAAAACACTTGATATTAATCTTGTTTGAATACCTTTTCTAAACTTGAAATAATTTAAGTTTAAGCCAAAAACACGCATATACTATATTTCCTCCTAATTAATTAATAATATTTAAATTTTCTGCATTTATAAATAAGATTTTATAAATATATAAAACTTACTATTAGTAATCGAAGAAAAATATAAAAACTTTATAATTTAACTAATAAATTGAAATTATTGTTGAATTTTGTATATAATATAAACATTGACAAAATAAATTCTAACATTAAGTAAAAAAAGCATGTTTTCACATGCTCTCTTATATATATTTAAACTACTAATTAAATTTTCAAGAATAAATCATATTTTATTAATGTATAGCAATTAATTTTTTCTTAAAAAAGTTAAAATTCACATATAATAAAATCTGCATTTTCTTTTGGAGAGCATTCTGAAAAATATATTTTTTCAGCTGGAAAATATCTTCTTTTGTATTTAGATTTAATAGCATTCTCATTACCTATATAGACATCTCTTTTTAAAACCCTCTTTAATCTAATTTCTTGTGGTACATCTATAAAAATCATAAAATCGAAGTATTCCTTTATAATAGGTCTTTGTAAAAATACACCTTCTATTATTAGAATTTCTCCCTGCTTTAAAGATAGAAATTTTTTATTATAGTTGTCATTTTCTTTATTATAAATTTCTATTGTATTTTCAAATTCATTATTTAACTTAATAGGCTTTAATATTTCTTCTAGTAAATAATCATATCTCCATTGAAGATTATAGAAGCAATACCATTCTTCATTTGAATCGTTATATCGAACATTTCTAGGTGTTATAAAATCATCGATATGAAGTATACTGCACTTATAGCCCTTTTGATTTAAGTTCAATTTTAATGATTTCACAAAAGTAGTTTTGCCAGCACCTGTTCCACCATCTACACCAATTACATATATTTTATTAGAAAAATCTTCATTTAAAATTTTGTGTAATATTTTATCCATTACATAATACATCCTATCAATATTATAGGAATTTAATATTTTTTTGCTGAAATATATATTACAGGCATTTCAAAAACTAAATTATCTTCATCATAAAAATTTTCAAGTGCATCATAAATATCACTTTTAAAAGAATGAAATTTTTCAAGGCCTAAATTTGAAACTGCATCTATTATGTTTCTAAATGCATTAGAGTTCATTTCATTCCACCAATCATCTTTTGTTTTATAGATAACCTTCTCTAAACACTGAATAATTTCTATACTTGTAAATCCTACAGAATTTAATAAATCATTATAATTTGCTACTTTTTTAATATTATTTTTAACATGTAAATATTTGTTAACAATAGCATTTAACCATTGTTGATTTAATTGAATTCCCCAAATACTTATATTAAGTTTACCATTGTTTTTTAAAATTCTAAAAATTTCATTTAAATTATTTTCATTTACTTCAATACTAAAACCACATAATACATTATCAAAATAATTATTTGGAAATGTTAAATTATTTATATTCATATTTATAAGTTCTACATTATTAAATTTGTTATTTTTAATATCTTTATATGTTTCCTTTATCATTTCATTTGAAATATCAATTCCAATGACCTTTCCATTAACACCAACTTTTCTTATGGCCGGAAACAAACTAGCACCTCTTCCAAAACCAATATCTAATATTATTGAATTTAATTTTATGTCTGAAAAAGAAACTAACTTTTCACCAAATCTATTCCAATAATCATTACCTGATTTACTAAAACTTGTAGCTACTTTGTCCCAAATTAAAGTTGAATTTGTTTTACTCATAATAAAAATCCTTTCTATGAATCTATTGAAATTGGCTTAACATCTTTTGAATATTTAAGTTTTAATTTAAGCTTCCCTTTTGCGTTCTTACCTACAATTTTAATTCTACTAGTGCCCTTCTTTATGTTTATATCTTTACTTCCAGAAGCACTTTGCTCTAAAATTGTACTAACTTCTTTTTGTGGTGATATAATTACAACTTTAAAATCACCTTTTGAAATTTTGGAGTCATAATTTATAGTTAAAACTGCATCTTTTTCTGCTTCAATTTTCCATCGTGTATCCATACCAGTAAAGTTAAACTTTATATTAGTTGTATTTTTCTTATTTTCACCACGTTCACTTAAATAAGAATAACTATCATAATCTAAAGCTATCTTGCTATCATCATCATATATAAGTAATTTATCATTAGATGAAAAATTCATTCCTGTACTTAAATTGTATCTAATAAGTAAAAATAGAAGTACAATTCCTAAAATTACTATAATAAATTTTATAAACTTTTTCATTTAAATCCTCCAGTTATAAAGTTAATATACTAAATTTTATTACTACAACAATACAATTTAGAACAAGTTAATGTTGAATTCATTTATTTTAATTTTTTAAACTTTAGTAATTTTTCTAAAAAACAAATGAAGCTTGTAAAACTAAAAAGTTACTATGATTTTAATTTAAATTGATTTTTTATAAATATATAATAATCTTTCCTTAGAGCCTTTTCATCTAAATCATTTAACTTTTTTAAATTTCGTAATGCAGCTATTAGGATTATAATTTCAGCTATACTTATATATACATCTTTCATATCAAAAGTAAAAAATCCATGTATTTTTATATAATCCAGGCTACCATTCCAAAATATTTTATCTATAATTGAACATATTGCACCTGAAAAAAAGAAAACTCCAAATAGATTACTAAATAGATTTTCTTTATAACGATAGTTGTAATACATATAAATTGAATACGATACCAATAAAATAAGAACAACCAACAGTGTAGAAAAAATCTTACTCATATCTAAATTTAATAAAGAATTAATGTAGGAATATTTAGAATTCAACGTTGGTGAAAAAGATATTAAATCTTTTATTAGTGGTTTGCTCATATTATAATAATTTTTAACTATAAGTTTAATAACTTGATCTAAAACTATTAATATAAATGTTAACATAATGTATTTCATATTTTTCTTTTTCATAAATCCTCCTTAAAGGTGTTTTTGTATATTTTAACATAATATGCAAATATATAAAATTTAAATTTTATATATTTTACTTATTAAAATTTTATATACAATTTTTATAAAATGGTATATTATTAAATTATAAAATTTGTCATATAAGGAGAATAGTTGTGGAAAGTTGTTTGAATTTATCTTCTTATAAAGATGTAGAAGATTATAAAAATGATATAGATAATGCAATTCAAGATATTTTAAATAGAAATGAGAGATTAACATTTGCTTCAGTAGTTAAGAATGTAGATATAACTCCTATTACTATAAGTAAGTATCCAGAACTTAGAATGTACATATTAGAAAATATAAAACTAAAAAAAGAAATAAAAGTTATAGATGATAAAATAAATAGAGCTACAAGTAAAATACTTAATTCCAAAGAAAACTTAACTTTTATGGGGTTAGTTAAAAGATGTAGGTTTTCTTTAGAACTTGTTTATAAAAATCCATATATAAAAGAAAGTTTACTTAAAGTTTTAAAAGAAAATACAATTAGGACATCTAACTCCTAATTGTATTTTCTTTTAAAACTAATAATCAAAATAATATGAGTTTAATAAATAGGAACTTTTATATTTTATTGCATATTCTTTTAAAACGTTCTTTACTTTATATAATTCAATTTCATCATTAACATACTTCTCAAGATACATTAAGAAAACGTTTTTATCCTCTTTGGAGGCATTTTTTTTAAAGTACCCCCATATATGTTGTAATGTGTTTATGGACTGACTTTTTACAGGCTCTAGTTTACAAATAGAATCTATTTCAGCTGTGAACATATCATATGTATACATGTTTAATCCAATGTTTTTACTTATATCCTTATATTTTTTATAGGATCTTTCCATAACAACATATTTATATTTTGCCCAAGTAATATCTATATTTTTCCTAGAAACATTTTCATTCAAGATTAAAACCTCCTTAAAAATACATTGTTTCAATTTAAAATATTTTACATATTATGTTATAGGGGTTAATTTATACTTATAAGTTAAATACAAGTTAACTTAAAAACATAAACTATATTAGAGTTAACTGTATTTAGTAAACTCTTTTACGTTAATTATTGTGTATGGAGGAACTTATGTTTTTAACTATGATTTGTGATATTAAAAACTCAAGACATATAGATAATAGAGAATTTGTTCAGATGGAGATTATAAGCACATTGAAAAAATGTAATAGTATTTTTGAGAAATATATAGTTTCACCATTTATAATAACTCTAGGTGATGAGTGGCAAGGTCTTTTAATAGAAAACACACCTTATTTAGATATAATCTCATTTCTTGAACAGTCTTTACCACAAAACATTAAATTTTATACCGGAATAGGTATTGGTGCTATAACCATTCATAATTTTGAATTAACAGTAAATCAATTAGATGGTCCATCATTTTATCTTGCAAGGAAAGCTATAAAATACGCTAAAAAGAATAATTGTTCATTAATTATTATGAAAGAATAGTTTACGTATAATTAGCCCCCCTATTAACGCAGTTATAAAACTAATAAAAGTACCTATAATAAAATACTCTGCAAAACTTTCATTTTCCAACTTTTTAAATCGTGCTATAGATTTTGTAGCTAAAACAAAACCTATTAAAGAGGGTTGATCTATAAATATTATAATCATTATAAATATTCGCTCTAATTTCCCTATTATAAGTCCACCATGTTCTGCGCCATTATTATTATTTGTATTAGGAATATAAATATTGTTTTTATATAGAAACTTGTACCTTTTAGTGTTTAAAGAGCTTATAAACATTTTTATAAAAATACCAGTAAAGCTTGTACATATTAAAACTATTAAAATTGAAAGTAATACTTTATTATTCCAATTTAACATTGACTTAAAATTAATTATATTATTGAAATTAATATTAGGACAAAAAATAACTATAACAATTATATGAAAAATTTGATCCAGTACAAATACAATTACACTACTTTTAAGCCAAGAATACTTAATTATAAATAATGATTTTAGTAAATCTATAATAAAATGAAAAATTGAAATTAGTAGTATACTTATATAATAATTCACTATGGACATTTTAGATAATAAAGAAAAAATCCAAAGCAATAAAAACATACCTAAGCAATGCAAAATACTATGAATAGTATTTCCCTTTAATATAGATATTTTATTATTATCCTTTGGAAATCTTAGATTTATTATGTATTCATTTTGTAGTGTAAAGTCAAAAATACAATGAGAAATTAAAAATATTAACAATACGCTAAAATACATTATTACTCCTCTCCAACACTTGTAAATAAGTTTTAAATAATGATCGTATCATTTTTCTATTATAAACTGTTAAAAAGTAACTACAAGAATTTAATCTTTGAGAAATATTTGATTTAGACAAATTAGAATTTATATCTATCATGTTATTATATGACCCATGTTCTTCATATAATTCTATAAACTCTCTTTGCTTATCTGTAAATTTATTTTCAATAGTTTCATTATTTTCAATTAAGTTATTTATTACTTGGTTTAAAGTTACTACTTCAGTATCTTCAGTTGTTACGGCTATTTCATCTAAAATAAACTCATTATAAAAATCTGTTGGGATTTCAAGACCCTTAAAAAATACTTTATTATATTTTGATTTAATATCTTGTCCATAGAATCCTTTAATTTTTTTAGCTATATTTAAGGCTTCTCTTGCATTAATAAATGCTTCTCCATCCATTTCTCGAGTATCTTTTGATAAATTTGTAGATATTCTTCCTATACCTATGCCGCAATAAATATCTATTTTGTTTTTTAATAGATATCTTTGAAAATATTTAAATACATCATAACTTTTTTGTGGAACACTTAAAACAATTTGCCATTCATCACCTAGTGTAAAATTTATAGGTGCAACTAATATATTTTTATATTTTTCATTAGCTATTTTAAAAAACATCTTCAATTTTTCCTGAAGTTCTTCTCGTTTTTTTATTTTTCTAGAACTTACAATATCTATATTTATGACGCTGTACATTATTTTTATCTCCTTCTGAAGTTCAAATTCAAAGAATCATTAAGCTTATCTATATTAAATTCTACTTATAATATTATAATCCTTCATTTACTCACAACATTTATAGTATTACCATATTTATTAAATTATATAATAATATTATAAATTAATCCTATACATATAACTTAGCTTTCATATAGGTTTCCAAGTTCGAAGTTTAAATAACATCTTTATCAAGTTATATTATTGAGTTTACAGTTTATTCTATTATCATGTTGGAAACCAATTAAAAAGTAAGAGTGAAGAGTGAAAAGTTATAGATTAAAACTTAGAGTTAAAATTTTAAGTTGAAACATGAATAACTTTTTTATTTCATCAAGAAACAGGAATTATTTAAATTAGTATTTCTTTAAAAATTGATTTAGAAAATCTTATTAATTTGTGTTTTATTTTCAAGACCTGAACCCAAGGACGGGTTCAGCGCCTGCCTAGACAGGACGTCGATTCAGCCGTTTAGTCTTGAAAATAAAATAGCAAATTCATTAGAGTTTCTTTGAAATTTTTATGAATAACGTTTTAAATAATTACT
>NZ_CCAT010000063.1 GCF_000612845.1 Clostridium ihumii AP5
CATAATTTCTTTTACTTCTTGTTTTAAATCTGTATTGCTTACCCTTGAAGTTTCATTATCAATTATATCTTCGCTTTTAGCTAATACCACAACTGGATAACTATTAAAAATAGCAAAATTTATTATCATTATACTTGCAATTATTTTTTTGTGAAATTTCATTTTAGTCCCCCTATTTAAAATTTAAATTTTTTTTTACTAATTTATTATGTTATGTTAACTCACTCCTTTTATGTATTTTATTATTATAATTTGATATATTTTACATCTAATATTTTAACATATAAATTTACTAATATCATTATTTTCGATACAATTCATTTTATGGTTGTACCTATATTTTTTTAATCTAGTATTATTATTTTTATAAGAGTACAACAATAACTATCTACTAAGTCTAATTATGAATTTTCACACTTAAGATCACAACCATGCTGAACATACTAAAAAACGTCGCTAATTTAATCTTAGCGACGTTCTAATTTTTTATCTTACACTATATTTTTTATATTATTTTGTAGCTTCTTTAGCTGCTGGAAGTATTACTTCAACCTCTGAGTGTGGTCTTGGTATTACGTGAACTGATACTAATTCTCCAACACGTTGTGCAGCAGCAGCTCCAGCATCTGTAGCAGCTTTAACAGCTCCAACATCTCCTCTAACCATAACAGTTACAAGTCCGCCTCCAACATATTCTTTTCCTATTAAATATACATTTGCAGCTTTAACCATAGCATCTGCTGCCTCTATTGATCCTACTAATCCTTTTGTTTCTATCATTCCTAATGCATCGTATTTCATTTTAAAATCCTCCTAAAATTATGTTTTTTTTATATTATTTTTAATTACTCACTATTTGTTTCTATTATTTTACTATAACTATTTTTGATCTTGAATTAATGCCCATTGCATTAGCTTCTTCAATATCTAGATGACATTCAAGTTTTGAAGTATCATTTGCTCTAATAGCTACATTGCTATACACTCCACCTCTTAAATCATCACATTTTATTGAAACTATGTCACCATCACAAACACCTAAATTTTTAGCATCTTCTGATGTCATATGTATGTGTCTTTGTGCTACTACTAAACCTTCTTCTATTTGTACTGAACCTTTTGGTCCAACTATTGTAACTCCAGATGTATTACTTAAGTCACCAGATAATCTTACATGTTGAACTGCTCCAAGTTTGATGCAATCTCCCATTAATACTTCAACTTGAGTTTTACTTCTTGTTGGTCCAAGAATTCTAATTTTTTCAATTGCACCTTTAGGTCCACAAATTGTTACAGTTTCCTTGCATGCATATTGTCCTGGTTGAGATAAATCCTTAAGTTTTGTAAGGCTATAATCTTTTCCAAAAAGAACATCCATGTCTTTTTGTGAAAGGTGAACATGTCTATTTGAAATACCTACTGGAATACCACTGGCATCCTCTTGTATTGCACTTTTGTTTTCTTTATCTTTAACAGCTTCTAATAAAAGCTTTAATAGTACTTCACAATTATCCATTAGTTATTTCCTTTCATAGCTCCTATTATTTGATTAACTAAATCTACAAGTTCTTCATTTTTTTCAGTTTTATCACAGCATCCTGTGCAATTATTTGAATTATCAACTGAACCAGTAACTTTGTTTAACATTTCTGCTGCTGCCGCAATTTGAGCTGGGCTCATATTCATAAATTGATTTTGAACACCATGACAGTTTTCTGCAGTTTTTATAGTGTTAAAAGTTGAATCATTTGATGCTAATGTTGCACAATCTTTTAAACCATATGCAACTCTTTTTTTGTTTATAAGGTGTTCTGGAGTAACATTTTCTGATACTGAACTTCCACCCCAAGTTCCACAACCTAAAGTAAATGCTGGTTTAAGACCTGTGCTTCCACCAGTTCCTCCTTGTGTTCCACCAGTATTGATAAGAATACGAGAAGCTGGTAATTTAGAGAATTCCATAACTATATTTCTATCTTCAGTATGTATGCTCATTGTATGACCAATTCCATTTTGAAGTAATTTATAACTTAATTCATATGCTTCATTACAATCTTTTACTGTATAGAATCCAAGAACTGTAGTAAGTTTTTCAAATGATAGTGGATTTCCTTCTCCAACTCCATTTTGTTTACCTATAAGTACTTTTGTTCCAACTGGAATTGTAATTCCTGCTGCTGATGCTATAACTTGAGGGCTTCTTCCAACAAACTTAGCATTCATAGCATGTCCATTTTTGAATAATAATTGACATACTTTATTAGTTTCCTCTTCACTCATGAAGTATCCACCTTGTTTTTTAAATTCTGCAACAACCATATCATGATTACATTCTTCACATACTATTGATTGCTCTGAAGCACAAATTGTACCATTATCAAATGTCTTACTTGCCATGATATTTCTAACAGCTTTTTCTACATTAGCAGTTTTTTCAATATATGCTGGTGAGTTTCCTGCTCCAACACCTATTGCTGGTTTTCCTGCACTATAAGCAGCTTTAACCATACCTGGACCACCAGTAGCAATTATTATTGCAACTTCACTACATTTCATTAATTCATTTGTAGCTCCTATTGTTGGAGTTTTAACACATCCAATAATGTTTTCTGGAGCACCTGCTTCTACAGCTGCATTAAGCATTAATTCAGCTGCTTTAATTGTACATTTTGCAGCAGATGGGTGTGGTGAAAACACTATAGCATTACGAGATTTTATAGCTATCATAGCTTTATAAATAGCTGTAGATGTTGGGTTTGTTGAAGGTACTATTCCCATAACTAAACCAACTGGTTCAGCAATTTCTATAATTCCATTAGCTTTATCTTCTCCAATTATTCCTATAGTTTTCATGTCTTTCATTGAATCATATAAAATAGTAGCTGCTAAATGATTTTTGAAAGTTTTATCTTCAACTTTACCAAATCCAGTTTCCTCAACTGCCATTTCTGCTAAACAATGAGCATGCTCTTCTGCAACTCTAACCATATTTTTTAATATTTTATCGATTTGTTCTTCAGTGTAAGTAGCAATTTTATTAGCTGCTGCTTTACCAAGCTTTGCAATATTTCTTGCTTCTTGTATTGAATATAGATCCTTATCAAAGTTTTCCATAGTATTTCATTCCTTTCTTAACTTTAAACTATTAATTTTTCTCATAATATGCTTTAAATTTTGCAATAAGCAGTTTTTTATCTGCTTTTGAAACAGTTCTACCTTTAATTACAAAATCTTCATATTCACGAGCTAAATTTCTAAGTTTAACAACCTTCAATTTAGATAAAGTTGAAATAGCTTTTTCTAACCCTTCCATATTCACTAAGTTATCTACATCTTGTTTATGCATTCCTTGTGAATTGTTTTTAGGTAGTTTATTTAAATCATCATTGAAGTTCTCTTCATTTTCTTCTAGAATTTCTTCATTATCTAATTCTTCCTCAGATTCTTTTTCATCTTCTAAAATACTTGTATTATTATCTTCATTTTCTTCTTCAATTGTTACTTCATTTTCTTCAACTTCATTTTTAGTTGTATTTCCAACTATACATTCTAGTTCTTCATGTGGTCTTGGAATTACATGTTCTGAAATCAAGAATTCTTCATTTATTTGTTTTACGGAAGCACTTCCTGCTTCTATAGCTGCTTTTACTGCACCTACATCCCCTGTAATTACAATAGTAACAAGTCCACCACCTACATAAGTTTTTTCAATAATTTTTACATCTGCAGACTTTGTCATTGCATCAGCAGCTTCTATAGCTGTAACTAGTCCTCTTGTTTCTATTAGCCCAATTGCTTGCATAGATTTATCCTCCTAGCCTTTTATAAAAGATCAGCCCAATTTGCTGGATATGTAGCATAGAATAATCTTGCTTTATCCGGTGAACCCCAAACTACTTTAGATCCTGATGGTACAAATAATACATCACCCTTATGTGCTGTATATGTTTTTCCATTTATTTCAACAGTTAGAGTTCCTTCAATGACATAATCAATTTCTTCATAAGTTAATTCCCATTCAAATTTTGAATCTTCAATGATTAAGAATCCAGCACTCATCTTTGATTCTTCTTTGCTTACTAACTCTTGAAAATATACTCTTGCATCTTTATTTCCAGTATCAAACACATCCATTTTAACAGTGTTTCCTCTGACAACCTTAAGTCCATTTTCATCACATTCAGCATCAAATAAAGCATTTTTAGGTTTTAAGCATTCTATAAGTTCTTGTAAAATACCTTTTTCCATCATAGCCTTAAATAACTTCATTAACATTTCGCTATCTATATTTTCTAGGTTTGATGTTTCTTTTTTTTCTGTGCTTTGCACTTCTTCTTTTAAATCTTCTGTAGTAAACACTATTTGATTATTTACTGCAAGCTCTTTTGCTGCTGGTGTAATTATTTCACTACCATCTATAAGAAATGCCTTTTTCCCATTTACTATTAATGTTTCAATATCTTTTGCACAAATTAATTTCTTCACGTTTTCACATCCCATCAAATTAATTATGGTAATTTCAATTATGGTAAATTTAAATTTTATTTAATCATTGGAGAGTTATGAAATTTTAAAATATAAATTTACACTAATTCGTTTCATTATTCTAAACTGCAATCATTATCAATTATTCCAACTACAACTGCGTCTACTGGAATATCTGAACTTCCTAACATCTTACGTCCTGCCGAACCCGTACTTACTATAACTCTATCCCCAATACCTGCACTCATAATGTCAGCAACAATAATTCTACGTCCTTTACCCGTTCCACTAATTTCTTCAGCAAGCATAAATTTTAGTCCATTAAGTGACTCTGCTTTTCTCGTAGCCCATACATTGTCAATAAGCCTTGCCATTATCATCTTATTTTCCCTCTTTCATTCTTTGCTTGATTTCTTTTATTGCAGATTCAACTGATGATGTGTCACCAAAAATGCCAAGTAAAACCATATGCTGAGGACATGTCCCCTTAATATCTTCAACAGTGACTCCTGCAGCTTTTTCAGCAATATCTATAGCATAAATCATATCAATAAGCTTTCCTTGAACAAGTCCTATTGCATCAATACTATCTAAATCTACTTTGCAATTTACACCTATTCTTTTTTTAAGAATGTCTTTTGCTCCATTTGAAGGTGATTTTATAATTCTAAAATCCACTTTTAAACACCATCCTTAATTATTCAATAATATCTTGTGTACAACTTAGTGCTATTCCAAGTGGTGTAACAAACATAGGATTCTTAGGCTTATGTGTATATACTCCCGTTTTCTTTTCAATAATTTCTTCAATTCCTTTCAAACAACAGGTACCACCTACTAAAGAAATTTCTTTAACATCATATCCATTAATATTGCTATTAATTATTGATGCTACTTTTTCAACTACCGGTCTTAGTAATGGTAAAATTTCATTATGGTTTTTATTATCTCTTTTAAATTCATCTGCCTCTTTAAAACTTATTTTATATGCACCTGAAAGAACTAAAGAAAAATGAGTACCGCCTGTTGGTTCATCAACAACATGAACAACTTTTCCATCTTTTAAAATTGATATTCCTGTTGTTCCTCCTCCTATATCTACAACTGCACCATTTTCAATGTTTAGTACAGCATTTGCAGCAGTAGGTTCATCTAATAGACATGTAAGTTCAAATCCAGCTGCTTGAACTACATTTTTTATAGCACCAGAATCTAAGGCGTCTGTTCCTGGTGGAATTGCAGCAGCTGCATAAAGAAGTTCTGTGTTTAACTTTTCTTCAATCTCTTTTTTTAGTTCCCTAACAATATTTACAGCTCCTATATAATCAACAACCATACCATCACGAACTACATCTGCATATCTATATGCACCTGCAACTGGTTTATAGTTTTCATCTAAAACTGCTAATACTACACATGCGGTTCCTAAATCTACCCCTGTATAATAAACTGAAGATTTTTTAGTTATTGGTTTTTTTATAACTTCTTCAAATTTTTGAACTAACTCATCACACTGTGCGAAGTTTACTCTTTCCTTTGACATTGTTTTCCTCCTACTGCTGAACAAATCAATTGAGATAGTGAATTAATTATTGCATTCATATTCTCTAAAATCTTATCTTTCAAATCATCATTTTTATAGTTCTCTATAAATTCAAACTGCAACTCTTGTAACTCACATCTAAGTGTGTGCATTTTTAAGATTATGTTGCTATTTTTAAGTTGCATATGAAATTCTGTTATTTCAAAACAATCATCAATTTCTGTTGTAAAATTTTTAGAATTAATTCCTGTACATTCTCTACAATTAAGTACCATCAAAATTCCTTTTCCACTTACAACATTTCTGATATTGGATATTTTTTTTCTTATTTCTATAATATTTTGTGCTAAAAAAACATCCTCTTTTAATACTTCACTACTAGTAACAAGACATAGCGCTTCTATTGATTTTAATTTGTAGCAAAGTTTCTTATTTAAATTAAAACCTAATTCTACCTTCTCAACTTTTTTTTCTATTTCTGGTTTCTTTTCTTCAAAGTTGTTTTCATCTGTCTTTGAACTATTTTTGTTCACTTTAAAATTTGTCTTATTTTCATTTAAAACATTTCCAGTGATTTTTATTCTTTTATCAGATAAATATTGAGCTCCTCCAGGTGTAAGACGCTGTCCTTCTTCTAATTCGTAGGTATCAAAAGGCTTTTTTCTATATATATTTCTCAAATATTCTTCGGTAATAAATTTTATTTTTGCCATTTACTCCTCACCTTTTTCTAATAAATACTTTTTCAAAGCATCAATCCCTATTCCCATTTCACAACTAATATGAAAATATGGTTCTTCTACACCTATATCTTTTAGCATCCTAATACAATTTTCTTTGTTTTGAGATGCTAAGTCACATTTTGTTATAACTCCAATCACTGGACATCTAAAACACTTTGCAAATCCATAGGAATATATTTCCGTTGAGTTAGACTGATCAACCAATATAAGCACATGAGATGCATCTTGTGCTAATGCAATTATGTGTTCATACATCCATGCATTATCTATATAAGCTCCTGGAACATCAATAGTATTTTTACCATATTTAATTTCTTGTGTTATCCTAACTGGACCCTCATAATCATTTAATATATTTACTAATGTAGTTTTTCCACATTTTGAAGGACCAATTACCATTATGCGCTTTTTCTTCATGTTCTTGTTATAATAGCTGGCGTAAATCCTAGCATATCCCTTAAAGTATCATTTACTGTGTTTAGTGCTGTTTCAACACTTTGAACATCTCCATTTATTACAACAGAACCTGTAAAACGATCAAGAAATCCAATTTCTACATCTGCAACCTTTGTAGCAATATCTGCTGCAATAATGGCTGTTTCAAATGGAGAAAGGGTTAAAATTCCTATTGCTCCTTTTTCATCTATTCCAAGACGTTCATATATATCAGGCATAGGTGATGCAATAACATGAGCTATGGTAATCTGCTTTCCTGGAACTGATTCCTGTATAATACGTTCAATTTTTCTATCAAGCAAATCTTCCATAAATCCTTACCTTCCATTTTCAATTTATTTTAATGACGAATTACTTCTACTGGTAAATCGTAGTTTTTTATCCATCCTTCGATTTTATCTAAATCCTCATCTTTTAAACTTGGATCATCTTTAACTGGGTATTCCATTCCTAATTGGTTGTATTTATTTACACCCATTTTATGATAAGGTAATAAATTTACACCCTTAAAATTCTTATAATCTTTATATGGTGTTAAAAGCTCCATGACTTTTTCTATGTCTTCCTTACGATCATTTACACCCTTTAATAATGGCATACGAATCTTAACATTATATTTAAGACGAAGAAGCTCTTGTAAATTTTCTAAAATTTGTTCATTTCTAACACCAGTTAATTCAAAATGCTTTTCAGAGTCAATATGCTTAATATCAAATAAGAATAAATCTGTGAACTCAGCAACCTTAAGTATTGTTTCAAGCTTTGTATAACCACAAGTTTCAATCGCAGTGTTTATACCTTCTTGCTGGCATGCCATTAATAAACTACATGCAGCTTCTGGCTGCATTAAAACTTCTCCACCACCTAATGTAACTCCACCACCAGACATATCATAAAAAGTTCTATCTTCTTCTACAATTTCTAAAAGTTCAGATATAGTTTTTACTTCTCCAATTATTGATATAGCAGATTTAAGACAAGCATCCTTACACTTACCACATCCGATACAATCAATATCACGATTAACTTCATGTTTTAGAGTTTCATTAGAGATAGTGTGTATTCCTACTGGGCAAGCTGAAACACATGCTCCACAGTTAACACATAAGTTGCTTTTAAACATAACTCTATGTTTTTTCATCATTCCTTCAGGGTTTGCACACCATTTACAACGAAGTGGGCATCCTTGGAAGAATATCAAAGTTCTTATTCCATCTCCATCATACATATTGTATTTTTGTATATTAAAAATTGTAGCTTTTCTCTCAATTACACCTAAATTTGTATTACTCATTTTATTCATTCTCCAGTTCCATTTATCGTGATCTTTAATTAATATCCTCTAATGAACCCTGTAATCTATAGCATTCTATAGATTACAGACTTCATAAAATTTAATTTATATAAATTTAAGGTTTAACTTTAATTAAAAGTGTGTAAGCATAGTTCTACTTATAATTTCATCTTGAACATCTTTACATAACTCAACGAAGAATGCACTATATCCTGCAACACGTACAATTAAGTCACGATATTGATCTGGGTGTTTTTGTGCTTCTATTAATGTTTGGTTATCTAAGTAGTTAAATTGTACTTCTCCTAATTGAAGAGCACATGCACTACGTAATAAAGTAATGATTCCTTGCTCTCCTTCTTTTGTATCAAGAAGTCCAGATATTAATTTAAAGTTGTGAACCATACCTATGTTCATATCTTCACAAGACATTTTAGAAACAGATTTTATTATAGATGTTGGTCCTTTATAGTCTGCTCCTTGTGATGGACTTATACCATCTGATAATGGCATCCATGCTCTACGTCCATTTGCTGTTGCTCCAGTCATTTGTCCGAATGGAGTGTTGTTTGAAATTGATAGAGTACCATGACTAAGAACTGAGTATAATGTTTTATACTTACGGTGTTCTTTTTCTGTAAAGTTGATTAAGTCAGCAGCAATATAATCTGCATAGTCATCATCATTACCGTACTTAGGTGCTTCTAAGCAATCTTTTCTTAATTTTTCATATCCAACAAAGTCAGCTTTTAATGCTTCATTCATTTCTTGTAAAGTATATTTTTTCTCTTCAAATACTAATTTCTTTATAGCTGCCATAGAATCTGTGTAAGTAGCAAGTCCGCTCCATACTACTCCTGGTCCGAAGTTGTACATAGCTCCACCAGCTTCTACACCTTTACCATTTTCCATACAACCTTCATACATCATAGACATAAGTGGTTTTGGTGCAAGATCTCTGTGAACACGTTGAGAAATTACAGTAGCAACACTTGTCCATTTTGTTATAAATTTGATTTGCTCTTTAACAGCAGCTTCAAATTGCTCGTATGTTTTAAATTGATCTAAATCTCCCATATTAGGGCATACTTGCTTACCATACCATAGTGGCACACCATTGTTTAAAACAAGTTCTATACATATTGGCCATTGAGTATATCCTGTAGAAGTCCATTGATATAATCTACCTGATTTTTGTGGCTCAACACATCCCATTAAGCAATAATCTCTTGCATCTTCTATTGAAACACCTTTTGCTAACATCATTTTTATATGAACATCATCAAAGTGACATGCTGGGAATCCCATACCTGCACGGATAACTTCAACTATCTTTTTAAGATACTTTTGTGGTGATGCTTTGTGTATACGACATGCTAAAGTTGGTTGATATACTTTAACGTGACGAACTGCATCCATTAAAAGATATGTTAATTCGTTTGTAGCGTCACGACCTTCTCTAGTAACACCACCTAAGCACATGTTAACGAATGGTTGGTAACCTGCAAAGAATTTAGATGCAGCTTCGCTTGTTAACCACATCATTTCAGACATTTTTATAAGCATACAACCTGCTAATTCAAATGCCTCAAAATCATTCATACGACCTGATTCAATATCATTTTTGTAGAATTCATACATATATTGGTCAACACGTCCTATAGACATACCTGTTTGGTTTTCTTCAACTACAAGTAATGATTCTATAGTCCAAACTGCTTGGATTGCTTCCCAGAAAGTAGTTGGTCTATGAGCTGGAACTTTAGCATTTACTTCAGATATTTTTAAAAGTTCAGCTTTACGCTTAGGGTTAGTTTCTTTTGCAGCTAATTCAGCAGCATAGTCTGACATACGTTTAGCATATATCATAACACCTTCTGCAGTATCTATTAATGATTTATAGAAGTAGATTTTCTCTATATCTTCTGGTTTTTCATAACTAAGATTTGCTAATTTTTCTTCTGCTTCTTTTATTATGTCAAGCATTCCTTTTTTCATTAATATAACGTCATATCCTGGGTTAGAGTCTCCTCCACCATTTAATGCGTGATATGAACAATCTGAAACAAAAGATTCTCCTGAAAGTTCCCATACTCCTGCTTCACGATATTGGCTTTCACAATACTCATCAACTGATTTTCCTTGCCAATATGGGAATATTTCTTCACGTAATATTTGCTTATCTTCTTCAGCTAAATAGAATGGGTCTTGTGGTCTTGTTCCTATTGTATCGATTTCTTCTTCTAGCCATCTCCAAGATATCTCAGGAGAAAATGCTCCTGCACGAGGTTTTCCGTTTGGTGCACCAACGATAAGTTCGTTATCTTGAATTACTAATGGTGCTGTTTCACAACAATATTTAAAACATTTACCACGTAAAATTGCCTTAGGCATTCCAGGATTTTCTTTTACCATTTTAGTTATAGCTCTTGCACGGTGAATTGTTATTGATGGTACCTGCTTTAAATAAGTCTCTTTTAATTTAACTAAACGCTCTGTTATTCCATCTGGTATTTCACCATTATTTTCACATACAACATTTGCAGTTGCTGGTTCTTCCTTAACTATATCTTTAGAAACTTTTTTAAACATCTCCATTAAATTTGCACGTTCCTCATCAGACATGTTTTTAGTAGCTTCCATAAACTTATTTGAGAATTCACGAATATCCACTGTCATTACCTCACATTCTTTAATTTATTTTTTTGTAGATAAAATATGTTTTTTATTCTAATTCAGATATAATCTTCTTTAATATTTCTTCTAATAATTTTGTATTACTTGTTTCATTTGTTTTGGGTTTATTTAATACTGGGTATGGATTGTTATCATTTCTGTTGATTTCTTTTTTTAATTCATCAACATTTCTAACTCCATATCCAATTTTACGTACATATATTAAATTCATTGGTGATACATTATCTGAAGTCATACCCTGACCTGCAGAACCACTTCCCAAAGTCATTGACGGAAATAAATTAGTAGTAGCTCCCATGCTTCCAAAAGTTCCCGAAGTATTAACAAGTACTCTTCCTACTGGTTTTTTCAGAGCAAATTGTCTAATAACCTCTTCATCTTGTGAATGTATAATTAGTGTATGACCATTTCTTTCACTTAGTAATAACTCTATACATTTTTCACAAGCATGCATCCAGTCATTTTCTATATAAAATGCTAATACTGGACAAAGTTTTTCTCTTGAATAAGGATTTTCCTTATATACAAATTTTTGTTCTGAAATAAGTACCTTTGTGTCTTTTGGAACATTAAATCCAGCTTTATTAGCTAAAAACACTGGAGGTTTACCAATTAATTCAGCATCTGGACTGCCATCTCTGTAAAAAAATATGTTTCCAAGCTTTTCAGACTCTTCATTTGTCATAAAGTATCCACCATTTCTTTGAATTTCTTCTTTTACTTCTGATACAATCAAACTATCAACAACAATAGATTGTTCTGCTGCAGATACAACACCATAATCAAAGCTTTTGCTATCGATTATTGACTTAACAGCTTCTTCTATATTAGCTGTACGTTCTATAAATGCTGGTCCATTTCCATTTCCACCATAAATCACTGGTTTCTTAGATTTATAAGCTGACTCTAACATTTCTGGAACTCCAGTATTCATTATTAAAGCTGTATCTTTGTGATTCATAAGTTCTAATGCACCACTAGTCATTACTGTATGTAAATAAGCTATTGCTCCTTCTGGAAGTCCAACCCCTTCTGCTGCTCTAATTAAAATATCAAGTGTTCTTGATATAGTGTTTTTAGCTCTTGGATGAGGTGAAAATATAACTGCATTTCCTGATTTAATTGCTATTAGGGCTTTATATATTGTAGTTGATACAGGACTTGTTGCTGGACAAAAGGCTATTATAACACCCATTGGAACCCCAACATCTTTAGTCTTACTATCTTCATCTTCATTGATAATTCCTACATATTTTTGACCCTTAAGTCTATTTTTTAGATACTTACATACAAAATGATTCTTTACATATTTGTCTTCACAATTTCCATACTCTGTCTCATCACTAGACATTTTTGCAAGTTCTTTTAAATATTTTTCAATTTCTTCAGCCATACGCTCAACTATTTCATCAAGCTTTTCCTGTGGAAATGTTGCCAATTTTTTTTGTGCCTCTCTGGCATTTTCAACAAGAATCCTCGCTTCTTGCATGGAAAGTAAGTCATTGTCAATAATGTTCATTTTTCTCACCCTCCTTCCCCTTGAAAAATTCTATATTTTCTATTCTGGTATAAGAGTTGTTATCTCATAACGTTTTATTATCTTCTCTATGTCTTGATGTGGTCTTGGAATAACCATTGAACTATAAAGGTTTGCACCTTCCATTCCTTCAACAGCTGCAACTCCAGCATCTACAGCTGCTTTGCATGCTCCAACATCTCCACGAACTAAAACTGTTATATATCCTGATGCAACATTTGCATATCCTTCAAGTTCTACATTAGATGCCTTGCACATAGCATCAGCTGCCTCTAGAGCAAAAACTAAACCAAAAGTTTCAACTAATCCTAAAGCTTCATATCTCGCCATATGTAAATCAAATCCTTTCTACTTTTTATAGGTCAATATCGTGTACTGAAACGATATCTCCAACTGGTCTAATAGGACGTGGCATAACATTATGTGCTGTTAATGTTCCAACTTCAGCTGCTGCTCTAGCACCAGCTTCAACTGCTGATTTAACTGCCCCAACATCCCCTTTTACCATAACTGTTACAAGTGTAGATCCTACATTTTCATATGAAATTAGCTCAACATTTGCAGCTTTTAGCATTTGATCTGCCGCATGAAGTGCTGGAACTAATCCTATTGTCTCTACAAGCCCTAATGCCTCATTTCCGTAATATCTCATAAATGACTCCTCCATTTTAGTTTTATTCATAATACTTTTAAAAAGTAAGTGATTTATGTTGTTATTGTGATTTTATGATATTTTTAATTATTTTTATTGTAAATTTAAATTTATTGCGATAATTCATAATTTTACAAATATTGTATACGTATTATATATTCATATAGAAATCTTTTTAACCCCATTGTTAATTTATCTTTTTATATAAATATCTATTTTAATCTCTAATATATTTATTTATTGTATCTATTCCATCTTGATTAGCATGGTAATAAACTCTTAATTCTTTATTACTATCTAAATCAAATTTTGTTTCTTCAATAAGACCATTTGCTTCTGCTGTCATTAATGCATTAATAACTGCTTTTTTATTTAAAGCCTTAAAATTACCATATTCTCCTTTTAATGCTTCTATAACATCATCTGCACATGATTCTTTAACTTTAGTAAAGTGCTTTAAAATTGCATAATTCAGTGGTTTCATCTATTTAAACCTCCTCTTTCTTTCTAAATAAATCAAGTGGATTCATAGATATTGTAAGAATACCAAACATCATTATTACTGCTCCAATCCAAGCAACTGAAGGTAATGACCATCCATCCATTCCACCATATACTCCTAATACTAATAAGCAGAATAATGGTCCAAAGAAAGAATATGTTCCATTACATGCAGTTCCAAGACTTGCTCCACACATACTGTTTCCAGCATACCATGTCATAAATGTCATGAATGATAATAAACCACTTAAAGCAAACCAAATCATTGCAGGTGCACTAGTAAATGCTTGTACAGCTAAATCAACTGAAATATTTACTCCACCAGCCATAACTCCGATAATTGGAACTAATATAAATAAATTTGCTATTCCTGATGTCACTTGACGTATACAAATACCGATTTCTGGGTCGATCATTGCTGAACCATATCCAGCTACGCAACCTTCAAATCCCCATCCAAGTGCTGCTACTATAGCTATTAAAATACCGATTACTGTGTTTTTTGATACTCCACCAGCAAATCCTGTACTACCAATTAAAAAACTTGCAAATACACATATTATAATACCTACTGTCATACGCTTATTTACTTCTTGTTTGTATAAAATCTTACCTAATATTGCTGCTATTGCAGGACAAAGTGCTGATATTGGAACAACTATTGATCCAGCCATTTGAAGTGCTATAACATATGCAGTTCCAGCTATTGGTCCTCCAATAAGTGCTGCTACTATCATAATGTGTCCTGGTTTTGTATTAACACATCTTAGGAAATCTTTAAACTTTCCTTTTACACCTGCATATCCAAGTGCCCAAATAGCACTACAAGTATCGTTTATTGCATTTCCTAACGCTGCAAGTAAATATGCTACAACAAATGCTGATAAACCTGCTGTGTTGGCACCATACCAATCACCCCAAACACCTTTTGTCATACCCATTGTTAGAAAAGCTGTGTATAATCCATAAGCAAGTCCTGAAAATAATGCTAGAGATATACCTTTTTTGAAAAAACTACTAGTTAATTTCTTTTTTGCAGCAACTGCTTCTGAATTTACTGCTCTTGAAACTTCACACATAAAATAAAAACTCCTTTCAATACGATAAAATTATATGTTTAATAAAATATAAACCTTTTCAAATATTATATTTTTTTAAATATCGTTTAGGATTGTTATAATTTCGGGCATTTTATTTTTAAACTTTCGAATAACTTTTCACTTCATATCTGTAAACCTTTTATTCTTTACTTAAATTATATTCCTTGCCCTTTGGGGGAAGGTCAATATATCTTGAAAAAAAATATTAAATAAAAATTTTAAATAATTAAAATTCATATATTTTTTTTAATTTCCGACTATTCTTAATGCAAGTTATATCAACCTTTTTCAAAAATTCAACTTTTCCTTGGAGTTTTTCTAAACATATGCTTATTTTTTTTATTGAATAACATATATATCCATTTTTCATTCAAATATTATTCAATTTTCTCACAATATTCTCTATTAACATTCTGTACTTTTCCCCTTAGGGTAATCTTTTTTTAATAACCTTTTATTTTTTTCTTTTTATTTTAATTAAAATTTCTGTTACAAATCTCTCTTTATTTTTTGTTGTCCAATAATCAGTTACATATCTTTCATAACATTCATCTGAACATATATAATTATGGCTATTTGCCCATTCTTTAATCTTATTATAAGTTTCATCAATTGTTTCATGTGAGCCTATATGGTAGCATGAAACTGCCATCCATCCACCAAATTCCATACTAACCTCTTCACTAGATTTTAAAATAGTTTCTTGCATTATCCTAACTTTTTTACACCTTCCTGCTATTTTTTCCTCTACCGATGGAAAACATATCATTACAGGTCCTGTAACTGCATTTTTCATATTATCTATATAATTACTAAATTCTAAGTTAATTATAGAATCCATATAATCATAATTAAAATCTTGTTCTAAAAAGGTTAATATCTTATTCTCAACATATTTTACCGACACATCACAAGCATTATTCTCAAGTATCATTTGTGCTTCTGCTATTAAATTATGCCAATCTTTAAGTGATCTTTTCTTTAAATTTATTTCTTTCTCCATTTCACTTAGTTCATCTATCTTATTTCTAAATCTTTTATCAAAAAAGTCATAGGTTGTACCATTTAGGAACTCCTTCATCTCTTCAAGTTTAAATCCACTTTGCTTATAATACTTTATCATTGGTACAGTTAATAAATTTTCCTTACTATAATATCTGTAACCACTTTCATGAGCTATTTTATCTGGCGATAATATTCCCATTTTGTCATAATACCTCAATGCTTTCGTTGTTATTTTGCAAATTTCTCCAACTTTTCCTATTGAATAGAATTCATCTCTCATCCTAATTCCCCCTTTTTTATAAATTTTAAATTTATACTTAATTTATATTTTAAATTATTTTGATGCACTTTTGTGATATTTTTATAAATTTTATTAATTTTTTAGCAAATTTAAAATTTATAATATATAAAACAAAAGACTTCACATTGCATAATTATGCGATGTGAAGTCTTCATTATAATATTATTTATATATTTAAACCTAAAATCAGTATTATTATTCATAAAAAAGTTTATAATTAATGTAGAAAATTTATAACTACTCTAAAATTTTATTAAAAATTTCTACTAAATCTTCCCTTGTTGATTCTCTTGGATTTACTGTTGTACAAACATCTTTTAATGCAGCATTAATAATCTCTTCTCTAGATGCTTTAGCAAGTTCAATATCACTACCTTGTTCCTTTAATGTTTTTGGAATCATAAGTTCTTCTTGAAGCGATACTACACTTTTAATTAAATTATTAACCCCAATATGTACATTTGGTGAATGTAAATTTAATAATTTTGCAACTCTTTGATATTTTTTTGCAGCTAAACTATATTCTCCATTAAAAGAATCCTTACTTAAATTTGCATTATATTCAATTACATGTGGAAGTATTATTGCATTACTTCTTCCGTGTGGAATATGTAACTTTCCACCTACTGCATGAGCTAAACTATGTGTAATTCCAAGTCCAGCAGCATTAAATGCCATTCCTGCAAGACATGATGCATTATGTAACTTTTCTCTTGCTACTACATCACTTCCATCTGCATATGCCTGTGGTAAAAATCTAAAAGCTAAAGTTAAAGCTTTTTCTGCAAGTGCATCTGAAAAATCTGTAGCACCTGTAGAAACAAATGCTTCTAATGCATGTGTAATTACATCCATTCCTGTATCTGCTGTTATTGCTTTAGGTACAGTTTTTACAAGTTCAGGATCTAATATTGCATAGTCTGGTAGAAGTGATTTATCTGTTAATGCATACTTTAATCCTTCTTGCTTATTAGTAACTACTGCATACTCTGTAACTTCTGAGCCTGTACCACTAGTAGTTGGTATTGCATAAAATTCCTCTATCGTTGAAATACCACCATTAACTCTTTTTGCATATTCTCTTATAGCTTTAGCTCCATCAATTGATGATCCACCACCAAGTGCTATCATAACTTCTGCATTACATTTTTTTAAAACTTGAATACCAGCTGCAACAACTTCTACAGAAGGATCAGGAACAATATCACTATATATAGCAACTTCACAATTAACAAGTTTATCTTGTATCTTTGCAGCTGCTCCTGAAGTTTCCATAAATTTATCACATACAATTAATACTCTTTTATTTTTAATTTCACTTAGTCTATTTAAAGACCCTTCTCCGAAATAAACACTTGTGGCAATATTAAATTCTTTCATATCTATCTTCTCCTATCTTGAAAACATTTTAGATACGAATGAAATTAGTTATTCTTAACCCGAAGTATAAAAATTCACCACAATTATAACAATCAAATAAACTTTTAAAATAAGTTTATTCATTTAATTATATCAACATTATTTTCATAATACAATATTATAGTTTGCATAATAAATTAATTTTTCTAAATACTTATTGCTTTCCAAACTTCTTTTATTGCTTCACTATCTTCAAAATCATTTGAAAGTCTTCTCATCAAATTTGACATTTCCTCATTATTAAATACTCCTTCGCACTGATTTATATCATATGTAAACTTATCATTTATTGCTCTTAATAAATAATATAAATTATTTTTATATTCACAATCAGAAATGTGCTTTCCCTCTTGAAGCCTATTAAGTTCCATCATAGCATTTGATATATTATTTGATAATCTACAATAATCTCTCTCATCTTTTGCATCAATACAATGCATTGCAAAGGAACTTAACTCTGCACTCACGATCCTTTTTGAATGTTCTCTATACCTTTTTAATTTTGAACTATTATAAATACATATATTGAATAAAACAAAAATTAAAATAAATACCATAACTTTCTTCATAATTTCCTTATATCTCATAATTGTCATCATCCCCCTTATACTACTATAACTTAATTGGTTTTATTTTCAATATACTTGCAATTTAATCAAGTAAAATAACTTAAATAATATATTAAATACTAATATTTTAATATATTATTTAAAATTTTTAATTTAAAATATCAATATTCTTCTTTCAAACAAGAATTTAAAATCTGCATTATTATTTTAAAATATTATAAAGCCTTGTAAGAAATGTATTTCCTACAAGGCTTATAAGTATAATCTTATATATCAGTATTAATAATTTCATTTTTCTAACACTTTAGTTTTCAAATATATTATAAATTTATTACCTATATCTGATAATTCATCTCTAGAACGCTTAATATAGCCAAATGAAACTTTTTCCTCACATTCTGTTATAGGTATCACTTGTATTCCACAATATTCATATTTGTCTTTTGCTAAACTTGTACCTATTGAACAAAAATCTGTATTTTTTAGTAATTGTATTAAAAAGCTATCACTATTTGTATATGATATGGATGTGTTTTCTCCAATATAAAATGCATCTTCTTTTAAATGTCCCAAATGATCGAATAAAGAATATTTATCTTCATAATGTTGAATTAATTTAGTATCTTTTATTGACTGCTGACTTATTATTTCATTTTTAGATATAATACTATTCTTGCCTAAAAATAGACATAATGATACTTTTCGTAACTCAGTATATTCCATTCCCTTTGATTTTATATTATGCATAAAGGCTGACATGTTACGTTTAGATATATGTACAACACCTAATTCTACATCTCTTCTATGAACTTTTTTTATAATTTCTTCAACACTGCATTCACAAAAATCCATTTCAATGTTTTTATCTAAATTATTATTATAAAATTCAGCTAAAAAAGTAGATAATTTATTGCTTGGTACACTTCCAATAGATAATTTTTCTACATATTTTTCTTTCTTTAATCCTTTAATTAACTTCATATTTTTTAATACTTCAAGTGCATATCTATATATTTTTTCGCCCTCTTTAGTTATAGTTACTCCCGTTCGATTACGATTGAGTAATTTCATATTTAATTCTTCTTCTAAAGACTTTATTACTTTACTAACATTTGGTTGTGTAGTAATTAGTGTTTCTGCTGCTGCATGAAAACTGCCCATATCAACACTAACTACAAAATATTGTAATTGTTTTATATCCATAATCTTATCCTCATTCATTCTCCTTTATGATATTCAAACTCTTAATTAAATATAATATCATAATAAAAACACTTCTTAATTGGGAAGTGTCTCTAATAATAGTATTTGCAAATTATTATTTGTTATAATAAATTTAATATTAATAAAAATAATTATTTACAACTTTCTTTTAATTTGTAGTTTCACAAATAATATAGCATATTATAGATTAAAATGTGTATTATCCTTATATTGTATGTATTCCAAATTGTTATCACTAATGTATTTTATTTATAAATCCTCATGTAATTATACTAATATATTCTTATTTTTCAGCTTATCCACTTCATTGTTTTATATTTACTCAATATATTACACATGGAAAATAAAACATTTAAATACATATTTCAATTCCAAATTAGAATACCTTTTTTACAGAAGAAAGATAAATAACATATTTTTTCATGTAAACTTAAATTTCAATTTATTAATATTTTAATTGATAATTTTAGTTTTCATATTTTTGCAATACTTGTACCACATCATATATGATTTAAATATAATGTTGTATAGGGATAATTATTTTCCTTAAATTTTTTATGTAGGTGATTGTAATGTCATGTAATGATAAAAATATTCATAAGGAAGTATCCATACCATATCCATTGTATCAATCAAAACAAGGAAATTATTTTATTGGTGAAACACCAATATTAATCGGTAGAAATGGACATGCATTAGCAGGCTTAGTAAATCCAATAGATTCAAATGTAACTATTTATGTTAATGCTATGACTATAACAAATATTTCAGCTCTTAATATCTCTGCTGAATTTTATGTTAAAACAAATTTAAAAAGAAGTATGATTAGTGATTCAGTTAGTGCAGCTAATTTAGATTATTCTACTACAAATCCAGAAGGTGAAATTAGATATCTAGGTTTAGGTGTTTCAAAACCTAAATTTGGCGTATCTATATTTAGTAGAATAGTTCCACCTTATTCAACATTAGTTGTTGATGGAAGTCAAATAATTCTTCCTCCTGGACAATCAATCTTAATTTATTTAGGCGGTTTATTACCAATTCAATTAAACAGTACTATAGTTGCTTTTGGATGGTGGGAAGAAATGTTATGTACTCCATCACCTTATTGTTGCTAAAAATTAATATTTAAAAATAAAAAACCACGATTTTTTAATCGTGGTTTTCTTAATGAAAACTTATATTATTGGTAACCATTGATAAGTTATTACTATCCAATAAACTAAAAATAAAATTGTTGCTGATACTAAGTAGCTTTTTTCCGTTTTTGTAGTTTTCTTTAATATAAAACCTAATACTATTCCTATTATAAAATCTATAAATACTGCCAATGGAACAAATAAAAACTCTGAAGATACATATCCTCCCATCTTATTTACAATTGGCTCATATATTATAACTGTTGGAATTGCATGTATTATATCGTATATGTGTGCATTATTCATTATAAGTATAGATAAAGCATTTCCTACAAATGATAATATTGCAAATATAAAACCACAAGATAACACTTTTCTATTTTGTATAAATGTTCTAAGTTTACTCATTAATTTTTCTCCTAATATTTTGACTAGAATACTATGATACTCATATCTTGTTCCCTTTTTTTATAAATATTCATAAATATTTTTTTGTTCTTTACTTTATATTTAAAAATTTTCACTAAATAACCCTGCACCTTTTATGATTTCTTGTTCTAAAAACAAGCTAGATACAGCAGCTTTATAATCATTTATTTTTTGTGATTTTTTTATTTTCTTAGCATATTTCTTATTGTCAGAAAATATGTAAATCATATAACCCCATAATTCTTTCATTTTAAACATAGTATTTTTTTCATCTTTATATAATTCTAAATAATTATTTAGAACCTCATCATGAAAATCTCTTATTACTTTTTTATCTATAGTATTCTTATTTTCTATTTCATTTATTAATCCTGGATTGGCAAGTAGTCCTCTTCCAATCATAACTTTATTTAAATTCGGAAATTCTTGTATTATTTTATTATAACTATCTGTTGTAAAAATATCACCATTATAACAAATTGTATTTTTACTTAGTTCTAACGCATCTTTAAACACTTCTAAATTAGGTGTATTTCCATAAAAATCTTCTCTTGTTCTAGGATGAATAATTAATTCTTCCATTTCATATTTATTATAAATTTTTATAAGTTCATAAAACTCTTCTGGACTGTCTTTTCCTATTCTAGTCTTTACAGAAATTCTTACGTCATTTATTTTAAAGATTTCATCTAAAAATCTATCAAGCTCATCCCTTTTTGCTAAAAATCCCGAACCTCTATTCTTTGAAACAACAGTTCCTGCTGGACAACCTAAATTTAAATTGACTTCCTCATACCCAAGTTCCCTTAATTTCTTACAAGTAACAATAAATCCTTCTGAATCATTAGTAAGTATTTGTGGCACTATATTCATTTTATTGTTATTTTCCGGCAAAATATCTCTTAACTCTTTAGTTTTAAGACTTTTACTAGTGTTAGGAACTATAAATGGCGTAAAGTATTTATCTATATTATGAAAAAACTTCTCATATGCATTTCTATATATGTATCCTGTAATTCCTTCCATTGGTGCTAAATAATATTTCATTTGATATCTCCTCATAATTTTATAATAATATTTATATTATAGACTAAACTAATATTTTCTGAAATATAAAATAGCAAAAGCAAAAACACATCAGTAAAAATTACTAATGTGTTTTTTATATCTAACTTTTTAATTTATTTTTTCAATGTACTTACAATTATCATATATATGATTTAAAAAAACTAATAGTCTTTCATAAAGTGGATTTACTTTATCACCAAACTTATGTTGTAAATTTTCCCCGACTTCTTTAACTGTTCTATTTCCATCAAGTTGTATGAATACTGCACTACAATATTCATCAAATTCAATTTTTTTATACATAGGAATTTTAAATCTTAATTTTCTAAAAAACCTTTGTATTTTATAATCTTGTTTTTCAAGAACAGTGACTATTTTATTTTTATTTACTTCGTATTCAACATAATCACAAATTTTAAATTTTGTATTTAAAATTTCTTCATTAGTCTTCATCATGTTTTACCTTCGATGCCATAATAGGTATTGTAGTCGCTACAACTAAAATTACTAATAAAATTATAGCCATAGTATTACTTGCTGCAAATCCAGCTGGAGTTCCAGGTGTTATTATACCTGATACTTGTAATATTATTCCTATTAATCCTATTATAGATCCACCAGCTACAAGTCCTGATGACAAACTAATTCCATTGGAAACCCTAACTTCTTTTTCTTTATCACTCTTACTCATTTTTTCAACAAATACACGTATTAATGCTCCGATTAATATTATAGATGTTGTTGATATAGGTAAATAAAATCCTATAGCAACAGTCATTATAGGTAAGTCTAATAAGAATAAGAATAGTGCCATAATAACACCAACTATAATCATTGGCCAAGGTAAGTTTCCTGACATTATACCTGAAGTTAATGTAGCCATTAAGTTTGCTTGTGGTAATGCAAATGGTGCATCTGCTCCAGTAATTTTTAATTGACTTGAAAGTACCATTATTGTTCCTGTAACAACAACAACACCAACTATACTAGCTAATACAAAAGAATTTTGCATTTCTCTTTTACTTCCACCAATTATATAAGTTACTTTTTGGGATTGGCTATATCCGCCAGCTACTGATATTGCAACAACCATAAATGCTGCAAATAGAAGTAATGTTTTATTATCAGCCTGACCAGTCCACCCCATTATAACAAATACTAATGTTAATATAACCAATGAAGCAATTGTCATACCTGATACTGGAAGGTTTGATGTTCCTATTGTACCTGTTAAACGACCAGAAACTATTACAAATAGCATTGATAATATTAATGATACAATTGCTGCTACTATAGCCATTGTTGCACTTTGAGAAATAAAGAATGCTGCTACAAAAGCTACTACAATACCACCTAAAAGCAATAGCATTTCTCCTGAACCTTTTTCCCCATCAGCATCTTTATTTGATTTAGCTCTTAATGTTTCTTTTATAGAAAGCACTATAGTTGGTATAAGTTTAACAGCCCCTATTATACCACCACAAAGCATCATTCCTGCTCCTATATACTTAACATAACTTCCTGATATAGCATTTACATCCATTTGATGTAAAAGCATACTTGCATCATTCCATGTTTGTGTATTACGTTCTGCTAAATCAGTAAAATAACCTATTAACGGAGCAATACCAAAGTTAGCAAGTATTGAGCCTGCAAACATAGTTAAGGATACCTCTAATCCAACTATAAATCCTATACCTAATAAAAGTGGATTTACTTCTGTTGAATATTTCCATTTATAAAATGCACTTCCTAAAAAAGTAAAAGTATTATTTATCATGTTTAAAAATGAGCTAGTTAGAACATTAATAACACCACTTATTCCAACTCCAATTCCCATATACTTTATAGCATCTCCACCTGCTTCTGAAGCAACAAGTGTTTCAGATATTGCCATTGATTCTGGATACATAAGTTTTCCATGTTCTTCAACTATTAAATAGTTATAAACTAATGCTAAAACTCCTATACCAAATAGTGTTCCACCTACACCTACACCTATTCCTTCTAAAAAAGTGATATCTTTTCCTATTAATATAATTGCAGGTAATACATAAATCATACCACTTGCTATAGATTCTCCACCACTTGCCATACCTTGAGTTATATTTTTCCCAAGAATTCCTGTATTACGAGCAAATACTTTAATAAGCATTGAACCTATTATAGCACCTGGAATACCTGCTGCAACAGTTAATCCTGATTTCATACCTGAATAAGCCGTTGATGCTGCAAATACAGTTGCTAATACTATACCTATTATAATTGAAGCGGCATTGGCTCCTTTTTTAGATTTATCTGTTATATAAGGAACATAATCTTTTCCATGAACACCCCCATAAGCTTCTTTGGGTAATTTGTCTTTCATATTTTAATCTCCTTTCTTTTGTTCATTCATATCTTTACATTGAATACGTCCTTTTTATTATTTGCCATAATTCGATAATATATTTATGTTTTCTACTAAATTCTAAAATAAAAGATGAATTATAATTTTAATTAATTACAATTCATCTTTTTTTATACTCTCTAATTTAATTCCAATTTAATATTTTTCTAAATAAACTCAAAATTAATTATTTATTGTTTTTAAAAAATTTATATAAAAAGTACTTCCTACCCCTACTTCACTTTCAACTGATATATCTCCATTGTGTGCTTTTATAATTGCTTTGCTTAAACATAATCCAATTCCAATACTAGTTGGATTAATAGAATTTTCACCTTTATAAAATCTATTGAAAATTTTATTTATTTCACTTTTTTCTATTCCTTCACCATTGTCCTTTATAGAAATCCGCACAGATATAGGTGTTTCATATAGTTCAATGAAAATATGTCCTCCATTTTTAGTATGCTCTATTGCATTTTTTATAATATTACTCAAAGCTTCAGCTATCCACTTTCTATCATGATACAAGACTATATCTTTATCATATTTAAATTCGATTCTTTGATTTTTTTCATTAGCTTTTATTATTAATGGATTTATACTCTCTTCAATTGTATTTTTCATTGAAAATTTTTCCTTATGATATTCTACAACATTACTTTCTAATCGTGCATATTTTAATAATGTCTTAACTAGCCATTCCATTCTTTCTAATTGTTCTTTACTAAGTAAAATAAATTTTTCTATATCTTTATTATCCATATCTACATGATCTAATAAAATTTCATTATACATAGACAATGCCATTAATGGTGTTTTAAGTTGATGTGATATATCATTTATTATATTTTTCAAATTTAGTTTTTCATCATATAGCATTGAAATACTATTATATATACGCTCTTCCATAATTGAAAATTTTAATATAAACTTATCTAGACTTCCTTCATATTTATGTTCTTTAAACTTATCACAATTTCTGCTTTCAATAACATTTTCTGCTCTATAAGTTAAATACTTAACTTCTTTATATAAGGGATTAAAAAAATAAATTACCCCAATAATTAAAAATATAATACTACCAACAGTTATTGATAGAAATAATATTTTATATCCATCAAAAGCATTTGCTATTGTTGGATTTTCCCTATAACTTAAACTATCGTCATAAGAATATTGGGATAAAATATTTTTTCCTAAGATTTCGTTTCCTTTCATTTTATCTGTAAATATTGGAATTATTTCAATTCCTAATTCTTTATCTTTTTCATACACCTGCCCAACTATCTCATAACTTTTTTGTATAATATTATTATTAATATTATTTACAAACATTGAAAATATTATAATACTTAGTATAGATTGCATAACTAAAATTAAAATTATATATCTTATAATTTTTAATCTCTCATCTTTATTCTGAAATGGTATCACTTATTTCACCACCTCAACACTCCACTTATAGCCCACACCTCTTACTGTTGCTATCAAAGTAGGATTTTTACCATCGTATTCTATTTTTTCTCTTAGCCTTTTTATATAGACACTTAATGCATTTGCATCTATATAATTTCCATCTATATCCCATAATTTTTCTAAAATAAAATTTCTAGTCAATACATTAGGTGCATTTTCCATAAGCAATAACAATAATTTAAATTCATTTACCGTTAAAGATATATCTTCACCATTTTTTCTAACAGAATGTGCCCCTTTATCTAATTCTATTCCATTGCTCTTTATTATTTTTCGACTATCTATAACTTTTATAAAATTTCTTTTTCTCCTTAAAACTGCATTGATGCGCGATACTAATTCCTTTATCTTAACAGGTTTTGTTACATAGTCATCCGCTCCTAAATCTAATCCTGTTACTACATTTGACTCCTCATCACATGCAGTCATAAATATTATAGGTATCTCATTTCCCGCTTCCCTTACCTCACTACAAAATTCATATCCATCTCCATCTGGTAACATTAAGTCTAATAAAATCAAATCATCACCATCATTTAACTTTCCCCTGGCACTCTTTAAATTTAATGCATGCTCAACTACAAATCCTTCTTTTTTTAAACTATATATAACTGCTAATGCAACTGCTCTATCATCTTCAACTAGTAAAATTTTCTTCAAATTAAATTCCTCCTAACTACTCATTATTTCTTATTAATTCTGTAGTTTTTGTAAAATCTATTTTTCTTACAGATAGATAACTTCCTAATATATTTATAAATAACAAAATTATACTTCCTATAATTGCTTCTTTAAGAGGAATATATTTAATATCTATATTATTAGTATAAGTAAGTATATTGTATATAATATGTAAACTTATAAAAGATACTGTAAAACTAAAAACAGAAGATATAATCCATTGAATCAAATCCTCTAAAAATAAAATCTTCTTTAATCTTCTTTTATTAATGCCTATAGCTAATAACGTTCCAATTTCTTTTCCCCTTAGTTTTATATAAACACTTTTGTTATTTATTATATTAATTGCCCCAATGACCATTGATAAGCCTAATATCAAATATACAACTAGCGCTATAATACGTAGATTTATACTATAGTAATTATTCATTTCTTTATTATCCGTACAATATCCACCAATTAAATTTGCGTAATTTTTAATTGTTCTAACTTCTGATTCCCTGTTAGTACTATTCTTTAGTTTTATAGCTAAATCAATATTATTTAACTCCAACTGAGCAGAATTAAATACTTTTTTGTTATTTAAATAAAATGATTGTGAAACTATTAATGTTGTATTGTTTTCTACACCGTACCTTTTGCCATTTATGATATCATTTAATTCTATTTCACCTAAATATATTAATTCCATTGAATTATTAGCTTGCACAAGATTCTTTATTTCATTTTCATCTAACTTATACTTACCATCAACAACTTGATATTTACTAGGTGTAAGTTTAAATTTCTCACCTTTTTTTATATTAAATAAACTCTCTTTAGATTTGTAATACTTTTTACTATTTATATCTGTATTTAAAACAAAAACCCCATTCTTATGTAATTCATTATTATCCTGTTTATTTAATAAACTTTTAATATATTCATCTTCTAAAATTATTAGTGCTATATTATTACTATAAACATATTCTTTATCATCAATTTTCAAACTTTCTTCACCATATACATTTTTTTCACTTATCTGTTTAACGTTACTATTCAATTTTACATCTGAAAATACACCTTGAATCCTATAAATTATTTTGCTATATATATTATTGCTATTTCCAATACTCTCAATTTCATTTTTATATTTATTTACTTCTGCTATTACACTAGAACTATTCTCTATAGAATTTATATCAATTGTTAAATCCATGCTTTGTTTTAATTCTCTTTTATAATCTTGTAACGAACTTGTATTAAATCCTACAAAAATAATAAATATACTTAATAAAAAAGTAGTTGTTATTGTGTTAATTAAGAAATATTTATTGTCTCCCCTAACATTCTTATATGCCAATTCTCCATTATATCCAAATAATTTCATTATAATTTTTGATCTTTTAACTTTAATTATTTTTCTAATTCCATAATTATTTTTCATTCCATAAATAGGATCTATATGTCCAACTTTTATTATTGGTATTATTGTTGATGTAAATATGCTTATAACTGTAAATAAAATTACCTGTATAATTACCTCTGGATATATTTTAAATTCAATCATTTTTGTAGATATATTAAACATCCCCGCAAAAAAAGTATAATAAACCACAAAACTTACTATTATAGATAAAATAATTCCTGGAATAATTGATAATAGCACCAATAAAGTACTTTCCTTTATTAATAACATTCTTATCTTTCCTGGAGTTGCACCAATACACCTTAGTATTGAAAATTGCTCAACCCTTTCCTTTATTGAAATATTTATAAATCCATAAATAAAAACTGTGCTTAATATTACTATTGCAAAATTTATAATCATATCTTGTAAAGTAGCCTTATTACTTAAACCATACTTATTTACATCATATCTATACAGTAACTGATTATTTAAAACTACATCATCACTATCATTATACTTATCAATTTGTTTTTCTATAGAATTAGCTATCCTAACAATATTTTTATATTTATTTCTTTTTGATTTTGTATTTATAGCTATATTAATTATAGACTCATCTATGTTTTCATCAAGTAATGTTATTCCACCCGAACTTTCAATAACATCAAAATTTTCATTTATAAATATCCCAACGATTTTATAACTTTTATCCTTTATATTAACATAATCACCTATTTTCTTTTTTAATTCTATACTACCTACTTCGCTAATAATTATTTCATCACTACTTATTGGTAATCTTCCATTTTCTATTTTAATCACTTCATTAAATAAATTTTTAAAGAATATTTCATCTGCTGCATAAAGATAAAAATTACTAATATTCTTATCTTTAGGTACTTCTCTAGTTATACTAACCACTTCTTTATATATTCCTGCATCATTTACTAAAACATTATTTTTAATTACTTCAGCTTCATTAAGTGTTAAATTTTTAAATATTGCTTCAAACTTACCTGTTCTTTCCTCAACTCTTGATATATTACTTTCATTTACATAAGCCTGTATATATCCGATTGTTGAAAATAAAATTATACTCATTATTATGCCTATAATAATGCAAAAGTTTCTTTTCTTATTTATCTTAAACTGTTTATTAACTATTAATCTATAATTCCTTATGAAGCTCACTCCCTAATCATTTAAAATTTCTCCATCTTTTATTGTTATAACTCTATCTGCCATTGCTGCAATTTTTTCATCATGAGTTATAAGTACTAATGTTTGATTATATTTACTTGTTATATATTTAAGCAAATCCATAACATCCATAGCAGTATTTGAATCTAAGTTTCCCGTTGGTTCATCAGCTAATATTATATCTGGCTTATTTGCTAAAGCTCGCCCTATTGCCACTCTCTGCTGCTGTCCACCAGACAATTCTGATGGTAAATGATTTTTTCTATCATCTAACCCTAACATTTTTATAAGTTCTTCTTTATAATTCTCTTCCATAGTTCCATCATCCAAAAGAACTGGCATTTCTATATTTTCCTCTACTGTCAATACTGGAATTAAATTGTACAATTGAAAAACAAATCCCAATTTTCTTAACCTTAATAGTGATATATCATTTTCTGATAATTCACCCAAATTAATTTTATCTATATAAACATCTCCTTCTGTAGCTCTATCAACTCCACCTAAAATATTTAATAATGTAGATTTTCCTGATCCTGAAGCTCCTACAATTGCTATAAATTCACCCTTATCTATTTTTAAGTTAATGTTTTTTAATGCCCTTACACTATTAGGGCCCTTTCCATAAACTTTACCTACATTAACTACATTTATAATACTCATTAATTTCTCCTTAACTTTAAAATGTTTTATTATATATAATAACTCAAACTTCATTGTTTAATCCATATATTCAAGTCATATCTTTAATTTTTCATAGACTAAATAATCTACTTTTATATATTAACCATTTAAAATTTTTATAAAATAAAAGAGGTAGGTTAATCCTACCCCTTTCATTTTAGTTTTTAACATCTCTTCTTATAAAAGTTATAAATGTAATTAGTAACATTACAATTGATATAAGAATTAATTGTATAGCTCCTTGAGTGTATTCTAATTGCATCCCAAAAGATTGTGATAACATTTGTTGTGTTGATGGTATCAGTCTAAGATATGATACATTTATATATGGAATAAATGTACTAATTATCCATGTTTGCTTAAGCGATATTAACATATCTGTAGCTGGTACAGCACCCAAATAAAGCATCATACTAATAGCAACTGCTAACGCTGTATTTTTAGCTACTGTTGATATTAAAAATACTAAAGTGGCAATAAATACTAAGCTAGAACATGATATCATAATTTTTGAAAGTAAAAATTTAATATAACTTAAATGTACTATCGATCCACTTATTGTATCTAATAATGGTGTTTTATAAGTTTCAAAACCAAATACAACTCCTGTTGATATATAGAGAGTTGCTATTCCAATGAAAACAACACCTATTCCAACTATAAGTACAGCTAATAGCTTTGACAACAATATTTTCCATCTTGATACTGGTCTTATTAGTAATAATCTTATCGTGCCTTTTGAATATTCAGTTGCCACAATTCCCCCACCTATTATAATCACTATTATAACAGCTAAAACTACAAATATTTCATAGCCTCCATCTAAAACACTTCTAGCATCTTTTATTTGATTTAACCCTGGTATATTATTTTCTAATCCATACCAAAGTTCTTTTATTTCATTTATTGTTACTTCCCTTTTTTTATTAAAATTTTTCACATATTCATCATATGTCATTTCAATACCTTCAAATACCGCTTGAGAACTGTATTGCTTTTCATCTAACATAGGATATCTTAATTCAATTAATTCATTTTCTATTTGTTGTATTGAATTGTTTTTCCAATTATTTAAGTCATAATCTATTTTATTATTAAATCTAAATTTCATAACTTCCATATCTTGTTGTAATTGTGGAATTTTAATCTTTGCATTTTTAGATTTTTTTTCAAGTTCTAATAATTTTGATTTTCCAGCTTCATCTGTAGGATTTTTTTTCATTAATTTTTCATATTCAGATATACAACTATTTAATTGTGCAATTTGACTATTAGTTCTATTAATTTCTTCTTGTGTATGAGCTATATAATCATTATTTAAAATTATATTTTTAATTTTTTCTTTTTCAGCTATAAAATTTGCCTCTATTTCTTTTTTCTTTGCTAAAGTCATATTAAAATATTTTTCTACTTCATTTGAATCATTATCTTGCAAATTCTCTAGCACTATATCTTTTTCATACCCCTCCAAAACAAATTCAATTGCTGCTAAATTGCTTGAAACATTTCTGTAATTTTCACTCTCTTTTTCACGCCAATCTCTATAACCAACTTCATTATCAACATAAAGCTTCCTTGTTTCTACATTTATTCTGGCATACTCAAATTTTATTTTTCCTTTTTGTGTTTTATCATCTTTTAAACTTTCTAAATAAGATTGTGCATCTTGTAATAAAAATTTATTATTTTCCATTAAATTTTTATAGTATCTATTCTCTGGAATATTCTTAATTGCAACTGGAAATATTATTGCTGCAACTAATATTAATATGCTTAGTAATTTTATACTTGGTTTTTTAAATTGCTTTACTAATTCATTGTATGTCAAACTGAATAATTTCATAAATACTTCTCCTTTTATCTTATTTGTTCTTTAGACCCTTTAGTAACATTCATAAATTCTTCTTCCAACGTTTTTGTTATAATCGTAACTATATATATTGAAATATCATTTAAAATTAACTCTTTATTTACTTTTGCTAATTCTTCTTTTTCACAAGTCAATTTAATTCCATTTTCAAATTCATCTATACCAAATTCTGGATATTTATCATTAATAATTCTAATTGCATCTTTCTTATTATCTACCTCAATGTAATAAGATTTATGGGTTTCAAATTCACTTTTCTTTATATCACTAATAGTCTTAATATCAATCATTTTTCCACCATCAATAATCCCAAATCTATCACACATTAACTCCATTTCACTTAACAAATGGCTTGAAACCATTACTGATAACTTTTCTTTTTCTGCTAAGTTTCTTAACATTTCTCTTAATTCCTTTATTCCCATTGGATCTAGTCCATTTGTAGGCTCATCTAGAATTAATAATTTTGGTTTATGTAATAATGCTTGTGCAACTCCTAACCTTTGTCTCATACCAAGTGAATACTTACTCACTTTATCATCTATTCTATTTCCAAGCTTAACTAAGTTGACAACTTCTTCAATTCTTTCTTTATTTATTCCACCATGCATTCTTCCATAGAGTTTTAAATTATCTCTACCACTTAAGTATCCATACATCTCTGGATTCTCTATAATTCCACCCACTCCTTTAAGTGCCTTTTCAAATTGACTTTTCACACTTTTTCCATCAATATATATTTCACCTTTACTTATTCTATATAGACCTGTAATCATTTTTATTGTTGTTGTTTTTCCTGCACCATTAGGCCCTAGAAATCCAAAAATTTCTCCTTCATTAACAGTAAAAGTTATATCATCAACCAATGCTTTATTGTTCATAAATTTACTTACATTTTTCAACTCTAAAACTGCTTTCATATACTTAACCTCTTTTTCTATTTATTTTTTACTCATTTATAAGCTATATATTCCATTTATTCTCTTTCTTATTTGTTATATGATATCCGTTTTTTATCTTCTTATCATCATGAATTTGTATTAATTTATTTTCTTTCTGCTTGCTACATGTTTTATTATATCTTTATAAAATTACAGTTTACTTATAGAAATCTTACAGTTTAATAACAATTTAATATTTCAAATTTATATATATTTTTACTTTACAAAAAGTTAATACTATTATTAATGAAAGAAGGTGTATTTACATTGAGTGGAAAAATAATTTTAAATTTAGCAATAAGTTTAGATGGATATATTGCTGACGAAAATGGTGGTTTTGAATGGATTGTCGGTGATGGATATAATAACCTAGATACTAAAACTAAATGGGATTACTCTGAATTTCTAAAAAATATTGATGTTGTAGTAATGGGTAAAAATTGTTTTAATCAAAAATTTCATAATGATTTTAAAGAAAAAGAAGTATATATAGCAACATCTGAACCCATGACAGACTATGATAATATTCATTTTATTAATAATAATATATGTAAAACTATAATTGATTTAAAAAATAAAAATATGAACATCTTTTTATTTGGTGGTGGTATTCTTATTGATAACTTCATTAAAGCTAATATTATAGATGAATATATAATTGGAGTAATCCCTACAATTTTAGGAAATGGAATTCCATTATTCTTAGAAAATAATCCAAAAATAGATTTACATCTTGAATATTATTCAATTGAAAATGGTATTACAATATTGAAGTATTCTAAAAGAACTATTTAAAATTTATACAAACTAAAAAAACACATCAAATTTCTTATTGATGTGTTTTTTCTATTAAGCTCTATTATCTGCTCTTATGTTTCTTTTAAATGTATAATAGGTTCCAACAAAATAACTTACATAAAGCATAATCATAAGAAATATACCTATACTCATATTTACTACAAACATATTGCTTCCTATAAAAACCTTAATAAGTTCTTCATACATTATATAATAATTGTATATAAACACTACAAATGCTATAGTTCCTATTACTATAGGGATTGTAAAATATATACCTATTTGTTTTAGAATTATTTTATTAATCTGATGTTCCTCTATTCCAAGTTTACGTAAAACATTGAATCTATCCTTATGCTCTATAGAATCCATAAGTTGTTGAAGTGCAAGTACAGTTAAACTAATCATTAATAAAACAGCCCCTAAATATAATCCTAATATTCTCATTGCTAAACTAGCATTTAATATTTCACTAGTTTCTGCTGATTTAATTCTTCCTTTAATAAACTTCTCTGGAGAATCATATTTTTTCATAAGCTCTGGATTGTTATTTGAAAACCATGTAGGTATATACTTAGCTTCAAATTCATATGCATCATCATAACTCATTTCATTATTAGTTGTAATAAATAAATCTACTTCTGCAACTTTAAGTTTTTCACATAATTTATCTGGAATTATTATAATATTGGTTGCAGGATAATTATAAATGCCTTCTCCTAATACTTCTAAATAATATGGTTTTTCACTTATTCTTAAGTCATTTCCTTTTATATTTATAGTTTTATTTTCATTTACATATTTATCAATTTGACCTTTATCAGTCATTTTATCCCATTGAACTGTGTACTCATTATTTTTCAAGCTAACTTTATCATATCCTTGCATACTTCTTAACTTATTAAAATCACTTAAACTTATAATAAATGGAGCTGTAGATTTTATATCTTTTTTATAAAAATCTTCTTCTTTTGCAAAGTATTTTTCTACTTCTTCATACTCATTTAACTCTACACCTAAATCTTTCAAGTGATTTATAAGCTCTGAGTAATTAAAATTAGCCATATCTCCTATTTTATTTGTATTACTATTTTCATCTATTCTATATGAATAACTACCACTTCTCAATTCTATATCAAAAGGAATTCTATAATCTAAATATCCTAAAGACCACTGTGACATTAATAGTGTAAGTATAATGCTTATTGATGATCCTAAAAACGCTATAGATACAGTTGCCATAAGCATTGGGGTTGTCCTTATTTTAGATAATATTGTACCTAGTAAGAAAAGATTAGTACCTTCATATTTAAAGTTTATAGATTTTTCTTTTATTCTTATAAGAATATATGATATTGAGTAAAACAAAGCATAGGTAGCTATTACAAATGATATTACAGAAACTCCTTCTGCCATCATCATTTTTATAGCACTTGCTGTATAGTTACTCTCATTTGCTAACTTCTTAATATCTAATATATATTTAGTTGAATATCCAAAAATGCCATATGCTATTATTGATAACATAAATACTATTGAATACACCATTTTACTTCTTTTAAATTTAAATTCACTTATTTTACTGTTATTTATCATATCTATAAGTTTTAATTTGTTTAAAACTCTTATATTATAAATTCCAACTATGAAAAACATACCTATAAAGAAAATAAATGTTTTAATCACTGTATCAAAATAAAAATTAAAAGAGAATACAACTTTTTGATTAACACTCATATAAACCATAGCTGTAACTACCTGTGAAAATAGTATTCCAATAAATATGCCACACACTATAGCTAATATTCCAACTAAAAGCATTTCCACAAAAAACATAAATGCTATATTTCTTTGTTCAACACCTAATAATATATATGTAGCAAACTCCTTTTGTCTTCTTCTAATCATATACTTGCTAACATAGGCAACTAATAATGATAATATACCTGTAATTATATAAGTTGAATACTTTAGTACAGTTTTTAAAAATTCAAAATTATACGAGTCCTCTGTTATTAAGTTGTAATTTGAACTTGATAAAGATGTAAAAGCATAAAACAAACTTACACACATTGTTATAGTTATAAAATATATTAGGTAATCCTTAATAGATTTTTTTGCATTATTTAGCGATAACTTAATGTACATCCCTTACATCACCACCTAACAATGCAACTACATCCAATACTTGATTAAAAAATTGTTTTCTTGTGTTATTTCCCTTCACTAATTCAGTAAATATTTTTCCATCTTTTATAAATAAAATTCTATCACAGTAACTAGCTGTAAAAGAATCATGCGTTACCATTAATATTGTGGCATTAAATTCTTTATTTAAATTTGATATCATTTCTATTAACATTTGTGCTGATCTAGAATCCAATGCTCCTGTTGGTTCATCTGCTAAGATTAGTTTTGGGTTTGTTATCAATGCTCTTGCACAAGCAGTTCTTTGCTTTTGTCCGCCTGATACCTCGTAAGGATATTTTTTAAGTAGTTCTTCTATTCCAAGTTCTTTTGCTACTGTCTTAACTTTACCATCAATTTCACTCTTATTAGTTTTATTTATTGTAAGTGCTAAAGCTATGTTTTCATGTATAGTTAAAGTGTCTAAAAGATTAAAATCCTGAAAAATGAACCCTAAATTTTCTCTTCTAAACTTTGCTATATTTTTTCTACTTATTTCAGTTAAATCTTTACCGCTTAAATAAATATGTCCTGAACTCACTTCATCAATAGTTGCTATAGTATTTAATAAAGTGGTTTTTCCAGAACCTGATGGCCCCATTACCCCTACAAACTCTCCTTCTTGTACAGTAAAACTTATATCATCTATTGCCTTTATTACATTTCCTTTATTTCCATAATATTTCTCTATCTTATCAATTTTTAATATTTCATTCATATTTATCACCTCAAGGTTATTCTATATCATTTTCCCTTGCTTTGATTTCATTTAACCTTTCATTAATGTTACGATGTTGTAACATTATTTTTTCCTTAATTAAAATTTACAAAATCGTCCTTTAGGAAAAATAATATTAACCTTTGTGTATTTATCTTTTTCTGATGTTATTCTTATTAATATCCCTAATTTATCGCATAAATTTTTACACAAATATAATCCTATACCTGTAGATTTATTATTTGTTCGACCTTTATTTCCTGTAAATCCTTTATCAAACACCCTATTTATTTCACTATCTGGGATTCCAATTCCATTATCCTTTATATTTAACTCCACTCCATTTTCTCTTTTATTAGCATATATTTCTATAATAGCCTTTTTACTGTTTCTATACTTTATTGCATTTCCTATAATTTGATTTAGTATAAATTCTAACCACTTGCTATCACTATACACATTTTTCTCCACATCTCTTATGTCAATATCTATGTTATTAATTATAAGTACTTGCTTATTTCTAGTAATAACTCTATTAATACACTTTTCTAGTGATATTTCCTTTACCAAGTAATCTTTTTCCACATCTTCACTTCTAGCGTAAAATAATGCTTGTTCTACATAACTATCAATCTCTTCTAACTGTTGAAGCACTAATCTTGATGTAGCTGTCTTATTGTTTTCTTCTAATAATTTAATAGCAGAAATAGGTGTTTTTACTTCATGAATCCACTTTTCTATATAATCTTTATAATCTTTTCTCTGTTCTTTTATTATATTTATTTCTTCTCTCATAGACTTGCTAGACATTTTTAACATTTCATAATATGGTACTGCCTCTATGTACTTTGGACTATCTATAACTTCACTTAACAAATACTTTTTATCTATATTTTCAATGTACTTATTAACCTTCTTAAAAATCTTATTCATCTCTCTATATTCAAGCATAAGATATAACGCTAACCCTATCCCCCATACAATTACTATTACTTTTATAACATTAAAGGCATTACCAACACTAAATAAAAAAATAGATAAAGTTATCATAGATATAACATTTAATGAAATTACACCTATTCTATTGTTAATATATTCATTTATCTTCATACCATATACCCTTGTCCTCTTTTAGTTTTAATATAATCCTTTATTCCTATTTCTTCTATTTTACTCCTTATTCTTGTTATATTAACAGTAAGTGTATTATCATTTACAAACAAAGCACTGTCCCACAAACATTCTAATATATCTACTCTTGATACTATCTTCCCCTTATTTATTAATAAATAATGTAAAATTTTCAATTCATTCTTAGTAAGCTCCACTGATTTATTATCATGTTCTATTGTACTTTTCAACATATTGAGCGTCATACCATTATGTTCCAAACTCTCTGCTATTTTTTCACTTGGATATGCTCTTTTTAATATGGCTGCTATTCTAGCTAAAAGTATTTGGGTATTGTATGGCTTGGTTATAAAATCATCTGCTCCTAGCGTTATTCCCATTAACTCATCAATATTTGTGCTTCTACTCGTTACAATTATTATTGGTACTTTTGAAAATCCCCTTATCTCTGTGCATATTTTAAATCCATCATCATCAGGTAAATTTATATCCAATAATATTAAATCTGGATTATGCTCTTTCACTTGCTTTGCTACATCATTAAACTCCATTACTTTTATTGGCTTATATCCATTAAAATTTAATAGATTGTAAATTTCATTTCTTATTAACTCATTATCCTCTACTATCATTATTTTAAACATATATCTAATTCTCCATTTACTATTTATTATCATATTATAGGGTTCCAAGTTCATCTTCATAATTATTAGTTCCCAAACTTGGACACCATCAAGAGTGAGACTAGCTTGGAATCATTTTATAAATACCATTCTACTTTTAAGATATCATAATACATTAAATTTTTCATTTATTTTAATTTAAAATAATATAGGGAAACAAGTTGAAAAGTACATTATTTTGTTTCATCTGGGAATTCTAATTAATTTAATTGAAAATGGAAAATTGGAACCCTATACTGTAAAAGCACATTTCAATAAATTGAAATGTGCTTTTACAAGCTTGAACTTATCTTTATATGTTTCTATAATAAACTACTTATCATTCTACTCCTGATTGATATTTCCTCATTCCAAATTTGAGTAAAATCTTTAATATAAAATAATAAATTGTCGGTATAATAAATACACACAAAATTTCTACAGTATTTACCTTGTTTAAAGCAATTCTTGCTGGAATTGCACTAAACAAAAAAACTGGAATTATATAAATAAAAAAGCTCCTTATGATTTCTGGAAAAACTGTATCTGGTTTTTCACTTACTGATATTAATTGTAGTAATATTGATGATAATTCCTCTGACCTTATTCCAAATAATGTTAGACTAAACAATATAAAGAACATCATTCCCATAGTAAATGAACCTAATAATATGGAAAAAACATATATTATACTTATCTTTCCGTTACATAACCGCATACAATATATATTTAGAAATATTAAAAGTGGTGTGCTTGCCAATGCTGGAATATTTATAAATTTAAAAATATAAAATTTTATCATAGAAATTGGCTTTATTATTACAAAATCGAATCTCCCATTTATTATATTTTCACAAAAACTTCCCAATCCTTCTGTAAAAAAAATTGCATAAATATTATTTATTAAGAATGAACATGATATATATAAAAGAATTTCATATTTTGTATAATCTCCAAAATTTACAATATTTAAAGACAGTAAATAATATCCTACAAAAACTGAAGAATATAATGATATATCTGCTAAAACCCAACTAATTAAATTTGCTCTATATTGAGTACTTTTCTTTATTGAAAATTTAAAACACTCTAATACTACTTTCATAACATCTAAGCTCCATTCAATGAATATTTTTTAAATCCAAATCTGACCAAAATAGAAGTTATTATGTTTAAAACAATAATCCATATAATAGAAATTATTACTCCACTATAGATTTCATTAACATTAATATGTTTTTCTATTAAAATTTTCGTAGGGAAATATGACATATATGGAAATGGCAGTTTTAACATAATATTTTTTACCGACTCTGATAATATATCTAACGGAAAATATGCACCAGCAAGTAATCCTGTTAAAAGATTACGAATTGCAGAAATTCCCCAAATTTCTGTTAGCCAGAATGATAAAGCCCCAATTAAAATAGAAAATGTTGAGTTAAGTATATATCCTATAATAATAAAAAGAATTGAATACATTATTTTTGTAAAACTTATACTAACACCATTTATGCATATTATTACTACAATGATAGGTAAATAACAAAAAGTAAAAGTTAATAAACTAGATAAAATTTGTTTTAAAGATAAACTTGCTACATAGTTTATAGGTCTTAGCATTTTTTGTCCTAAGCTTGGACCCTTTATATCTTTAGAAAATTCATTTTCCAAGTGAACTTGAGTAAATAATAATATTACATTAGAGATAATAATATAAATCATAATATAATCAAGAGTCATTTCTAAATTATTATTTGTTATTAACGATTTCCATAAAAAATAACTAAGAATTATTGGAATAATAACCATCCCCAAAATATCACTAACTAACCTAACTCTATATACTAAAAGTTTTTTTATTGTAAATATTAAAAAGCCTTTTAATAAATAAACTTTTTTATTCATTACATCCCTCTCTCTTTATATAACTGTTCAATAATAATATCTAAATTATCTTCTTCAATTGTTATATCTCTATAATCATCTAAAGTTGTTATAAGCTGAATTATTTGCATTATTAACTTTCCTTCTGTCCTAACCTCTACATTATTGTTGTAATATGCAAACTCTACATTTTCAAACCTTTTTCTTAATATTTCAACAATTTCAGGTGTAGTTATAAACTTTAGCTTTTTATAATTTGGCATCTCTTCTTTTAACTTCTCAATACTCCCATAATAAAGTTCTTGTCCTTTATTAATGATTAAAATACGTTCACATAAGTCTTCAATATCTTCAATATAATGACTTGTTAAAATTATAGAAGCATCATGCTTTTCTTTATAACTTTTAATATAATTTCTAATTTTTCTTTGAGATATAAAATCCAAGCCTAATGTAGGTTCATCTAAAAAAATAATTTTAGGTAAATGTAAAAAAGATAGTATTAACTCCCCCTTCATTCTTTGCCCTAAAGAAAGGCTTCTAACTTGCTTTTTTAAATCATGATTGGACAACTCTAATTCATTTGCCATATCATTAACTCTATCTAATGCAATTTTCTTTGATATTCCATATATTGATGCATATAATAACACATTATCTAAAATTGACACATCATAATCTAATTGGCCCTTATTTCCCATAACTAATGCAACACTTTTCCTATAATTATTTGACTTTAAAAATGGATTGCTTCCAAGTACTTCAATATATCCATTATCAGGTTTTATAACTCCTGATATCATTTTAATAATTGTAGTTTTTCCCGCTCCGTTTAATCCTATTAGTCCTAGTACTTCACTAGAATTAACTTCAAATGATATATCCTTCACAGCCTCAGTTGTTATAAATCTACGTTTTAAAATACTTTTTATACTTCCACTCACACCTTCTGATTTTAAATGTACTTTATATGATTTATTTATATTTTTTACGATTATTTGCTTCATTATAAATTCCTCTTAATTATTATTTTAATTTCCATATTCTTAATTATAGTATCATATTTTTAATGTAAAAATTAACAAATTATGTTATATAATAACTTAATTTTTTGTTACATATTTATTAACTAAATATGTATTTATTCATTCATTTGAAAATTTCTTAATGTATTCGTGGAATTATTTATATTAAAGATAAATTAAAATTTTATAACAACAAATTACATTAATATTATTTAGATTTATAAAAAGCACATTACAATGAGTTGCAATGTGCTTTTTATAAACTTTCTTTATTATATTTATAATTAATTATTTATTCTAACCCTAATATACCATCTAAATCACTAATTTAAATTAAATAGTTCTTTCTCATTTTCAATTAAATCTTCTGCTAAATATTTATAATCTAAATATTGAATTCCATTTTCTCCATTATGAATTTGTTTGCACAATACGCTTTTATAATATATGTCCATAGCTACACGTATATCTATTTTTTTATTTTCTGCTAAATATTCTATAATGTCACTATCCAGTGATTGAATATAAAATTTCTCTAATGCTTGTTGATTAGTCCTCATTTATTTCACCTCATAACTTTGTATATATCTTAACTCATTATTTATTAATTCTTGGTTTATTAAACAAATTTGATTATTCATTTTGTAATATCTAATTTCATTTAAAGTTTTTTCTTCATCCCAAAGTCCTTTAAAATACATATCTATACTTTTAAAAACATCATCATCTGCAACACTTCCAATTGCGATATCATATTTCTTATATATATCCATCCCTCTTCTACAATCACAAACAAAATTAAGCCATACTTCATCATCTTTAAAATTTATAACATTATATTTATTTAAATCATCTTTTAATTCATATACATTTACTATAGCTCTTTCTCTATTTCTCATCGAACGCCTTTTAGCCCACTTCTCAGCTTGTTCTTTATAGGTAGTTATATAAAATCCTTTCCCAAAATCCAAATATTTTTTAGAAAACTTAACATCTGGATTTTTAATCACTTCTGTGCCACCATGATAAACTATCATAATTTTATACCTCTCTTCTCAAGTACTTCTATGATATCTTCCATAAGATATTCACTTCCTAAAGTATGAAGTACATCATAACATCCTATTATATACTCATCTAATATGTTTGTATCTTTTAAAATATTATAAACTTCTGAAACTGGTTTTTTTAAATAATCTGAAAGTTTATTTATAATAAATACTGTAAACTCTAATTCTTTCTTATTACAATTTTTCATTAAATGCATCCTCCCATAAAATTATCTAAATATATTACAAACTACTCTTAATTAGTATCAACTTCGTAATATTTAAGAGAAATTCAAATCATACTCATATTATAACCTTACAAATTTACCTTTTCATTAAATTTTCTTATTTACTTGAATTTAATTTATCTAACATCCCATACTAATAAACAAAGGAGGTTTTATCATGACTGAAACTGAAAAAGCATACATTGCTGGAATTATTGATGGTGAAGGTAGTATCATGCTTGAAAGATTTTAATAACTTCATCTACCCTAGAATTACTTGAATATGTAAAAACGGTATTAGGTAAAGGCTCAATAAAATCTAAGAAGAACTATAAAATAGATGTTCATAAGAATTGTTATACATATATTATAAGATATAATGACGCCATAAACCTTCTAAACGAAATTTACCCATATCTTATAATAAATACAAAAAGAAAACGTGCAAAACTTATAATTGATAATTATAAAAAATTAACCCCTAGAAATGGCAGATATACTGAAGAAATACTGAAAAATAAAATTGAATTTTATAATAAGTTTATTAATACAAAATAAAAAAACACATCAGTAAATTTCTGATGTGTTTAATCTTCATATAAAACACGATATAAATGTATTATTTTTCTCATTATATATTATACTTTTTATTATTTAAAATCACTCTAATTCTCTTATTAAATCATCAACTATATCATCATATTTATTTTCACTTATTGTTGGCACAGTTAGAACTACCTCTTCATTACACTGTATCTTATTATTATTTTGTTTTATAATATGTGACAATGACCATAAAGATAATCCATAAAAAACATATGGAGATATTGATGTAATATAATAATTAATTACCTCTATTAATTGTTTTTTAACTTCAAGTCCATTTAAAATCAAATTTGTAATATGTTTATATGAAGAATAGGCACTAAATACTGCAAATATTATCATAATTATTGCACATATCTTTAATATATTTATAATTATAAAATTTTTTTCTTTTTTTGGTTTCATTATATTTTCTCCTTAATTTATTTTACTCATTTTCACTTTTTATAAATAATAATTTACCATCTTTTAATCCCCATATTTCATCAAGGTAAGTACACACCTTTTTTGAATGTGTTACAATAATAACACATTTATTAGATTTATGAGCTAACGATAATAAGATATTCATTATCTTTTCTTCAGTTTCACTATCCAAATTACCTGTTGGCTCATCTGCAATTATAATGTCTGGGTTGTGTGCAAGAGCTCTAGCTATTCCTACACGTTGTTGTTCTCCTCCTGATAGTTCTAAAATTTTTCTGTTCGCCTTATCACTATCAATGCCAACATCTTTTAACAAGCTATACACAAACTCTGATTCATTCTGTTCTTTAACATTGCTTATATTCATAGACAATGAAATATTTTCCCTTGCTGTTGCATTTAATAACAGATTATACCCCTGGAATATAACCCCAATATTCTTTGCTCTATAGTTATCTCTATCAATTTCTCTCAAATTTTTATCCTTGTATAGAATCTCTCCACTTTCACATATATCAAGTCCTGAAATAAGAGACAATAACGTACTTTTTCCTGCCCCTGATTTTCCTATAACACCATATACTTTTCCTTGTTCAAAATCTATGTTTACATTATTAAAAACTTCTTTTTTTGCACCTTCATATCTATAGCTTATGTCTTTTAAACTCAATAAACTCATTTTCTTAATTCCTTTCTGTTAATATCTTTCTTGGCTCATATCTATTTATATATATAATTCCAATACTAACAGATATAACACCAAGTAATAATGCTATTAAACTAATTATTAAAATGGCCTCTCCATTTAAATGTGTATTTAAACTTTCTAATTTTGGTACTTGTTGTTGACTTCCAACAGTAAATGTAAATGACGATGAGATATCATTTTTAGCTTCTAATTGACTTTTTAATAACATATTTGAAACTGGTTGTGATGAAAAACTACCAATACTTAACCCTACAACTAATGAAAGAGTCATCATTGATAATGTTTCAAATATGAAACCTAAAGCAACCTTTCCCTTTTTCATTCCCATAGCTCTTAATACACCAATTTCATATTTTCTTTCACGAATGCTTAAAATTGAAATTAAGATTAATACGCTACTACCAAATCCTAAAACTAAAATCATAAATATATTTGAAATCTTTTTTAGTCCTTCTACTGGTTTAACAATGTTATTATAACTTGCAGCATCTATAGATACATCATACAATTCACTTAATCCCTTATCATGAGCTTCTTCATTAAATTTATTCAATAAATCTGGAGATTTCAAATAATACTTTGCTTCAATAGCAACTGAATCATCTTGTACTTTTTTATCATATTCTTTTAAAGTATTATAAGTTGTAATAATCTCATTTTTTCTATTAATCATAGGATGTTTAATTCCCAAATCTTCTCCCTTTACCCCGTCAAAGTATATTCCTGAAATAGTTAGTACTAAAGTTTTTGAATCACTTTGGTCTTTTGGATTTTGAGCTTTAAGAACACTTCCAACTTTTAAGTTATTTAATTTAGCGAAATCTTCACTTATTATTGCTTCACCATCATTTTTGGGAGACTTACCATCTATAATTTTTCTTGCACCACTTTCAAATTCTTTAGTTCCCATTGGATTAAGTCCACCTAAAATATTTAAATTAGGGATTTTCATGTTTGAAGATATATTTCCTCCATTAGGTCCAATTACAGATACATTTCCCATATTAGGTTCTTGTATTTCCTTTTGATCTAAAGATTTAATGTTATCGCTATAACCCCTATAACTTGAACTCATTATTGCTTCTTTAACATATTCTGATTTTGATAATTCTTCATATACCTGATTTGATATATTAAAATCTTTTGGATTATAAGTACCATTTGCTATTTTCTCATTTTGTTTTTCTTGGTTTGCTTGAATAAATACTTCTGAACCAAATTTATTTTTATAATCCTCTATTATTCCCTTAGCTGTAGTATTAATTATAATTGATATAGCTGTGCATGAAAGTATTGCTATCATTATAATTCCAAGCAAACTATTTCTTCCCTTGTTTCTTGCTAAGTTTTTTAATGCATTTTTGAATATATACATATATAACTCATCCTTTCTAAAATTTATTACAAGTGAATTATAATAAATTAAGTGTTAACTCAATGTTAACCATAATACTAAATTTTATTAATTTATATATTCTGAAAAGGATAAATAGAAACAAGCGCCTTTGTCTATTTCACTATCAACTAATATTACTCCATTGCATAAATCACATACATGAGACACCAAACTTAAGCCAATGCCATATCCATCTTTATTTAAATCATTAATTCTATACTTATTGTTGAATATTTTTTCTATTAAATTTTTATCCATACCAATACCATTATCCTCAACTTTAATAATTACACTTTTATACTTATTTTTTACTGTCACTTTTATAGGTTTATTTTCACCATATTTTATTGCATTATCAACTAAATTGCTTACCGCACGATATATCCACTTTTCTTTAGCTAAAATATTTGTGTTATTGCATTCAAAATCAAATTTTATATCTTTATAAGTTTTTCTATATGTATCACAAACATTTGCACAAACTAATGCAACATCTATTATGTTCATCTCTTCGTCAGATTTTAAATAGCTTAAAGTTAATATATCATCTATACTGTCAGTAATATTGTCTAAAAACTTAATATATTTTTTATGTTCATCTATTTCTAATTTAGTTCTTAATACTGCTATTGCATTTTTCTGTTCATGAGATATATAGGAATTTAATTTTTTATATTCATATAAATTTTGTTTAAACTTTTCCTCCATATTATAATAGGCGATTCCAAAAGATTTACTTACTAAATATGGATCAAATTCATCATCAAATGTATTTAATTTATTAACAATATTTTCAAGTTCTTTGTTGTGAATTTTATTTAAGAACATCCATAACAAAAAAGATGCAATTATAAGAATACAAAAAAATATAATTACCATTATTACAATATCTTCAAATCCACTTCTTAGATAAATCTTTCCAATATCATCTATAGCTATTAATTTAGTTTCTAGTACTTCATTTTTAATAATCTTATTTTCAAAATAATTTTGTTGATTTAAATATTCATTAACAACTTCACGTTGATTTTTAACATTATCCTCAATTATAATGGCTCTAATATTATTTGATGATGCTTTGTTTTCTATATTTTTAAATGAGTGTTTTATACTATACATTCCAATGCCTATAACTAATGATAATATTAATGAGTATACTATTATAACAATTCCACTTTTAAAATTTACTCTACGCATAACAAGTATCCTTTCCCTCTAACATTAATTAAAACCTCTTTCCCATAAGCACTATTTACTTTGTTTTTCAATCTAGATATATGCACTCTTAATACCGATGAAAATGGATCAAAATTTTCATCATATATATGTTCAACAATTTCCTCGCTTGATACAATAGCTGGGTATTTATAGCATATATACTCTAAAATATCAAACTCTTTAATTGCAAGAGTTAATTCATTTTCATTTATATACACAGTTCTATTAATTGGATTAAGTTGTAGTTTTCCAATACTTATAACTGGATTTGTACGTCCATGAAACCTTCTTATTACTGCATGAATTCTTGCTCTAACTTCTAACAGCTTAAATGGCTTTGTAATATAATCATCCGCACCATTATCTAGGCCTATAGCAAGATCTGAAACTTCATCTCTTGCTGTTATTATTATTATTGGTGTATTCACTAATTTTTCACGTAAATATTTCAATACTTTTATTCCATCAATATCCGGAAGATTTAAATCTAAAAGTATTACATCATATTCGTTTACACTCGCTTTTTCTTCTCCTTCAATTCCTGTATTGGATATATCTATCTTAAAATTCATATTTTCTAACCCTTTTTTCATTGAACTAGCTAATTCTATATTATCTTCTATAATCAATAATCGCATATTAAATACTCCTTACTCTTAATATTACATTTTAATCTTTATATTTTATCAAATCTAATGTTTATTGAAAGTTAATAAATTAACTAATATATTGAGTTTTAGTAATCACACCTACTTTTATTCTTACTAAATACCCTCTCCTTGTATTTCAATAACTTCATCTACCCTAGAATTACTTGAATATGTAAAAACGGTATTAGGTAAAGGCTCAATAAAATCTAAGAAGAACTATAAAATAGATGTTCATAAGAATTGTTATACATATATTTTAAGATATAATGACGCCATAAACCTTCTAAACGAAATTTACCCATATCTTATAATAAATACAAAAAGAAAACGTGCAAAACTTATAATTGATAATTATAAAAAATTAACCCCTAGAAATGGCAGATATACTGAAGAAATGCTGAAAAATAAAATTGAATTTTATAATAAGTTTATTAATACAAAATAAAAAAACACATCAGTAAATTTCTGATGTGTTTAATCTTCTATGGTGGAGGCGAGGGGTCGGTTATTCACATATTTCTATGTGCCCTGACTATATCTTAAACTTGTCGTTAGTTAAGTTTCTTGGCGTATTATAGAGGCTTAGTATAGTTTATATCCTCTATCCTAGTATTCCTTAGTAATTTTATTACTTTAGGAACCTATAAGTCGATACAAGGCTGTTGAGTTTCCTCACATACCTCTCGGTATTACCTTCACCGTCACGTGCTAAGGCTTCACCGATAAAGCCAAGTTATCACTTTGAAATCACTTTCAAAGGCGACTCTTTCACGAATCGAACCCCTGTCCGAAAGCAGACCAATCTGGGCATCTCCGAGTGCAGTCTGCAATTTAACATTCCCTCCAAGTAACGCCTACAGACAGGCTTTACTTTTCAGTAGCTTCATTAATTCCGTCCATAGCTCAAAGCTTTGCTAAGTTCGGTTCCCCACTAATCGACGCCCTATCCTAAGTCGTGGGACTCCTAGGTAGAACGAGCAGCTACTAAGCTGCTAATGCAAAATTATCTTCTGCGTTTACATTTAGTGCATATTTTATTAACGAGGCCACATGCTTCCCTCGACTCGCTTCCCAGACCCATCTTACCCCCGTCGAAGCCAAAACGCCCCCATGTTGTAATTAGGTCTAAACGCAAATTGCATATTCAATTGTATTACTATTTTAATCTTTTAATTAGGTATTGTCAACACATATCACCATTGTAATACTTTCTAACACTTGAAATTATCTCTATGGAAAATATTAATTTATACTTTAATAGTATATTCAAATTTAAATGTTTTAGACCTATTCTATAACTTTTTCTAAATTTGTTATAAGTTCACCTATATCCTATACATAAAATTTGTTTATTAAAGACTCTATTTTTCACATATACAAAGAACTTAGTTCTGAGTATTTAGTAAATCATATACTTAAATATCGTAATTATTTAGATACTGTTTTAGCTATTGCTAAATCTTATATACAATAAAAAATCCAGAATATCTACTGGATTTTTTACTTTAACTTATTTGTGCTAAATAATATTTATTATTTATTTCTACTGCAATTGTATTGTTATTTTCTTTAATGCTGTATATTTTTCCATAATTCCAAGTTATTCTTTGCTGTTTTGATAACTCTTTAGGCTCTAACTCAACTTTCATTAATTCACTTTTAGGTATTTCTTTTTTTGTATTATTATCAAATGTAATACTTTTAGGTATGATTCCTAAGTATTCTCCTAATTTCCCACTATCAATTGTTTTGTTAGTTATTTGATAAGTTTTTTCCCCACTTAAAATTTGAGTGCAATTATTAAGATTTATAGTAAAATTATCATTAGCATTACTTCCTTCATTATCTATTGTTTCAAATTTAATAATTAAACTATTGTCTGTCACATTTCCACTTGGTATAGCCTTGTGAAGCTTTCCATTTGCAATTACAATTAACTCATTATAATTCTGATTTCCCTTTATAGTGTACACATTGTTATATGGTACAATGTATTTTGCTTCATTTTCTACACCCTCAGCTATTTCTTTTAAATCTTTAATGACTTTTGATGTTATCTCTTTTTCTTTTAAGACTTTATAATTTGAGTCCATAACAACATATTTTTGAATATAGCCCACCCATTCACCTATATTTTCATTATCTATAATTTCATTAAGCACTGTATACTTTGTTCCATTATAAATAAATTGTGTTCCATCTTCATTATTTATTGTACAAATAACTTTTCCTTTTTTACTATAATCTATATATTTATCAACAATGCCACATCCAATAAATGACATGCTAATTATCATAACTAATATAATTCCAACTATTTTTTTCAACTTCTAAACACTCCTTATATAGGGTTCCAAGTTCAAATTCAAAGTAATCTTTTTATCAAATGATACTACTAATCTTATTTGTTTATTCTATTATCATGTTAGGAACCAAGTAAAAAGTAAGAGTGAAAAGTGAAAAGCTATGGTAGTTATTACTCTCTTTGTTCCTAATATCTAAAAATAGCAGCACATAAAACTTGTTTCCCTATATTATTAAAATTATTTATTTGCATACATTCTAACTTAGCACTAATCATGAGTTTTTCTGCCTTCCCACTTTTCAAACCATAAAACACCAAGTATTGTTATTATTACAAAGCTTATTAATGCTATAGGCATTCCTTTATTAAATTCAATTGTAGCTAATTTACTCATACTAATTTTTATATTTTCTGTGTTTTCTAGTCCTTTAAACTTTATAAAGTCTTCAAATTTCACATAAGGAATGGACTCAAATCTTCCAGACCATGCCCAAGGTATAAATTGCCATATTCTATCACCAAGTCCTGTTTGAAGTAATGTACCCCAAACACCACCCCCTACACCAATTGCAATGGTTGGTCCTATTCCAAATGCAATGCTTACTATTAAGTAGAAACCATACAAAAATAATGTACCTATAATGGTAAATAATGTTCCATATAAAAAAATTCCATAACTAATATTTGTTCCATTATATATAAACTTCATTCCTAAAAGTAATATACCTGTGGATATAAACATGTCCACTATAGTTATAATAACAAGCATAGTTAGTTTACTAAGATATATTTTATGTCTTGCCATAGGCTCTGTTATTAAACCTCTAAAGTTGCCTGCACTTTCTTCTACCATGATATTGAGTCCTGTTAATATTGATGCCATCATTGGAAGTGCCACCCCTAATGTTTGAAAATATATATCATATATTCTTATTTGCCATGAGTAATCCATTTTATAACTTGATATATACATTAAAATAAATATTGGAAAAATTATTGGTGTTATAAGAACTATATATCTAAATACTGTTCTTTTAGTCTTCATCCATTCTGCTTGAAGCATTTTATTTTTCCTCCTTTTTCGCAAACCAAATTGAAGTTAATATTGTTAAAACTAAAAATCCTAAAAGTCCTACTATAATCCCTACTGGTATTACTGATGGATTTAAAAGTTTATCACCATTTTCCAATAAACAACCATTAGGATGTATTTTAACTATTGGACACATAAGCCTCATACTTAAACTCCATGGCCATAAAAACCACTTATCACCTATTGTGACAATTACCTCTACAATTACGCCTAATCCACTTATTGCAATAGCAAAAAATGTTCCGAACTTTTCTGCCACAAATAAACATATTGGTATTAATAAAAGTGTTGTAATCCATATAACTAAAACGCCTGAAATTACACTTATCATATCTAACTTTAATCCCGAAAATATTAATCTCACTATTAATATATTTGCTATAAACATTAACGAAGATAAAAATGTATAGCTTCCAATTGCTATTACTTTGGAAATCCACATATTTTTAATATTTATATCTTTAGACTTTAATGTTCTATACTGACCTGCTTTCTTTTCTCTAATTACTGAAAGTGCACATAAAATTGCTATTGTAAATGGCATTATAGCAAGGCTCCACCAATTTATAACATTCTGATAAAAATACATATTCATCCATATTGAATAAATTAAAACATACATAGGTGCTATAAATACAAGTTTTTTTGCAAATGTATTTTTATACTTTAAAAACTCCGCTTCTATCATTCTTATCATATTTCTCCTCCAAATCTAGGTTTTAAAATCCACATTAATTTTCAACTTTCAATGAATATTACTCAGATATAACTTCCATAAATAATTTTTCTAAGTCTTCATCTCTATTTATTTTATTTTGGTACTTTAATTTACCTTTATATATAATTCCTATATATTCTGCTATTTGCTCTACTTCTGATAAGATGTGACTAGATAATATAATTGTTATTCCACTTTCCTTTAACGACTTAATTAGAGTTCTTAAATCCTGTATACCTAAAGGATCTAGTCCATTAGTTGGTTCATCTAATATAAGAAGTTTTGGATTATTTAAAAGTGCTATTGCAATTCCTAGCCTTTGTTTCATACCTAATGAAAACTCTGATGATTTTTTCTTTCCTGTATCTTTTAAATCAACAATTTCTAAAACCTCATCTATTCTGCTTTCTGGAAGTTTTAAAAGTTTTGTATGAACTCTTAAATTTTCTCTTGCTGTTAAATTTCCATAAAATGCTGGAGATTCTATAAGTGCTCCAATATCTCTAAGATCTTTTCTATTCCATGGATGTCCATCAAAAATTATTTCTCCAGATGTAGGATACAAAAGTCCTGTAAGCATTTTTAGTGTAGTTGATTTTCCTGCACCATTCGGTCCTAAAAAACCATAAATTGTACCTTCCTTTATTTTTAAATTAATATCATCAACAGCTACCTGCTTTTTAAATTGTTTTTTTAAATTTTTAGTTTCTAAAAAATATTCATTCATTGTAATTCTCCCCTTCGTTTCTTTCTATATCTAGACTAACAAACAAATCTAAGGATTTTATAAGGATATCTTTAGATTCATAAAAAAAATAGAGAAGAAAAATTTCTCCTCTATTAAACCTTAATGTTATTTAATTCTTTTATATAAAATTCAACGGTTGCTCCACCATTCAAATTATTATATGCCTTTATTTCTCCATTATAGTTATTAACAATCTTTTTTGCTATATAAAGGCCTAATCCAAAATGATTTTTATAATCCTCATCTTGATAAAATGCAGTAAATAATTTTTCAGTATCTTTTTGTTTAAATCCACTTCCTGTATCGCTGCATTTAAAATTTATTTTATCATCTTCACTATATACAGAAATATTTATTTCTCCTTGTTTTGTAAATCTTAAACTATTATAAATAATATTATTAAGTACTCTAATTATCATAGATTCATCTAACATATAATTGTCCTTTTCAAGATTTGTTTCTAAATTGACTTCTATATTATTTTTATTAGCTTCATATTTTACTTCTGTTATTTTTTCATAAAGTAATTTTTTCAAATCTATATTTTCATTTTTCAATAAAAAATCTGTATTTTCAACTTTATATAATAATGAAAGATTATCAGTTAACATAGTCATCCTATCACAATTTTTATTTATAATTTTACTATGCTTATCCATGTTAAAATCTTTTCTATCTTTTAAATCATCCACAAGTTCAAGCTGTGTTTTTATAACTGTTATTGGAGTTCTTATATCATGTGCTATAGATGAAACCATCATTCTTCTCTCATTATCAAGTTTTGTTAAATTATCTATATTTTCTTTTATGGTATTTATCATCACATTAAAAGCATCTTGAATTTTACTGAATTCAAAGCCTTTTATTCCACTCATTTCAAAATTGAAGTTTCCATTTGAAACACTTTCTGCTCCATTTAATAAAACATTTATATTGTTAGCCATATATTTGTACAATTTTGATGTAAATAGCACTAAAAATAGTGCAAAATAAATTAATGGAGTAAATAACATAACCATATATACAATTGTTGTTACTGGTCTATCACTAAAATTATTAATTACATATCCAAAAGGAGCTTTTAATACATATACACCTTTTATTGAATTGTTGCTTCTAATTGGTACATATCTATAAACATAATTATCAACTACTTCTTCTTGATTTATATTATTAATAACTATGGTATCACTTCTTAAAACTTTATTTTCTCCGTATAAATGTTTTCCATTTATATCAACAACTTCTCCACTTATATCTTTATTGTATTTATTTAAATCTATTATATTACCATCTAATATAGCACTTTCATTATTCTTTATACTGCCTTCTATATCATCTAAAATGCTTACATAATAATCTGCATATTTACCTTTACTATCAATAGCTATCCATGAAAATAATGCTATATATGTTGCAATAGATGCTACAGCTGTAAACATACATACTTTAAGTACTAGAATATAAAATTGCCTTTTTAGTGTTTTATTTTTTCTCATTTTTTATCTCCCATTTATAACCTAAGCCATAAACAGTTGTAATGTATGACATATCTTTATCTATAGCTTTTATCTTTTTTCTTATATTTTTTATGCTTTCTGTAACAGTGTCTAGATAACTCTCTGAGTCTAATCCCCAAACATTTTCAAATATCTTTTCCTTTGAAAATACTAAATTTTTATTAGTAATTAAAAGTTTTACTATTTTATATTCATTTTTGGTTAATTGTAGTTTTTCACTATTACATAAAACTTCCTTCGCATTTATATCTATAACTACATTGCCAGAACTTAATATATAAGTTTCCTTATTTCTTATTCGTTCTTCTCTTCTTATATGACACTCAACTCTAGCCTTTAATTCTTTTAAGCTAAATGGTTTTGTAATATAATCATCTCCCCCAACTGAAAGTGCTTCTATTTTATCTTCTTCTAATGTTTTTGCACTAACAAATATAATTGGACATGCTATTTTTTCTCTTATTATATTACAAAGTTCTAATCCATCCATCCCTTCCATCATTATATCTAATATAATTAAATCAAAGGGATTGTTTATAATACTTAATGCTTTTACAGCACTTTCAGCAGTTTCTACTGAGTAACCATATAGCTCTAAATATTCCTTTACTGTTATGCAAATATCTTCATTATCATCAACAATTAAAATTTTTTTATCCACATAAAACACCTCACTTATCTACAATTATATAATAATTTTAAAATTTTAAAATTACAATAATGTTTTACAAGGTTGAAACCTCGCCTACAAAAGGTATTGTTGAAATCCCTACCACAGAAGGTGTTGTTGAAATCTTGTGGATTTTACATAAAAAATAAAGCACATCAAATAATTATGTGCTTTATTCTATCTTACATTTCTCTTGTTAATTCTTTTTTATTTTTTATGCAATTTGAAATTGTCTTTTCCCTTACTGTAGTTTTTGCAAATTTTGATATTAATATCATTACTATTGTTGTGATTGATGCTATTCCAAAAATGATTAACATATAACGGCTTTGAATTGTATCTATTACAAAAAACTTTCTTACAAAAGGTATCATAAAAGATATAGCAAATAATATACTCATTGAAGCAACTATAATTAATCTATATAAATTTAGTGGTGTAGCTACTTTTAATAAAACAACCATACTTAATGTACCAAATGTTGCTACTGCAAGTGTTCTACATTCTTCTAGTGATGCTCCAGTATAATGTCCTATAATAAACATAATTATTGTACTTATTCCTATTAATGCTCCATTTGGAATTGCAACTTTCATTACCCTTTTTAAGAACCCTTCTTTTATCATATCTTTATTTGGTGACATTGATAAAAAGAATGATGGTATACCAATAGTTAAACTACCTAAAAGTGTCATTTGTATAGGTATCATTGGGTATGGCAATCTAATAAGAGCAAATACCACTGCTAATATTATAAAATATACTGTCTTAGTTAAGAACAATTCTGATACTTTTTCTAAATTATTTATAAGTTGTCTTCCTTCTGAAACTACATGTGGAAGCGCTGTAAAATCTGAATTCATAAGAACAAGTTGTGCTACTGACTTAGTTGCATCTGCCCCCTCAGCCATAGCAATTCCACAATCTGATTCTTTTAATGCTAAAACATCATTAACACCATCACCTGTCATTGCAACAGTGTGTTTATTAGCCTTTAATCCAAGAACTATTCTTTTCTTCTGATGTGGTGTTACTCTTCCAAAAACACAAGTTTTCTCCACCATCTTATTAAATTCTTCTTCGTCTTCTGGCAAGTCTTTTGCATCTACATAACTTTCAGCATTTTCAATTCCAACCTTTTTAGCTATAGCTGATACTGTTACTGGATTATCTCCTGATATTATCTTTATTCCAACATCTTGTTTCTTGAAATATTTTATAGCTTCCTCTGCATTTTCCCTTATTATATCCTCAATAACTATTAATGCTTCTTTTGTTACTTCTCCTTCTAAGTTATCACTTAGTACCCCATTAACCTTAGCTAAAAGAATTACTCTATTACCTTTTTTAGCTTCATTTTCAACACTTTCTGCTATCTCACTATACCTATCTTTAAGTATCATTTCAGGTGCACCTAAAACCCATACACCATCATTTTCAACTTCTATTGCTTTCCACTTTCTTTTAGATGAAAATGCTATCTTGTTTTTTATCTTAAGATGAGGATTATCATTAAATCTCTCTAAAATTGCTTTATCTGTTTGATTAGATGTATTAAAACTATGTGAAATTGCTGCAATTATCTCTTCTATTTTTTCTTTTTTTTCTTTTCCTATAGTTAAAATTTCACTTACCTTTAAATCACCTTTAGTTATAGTTCCTGTTTTATCTAAACATAAAACATCTACCCTTGCTAATACCTCTGTTGCTGGCAATTCTTGAACTAAAGTTTTCCACTTTGCAAGTCTCATAACTGCAAGCATAAATGTTGTGCTTGTTAATAGTACAAGTCCTTCTGGAATCATACCAATTACACCTGAAACCGCACCCATTATAGAATCTTCTAAACTTCCTCTTCCATTTAATAACTGACTTCCAATTAGTAATATTGCAATTGGAAACACAATCCACATAATAGTTTTAAATATCTTATTTATATCTTTTTGTAACTTTGAATTTATAACTTTAAACTTTTTAGCTTCATTAGCAAGTTTTGCTGCATATGTGTTTTGACCAATTGCTATAACTTTTGCATATGTCATTCCTGATGTTACAAAACTTCCTGATAACAATTTGTCACCTTTTGTTTTCAGTATTGGATCTGTTTCACCAGTAATCATAGATTCATCTACTTCTATTTCATTATCTTTAACCATTTCACAGTCTACTAATATTTGTTCCCCTGCTCGTAATCTTAAAATATCATCTAAAACTATCTCTTGTACATTTATATCATTTAAACTATCATTTCTTAATGCTTCAACCCTTTTTTCACTTATAACTGATAATTTTTCAAGTATTTTTTTTGCTTTTAACTCTTGAAATGCTCCAACTATTATATTTGCAATTACTATTATTGCAAAAAAAGCATTTTTAAATGATCCTGCTAAAAGCACTACTACTGCAAGACTTAAATTAATCATATTATAACTAGTAAATATATTGGCTCTAAGAATTTGTCCTAATGTACGAGAAGGTGGCTTAGGTATTGTATTTACATTACCCTTACACACTCTAATTTTTACTTCTTCAGTGGTAAGACCTTTTATCCTCATATTGCTTTCCATAATAACACCTCTATTCCCATATCCGTTTAATATCTATCTAAAATAATAACTTCATAGATTTTTTTTAATTGCATTTTATAGTTAATAACTTATTTGAATTTATTGTATAATATGTAACCTTAAGTATATAGTATATCCTATAAATCCCAAATTATAAATTATTTTAACTTTTCCCCCAATATTATAGGGTTCCAAGCTAAAATTTAAAATAATAGCTTCCTCAAATGATACTACTAATCTTACGATTTATTTCTATATTTATATTTGGAACCAGTTGACAATTGAAAATTGACAATTGACAGTTATGGTTAATATTACTCATTTCATTCCTAATATTTAAAATAGAAATACATAAAAACTACGTTTTATATTGTGTTTAAATAATTTGCTTTGTAAATCTAATAGAAAATCATTCTTTAAAATTGGAAATCCAATTTTTACATTCAGTTTCAATTTTCAATTAAATTAATTAGATTCTCAACTTAAACATGAATAACTTAAAGTTTTAATTTGGATTCCTACATAAAATTTCAAGTTAATATTTTATTTTATTCATTATTTTTAATTTTTCTTTCCATATTAAAACCTTATATATCTATATTAATCATAAATTCTTAAAAACATATTAATATAAATATTAAGAAATTCTTAAGATTATATATTTTTTTATAAATGCTTTCTTATTTCTAATTATACAGTTTTAACCTTAAATAAAAGATACAATAACATTAAATTTACCTTACATTTTTGAAATATAAGATTTTTTAATATCTTAATTATATTTCAATACATTTGTTCTTTTTACATATATTGTATGATAGAATAAATTTAATATAAATTTGTGAGGTTATTTTTATGATTGATATGACAGAAGGAAATATTAATAAAAGAATTTTAAAATTTGCACTACCTATGATTCTAGGAAATATATTTCAACAAGTATATAATTTAGTTGATTCTATTGTAGTTGGAAAATTTATAGGAGCAGATGCATTAGCATCAGTAGGTTCATCTTTTGCTATAATTGTCTTTATAAATTCAATTATAATTGGTTTATCTATGGGTGTTGGTATTATTCTATCTCAATTTTATGGATCTAAGGATTTTGATAAATTTAAAGAAACTACATTTTTATCATTTATTTTTATAGGGTGTATTACTATTTTTTTAATGGTACTCTCCTTATATTTCATAGATTCTATTCTTTTATTGTTTAATATGCCTTTAGAACTTATTAATGATTCAAAAGAGTATTTAATAATTATTTTACTTGGATTAATATTTACATATATCTATAATTTATCTACATCTCTACTTAGAGCCATTGGAGATTCTAAACGCCCCTTATATTTTTTAATCATAGCTTCAATAATCAACATAGTTTTAGACCTACTTTTTGTTATAAAGTTTAATTTAGGAATTAAGGGTGTTGCTATAGCTACAGTAATTGCACAAGCTGTATCTGGTTTTATAAGCATTATTTATACTTATATAAAATTAGATTTTTTAAGATTTGATAGAAAATGTATAAAAGTTCATAAAGATACATTAAAATCAGTTATTAAATATTCTACATTAACTGCCCTTCAACAATCCATTATGAATTTTGGGATACTAATTGTACAAGGTCTAGTTAATACCTTTGGTTCTACTGTAATGGCAGCTTTTGCAGCAGGAGTAAAAATAGATTCTATTGCATATATGCCTGTACAAGATTTTGGAAATGCATTTTCTACTTTTGTTGCTCAAAATAAAGGTGCTGAAAAAATTGACAGAATAAAACTTGGAGTAAAAAGCTCTATTAAAACTATCATTATATTTTGCTTTATTACTTCAACATTAATCCTTGTATTTTCAAAGCAAATAATGTTATTATTTGTTGATAAACATGAAACTTCCGTTATATCACTTGGAATAGAATATATATCTGTTGTTGCAATATTTTATGTTTTAATAGGATTTTTGTTTATGTTTTATGGTTTATATAGAGGCCTTGGACTATTGAAAATCTCTATAATTTTAACTATAGTATCTTTAGGAACAAGAGTATTACTTGCATATATTCTTTCTTCTACATCATTAGGGGCAAGTGGAATTTGGTGGTCTATACCTATTGGTTGGGGACTTGCCGATATTTTAGGTTTTATGTTATATAAAAAGTTTATAATTAAGTGTAATAAACAAAATTATATAAAGGTGGCGAAATAAAGTGAATTGTTTAGTTTTATATTCTTCATTAACTGGTAATACAAAAAAAATTGCTTATGCTATTTATGATGAAATAACTAGCTCAAAAGATATTTTTGAATCAAATTCTAGTATTAACTGTGATAATTATGATACTATCTTAGTTGGATATTGGGTTGATAAGGGACTTTGTGATACTAATTCTAAACTAATTTTAGAAAATTTAACTAATAAAAATGTAATTCTATTTGGCACTTTAGGGGCTAAAGATTCTGGTGCCTACTATGATAAAATAAAACTCAAGGTGGAATCTCTTTTAGATAACTCTAATAAATTGCTCGGACACTTTTTATGTCAAGGAAAAATTAATCCTAAATTAACTGAAAGATATAAAGAGTTACTTAAAACAAATCCTAGCGATGAACATGCCAAAGCTCAAATTGAAAATCATAAAAATGCCAGTACCCATCCTGATGATATTGATATTTTAAACGCAAAAAATTTTATAAAATCTTTGTTATAATAAATAATGGATTTCAATTTTGTAATTGAAATCCTTTTTTTTATATTTATTATTAATAAAAATCTTAAAACTTCAAATACTATACTATAGGTTTTAAATTTCATTTTAAACTTATAATTTTACTAATTAAGATATTCTTAAATTAATACTTAAAGTTATTTAAAATATTTGAGAAAGTATCTTATTTTCAAGTTTATAAAATATTTATAAATTTATCGAAGGAGCAGATTTATGAAAAAATTTTTTCTATCTAATTTATGGATTTACTTTGTGGTGTTTTTTATTATTTCCGTAATTTTATGCAATACAAGTGTATGTTTTGCACAAAATGCACCATCTTTTCAACATATAGAAACTTATATTAATAATCACTTTAATTCTAGAAATCAATCTATTTTTAATGGTAACATTAGTTCTATTGCTTCAAAATACAATACCTCTGTTGAGGATGGACGATATGCTCTTGACCATGAAGTTCGACGAATAAAATATCTTAGAGATTGGGCTTCTCAAAGAGGCATAACATTTACAAGTATTAATTCTAATGTAGTATTTAAAAACATGAATATTTCTTCTAATGGGGCGAATTTTAGAGTTGATGAAGAATGGATTTTTAAATATATATATGATTCTGATGAAAACCCTACTGAGAATATCTTTGGAATAAATTTATTTCATATGATTGACCTTATAAATACGAAAAATGATTTAATAATCAATAAAGATTGGTATTTAGATTGCTTTGAAGATGCCTTAAAATCTTATGATGGAAATTATTCTGAATTATTACTACCATCTCCAACAAAACAAATATTTGATTTTTCAAATATAAACTATGAAAATGTTGTTATTAATTCCACTGATACATATAATCGATTAAAAGCTATTGAGTATGCTGATAAATTTTCTGGAGTACCCTCATTAAGCCAAAATACAGATAAATATAACAATAAATATATTAATTTTACTGGTGCTGGAGGAAATTGTACAAATTATGTATCTCAATGTTTAGGTGACGTAAATGCTGGAAATTTAAAAAAAGATTTTACGTGGTATACATTAACTAAAGACAATATCCATTCTGATTATTCTCCAGCCTGGGTAAATGCTGATGCATTTAGAAATTATTTTGTTTATGGTGGTAGAGGAACACTACTACAAAAAGGAACTTTTAAAGACATTGTTAATAATTATTCTCCCAATGATGATATAACTATAAATAAGCTTGCTCCTGGTGATGTAATCTCATATGCAAAAGGAAATGACATTGATCATACAGCTATTATAACAGCTTTTGATAATCATGGTTATCCATTAATAAATTCACACACTGTTGATAGATATCATGTTCCATTTGATTTAGGTTGGGGTGATGATAACATTTTATTTCATTTAATTCATGTAAAATAGTAAACAAAAGCCTTAAAGCATTTATTATGCTTTAAAGCTTTTTTGTCTTAATATCTCATTCTTTCTTTTAACTGTCTATCAATTTCCCTCTTGTGTGCTTTTTCAAGCATTGCATCTCTCTTATCGTAATTCTTTTTACCTCTACACACTCCAAGATTAACCTTTACTCTTCCATCCTTTAAATAAAGTGCTAATGGAATTAATGTAAGACCTTCTTGTTGAATAAGTCCTGACAACCTTCTTATTTCTTCTTTATGTAGAAGTAATTTTCTATCTCTTAATGGATCTACATTAAAAATATTTCCTTGTTCATAAGGACTTATATGCATTCCAACTATAAACACTTCACCATTTCTAATTTCTGCATAACATTCTTTAACATTTGCTTTTCCAGCTCTTATTGATTTAACTTCTGTTCCAACAAGCTCTATTCCTGCTTCCATTCCTTCTTCAACAAAATAATCATGCCTTGCTTTTCTATTTTCAACTAATGTTTTATTTTCTTTTCTTTTATTAGCCATTTTTACACCTTCTTTTTCCTAAAATAAGAAAACATAAATTCTATTTCTCATTAACGATATTTTAACAAAAAATCACTTCATATACTATATTATTTCCAACTTTAAGTTATAATTTACAATATAATTATAACACATAGTCTAATTTATATGATTCCAATCTCAAATTCAAAGTAATCTCTTTCTCAAATGATACTATTAATCTTATAGGTTATTGCCATTTTTATATTGTTTTTGACTAATTTGCTCTGCAAATTTAATAAAAAATCATTCTTTAAAATTGGAAATCCAATTTTTACATTCACTTTCAACTTTCAATTTTCCATTTTTAATTAAATTAATTAGAATTCTCAACTTAAATAAGAGTAATTTCATTTTTCAAATTAGAACCCTACATAGTTTCATAATATTAAATATAACATGTGACATATAAAACGTAATTTTATATGTCACAAAATAATTATATAATAACTTTTTAATAGGCATTTTCCTTTTTTATGAACGTCCAACAAATTCAATGCTAAACAATGCAGAACTTACAGTGCTTGGAATTTCATATCTAACTCTTGCATATGCACCATATAGATTAGACTCAAGTATTCCCTGTCCATTATCGATTAATACTTTTCGTGAATTTAAATCTTCTGTATAAGTTCCATTTGGAAGTCCTGGCTCTGCTGTCAATTCTATAGTTAATGTTGCTGTTTCATTTATATTAGAATATACAAAATATGAGTAATCTTTAAGTTGTCCAATATTAACAGTTCCAGCTACACCTTCACTACTTGTTGCAGTAAAATCCCAAGTGGTGTACGTTTGAAAATATCCACCTACTATAACTGTTGCTGAATTACTTACATTTACTTGTACTATACCATTACTTGTTACTTTAATAGGTGTTGATACTCCACTATCATTAATTCCATTTGCTAAAATCATCAACTTGGAAGCCACATCATTAAAAACAATAGTATTAGCCATATGCTTCACCTTATATCATTATTTAATAGCTATATATTTTTATATAACTATATATTATTATATGCCTAACAAATATAATTTGATATTTTAAATATCATATATTACTTATATTTTTATAATGTTAAATTTATATATTAAAGTATAAAATATCTATACTCTCTTCATCAAGTTTGTCAAATTCCTTTAATGACCTTATAATCTCCTCTAAAGCCATAGGTGTATATCCATTTCTTTCATATAATTTAGCTAATTCTAATAGACAATTTTTGCTATTTATATAATTTAATGATTCTACTGCCTTTTCAAACAATTCAAATTCATTTGCCCTTATTAAAACTTGTAATAGATTTATAATTTCCTTTAATATAGGTTCATCAAATTCTTTTTCAATCTTATTTCCTGCACATAAATCATATATAAGTTTAATTGCAGCTTTTTTATTTTCATCATTAATTACTTCAAAGTCTTCATCTAAAATTAACTTATTGGTAATAATTTTTATAAGAATTATATATGCTTTTGAATCATTAAAGTAAGGTGATTCTTTGGGCATTCTTATTAATTGATAATATGCCCTTTCTGGTTTATTTAAATATATCAAAATTTTAGATAATACATCTATTAATATATCTGTTGCTACTTTTTGATTTTGATCTAAACTATATTGTAGTGCCTCTTCATAATATTTAAGTTCAGTAATTATAATTATAAATAACGTCATATTATTTACATCATTTAAATCAAAAATGCTTTTCAGTTTATCTATTGTTTTTTCTTTTCCAAGTGATTTATCATAACATTTTGCAATATTAAAATATTGTCCCCAATTTTCACTATTTGACTCTAAACACTTTTCAAAATTATTTATAGCCTCATCATAATCTTTTAATTTAAAATAAATATTTCCTAATTCATAATACGCTCTAAATGTAGACGCTCCATTTATAAATCTTAAATGAATTGGTGCTTCACCCATGCTTATACACTTTTCATATTCTTTAATTGCTAAAGTATATTTTTTCTGTTTTGCTAGTGTTAATGCTTTGTAAAAATATAAGTCCGTGAAATCTGGAAAGAAACTTATTCCTTCATCAATGCCTTTAATAGCCTCTTCATACTTTTTCATATCAAATAATAACATTATTCTTCTTAATATTAATTTGTTACCATAACCTTCACTTGGATTCATAACATTATATGCAGTATTAAAATGTTTTAATGAATTTTCCAAATCACTCATTGCATAATATTCAACTGCCATATTAAAATTTTGGAATGGATTAAATGGATCTTTTTTTAATTCTTCATTTATTAATGTCATATTTCTTTGTCTTTTTTGCTTTTCATCTATAACTGATTGAATATATCCTAAATGATATATTCTAATATCTTCATTTACAAATTTAGAGTAATCAGTGACTCCTTCTTTACTAATTACTTGTTCATGTATAGCTCCATTATATTTATACTTTCCATTATTTCTTAAAAGCCTTAAATTTAAATTATATGAAAAGTTTTTTTTATCATTTTCATTTATAAGACTTAATGTTTTAAAATAGTGGCCATCTTTTTCAGAAGTATTTACGATTTCTATAAATTTCTCTATATCTTCTCTTTCAAAAATATCATCACCATCTAATACTAATATCCAATCTTTTGTAGCATTTTCCACATACACATTTCTTGCATTAGCAAAATTATTATCCCATTTATAATGATATATCTTAGCATTGAACGACTCTGCAATTTCTATTGTTTTATCCTCTGAACCCGTATCTACAATTATTATTTCATCAACTAAGTCCTGTACACTTTCTAAGCACTTTCTTAAAAATCTTTCTTCATTTTTAACTATCATACCTAAACTTACAGTTTTTTTCTTTTCCATTATAAAAAACCCCTTATATATTAATTATAAATAATCTCATTTTTAATTTAGTAAATGACGTATAGTTTTCTATACGTCATTATAAAAATAAAATGTCAATTTATGCTATGATTTCAAAATCATTGTTTAAAATTCTCTATTTAAAGAAATAATTTTAATTAATTATCTTCCTACATAGTAAATATCAAATGTTGCTGCTGCACTTAAAGTATCATAGTATATTCTAGCGTAATTACCATATATAGTTGATGGTATTACTACTGCTGATTTATTTGAACCAAGTGTTACAGTTGCTTGATTATAACTTGTATAATCTCCATCAACATTTGTTGGTGCAACTTCAATATTAAGAATTACTGTTTGCGTACCCTTGTTATAAACAAAATAGGAGTAATCAGTAAGGTCGGAAATATCTTCTACTAAAGTTGTACCTGTTCCATTTGCATTTATACTTGTTGCTGTGCCAACTTGAGTATATCCAATATTTATTGTTCCACCAGCTACTGTTACTGTACCTTGTGTTAATTGTGATACTTGTACTGTACCTGTTACTGATACTGTATTATCTACTTTTACTGATGGTGTATTTGTAATATCTACACTTCCGCTTGCTACTTGTACTGTGCCTGTTACTGGTACTGTATTTGCTACATTTACTGATGGAGCATTACTAATTGCTATGCTTCCACCTGCTACTGTTACTGTACCTTGTGTTACTTGTGATACTTGTACTATACCTGTTACTGATACT
>NZ_CCAT010000064.1 GCF_000612845.1 Clostridium ihumii AP5
ATCAAGGAAGTAATTCGCATTAATAATGGCATTTTATTAATGTGAATTACTGACGAAGAGTTATGAAAAATATACTAGAATTTAATTACATAGCTCTGAATTCAGTTCACTTATAGCCGTTTAGTCTTGGAAATAAAATGGCAAATTCATTAGAGTATCTTTGAAATTTTTATGAATAACGTTTTAAATAATTTCTGTTTCCTTTACTACTACCATTCTCATTTAATATTTGAATAATTTCATTTTTTAGCTTGGAACCCTATAACATTTATTAGATTTTTAAATTATAAAACCTAAAATAAAACTAGACTATTACAAAATTAAAATACTTAACTTTGTAATAGTCTAGTTTTATTTCAAATCATACAATTCTTTATAGATTTTATAATTTCTATTTACTTTTTTTACATATCTTTTTGTTTCATTAAATGGAATTAAGTGTAAATTTTCTCCATCCTTTGAGTATTCATCATTTTTTAACCACTTTTGAACATTTCCTCTACCACCATTGTATGCAGCCATCATGAGCTCAATATTACCATTAAACTCTACACTTAAGTTGTCTAAATACCAACATCCCATTCTTATATTAATTTCTGGATTATATAGCATATCATAAGTTATATCATCCATTCCAATTTGAGAAGCTATCCAATCTGCAGTATCTGGCATTATTTGCATTAATCCATATGCACCTTTATGAGATATTGCATCTTCATCAAAATTACTTTCTGCTTTAATTACAGCTGCAACTAAGTTAGGGTCCACATTATATTTGGTAGAATAAGTCATTATGTATGCCTCATATTTAAGTGGATATATTCTTTTAAGCAAAAAGTCTTTATTTAAAAATATAATAATTACTAAAACAAACAAAATAATTTTTATTAATGCCTTAAATCTCTTCATTTTTCCCCCTCAAATATATTTCAGTTAAAATAGAATCTAATTGAGTTTTAGCAAATTGTATATCTTTACTATTATCAATTATATAATCAGCAAATTTAATTTTTTTCTTTATTGGCAGTTGACTATTTATCCTCTTTTTTACTTCAATTTCACTTTGTAAATCCCTTTTCATAACTCGTTCAATTTGAATTTTTTCATCCACTACTACTAAAACTACAATATCCATATCATATTGTAAATTATTTTCTATCAAAGTTGGTGCATCTACTATACAAATTTTTTCCATATTTTCTTTGCACTTTTTTATTTTATCAAAAATTTCTCTTTTAATATAGGGTATTATTATATTTTCTAAATCTTTTTTAAGTTTTTTACTGGAAAATACATATGCCCCTAATTTTTTTCTGTTTAAAGTTCCATCTTCATAAAAATATTCTTTTCCAAATGCTTGTTCTATTTCTAAAAGAATTTCAGGATAAATACTTAAAACGTCTCTTGAGATTTTATCGGCATCAATAACTGTTATATTTTTTTGTACTAGCATATTGGAAATGGTACTTTTACCACTTCCAATACCTCCAGTAAGTCCAACTACTATAGTTTTATTTGGCGTCATACCAACTATCCCCTATATTTATATCAACTTCTAGGGGAACATCCAAAGTTAATACTTTTTCCATCTCATTTTTCACTAATTCTTTCACTACTTCAAGTTCATCTTTATATACATTTAAAATAAGTTCATCATGAACTTGTAATATAAGTGTACTCTTAAGCTTTCTGTTTTTAAGTTCTTTATATACATTAACCATAGAAAGTTTAATTATATCTGCAGCACTTCCTTGAATTGGTGCATTCATTGCTAGTCTTTTTCCAAGGGCTTTTAATATTTTATTTGAAGACATTATTTCTGGTATAAATCTTCTTCTATTTAAAATAGTTGTTACATAGCTTTTATTCTCTGCTTCACTAATTATGTTATCTATATATTCTTTTACCTTTGGATATCTTGCTAAATAAGTATCTATATACTCTTTTGCTTCTTTTCTTGTTATATTCAAATCTTGAGCTAAACTAAAATCACCAATACCATATACAATTCCAAAGTTTACTGCTTTTGCATTGCTTCTCATTTGAGGTGTGACATCTTCTATATTAACATTAAAAACCTCTGAAGCTGTAGTTGTGTGTATATCATTATGTTTTTTGAAAGCATTTATTAAATTTTCATCATCTGCTATATGTGCAAGAACTCTAAGTTCAATTTGAGAATAGTCTGCTGATAATAAAACACTCTCTTCATTATGAGGAATAAATACTTTTCTTATTTTTCTTCCCATTTCATATTTTATAGGTATATTTTGAAGATTAGGTTCTGTACTTGAAAGCCTTCCAGTAGTTGTAACTGTTTGATTAAAACTTGAATGTATTCTTGAATCTGAATCAATAACTGGTTTCAATCCTTCAACATAAGTAGAATATAATTTCGCTAGTTGTCTATAATAAACAATTTTATCTATTATAGGATGTTTATCTTTTAATGCATCTAATACTTCTGCATTAGTTGAATATCCTGTTTTTGTTTTTTTAATAACTGGTAGATCTAACTTTTCAAATAATATTTTTCCTAATTGTTTAGGTGAATTTATATTAAACTCTTCTCCTGCAAGTTCATATATTTCACTAGTGTAATCATCTAATTCTTTCTTAAAACTTACCCCTAATTCATAAAGAGAATCTTTGTCTATTGTAAAACCTTCACATTCCATATTTGATATAGCTTTAGTTAGAGGTTGCTCAACATCATATAGAAGCTCTTCCATATTTAATTCTTCTATCTTTTCTTTTTCTTTTATATATACATCTTCTAATTTAGATAATAATATCATTTGAACTTTATCATCATCTTCTTTGATTTCTTCCATAAGCAAGTTTGAAATTAATGTTTTCAAACTATATTCTGACTTTGATGAATCTATTAAATAAGCCGCTATTTCAGTGTCAAATTTAATACCATTAAGTTCTATACCATCTTTACTTAATGCTGTGTAAAGACTTTTTACTCCATGAGATATCTTATCTATATTCTCATTTTCAAAAAACTTCTTTAATACTTTTACAGTTTTTTCTTTGTCATCTTCTTTTATTTTAGATAACCTAATTAAATAAAGTTGTTCTTTTATCTTTATATATATTTCATTTATATAAATTTTAGAATAAAACTTATCATCTTTTACACTAAAAGTAAAAAACACTTTTTCATTTATTTCACTTAAAATATTTTCTAACTTATCAATATTATCTACAACTTCAAATTCAACATTTTGAGATTTTGCATTTTCTTCACTAGGCATTTCTGATTCTAATCTTGCTATTTGGTTTTTCATTTGAAGTTTATAAAATAATTCTTTTAATCCTTTAATATCATATTCTTTTTTAGATTTTATTTCTTCTAAATTTATTTCAACAGGTGCATTTTTTACTATAGTTGCTAATTTTTTACTAAAAATTGCTTGTTCACTATATTCTAATAAATTTTCTTTAAGTTTTTTACCACTTACTTTATCTAAGTTTTGAAGTAAATTTTCGATACTCTTATATTCCTTTATAAGCTTAAATGCAGTTTTTTCTCCTATACCAGGTACACCTGGTATATTATCTGATTTATCTCCCATAAGCCCTTTAACATCAATAAATTCATCTGGTGTAACTCCAAAATCTTCAATCATTCTATTTCTATCATAAATTTCTTTCTCAGTTACACCTTTTTTATTTATAACTACTTTTATATTGTCAGTAGCAAGCTGTAATGCATCTCTATCTCCTGTAACAATATATACTTCCATACTATTATTTTCTGCAAAGTTTGCTAATGTTCCTATTAAATCATCTGCTTCATATCCATCTAGTTCAAAAATATTTATAGCCATTTTATTAAGCATTTCTTTTACTATAGGAAATTGCATTTTTAATTCATCGGGCATATGTTTTCTTCCTGCTTTATACTCTTCAAAAGCTTCATGTCTAAAAGTTGGCTTTGATCTATCAAAAGTTGTTACTATATAATCTGGCTCTATTTCATCAATCATTTTAAATAACATATTTGAAAAACCATAAATTGCTCCAGTAAATAGCCCTTCCGAATTAGATAAATTTGGCATAGCATAAAATGCTCTATACATTAGACTATGTCCATCTAAAATAAGTAGTTTTTCCTTACTCACGTATAATCACCTCATTTTTTAAAATCATTTCCTTTAGTTTTTTAAAATCATCATTAGGGTAAACCTTTAATATTTCATTTAATATTTCAAATGCTAATATATTTTCAATTACAATGGATGCAGGTACTACTCCGCAAACATCAGATCGTTCATATCTTGTTGTAACATTTTTTCTATTTTTCAAATCTACTGATTTTATATCTAACTTTACTGATGGTATAGGTTTCATAAAAGCTTTAACTCTTATATTTTCACCATTGGAAACACCAGCCTCAATGCCACCACCACTATTGGACTTTCTTTTTATAGTGTCTTCGTCAAAATATATTTCATCTATATAGTCACTTCCAAGAAACTTTTCTTTGCTTAAAGCATCGCCAATTTCTATACTTTTAATTCCTTGAAGTGACATTATTGCCATACTTAAAATCCCATCTAATTTTCTATCATAATGAGCATAACTTCCAATTCCTAACGGCACACCTTTAATTTCTGCAATTATAGTTCCTCCAACAGTGTTTCCTTCTTTTTTGCATATGTCTATAAGATTTTTTATATCTTTTTCTGTGTCCTTATCAAATACTCTAACTTCACTGTTATTAACTTTATCATATACCCTATCATCAAATAAGTTCATATGTACATCTTCGTATTTTCCTATAGATTGAACTTTACTTCTTATTTCTATATTTAAACCTCTTAATATATCTTTACAAACTGCTCCAACGGCAGTTCTTATTGCGGTTTCTCTCGCTGAAGTCCTCTCAATAGAATTTCTAATATCAGAAGTATTATATTTATAAAATCCAACTAAATCACCATGCCCTGGTCTTGGAATTATAATCTTTTCATCTTCTAATGCATCTCTTTCCATGAATTCTTTCCAATTTTCAAAGTCTCTATTAAAAATTACCAACGTTATGGGATTTCCTGTAGTTATATTACCTCTTATACCTGACCATATTTCCACTTTATCATTTTCTATCTTCATTCTACTTCCACGGCCATACCCACATTGTCTTCTTTTAAGTTCATTATTAACATAATCTAAATCTATCTTAAAATTAGCTGGAATTCCTTCTAATATTGCCACTAACGCTTTTCCATGTGATTCTCCAGCATCTAAAAATCTTATCATTTTAATATTCCCTTTCTAAAATTTAAAACTTCTAATAAATCATATATTGTAATAGTTTATTATAGCATTCCTACATATTATTAACAATGTTCTATTAAATAATATGTGCCTTTATATTAAATTTAAACAAAATGTACTATTAATGTACTATTTTCGTCGAAATTTTAATTTTCATAATTGTATTAATATACCATATTATAAATTTTATTATATAAATTTATTCATATAATAAAAATCTTTCATTGCAATTTTTTATTCATGTATATTATAATAAGAATGTACGAATTTTCTTAAAGATTTTTTTGTTTATAAATTTCGTACTTGGGAATGCTTTCCATGAAAAGCTATTCATAAGATATTTTTTTGCTTTTATTTTAGTACTACTTAATATTATTAAATTTTTATAAAATACATTACAACAAAGGAGAGTGCACATTCTTATGAAAAGAATTTTAGATAACATAATAAATGATAGTAGAGACTCAGCCAATACAGGAAAAGTTGCAGATTACATACCTGAACTTGCAAAAGCTAACCCGCAAGCTCTAGGAATTTGTGTTACAACTCTTGATGGAAAAGAATATTACGCAGGAGATTACGATACAAAATTCACTATTCAAAGTATTTCAAAAGTTATTACATTAATGGTTGCTATTTTAGAAAATGGAGCTGAGTATGTATTTTCTAAGGTAGGTATGGAACCTACAGAACTTGCATTTAACTCAATAACTAATTTAGAAACAAGCCCTCAAAAGCGCCCATTAAATCCAATGATAAATGCTGGTGCTATTGCAGTCACTTCTTTACTTAATGGAAAAACTCCTGAGGATAAAATTAACACAATCCTTAATTTAACTCGTAAAATTTGTGAAAACGATTCTATCGCTATAAATGAAGAAGTTTACAGAAGTGAAAAAGCTACTGGCAATAGAAATAGAGCTTTAGCATATTATATGAAAAGCAATGGAATTTTTGATGGTGACATAGAGGAAATTTTGGATGTTTATTTCAAAGCTTGCTCTATGGAAGTAACTTGTAGAGATTTAGCAAGAATTGGTGCAATGCTTGCTAATGATGGCGTTCTTATAAGTGGAGAAAGAATTGTTTCAAGAGATATATGTAGAATTATAAAAACTATAATGGTTACTTGTGGTATGTATGATGCTTCTGGTAAATTTGCTGTACATATTGGAATTCCTGCAAAAAGCGGAGTTGGTGGTGGAATAATGGCTGCTGTTCCTAGAAGAATGGGAATAGGTCTTGTAGGTCCAGCACTAGATTCTAAAGGAAATAGTTCTGGCGGTCTTAAAGCTTTAGAATTATTATCTAGAGAATTTGATTTAAGTATATTTTAAATATATAGTTTTTACTAACATCTGTAAAAATCAAAGCAATCACAGTTTTCAATTTTGTAACTGTGATTGTTTTTATATATAGGGTTCAAATTCAAAGTAATCTCTTTCTTAAATGATACTATTAAGCTTACAATTTATTGCTATTTTTATATTTGAAACCAAGTAAGAGTTAAGAGTGATGGTGAATATCCCGGGGATTGAAATCCCCACTACAATGTTTTATTTGTACTTCAAATAAAATCAGTATAATATTTATCCATAAAAAGTTCATTTTGGAGAATAAATTCCCCATCATAATATTCTTACTAATCATAGTTTTAATAGTAACTATCATTATTACTTTGGATATTTTATAAAGCTAAATTTTTATATTGTGTTTAAATAATTTGCTTTGCAAATCTAATAAAAATTAATTTTTTAAAATTGGATCTCCAATTTTTACATTCACTTTCAACTTTCAATTTTTCATTTTCAATTAAATTAATTAGAATTCCCAAATGAAACAAAAATAATTGTACTTTTCAACTTGTTTCTCTATATAATTATATATATGAAAAATTTTTCATCTAATTTTAAAGGAAAATATTGAAAAGTTATTGATTTTATTATTGCATTATGTTAAAATAATTTTTGTCAGGTTGTGACATGCTAGTGTGGCGGAATGGCAGACGCATTCGACTCAAAATCGAACGGGAAACCGTACGAGTTCGACTCTCGTCACTAGTACCATATAAGATCATGAATTTATATTCATGATCTTATTTTTTATATAAAATCACTAACTTCCTATAATATATAATTATATAAAAAAATCCCTTGAATAATAGTACTATTTTATAAGTAAATGTTATTAATAACATCCTCTCTCATTTATGTATTATAATTTAATTATTTAAAGTAAATATATTTTTTTCCTTTTTATTAAATTTAAATTTATTTTTATATTTTTTCATCTATTTTGTATCATTTCTTAATACATCCTCATATGTTATATTATCAAAATAAATTTTATCAAAGTAAAAGTAAATTTTTAACATCAAAGTTTAAGCTTAATATTTAACTTGCAAAATTTACTTTTAAATTTATAAAGTGAGGTTTTTTAGAAATGACAAATCAATATAATTTCTATATATGCTCTGATGATGACTGTCAAGGTTGTTCAAATTGCTCAAATAATTGCAACAACAATAATAATAATTGTAACAACTCATGCAACAATAACAATAACAATAACAATTGCAATTGCAATGATTCATGTAACAACAACTGTTGTGATGATTATTTTTGGAATCCGTTTTGGTTTTTCTTCTGGTAGTAATTTATAAACTCAAATATAATTTTATTTAAAGTCCTTATAAGTATATATGACATAAACTACTAAAGTTAATTGTTTATTTTTATAACACCCTATGTATATTTAACATTCTTACCTTATAATTCATAAAAATAGAAGGGCTCCTCCCTTCTATTTTTTGTACAAAGTTAATCTGCATTCTCACTTTTATCATTATTAACTTTTTCTATTTTCTTTGTGCTTTCTTCATCATTATTACTTTTGTTATTCTTCTTAACGAATTCATCATCATTTTCAATTTTATTTATATTAGATTTATTAACCTCTAAATTAATTCTTCTTTCTAATCCGTTTATTCCTTTTGTAAGTTTTCTAATATGTTTGTTTACATATGAATTTTCATTTGAATTTGCTTCTACGTATAGACTTTCACTTTTCCTATTTTTTAAATAACCTAACTCTACCTTTAAATTTGCTTTAGTTGATTTTAATATCTTAGCATTGTCTAAGTGATTATTTGATTCCATTAATTCAATAAGGGAACCTGAAACTATAACACCATCTCTTTCTTCATCCTTGTGTTCATTTTTCACTTTTTCTTTAATTTTATTTTCAGCCTTTTCTCGCTCTTTCTCTTTTTCCATAATTTGAGCATTACAAATTTCTTGTTCTATTTTCATTATTTCTTCATTTACGGATTTTAACTTTTCTTTTAATTCTTCTGGTTCCAGTCCCTTTTCTTGTAATTCTTGTTTTTTCTTCAATAAATTTTCTTTCACTTTGTTTAAATTTTCTATAATGTTATTATTATTTTTAGTATTAATCTTAATAGATTGTGTATTCTTTTGTTCATTGTTCATTTTGTTGTTTTCATTATTATATTTCATACCAAAGCTTGTGTAATTGTTTAAACTTAAATCTACTGACCTAATATTCATAAATCTTCACCTCTATCTATTCTTTCGTATATATCTATCCTAAGTTTATATATCACTTTAAAAACATAACCTTATATTTAAATTTGTAATAAACATGAACTATTTTTCATAAGTTATTATATAATCTTTAGATAAAATATTTTAAAGACTATTAAATAAACTTTACTAAGGAGTTGATTTTTTATTATGTATAAAAGGCTTACTGCTATCATTCTTATATTATTCATAACATTAGGACTTACAGGTTGTTCTTCTGATTTAAAATTTATTTTTAAAAAGGAAAAACTCTCTTATAATTTTTACACTGACCAATTAATTAATTCGTACATAAAAAATCCACCATTAGAAGTATATGTTTTTGATGTAAATATGTACAAGCAAATAAATTTATCTCAAGATCAAAGTTTTGATATATTAAAATTTGTAAATTCTTTAAAACCTGAATATTGTAATCCTGATATAAAAAATTCTATTGGAGATAAAAAATCAATATACAAAGTTTTTATATCTTTTGCAGATACTAAGTATGCTATAAACATATATGATGAAAATTATATCTCCATTTCACCTTGGGATGGTTCATTAGACAAGGATTATGTGGATATGAAGGATATCCCTCTTTCTCTAAATTTATATGGATTATGTAAATACTATGTAGAAAACAATAGATAACTTTAAATTTAATATAATCCTAGATTTACTTGTAGCAAACTTCCTCATGGGTGTTAAAAATAGTCTTTTTTATATACAATTATGAATCTAATAACATCAATGTTTATGATATATTTTCAGAAAATTTAAAATCAGCATTATAATTTATAATGCTGATTTTTTATGTTTATTTGCTCTCTTGCAATAAATTATCTTTTAGTTCAACAACTCTCTTATTTAAGATAGGATGCACTTTATATGGAACTATATCGCATAAAGGATCTAACACAAAAATCCTTTCTTCCATTCTCGGATGTGGTATTATTATATCTTTATCATAACTTACAATGTCATCATAAAATATTATATCTAAATCTAAAGTTCTTGGTCCATATTTTATTATTCTTTCTCTTTTCATTTCCAACTCTACATCTAATAAATATCTCATTAATTTTTTAGGACTTAATATAGTTTTTACTTTTATTGCCGTATTCAAAAATTTATCCTGAGCTTCATATCCCCATGGCTCTGTTTCATAATAATTTGCTATTTCCAATATTTTTGTATGATTAGAATTATTTATAGAACTAAATGCATCTAATATATTTTTCTTTTTATCTCCCATATTGCTTCCTACAGCTATTATAGCTTCATGCCAAGTTCTTTCCATTTTTATTGAGACATAGTCTAAGTGTTTTTTTACCGGAGCCCATGGCTTCTTAAGTTCTAATCTTACAGTTTTTATTTCATCATATTTAAACATTATAAATTTAATTAATTCTTCACTTGCTTTTTCTATAAGATCATAACTTTTTCTTGTAAATTCTTTTTCTATTTCATCACATAATATACCATAGTGTACTGTATTATTTAAATCATCATCATTACCAGCTTTGCTTAAATCTAAATCAACTTCCATAGTTAAAATAAATTTTTGTCCTAAACTCTTTTCTTCCTCAAAATATCCATGGTTCGCAAAAACCTCTAAATCCTTTATATATATTTTGTCCATTCAAACACCTCTTGCTAATTGTCTTGTCATTTTATAATTTTTCTACTACTCACACTTTAGTATAGCTTCTGTCATCATAGCAGTACGTTTATTAGCTTTAACATCATGAACTCTAACAAATTCACACCCGCTCATAATTCCCATAACAGTAGTTACCATAGTACCTTCTACTCTATCTTTAGGTTCTTCTATATTTAAAGCTTTCCCTATAAATGATTTTCTTGATGTTCCCAATAAAACTGGATAACCCATTTCTTTTATTTTTTTTAGATTTTTCATAACTACAAGATTATCTTCATAAGTTTTAGCAAATCCTATACCTGGATCTAAAATTATATTTTCTTTTTTTACACCATTTTTTATTGCTATATCTATGCTTTTTTGTAAATCCACAATCATATCCTCTATTATATCATTGTAATTCTTATCTTCTCTATTATGCATTAAGCAACATGGCACATTATATTTTCCTGCAACTTCTGCAATGTATTCATCTTTCTTAAATCCCCAAACATCATTTATAAGCGATGCTCCATTTTTTATTGCTTCTTCTGCAACTTTTCCCTTATATGTATCTACCGAAATTGGAATGTCACTAACTTCTCTTATCGCTTTTATAATCGGTATAACTCTTTCAAGTTCTTCTTCTAAACCTACTGATTTATGTCCTGGTCTTGTAGATTCTCCACCTATGTCTATTATGTCTACACCTTCTTCAATCATCTCTAATGCCCTTTTAACAGCGTTTTCTATGGTATTATAATTTCCTCCATCCGAAAATGAATCTGGAGTTACATTAAGTATACCCATTATTATAGTTCTTTCATCTAAATCAAAATTTTTCTTTTCAATTTTCATTATTCTAGTCAAATCACTCACCCCTATAAAAATTTCTCATTAATATTTAATTATAAAATTTTTCTTTTTTTTATCCCAATAACAATCTAGTTCGCTTTTACATGCAAAGCACATTCTAGATAGTTTATCACTTTTATAAAGAATTTCTCCTAATTCACTTTTGCTTTCTTCTTTTCTATGAAATTTTATAGCATTTAAAATCATATCTATATCTTCATCACAATAATTACATTCCTTTAGTATTATCTTTCCTAAAATTAAACTTCCTTCTTCATGTGGAATATTTTCTTCATATTGAAGTACTCTTCCCAAATCATGCAAAAGTGCTGCACCATATATTATTTCTTTATCTATCTTTAAATTATTTTCTAAAACCATAATATATGCAATTCTAGCTACATCTAAAGAATGCTCTATACCATGTTTGCAAAAAACTCTATTTTTCTCAAGTTCTTGTAATTTTTTTAAATTTTTTTTAAAAGTTTCGTTATTAATTATAAGTTCTATTTTTTTCATAATATTTTAGTCCTTGTTTTATATATTAAAATTTAATTAAAGATATAATTTGATTTTGCATATCTATATTATCTCTTAAAATTCCCCTTCCAACTATAGTAGTTGTTTTAGTTCCAGGTTTTTTAATTCCTCTCATAGTCATGCACATATGTTCTGCTTCAATTATTACAAGAACTCCTTTTGTATCCAAATTATCCATTATAGCTTCTGCTATCTGTGCTGTTAATCTTTCTTGTAATTGTGGTCTTTTAGCAAATACCTCTACTGTTCTTGCAAGTTTACTAAGTCCAGTCACTTTACCATTAGGTATATACGCTATATGTGCTTTCCCGTAAAAAGGTATAAAATGATGTTCACACATAGAATAAAATGTAATATCCTTTTCTATAACTATATCATCATTTTCTACTGTAAAAACTTTTTCTAAATGTTTCTTTGGATTTTCTTCTAATCCACCAAATATTTCTTCATACATTCTAGCAATTCTATTAGGTGTTTCTAAAAGCCCTTCTCTATTGGGATCCTCACCTATAGCTTCTATAATCATAGTTACTGCTTTTTCAATTTTTTCCTTATCTATCATATTAAACACTTCCATTTCTATAGTTGTATTAACATTTGTAGGTCATTTTTAATCTTATATTATAATTTTTTACCTAATTATAGTGTTATAAGTTTATTTTAGTTGCAACTAAATTGTCAATTAAAATACTTTAAGTTATGTTTTATAAAAATTTAAGATAAAATTCTCTAATTTCATTTATTAAAGGACTTTCTTTCATTTTTGTCTTTTCTATTTCTGAAACTTTCATAACTCCCATTAAACTATTAGTTAAAAATACTCCATCTGCATTTAACACTTCTTCTTTTGTTAAATTTTTTTGTATAATCCTGTACCCTATAGTTTCTATGTTATCTATCAAAAATCCTCTTATTATTCCTGGTAAAATTCCACAATTAACTTTTGGAGTATAAATTATATCATCTTTTATTATAAATATATTTGATACTGAACCCTCAGCTAAAAAACCATTTGTGTTTAAAAATATGCTTTCATCAAATCCATCTTTTTTAGCATCTTCTTTTGCTATAATATTTTCTAAATAATTTAATGATTTAACATATGTTAAAGTAGAATATTCATTTTTTCTTATCTTGCTAAATTTTATTTTAAATCCATCTTCATAATTTTTTTCCAAATATCCAATATCTCTAACTTTATATACAACATTGTCACTTGAAACCATGATTTTTAGTGCTTTATTTCTAATATCTAGTTCTTTTATTTTGCTAATTACATCTTCTATCCTTAATTCATTATCCACATTTAAAGTTTTCAGCGAATAATTTAATCTATTGATATGTTCTTCTAAAAATATAGGTTTATCTTTTATAAGTATTGTCTCAAAGCATCCTCTTCCAAATATAAATCCATCATCTAAAATTATTTTACTTCTGCTTTCCAAAAAACTCACACTCTCTTCTTATATAATCTATATAATTATACAATTTTTTAACTTAACGCTCTCATTAAAGCTTTAGCTTTATCTATAGTTTCTTCATATTCCATTTCTTCATTAGACTCAAAAGTAATTCCTCCACCTACTCCAAAATATGCTTTATTATCTTTTATGAATATAGTTCTTATAGCTATATTTAAATCTACATTACCATCTAACCCTAAATATCCAATTGCACCAGTATATATATTTCTTTTAACCTTTTCAATTTCATCTATTATTTCCATTGACCTTATTTTTGGTGCACCAGTTATTGATCCCCCTGGGAAAGTTGCTTTTATTAAATCTATGCTTGAACACTCATTTTTTAGTTTTCCAATTACTGTGGATACTAAATGAAATACAGTACTATATTCTTCTAGCTTAAATAATTCTGTAACCTTTACTGAATTTTTTTCACAAACTTTACTTAAATCATTTCTTTCTAAATCTACTATCATTAAAAGTTCTGACTTATCTTTTTCACTTTCTAAAAGTTCAGTTTTAAATTTAAAATCTTCTTCATCATTACCCCCACGAGGTCTAGTTCCCTTTATAGGTCTAGTTTCTACTATCCCTTCTTTAACACTTAAGAATCGTTCTGGTGATGATGATAAAATTTTAAAATCATTTAAATTCATATATGATGCAAAAGGTGCTGGATTTATAGTTCTCAATTTTTCATATATTTCAAAAGCATCTTTTTCTATTTCTTTTTGAAACCTTTGTGTTAAATTAGTTATATAAATATCACCATTTCTTATATACTCTCTAACCTTTGAAACCGCTTCTATGTATTCATCTTTTCCAAAGTTTGATTTAAAATCATCAACATTATATTGTAACATTGAAAAATCCTTTTTCTTAACTTTTTTACCATTATTAATAAGTTGTTCTATATTGTCAATGCTCCTCATTTCATCACATAATTTTCCAAGTGCTGTTATTGTACATTTTCTTTTTAAATTATCAAATATAATTATATTATCATAAAAATTAAAGTAACACTCTGGAATTACAACATCTTCCACTGCTATTTCATTTATTTCTTCTATATTCTTAAGTAAATTATAAGAGAAATATCCCATTGCACCACCTATAAAAGGAAAGTCTGTTTTATTTTCAATTTTATCCTCTAAAAATATTTTATCTAATTCTTTAAAACAATCACCCTTAAAAGTTTTTCCATTTATATTGCATATATCATCTTTATACATAAATGTCTTATATGGATTTAATCCTATAAATGAATATCTCCCTAAACTTTCAAAATCTCTACCACTATCTAAAAATATAACCTCATTATATTCTTTGAATATGTTGAAAATTTCAAAAGGATTTAAACTACACTCTATCTCTTTTATATACATTTCATAAGTCCCCCTAAATTTACGCTTTAAACTCTTTATTCCATGACTTAGCATTTTTTGTGAAATTTTTTATAATCTCATGTCCAAATTCAGTAAGTTCTGCTTCTGGATGAAATTGAACTCCTTCTATTGGATAATTTTTGTGTCTAACACCCATTATTACATTATCTTCTGTTTCAGCCGTAATTTTAAGTTCTTTTGGTAATGAACTTCTTTCAATTATTAATGAATGATATCTTGTAACATTTATTGTGTTTTTTATATTTAAAAATACACCTTCTCCATCATGTTTTATAGCAGATATTTTTCCATGCATAGGCATTTTACCTTTAAGTATATTTGCTCCAAAAGCATGTCCAATAGCTTGATGTCCTAAACAAACACCAAATATAGGTATTTTGCCTTTAAATTCATTTATTACATCTAAAACTATACCACTTTCCTTGGGTGATTTAGGTCCTGGTGAAATTATTATACCTTCTGGATTTAATTTATAAATTTCTTCTATTGTTATTTTATCATTTCTGTAAATTATAGTTTCTTCATTTATTTCATCTAAATATCTTACCAAGTTATATACAAAAGAATCGTAATTATCTATCATCAAAAACATTGTCTTCTCCCCTTTTATTAAAAAGTTTGTTAAATTTATATAATTATATAGTGAAAATGTAAATATTGAAATTTATTAATTATTTAAAAACATCTTAAAATTCAATAATATATTTGCAAGTTGAATTTACTATGTAAAATATATTAATCATTATTTTTCTAATGCTTTATATCTATGTTATATTAGTAATAATATTATTATTATGTTTTCTTATTTAAGAATACAATTTTATTGGAAATAAAACAATTCATTGCGCTATAGTAAGGAATTACATTTAAAGGAGATGTTAACTTGAAGATTGATTTACATACACATACAACTGCTTCTGATGGAGTTTTAACACCAGTGAAGCTAATAGATAAAGCCCTTAAAAACACTTTAGATATACTAGCTATCACAGATCATGATACAACAAATGGTTTAGAAGAAGCACTGACATATAGTAAAACTAAAAATATAACTATAATTCCTGGTATTGAACTTTCTACAATACATAATAATGAAAGCATTCATATATTAGGTTATTTTAAAGATGATAGTTATAAAGATAAATCATTTCAAAATTTTTTAGATGATTTAAAAAGTTCTAGAATAGAAAGAGCTAAAAAGATAATCTCAAACTTAGAAAAATTTTTTAATATATCAATTTCATATGAGGATGTTAAGGATAACTATATAATAGCAAGGCCTCACATAGCTAAAGCAATAATAAAGAATGGATATAATTATACTTTTGATGAAATTTTTAAGAAATTCATTAATAAAGATAGTCCTGCATATGTAGAAAATAAAAATATTTCACTTGAAGAAGGTATTGATATACTTAAAAAATATAATGCTTTTGTTTCACTTGCTCATCCTGTATTAATAAAAAAATCTAATATTGAAGATTTAATGGAATTAAAATTTGATGGTATTGAAGCGTATTATTCAATTAATAGTGATTATGATACAGCTAAGTATATTAATCTTGCCAGAAAATATAATAAAATTTTGACATGTGGTTCAGATTTTCATGGAATTGAAAAAGATTCTAACCATGGAGATATTGGTTGTGTATCATTAGATGATAAAAGAATATCTATCTTTATGAATTCTTTAACTTAAATTTAACTTAAATTATATTTAATTACAGTTTTATGTAAACATATTAATTTATTGTTAATATTTTCTTTTTTTATTTTATTGTTTCCATTTTTGAGTTATAATTTATTTTGTATAAAATAGAATAAAAAAGGAGAGTGATGCATATGTGGAGGATTATTCCTAATTTCTATTGTAGAATTAAGACCTCCTAATATGTAATTAATGTTGTCTTAATTTTCTTTGGAAATTATATATATATCCATAATTTTTTTATAAATTATGAGTATATATAGGATAAGTTACATACTTGAAAATATTTTAATTCATAAATATAAATAATTTTTATATTCAAGTTTGTTTTACTCTACATTAATTAAAACATATAAAAAACTAACATGTTAATTAAATTGACTTATTATTTTGTTTATGTGTTTAAAGAAAGAAGGAATTTAAGATGAATAAATCAATAATTTTAGCAGAAGAAAGACTTAAAAACGAAACGGGTAAAAAAGTAAGAAAGCTTGGAAAGGTTCCTGGAATAATTTATGGCGAATTTTTAGAAACTAATATTCCTGTAAAAATGGATGAACCCTCACTATTAAAGCTGCTTAATGCTAATTCAGATGGTTCTATAATACAACTTAAAGTTAACGATTGTATGAAACGTTGTGTTGTAAAAAAAGTTGAAAAGGATTGTGTTACTAATAAAATTATGCATGTTGAATTCCAATATGTAAAAGAGAATGAAGTAATAAAACTAAGACTTCCTGTAAAATTCGTTGGTCATGAGAATTTAGCACTTAAAAGATTAGTTCTTGAAAATAACTTAAATGACATAGAACTTCAAGGTCCAGTTGAAAAAATACCTGAATACTTAGAAATAGATGTTAGTAGTTTAGAATATAATGATAAAATATTTGTAAAAGATATCAAGCTACCAGATGATATTAAACTTATAACTAATCCTGATACACTTGTAGCTTTAGTAAATTAATATATTTTTATTATATAAGGGTTTATCTCAGTAATGAGATAAACCCTTTATCTTTATTTAATATATTATTTCAATTTTATTTTGCCTCTATAGCAATAACAGCATACCATTCATTAATAAGTGGAATTAAATCAAATTTATTTTCATTACAAATACCCTCTCCAATTGTTACTAATTTAACATTATCAAATCCTCCATTTTTATGAATATTATATACATCTTTTTCAAATACCATTTCACCAATACTATCTAAATTACATAATTTTAAAGCATCATTTATCTTTGACTTAATGTTTTCATTATCTTCTTCTATCATTGCGGAATTTATAAGTTTTCCACTTTGCTTAAGTACTCTTTTGCATTCTTTAATTCCTTCAAGTTGAATTCCAATCATATTACATATTCCAAAGAAACTTACACATCTATCTATAGTTTTATCTTTTAATGGCAAATTCAAGCAATCACAAGCTATAAAATTAACTTTCAAAGAACTGTTTGTATTTTTTAATTTTATCCTATCATATTTTAATACTTCAAAACTTAAATCTGTTAAAATTATTGTTGGATTATAATTAATATTGGCAGCCATATATCTTGCAAGCATTCCTCTTCCAGATGCTATATCTAACACAACCTCTGGCATACTGCAATTTAGATCATCTATAATGTACTTTTTTAATTTATTATTTAAGTCACTTATTATAACATCAGTATTTTCTTCTATTTTTTTATCTAATTCATCATAATTAAGCTCCTTATAAGACTCACTCCATTGATTCATAGATTCTTGTTCTTTTGAGTTAAAATCTAGTACACCATCCTTTATTGAATACTTCTCTCCACAATTACAAAAAATTTCTCCATCTAATATCTCATTATCTTCCTCTTTTGTAATGTTATTAATCTTAAATTTTCCATTGCACTTTGGACACTTAACTATTTCTAATAAATCTAAATACATAACATCTTACCCCCTTAATATTTAAAACAACTTCAGTTGTTCTATTTCACACTCCCCAAGTGATGAGATTGTCAATCCTATTAATCGTATATCTTCTTTTAATTCTATACTATTTAGTATTTCTAAAGCTTCAATATAAATTTCCTCATTAGTACTAATATATGTATTTAACGTTCTACTTTTTGTGTGATTTTCAAAAGATGCTGTTTTTATTTTAACTGTTAAAGTCCTTCCTGATAAATTATTTCTTTTTAAGTATTCTTCTATTTTAAATGAAAATATTTTCAAATACTTTTTCAATTCATCTTTATCTTTTGTATCATTTTTCAATGTTATTTCTTTTCCAATGGATTTTCTTTCTCTAGTTGTAATTACTTCTCTATTATCCATTCCTCTAATTCTATAATAAATTTCTATTCCTTGTTTCCCAAAATATTCATAGAGAAATTCTTTATCTAAATCATACAGTTCTTTTATATTAAAAATAGCCATATTATTAAGTTTTCTTTCCATTTGTTTTCCTAGTCCATGAACTTTCCCTATAGAAAGAGGCCATAATATCCTAGGTATCATTTCTTTATCTATAATCTTTATACCATTAGGTTTATTCCAATCTGATGCTAACTTTGCTAAAAATTTATTATATGATATGCCTACCGATAAAGTAAGTTTTACCTCATCCATTACAAGTTTTTTTATTCTTTTTGCAACTATATATGCATCTTCATTTATATCCGTTATATCTAAATATGCTTCGTCTATACTAACAGGTTCTATTTTTCCTGTAATTCTATGTAAAATTTCAAAAACTTTACTTGATACTTCTTTATATCTTGAAATTCTTGTAGGTAAAAATATTGCATTTGGACATAGTGCTTTAGCCTTATATATAGGCATAGCTGACCTTATTCCATATTTTCTAGCTTCATAAGAGCATGTAGCTACAACACCTCTTTCTGAAACTCCCCCAACAACAACTGGCTTCCCTCTTAATTTAGGATTATCCAAAACCTCTACAGATGAAAAAAATGCATCCATATCTATATGAATGATTACTCGCTCCAAATATTTCACCTCTGCTACTTTTTATATTTTCATAACTTCTATTATATCATTTTATAGCTTTTCTTTTTAAAATTATAAATAAAATTTACAATTATTTATCAATATAAAAAAATAAAGTCCTGCTATAAGCAGAACCTTATTTTTTATATTATAAATTTTAATTAAGCTTCTATTAAGAATGCTTCATATGCTCTTCTTGCTTCATATATATCAGCTTTACTTGCTATTTCATATGGAGCGTGCATGTTGTGTAGAGCAACTCCTGAGTCGATAACTTCCATTCCATACTCAGCTAAGATGTAAGCGATTGTACCACCGCCGCCTTGGTCAACTTTTCCAAGCTCTGATGTTTGCCAAGAAACATTGTGTTTTTCCATTATGCTTCTTAACTCAGCAATGAATTCTGGGTTAGCATCGTTACAGCCACCTTTTCCTCTTGCTCCAGTATATTTATTGAATACAATACCTTTTCCGAAGAATGCATTGTTTTGTTTTTCACTTACTGATGGATAGTTTGGATCAAATGCAGCACTTACGTCTGAAGATAACATTTTTGAGTTAGCTAATGCTCTTCTTACTTTTAAGTCACTGTAATCCCCCATTAAGTTTACAACTTCAGCAACCATGTTTTCGAAGAATCTTGATTGCATTCCTGTAGCACCTTGGCTTCCAACTTCTTCTTTATCAACTAATAAAGTTACACAAGTTTTCTTTGTTTCTGTTAAAGCTGCCATTGCTTCATATGAAGTATAAGCACAGATTCTATCATCATGTCCATATGCCATAACCATAGAATTGTCTAATCCATAATGTCTAGCTCTTCCAGCTGGAACTACTTCAAGTTCTGCTGAAACGAAATCTTCTTCATCTATTCCGTATTTTTCATTTAATAATCTTAATGCATTTAATTTAACTCTATTTTTAGCTTCTTTGTCTTCAACTGGAATACTTCCTATGCAAACATTTAAGTCTTCACCTTCGATACCTTTTGCTAAAGTTTTAGCCATTTGGTCTCCTGATAAGTGAATTAATAAGTCAGAAATTCCAACTACTGGTTCATTTTCATCTTCACCTAGAACAACATTAACTATTGATCCATCTTTTTTACAGAATACTCCGTGTATTGCTAATGGAAGAGTTGTCCATTGATATTTTTTAATTCCACCATAGTAGTGAGTTTTTAACATTGCAAAATCTGCATCTTCATATAATGGATTTTGTTTTAAGTCTAATCTTGGTGAGTCAATGTGAGCTCCTAAGATGTTAAATCCTTTTTCTATTGGTTCTGAACCGATTAAGAATAATGCTAAAGTTTTTCCCATGCAATTAGCATATACTTTATCTCCAGCTTTTAAAGATTTATATGTATTTATATCTTTATAACCTTGAGCTTCTGCTAATTTAGTGAATTCTACAACACATTCTCTTTCTGTTTTGCATTTAGACATGAAGTCTACATATCTATTTGATAATGCAAATACCTTTTCTAAATCTTCTTTAGTGTATTTGTCCCAAGCTAATTCATATTTTTTTGTTAAATCTGCCATATTTTTTTCCTCCCTAAAATTTAAATTTTGAAAAAATTTATATCATTTCAAATTTTTATATCTCTCGGAATATATTGTACATAATATTTCTAATAATTACAAATGTTATTTTCTTATTTTTTTTAAATTGTTCAATAATTATTAACATTTTCTTAACTTTTTCTTCAAATCTCTATGTTATTTAAATCTTCTAACCTTTTTTCAATAGTTTCTACTGCAGTAATATTTTGAGTAGCATTATATCTAAAATTAACCGCTGCTGCTTCTATTATAACTGCTAAATTTCTACCTGGCCTTATTGGTAAAGTTATTTTTGGAACTTTAACATTTAATATTTCTATTTCTTCTTTATCAATTCCCAATCTTTCATAATATTTATCAGGATTCCAATTTTCAATAGATATAACTAGTTTTATAAATTTTCTAGGGATTATAGCACTTAATCCATATATAGCAGAAATATCTATTATGCCTAATCCTCTAACTTCTAACATTCCCTTAGTTACATAGGGACATGTTCCTTGAAGTGTTCCATCTATTTCTTTTATATCTACAGCATCATCTGCAACTAGTCTATGTCCTCTTTTTATAAGCTCTAATGCTGTTTCACTTTTCCCAATTCCACTTTCACCTAAGATAAGTATTCCTATACCATACACATCTACTAGAACTCCATGCATTCTAGTTTCTGGCGCTAATTCTGTTTCTAAAAAGTTAGTGATTCTTCCTGTAAATTTGCTAGCTTTTAATTTTGTTCTCAAAATCCATATCCCATGAGTTTTAGCGCATTGTAAAAGTTCATCATCTACTTCTAATCCACGAGTTATAATTATACAAGGAATATCTAAAGAAAAGAACTTATCTATTCTTTCACTCCTTAATTCTTTCGAAAGCGACTTTAAGTAGTAATATTCGCTTTTACCAATTACTTGTATTCTTTTCGTGTCGAAATAATCATAATACCCAGATAATTGAAGTCCAGGCCTGTTTATATCACAGGCCTTTATTTCTTTTTCTGTATTTCCTTCAATTAAAACTTCTACATTAAAATTTTTTATTATATCTTCAACAGTTACCATACTTAAATTTCTCCTTAACTTCTTGGTTTTGGTGGAATTCTTTCTATTCCCTCTAACTGTGCTCTAAAATTTCTTTTTACATTGTTTATGTATCTTTGTCTTAATTCTTGTTGTTCTTCTTTTTCTTCTTCAGTTAATCCTTCATTTTGACTTTTTTTGTACAAATAGTTTATTCTTTCTATCATTTTATCAAAATCCATAATAATACCTCTTTCTTAATTCGATTGCTTTTTACATTTTTTTCTTTATATATTTTTTAAAATTGCTTCTTTAATACTGGTATCTGTCTATTTACTAGCTTTTTTTCTTTTTTATGAATATACTTTCATAATTTTTTATATATTGTAAAAAAATAATTAAAAATGTATTTTTTTGACAAAACTTTTCTCTTAACATTACTAATTATTTCTGATACAATTTAATTTGTAAAAATCAGTAAAAAAAATAATATTTATGTAGGAGAAAGAAAATGAATGTTGATGCCAAAATTTTACAAGAAAAAATTGACTACTACAAATCTATCTTAAATTCATTAGTTTTAAAAAATTCAATAACTGATAATGAGATAGTCAATTATTCCCAAATGTTAGATAAATATATAGTTGAATATCAAAAACTTATTTTTAATTAATTAGATAAAATTTCATATATACGTTAAATACATATATTGTTCAAGCTTCAGATATTTATTCCTTTCTGAAGGCTTGATTTATTTTTTATCTAAATTTAACATTATTAAATCTATATCATCTATTTCATTTTTAGAAAATACTGCTATAAAATTCATAACATCATAACACACTTCAGTTGGTTCATAACATATCACTTCATAATTTAATTCTACTTCTTCACTACACTCTTCTACAATCTCTTCCACATTATCCATTGCAAAATCAGTTAAATATGGCAATAGATATTCATAATACCAACTTTCACTTTTACTTTCTTCCTCACATTCATCATTTGCATATTCTTCTGCTGCCTCTAGTTCTAAATCATCAAAGTAATAATTAAATTTTAATATTATTCTTGAATCATCATAAGATAACTCTTTTATATCCTCTAGATCACATTCTGCTAAAAACTCTACTATTTTCTTCTTATCCAAAACATTACCTCCTCTAATTATTATAAATCTATTATATTATATACTCAAATAGCAAATGCTTTTATTATAATTTTAACATTTTTCTTAATTTTTATAATGTTGAAATTTAAAGTTTTTTTTCAAAACTACTTATATTTTTTTTCATTTTGTTATATAATTTTAAATCGCAAAGGAGGAATAATTATGCAAATAAATGTTATAGGTGTGCCTTTATTTTTAGGCTGCGACAAAAAAGGTGTAGATTTATCACCAAATCAATTAAGAGAACAAGGTATGTTAGATATTTTGAGAAAGAATAATCATACAGTTTTCGACTTAGGAAACTTATATGTTCCTTCTATTAGTGAATGTGATAAGTTTTCTTCTCACCCTAAAATGAAATATCTTAATACTATAGTTGAGGTAAATTCAAATTTAGCTCAAACTGTTTACTCTTCATTAAATTCTAATTCTTTTCCTTTAGTTATTGGAGGAGATCACTCTTTAGGATTAGGTAGTATTTGTGGTGCTAGTAAATACTATGAAAATCTTGGAGTAATATGGATTGATGCTCATGGTGATATAAATACACCAGAAACTTCACCTACTGGAAATGTTCATGGAATGCCTTTAGGTGCTGCAATGGGTTTTGGAGACAAAACTTTAACTAATTTATATTTTAATGGTTCTAAAGTTAATCCTAAAAACGTTTTTATCATTGGTGCTAGAGATTTAGATAAAGGCGAATTAGAATTAATATCTAAAGAAGGTATAAATGTATATTCTACTAAAGATGTAGAAAGCAAAGGTATACTTTCTATACTAGAAGATATAAACAATATATTAAACAAAAATAATGTAGAAAACATACATCTTAGCTTTGATATAGACTCTATTGATCCTGAGTTTGCATCTGGAACTGGAACACCAGTACCTGATGGTATGACAGTGGATGATGTAAAAACCTTATTATCTAACCTTTTAAAAACAGGTAAAATAAAATCTATGGATTTTGTAGAATTAAACACAAAGCTTGAAGATGGTACTATTACTATAAACTTATGTTTAGATCTTTTGGATGTTATATCTGAAAGCTTATAATAAAAAAACTATAGGCAAAATTTGCCTATAGTTTTTTACATTACTTTATTAATTTTAAATACTCATCTATAAAGTTTTTACATTCCTCATATTCTTTTTCACTAGGTACAAAATTAAATTTAAATCCATTATCTAATGTTTTAAATTTTAATTCTTTTAATCTATTATGAAGCATTGATACCCCTTCACCGCTCCAACCAAAAGATCCAAATGATTCTGCTGCTTTTCCCTTATTAACTACAGCACTAATACCAGTTAATAAATTCCATGCAGGCGCTACTGCATCTTGATTTATTGTTGGTGATCCTACTAATATTCCACTTGCTTTATCAACTTTGTCAATTAAATTTATTAAATTATGACTTGTTATTTCATGCGCTTCTGCTTTTATCCCTCTTTCATTTATTAAATCTCTCATGAAAAATGCTATTTTTTCTGTATTACCATAAGCAGAAATATAAAATATTTGTACATTCTTTTCCTTTATTGGTTCTTCTTCAGCCCATTTTCTATATAAATCTATATACTTAAATATTTGTCTTTTTGTATGAATTGGTCCATGACTTGGAGCTACTAAATCAAGTTCTAAATCTTCTATTTTATCTAGTCCCATATTTACAAATTTCTTGAATGGTCCCATTATGCAATCGAAATATAATTTCATTTCACTTTCATAATCTCCACCACAATCTCCAGTTATACATCCTGTTGGACAATAATGACATCCCATTACATCACAAGTAAATAATGTTCTATCATATTCATCATATGTGAACATTGTATCTGGCCAATGTAAATTTGGTGCTGATATAAATTTTAATGTTCTCTTTCCTATATTTAATTCTTTATCTGCTACTAATTTATTGAATGGTCTATTTAAAATGTTTTCTAAATACTTTAATGCCGCTTTAGATGCTACTATAGTAGCATTAGGATATACATCTAAAACCTTTTCTAAAGATCCACTATGGTCAAGTTCAGTATGGTGAACTACTATATAATCAATACCTTTATCACCTATTACTGATTTTATATTTTCTAAAAACATATCTGAAAATCTATTTTTTACAGAGTCAAATAGAACTATTTTTTCATCTTGTATTAAGTAAGAATTATAAGTAGTTCCTCTTTTAGTTTCCATTATTATATCAAAAACTCTAAGTTCAGGGTCACTAACACCTACCCAATATAAATCTTCTTTTAATTTTTCTGGTTTCATAAAAACACCCTCTCTAATAAAACATTTACAAATACTTTTACTAATTTTTCATTCATAATATTTATTTTAAATTTTTTATATTAAATATAGGATTCCATAATATTAATAAATTTATTATCCTTTATAAAAAATTATTAACAATTTATTCACTAAATATATATTATCATATCAAATATTTCTTTTCAAGTAATAGTTATTATTAAGAAGTTAACATTTTAGATAATTCTCCATTGAAAAAAATAAATTCTTTATGCAATGCTCTTGTTAAGTTAACATAAAGTATTTTTTTATCTAATTCACTTGTTATATTATAATTATTTTCGCTACAATTATATATTATAGTAGTATCAAACTCTAATCCTTTAGTCATATAACTAGGTATTATTATTCTTTTACCTTTAATTTTAGAAGTACTATTACTTATGCATTCCCATTGTTTATTCATTTTTTTTGCATATTTAAAAATTTCTTTACATTCGCTTAGTGTTTTGCATATTATAGCTATTGTTGTTTTATTTTCAACATCTATTTCATTTATTATCTCTTCAACTTTTCTTATAAAATCTTCATTAGATTTAAACTTTAATATTTTAGGTTTATCTCCATGTCTTAAAACGGGTTTAGCCGGTATTATATCTAACTTTTGCTCTTTTAATACCTCATTTGCAAAATCTATAATTTCTACTGTTGATCTATAACTTTGTGTTAAATTTATATATATTGTATCATCATTATATACTGAACTTATAACTTTTTTCCAATTGTCAATTCCCTTATAATTGTAAATTCCTTGTCCTAAATCTCCAACAATTGTTACTGAATTTTGAGTGCTTAAAAGTTTTATTATATGCATCTCAAACATACTATAATCTTGTGCTTCATCTACTATTATATGAATAAAATTCTTATCTATTCCTTCAATTTTCATCTTCAAATATAGTATATGACATAAATCTTCACTATCAATAACCTTATTTTCTATATTATTTTTACTACTTTCCACAATATAATTTACTATTTTAGAAGGCAACTTATTATTAGTTATATTATTAAAAAATTCTTTACTTGAATATAATTCATTATATAGTTCAATAACATTTCTACTTTTCCATTGTTTGAAAAATTCTTTTAATACTTCTGATGAATTTCTTTTAAGCATAGAAATTTCTCTATCTCTTTCATCATAAAGTTCTATAATTTTTTTTCTTTTTTCAAGTTCATCAATTTCTAAACTTTTTATATCTTTTATCATAAAAAAGTAATCTTTTTCTATTTCATCTTTAAGTTTATCTATTCTATTATGCAATTGTTTCTTAAAATATCTTTCTATTTCTTCTTTTCTTTTCTTTATTGGCAAATGTATTAAATCCCTCACGTATAATCTTTTTATTTCATTTTGAGAGTATAATATATATTTTCCTACCTTTATATCATCTAAATTTATATCTTGTTTTTCTAAATACATTACATATTTGTCTATCAATGTTTTATAAGTAAGAGAACCTTTAATTTTACTAATAGCTTTTATATATTTACATTCTTCCTCATTTACTTCTTCTATTAAATATGCAAGTTTTTCATCTTTATTTAAAATCTTACCTTTATAACCTATAAATTCTTTACATATACCATCAAAAGTATTTTGTTTTATATTGTAAACTCCTAAATTAGGTAATATCTCTGAAATATAATCTAAGAAAATTTTATTTGGTGCTACTACTAATATATCTTTATCTTTTACTTCTTCTTCATACTGATAAACTAAATATGCTAACCTATGAAGTGCTACAGTTGTTTTTCCTGAACCAGCTGACCCCTGTATAATTATAGGTCTATTTTTATATGCTCTTATTATTTCATTTTGTTCTCTTTGGATTGTTGCCACTACATCCTTAAGTTTACTACTTACATTTTGATTTAGTGTAACTTTTAAAAATTCATCTACTAATTCATCGCCTTCTGCATTTGATTTCAATATTATCTCATTTATTCCTTCATCAAAGGCATCAACTAGCGCTCCATCTCTAATTAAAAACTTCCTTTTCAACTCTAATTCACCTTCTACTTTACCTGCTGGTGAATTGTATGAGCACTTTCCATATGTCCCACTGTAATATAAATTGGCTAAAGGTGCTCTCCAATCTATTATTACCTCTTCATTTTTCAAGTCATCATTTAATCCAAATTTTCCAATATAAAAACTTTCCTTTTCATTATATTTTTCTTTAAAATCTATTCTTGAAAAATAAGGAATATTTTTTGATTCGTTAAATTCATGTAAGTTTCTAGAAATAAATTTAAACCTTTGCTCACATAAAATTAAATCTGTACTGTATGTGCCTCCACTTGCTTTTTTCAAATTTGAAATTCTTTCTTTACATTCTTCATTTTTTATAGTTAAATCATCAACTTTATCTTCTATCCAAGTCTTTACATTTTGAAATTTTTTAATTTCAAGCTTCATCTCATTACTTCTTATAGCCATAAATACACCTCTACATAAATTTATATTTTGAGTTAATTTTTATGGACTTTGAAAATTATTTATTTCATTTTCTTTACATATAAACAGATATTAAACAGATATTTTCTTAATAACCTTTAAACTTACTATCAATTATATCAGAAAATTTAGTTTTTTAACCAATATTTTCATTATATTATAAATTAAAATTTGTTTAATTTGTTAACTTTTTGTTCATACTTTGTTTGAAATTTCACAAAAAAAATAATCATAACTCTAAGAATTTCTTCTTTTAAGTTATAATTATTTATCACAGAGTATATATTTTATTCTTCTTCTTCAACTAATTCATACATAACTTCAGCTTTTGACATATACATTATACCTGATAAATGATCTATTTCATGGCAAAAAGCTCTTGCTAAAAATCCTTTAGCTTCATACATTACTTTTTTTCCTTCTACTGTCATTCCTTCTACAACAACTTTAGTAGGTCTAACTACTTCACCTTCATGCATAACATAGCTTAAACAACCTTCAAAGTCTTTTTTACTTCCAGAACTTTTAACAATCTTAGGATTTAAAAGCACTATTGCATCGGAACCATCCCTAAGGTCTATTAATATAGCCTTTTTTAAAACACCTATTTGTGGTGCAGCAAGTCCTACTCCATCACAACTATACAATGTATCTTTTAAATCTTGCACTAACTCAAGTACCTCATCGTTTATTTCTGTTATATCTTCACATACAGTATTTAATATGTCATCACCGTATTGTAAAATTTCTCTTATTGCCATAAATATCTCCTTCCAAAACTTTTCTTCTTGATAGTTTAAATTCTATTACAACGTATTTTAAGTTTATTTCCTATATATTATATAACAAACAAGAATTTTTTTCATCATTTCTTTATATTACTTTCATCTATAACGTTTATAATAACTTTATTGTTTCTTCCGGCTTTTTCTTCCTCATTATAAATAAATTTTAAATCTATTGTCGTACTTCCCACACCTTTAGAATATAAATTTAAATTCTGTCTTCTTATTAGTTCTCTCGCTCCATTTCTTATTCCTAATTTATTTTTAGTTGGAGTTATATAATCATCACCTAAATAAGATATTATCTGTTCATTTATTTCACTATCTATTCTCCATTTATAGGATACCATTGAATTCGCAGGTAATGATATTTTAAACTCTTTTCCAATAGGTATAGTAATTTGTATACTTTCATTATCTTCAACATTATGTTTTTCAAACTTAATTAAATTATCTTCTTTATATATTACATAAATATTTTGAGAAGTATCATCTGTTTCAATATAATTATGATTAGTTATAAGCCACTTATCATTACCTATACTAAAATTTACACTAGAAAAGTATTGAACTAAAGAAAAACAGAGTAATACAATTATTAATAATACAATAAATATTATCTTTTTTTTCATCTAACATCACTCTTTTCTCAAAGCTATAATATTTATTATATTCACAATACATTATTTCTCTATTATATATATGTTAAAATTTAAATTATTTATATAGGAATCCAAGTTGAACCTTTAAGTTATTCATGTTTCAGTTGAGAATTTTAATTTTAAGTTTTAATCTATATTTCAAAAAAATTGACAATTTTCAATTGTCAATTGCTTCTAAAAACTAAGAATAAAATTTAAAACTAATATTATCAATTAATAATTGTATAAAATAAAATATGAACTTGGAACCCTATATTATTCTATAAAAAATAGATCTAAGTTTTTTCAACTTAGATCTATCTCTATTTCTAATTATTAGCGGCTTTAGCTTTCTGTTCTTCCATCATGCTCTTAACTTTCATAAGTCTTGTTAAGGCTCCTCTTTCATTTTCATCAAGTTTCATTTTTATGTACTTGATTGTTTCTTGTAATTGAGGAATTGTCATATACTCTAAAGCATTAACTCTTCTTCTTGTCTTTTCAATTTCATCTGCCATAAGCTGAGTTGATTTTTCAACCTCTGCAAGCTCAAGAAGCTTTGGTAATATTGAGTATAAATCTTCTAAGGATTCATCAAGCTCCATAGTAGTGGAAGCAAATCCATATGGATATATACTTCCATTATCGCCTTCTAATTTTCTTATAAATTCCATCATTGGAACATTAACACTCATTACATTTTTAGTAGATACATTAACAGATATACTTTCTTTTGGACATGCAAGCGCTGTTTCCAAAACCTCTGGTTCCATAGCTGCACTTGCCATAAAAAAGTTTTTAAATACATTCTGTAAACTATCTTCAACTTCTGCTCTTAATTTATTATTATACTTAACAAGATCTATAAATCTTCTCATAAGCTCATCTTGCTTATCTTTTAAAAGTTTATGACCTCTTGTTGCTGTAGTAAGTCTCTTTTTTAACTTACTAAGCTCCATTCTAGTTGGATTAACATTTAGTCTTGCCATATTTAATCATCCTCTCTTAGAGGTAAATACTTCTCTAAATATTCGTCCCTGATTCTCTTAAGCTCCGTTCTAGGTAGTATAGTTAATAAATCCCAACCTAATTTTAATGTATCTTCTATTGGTCTATTAGCATCAAATCCTTGTGATACATATTCTTTTTCAAATGCTTCAGCAAATTTAGCAAACTTTTTATCTGTATCAGAAAGAGCTGACTCTCCTAATATTGAAGCAAGTTCTTTTGCTTGTTTACCTTGTGCATAAGCTGAGAATAATTGGTTCATTGTATCAGCATGATCTTCTCTAGTTTTACCTTTACCTATCCCCTTATCTTTAAGTCTTGATAATGAAGGAAGAACATCTATTGGAGGCATTATACCTTTTTTGTATAATTCTCTTGATAATATTATCTGTCCCTCAGTTATATATCCTGTAAGGTCAGGAATTGGGTGAGTCTTATCATCCTCAGGCATTGTAAGTATTGGTATTTGTGTTATTGAACCTTCTTTACCTTTTATTCTTCCTGCTCTTTCATATAATGTTGAAAGGTCAGTATATAAGTATCCTGGATATCCTCTTCTTCCTGGAACTTCTTTTCTAGCTGCTGAAACTTCACGTAATGCTTCTGCATAGTTTGTTATATCAGTCATAATAACAAGTACGTGCATTCCTCTTTCATACGCTAAATATTCTGCAGTTGTAAGAGCCATTCTTGGTGTAGCTATTCTTTCGATAGCTGGGTCAGATGCTAAGTTCATAAATAGAACTGATCTGTCTATAGCTCCTGTTTTTGTAAATTCTTCAACGAAGAATTCAGCTTCTTCAAATGTTATACCTATTGCTGCAAAAACAACGGCAAATTTTGAATCTGAGTTTAAAACCTTCGCTTGTCTTGCAATTTGAGCTGCAAGTTCAGCATGTGGAAGTCCTGATCCTGAGAAAACAGGAAGTTTTTGTCCTCTAACTAGAGTATTAAGTCCATCTATTGCAGATATACCTGTTTGTATAAACTCTGATGGATAGTTTCTAGCTACTGGATTTATAGCTTCTCCATTTATATCAAGTCTTTTGTCTGGAATTATATTTGGACCGTTATCTTTTGGTCTTCCCATACCGTCAAATACTCTTCCTAACATATCTTCTGATACACCAATTTCAAGTGGTCTTCCTAAGAACTTAACTTTAGTTCCTTTTAAGTTTATTCCTGATGATCCTTCAAATAACTGAACCATTGCATTGCTGCCATTTACCTCAAGAACTTTACCTCTTCTTTTTTCACCTGTTTGTAATTCTATTTCAACTAGTTCGTCAAATTTTACTCCTTCAACGCCCTCTACAACCATTAAGGGTCCTACAACTTCTGTAACTGTTCTGTATTCTTTAAGCATTTAGGACACCTCCTTCAACGATTAGTTTATCTACTTCTTTAACTAGTTCTACACCAATTTCATCTATTTTATCTATTTCATTCTCTGGTATATACTTACTTCTAGCAATTTTATCTCTTACTTGCATTTTTAAGATTTTATCTAAATAAACTCCTGCTTCTAATGCTTTTTCAGCTTGTTCTTTAAATGCTATAACTAATTTTAACATTTTATATTGTTTATCAAGTGATGTATAAGTGTCTATCTCATGGAAACCATTTTGTTGTAAATAGTCTTCTCTTATAGATTTAGATACTTCTAATTTTAATCTATCTTTTTCAGATAATGCATCCATACCGATAAGTCTTACTATTTCTTGAAGACTTGATTCTTCTTGTAAAAGAACCATAGCTTCTGTTCTAAGTTCTGACCAATCATCTGCTACTGTCTTATCCATCCAACTTCCTATTTTATCTAGGTATAGTGAATATGAATTTAACCAGTTAATTGCTGGGAAGTGTCTTTGATATGCAAGTTGTGCATCAAGTCCCCAGAAAACTTTAACTATTCTAAGTGTACCTTGTGTTACTGGCTCTGATAAGTCTCCCCCTGGAGGTGAAACCGCTCCAATTGCTGTTACAGCTCCTTGTCTTCCATCTTTTCCAAGTGCTATAACTTTACCAGCTCTTTCATAGTAATCAGCAAGTCTTGATCCTAAGTATGCTGGATAACCTTCGTCTCCTGGCATCTCTTCAAGTCTTCCTGACATTTCTCTTAATGCTTCTGCCCAACGTGAAGTAGAGTCAGCCATTATTGATACAGAGTATCCCATATCTCTAAAATATTCTGCAATTGTTATTCCAGTATATATACAAGCTTCTCTAGCTGCAACTGGCATGTTAGATGTATTTGCTATAAGAACTGTTCTTTTCATTAAGCTTTCACCTGTTTTAGGGTCTTTAAGCTCTGGGAACTCATTAAGAACGTCTGTCATCTCGTTTCCACGCTCTCCACATCCAACATAAACAACTATTTCAGCATCTCCCCATTTTGCTATTTGGTGTTGAACTACTGTTTTACCAGCTCCGAATGGACCTGGAACAGCTGCTGCTCCACCCTTTGCAACTGGGAAAAATGTATCTATAACTCTTTGTCCTGTTGTCATTGGTTCAACTGGGTTTAATTTTTGTGCAAATGGTCTTCCTTTTCTTACTGGCCATTTTTGCATTAATTGTATTTCTTTATCTCCATTAGAAGTTTCAACTATGCATACTGTTTCTTCAACAGTGAATTCACCAGTTTTTATTTCTTTTATAGTTCCTTCTATACCATATGGAACCATAATTTTATGAAGTACAACTGCTGTTTCTTGAACTGTTCCTATAATATCTCCAGCTTCAACTTCATCACCTACATTTAAAGTAGGATTGAACTCCCATTTTTTAGTTCTATTTAATGATTTTACACTTACTCCCTTTGTAAGGAATGAAGATTTAGATGCTTCCATAAATGCATCTAGTGGTCTTTGTATTCCGTCAAACATTGACTCTATAAGTCCTGGTCCAAGTTCAACACTTAATGTTTCACCAGTAGTTATAACTGGGTCTCCTGGTCCAATTCCTGAAGTTTCTTCATAAACCTGAATTGAAGCTTTATCGCCTCTCATCTCGATGATTTCACCTATAAGACCACTTTCTCCAACTTTAACAACGTCATATATATTAGCTTCATCCATATCCTCAGCAACTACTAAGGGTCCTGAAACCTTAACAATTTTTCCGATCTTCAAGCTACATACCTACCTTTCTATAAGATATTAACACCTACAGCCTTCTCAACATTATCACTAATTCTCTTTTTACCAATATTTAAAGAACCTTGGTTACTTGGAATTAATATAATTGAAGGAAGCATTTCTCTTGTATATCTTTCAATAGTTTCTTCTAAATGCTGTGCTAATTGCTCTGTTACAAATATAACTGCATATTTTTCTCTTGCTAATTTATCTATTGCTTTTCTAGCTTCTTCTATTTCCACAACTGGAAAAACATCTATACCGATTGCTTTAAAAGCTAATACAGAATCCTTGTCGCCTACTACACCTATCTTATGCATATATATCACGCAACCTTTCTCTTATAATATTGCTATCAACTTTATTAAGTTTTCCTGCAAGTATTATTCTTACTATTTTAAGTTCCGTTTCTCTTGCCATAGTATAAGCTATTATAGGTTCTGGTCCAAAGTTAACTCTCTTAGCATTTTTTATATAATCCATTAAATAATTATCTGAGTGAACTTCAATTGAAGTGTATTTTTTGCTTAAATTAAAATCTTCAAGCACTGAATTTAAAACTTTATCATATCCATACTTAGATACTTTCTTTATAAATGTTTCAAAACTTACACTAAGTCCTTCTAATAATATAGCTTTAGATATATATCCATCTTCGATTATAACTTTTTCTAAAAACTTCATGTCTTTGTCTTGAGATTTAACTCTAAGCATAGTTTTTATATTTGTTAGATCTATAACTCTTCTTACATAACCTTCTATAAAGTCAACTTCACAAGTTTTTGCTTTTTCTAACATATCCTTATATTGATATTTATCTAAAATTATATCAATATTTTGTGAATCCTTAGTTTCTTCAAAATCTATTTCGGTTTTCTTTATGGCTTCTCTCATTATAGGCTCTAGATTTCTTAAATCATTAGTTACAATAGATGTCTTTAAAACATCGACATCTACTGTACCTAATGGAATTAATAGTGATGATAAATCACTATTAATTATTTTAGACTTTTCTAGAACTTTAATATTATGATAATCATATTTTAAACTCATAATATCTACAATTAATTTGTAAGGAGAAACCTCATACATAAGAGAGTATAATTTTTTTAACTCCTCGCTTAATGCAGCTTCGTAATCTTCAACTCTTTTTAATAATGATATGCTATCATTATATTGAGTTTCTGAAAGAACTTTTATAGCATCTTCTAATGAAGGGCTTTCAATCATTCTTTCAATTTTTACTTTATCAAGGAGTTTCGTTTCAATAACTCTTAACCTAGCCACCGCATGAGTAAAGTCCATTCTATCCATATGGCTATCCTCCTTAAAATTAATTAAATAACGTATTAGCTACTTCATTTTCTAATTCGTATCTTAAAGAGTTTATAACATCTTCAAATGAACAGTTAATTTCTATTCCATTTTTAGAAAGTATAAATCCTCCATTAATATCTCTATCTTCATTACTTAAAGAAATTGTTGCATTTTTAATTTCACTATTTAATTCACTTATGAATTCTTCAGTTATTTTTTCTTTATCCTTAGCATTTACTATTAAATCTTGCTCACCATTTAAAGGTAATGATTTAATTTGATTTTTTACATATGCTAAGAATTCATCTTTTTTCATATCATTTAATTTATTAATAGCTTCATCAAAAGCTCTATTTATAACAGTTTGTTTTGCTATAAGCTTTTCATTTCTTACTTGTAATTCAGCTTTAGAGATTCCTCTATCAAAAAGGCTTTTTCCCTCAATTTTAGCTTTCTCTAGAATGCTTTCACTTAATTTTTCAGCTTCATTTTTCTTTTTATTAATTATTTCAGTCTCTTTTAATTTTGCTTCATTAAGTATATCTTCGCTTTTATTTCTAGCATCTTCTATAATTTTGGAAGTTAAATTATCTAAATTCGACATTATAATCACGTCCTCAATTAAAAACTTATTTTTTTAATTAAAACTTAGCGTTTAAGATTAAAAGTAGAGACATAACGAATCCTAAAAGTGCATAAGTTTCAACCATAACTGTTAATATGATACCTTTTGTATTGTGCTCTGGTTTTTTAGCTAATATTTGGATTGCTGCTGCAGCTGTTCTAGCCTGAGATATAGCTGATTTCCATCCTGCAAAAGCTATTGGTAAACATGCTGCAAATAAGTATAATCCGTTTGCAAGTGACATATCTACACCAACTTGGAATGATACCATAAGTGCTATAACGAAACCATATAATCCTTGTGTACCTGGTAGTAATTCTAATATAAGAGCTTTACCAAACTTTTCTGGTTCTTCAGTCATTAAGCCTGTTGCCGCTTCTCCAACCATACCTACTCCTCTAGCTGAACCTATTCCTGGAAGTATTGCTGCTAATGCTATACCCATTGCTGCAAAAACTATTCCTCCATTTTCTATTAAGAATTGTGATAAACTTGTCATAAAAAATTCCTCCTTATTTCTTTACGATTTTTACATATTTTGAACTATATTTTAATGGGCTAAAAGCAGATCCTCCACCTTCATAGAACTTACCAAAATACTCTAAGTACTGAAGTCTTGAAGTGTGTACATATGCACCTAGTGCATTTATAAATAAGTTAAATAAATGTCCTACAACAAATATTAAAGTACCTGCTAATATTTTTGCTACAGGGTTTCCAAACATACCTATCATCATGTTGAAAGCCATACTTATAAATCCTGTTGCAAGGCCTAATGCCGCTAATCTTGTGTATGATACTAAATCTCCTACATATCCTGTTATGTTGTATAAAGAATAGAATCCTTGACCTAATTTTCCACCAATAGATTTTTCTTGTCTACCATTTGTTAATACAATTAGTACCATACAAGCTATTGCTACATATTTAGCAACATTCACTACAGTAGGGTTGTTTATTGTACCAAAAGCACCTAAGCCCCAAACTAAAAGGCCTGTTAGTACTCCGTACCAAATTCCAACATCCCATAGTGCATCTAATGGTTTTTTGTCTCTTATAAGCATATATGCTTTTATTCCTAAACCTACATAAATTTGAATTAATCCTAATGCTACTGCAACTATCATAAGTAACATTACATCCTGATCTGGCTTCATCCATACTGCTGGTATTTTAATTGCATCTCCAAAATAACTACCATACATTATTCCCCAGAAAGTAGTAGATAATCCTAAAACACAGAACATTTTAAATGATTTTTTCATTCCATCATCTAGGTTAAATAATTTTAATCCAACTAATGTACCTATAACTAATAAAAGTCCATATCCAGCATCTGATAGCATCATTCCAAAGAATAAAATATAGAATGGCATAAATAATGCTGTTGGATCAACTTCACCATATTTAGGTAAACTATACATTTCTGTAATTGGCTCAAATGCTTCTGCTATTTTTCCATTTTTAAGAAGTATTGGTGTTTCATCACCTTCTGCATCTTCTATTTCCAAGTAGTAGTCATTTCCTACAACTTCCTTTATAGCATTTTCAAATGCATTTGATTGTTCATATGGAACATATCCATTAATTGTTACTACATTTTTGCTCTTGCCAAATTTTTCACAACTTTTAAGCTTAAGAAGCTCACTTTCATAATACTCATACACAATTTTAAATTCTTGTATATGATTTTCATGATTTTGAATTTCATCATTTATTTCTTTTAATTCTAATTTTAATTCTTGTATTTTACTATCAAATTGTTTTATTACTTCACGTGGTGTCTCTTCATACTGATATTCAACTTTTGTAAAACTATATCTTTTTAATATTGTTTCAACATCTTTAAAGTTATCTTTATGACATAATACTAATATATTGGAGTCTTTACCATTTTCACTTACAACTTCTAAATATACTGTATCTGACACCTCTTCAGTATCTAATCTTAAATTTTCTAATAAATTTTGAGGAACACTTCCTAAATATGCAACTGAATTTTTTAATTTTTTCCCTGAATTCATTGGCATATCTAAGTTTATCCACTTGCTTAGTTCATCAATATCACTTGATAGTTTACTTATTCTTTGACTCTTGTTATTAATTTTCTTTTCAAGTTCTTTTAAAAGGATATATTCATCCTTCCAATTAATTTTTTGTACTCTTTTTTCAAGATCTTCATAAGTTAAACTTTCTTTTCCTTCTTTTAGTTCTTTAAGCATACCTTTTTTCTTTTCATATTTGCTTAAAAAATCAATAGCAAATTTTACTTCGGCTTGCTTTTCTTCAACTTCAGATATTTCAACATAAGCAGAATCTTGCTTTAAATACTCTTTAAACTGTTCATCATCAATGTTAAATTCAGTAAATTGAACAGTTTGTAACCTTTGCAAATTCTGTAAAAGTTTCTTTTTTTGTGATTCAAAGGCTAAAAGAGTAAACTTCTTCATTTTAACTATTGCCATTGAAATTCACTATCCTCTCAATTACTAATTTAACTGCATCATTGAACCTATCAGCTTCCACATTTAGTGTGCTTTGTATTTCTTTTTTACCATTTGCTAAAATTGGTTCACATTTTTCTTTACTTTCTTCTAGGAATTTGTTTTTTATTTCTTCACTCTTCCTATTTGCAGCTACTATAATTTCAGTATATTGACTTTTTGCTTTAGCTTCAGCATCTCTTACTAAGGTCTTGCTTTCATTTAAAGCATTTTCAATAATTTTACTAGCTTCATCTTCTGCTAGCTTTACTTTATTAATTGCTTCTAATGCCAAAATATCACCACCTTCTTATTGTTAATTATAAGATTTATGTAAGAAGTATTAGAAATCACATCTTACATAATATTAAATATCTTATAAAACATATAAAAATACTTATAAAGAGTTTTTATTTACCACTTATTATAAGTAATTTTTTCTAATTGTACAAGTGTTATGTGAAAATTATTATATTATTTAACAAATTTTTAACAAATTATTTCCTGCTCGACATATTATAATGTTTAGTTACAAATTCCTTCAAGTTCTATCCACTTAGGTTTGTCGCTATAAAAACCTATGTATGTATCTTTTTTCATAATTTTTCCACATTTGAAATATTCATTTAAATTATATTTAAATGTTTCTATATATATATCGTTTGAACTCTCTATAACATTATCCTCTAATAATATTTTTTTAATTTCACGTTCTACATTTTTTTCTACACTTTTGTCTAAAAATGTAGGAAGACCTCTTTTTTTATTATAAACTAAATAATCGAATTTAATTATGTCCTTTAATAAGGAACTATCCTCTTTTAAAAACTCATTATTAAACTCTAAAAATACCTTGTAATAATCTTGTGATGAAATATTTCTATCAAAATATCCCTTTTGTTTGTAAAACTTTGCTAGTGATTCATAAAAATCAAAAGGTGTTTTAAATATATTATGGTTTATAAAATAGTTTATTATGTTACTAAATTTTCCGCTATTTAAATATTTATCTACCATATGCTCAATTTCTTTTAAAATTATAAGTTCTTTATAACTTATATCCTTTGTTTTTAAAATTTCATATGGTGGATACTTACTATACTTCATGCCCCAAAAATCTGCATCCATCCTCATTGATGAGCCTTTTAAAAGTTTTAAAAATCCTAGTTGCAATTCATCTGGTCCTATATTGTAAACATCATTAAATGAATTTTTGAATGAATTAAAATCTTCACCTGGAAGTCCTGCTATTAAATCTAAATGTTGCATTATATTTTTTAAACTTTTAAGTTCTTCTACCTTCTCCTTTATCTCACTAAAATTAACATGTCTATTTATATTTCTTAAAATTTCATCATTAGTAGTTTGAACTCCCACTTCAAATTGGAATAATCCTTTTTTTGCTTTTGATAATGTTTTTATTGATGCTTCCCTTAAAAGATCCGCTGAAATTTCAAAATGAAATCTAGTTTCATTACCATTCTCAATAAGATAATTCCATATTTCATTGGCAAACTTTTCATTACAGTTAAATGTTCTATCTACAAATTTTACAAGTCTAACTTTCTTATCTATAAAGTATTTAAGTTCTCTTTTTACTCTTTCTATTTCTAAAAACCTTACCCCATGGAACGTTGATGATAAGCAATATTTACAATTAAATGGACACCCCCTAGAAGCTTCATAATAAACTATCTTATTTTCTAAGTTTTCATCTTCTTCATAAGGAAAAACAATTTCGTTCATATCCATTAGTTTTCTCTTATTTCCATGTTTTATTTCTGATCCATCTCTAAAATATAATCCATCTACTTTTTCAAATTGAACATTTTTCCCATCTTTCTGTTTTAGTTTTAGTTCAATAAACTCTCTATAAGTTTTCTCTCCCTCTCCTTCTATAACATAATCTCCTACATAATCCTTTAAAAATTCCTCACTATCATAACTTACTTCTGGACCACCATAAAAAATCTCAATACTTGGATCTATAGTCTTTATAAGATTTGTAACTCTTTCAATGAATTCAATATTCCAAATATAGCATGAAAAACCTAGAATACTAGGTTCTTTTGCTATTATTTCAGAAACTACTCTCTCAACATTATCATTGATTGAAAACTCAACATTTTCACATTCATAATTTAAATCTTTTGTATATGCTTTTAAGTATCTTATAGCTAAATTGCTATGTATATACTTTGCATTAATACCTACTAATAAAACTTTCATTAATTTATCTCCTCTTTCTACAAGTTATATGATATATTTCATTACCTACCCTTGAATATAAGACTTCAAACTTTTTACTCAAAAGTGATATTGTTCTATCTATTGAACTTATTTTTAATAAATTACCATCTTTTATGTTTATTTTCTTTAAACTTTTATCTGGCATATAAACTTTTATATTTTTTTCATAAGTTTTCCCCTTTTTCTTTTCAATATCCCAAATATATAAAATTCCATCTCTTTTTAAATATTTATACGCTTCTTCTAATATTTGTTCTCTTTCAAATACATTAGCCATTGTACTTAATGAAAAAAATAATACACAATTGTCATACTGCTCACATTCTATTGAACATTTCTCATTTTTTTCAACATAATTTATGTCACCATCATTATTTAAATATTTAAAGAGATTATAAATAACACCATAATTATCTTTTCCAATATCTAAAATATTTCCACTAAAAATTTGATCTTGCAAATTAATAAAAACTGTATTTTCCATAAATGATCACCTCATATTCTAATATACTTATAATATTTCTATGAATGGTATTTTTTTCCTTCCTTTTTATGGTAAAATATATTCTTATTATAAAAGGTGGCATAACTTTAGTTATCCACCTTAACATGTAAGAATTTTATAATCATGAACTTTACTATCTTTTAATTGGAATAGCTTATTATATATTATCACAACTTTATATTATATAATAATCAATAGATTTTTCAAATAATAGTTTTTATTTACATAATTTTTTCCATATGCATAAAAGAGTTATTTGAAATTAAACTAATAATGAAATTTCAAATAAACTCTTTTACTTCATATTTATTAAATATTATTATTTTTTCTAAGTATAAATTTTAAACTTTATTACAATTTAAATGAATACTATTTACATTTTATATTCTTATTTTTTATAAAAATAACTATGATAACTACAGCAACTGTTATTATAAGTGTAGCTATATATCCCCAAAATCTATTTACATTGAGTGCATTCATTTCTTCATTTTCTTTCTTTATTTCATATATATTACCTTGTGAAGATTCTAAAATTTTTAGCCCATCTTTACTAAACTTAATACTTTTAATATCTGACTTATTTCCTAAACTAACAAACTTTTTAGGAGATTTCTGAACTCCACTACTATATATAATTTTTTCTACACTATCATAAAAAAACATATCATCCTTTTCACCTAACTTACCCTCTTTATCAATTGCAATATTTTTTAGAGCACTTACTTTATCATGTTGATATACTGGCGCTTCAATTTTTGTTCTTGGATGTTTTTGCAAAACAAAATTTTGAGTTTTTCCACCTTCATCTTGGAACCTAGGTGAGTTTATAGGGTCACCGCCTGAATAATCAGGGAATCCATACCATTCACTTTTATTAATTTCATAAATATAATCCACATCATTCTTCACAGGCCTCTCGCCTCTATCTTCCATACCTCCAACTATTGCATATAGTTTTTCTTTGCTTGAAAAATCAAAGCCAGTTATATTTCTTATTCCCCATGCAAAAGTTTCATATGCTTTACTTTCTATGTTATAAATTAAAACACTAGAATTTCCTATTTCATCTTTTTCTATAATTTGATCTTTAAAACTCTCTTTTCCCTTTTCTCTAAATGCACCTGTATTATATTCTCCAAAATTAGTTCCATTTAAAATTAACTTTTGTGAACTATGATCTCTCTCCATAGGATACTCTTTTATCCACTCATTATCATTTCCTACAACACCTGAATTTGTAGCTGCACCTATGGATATAAAAATATATTTATCTTTTATTTTTATATCCATATCAGTATAATCCCCTACATTAGGTATTTCAGTTACACATTCTTCTGTTTCTTTTGTTAAATTGTTAAATGCCATTATCTTTCCTTTTGATGCAAAATATATAATATCATCTTTATAATCTATGCTAGTTATATCTAAATTATTATCTGAAAACAATTTATAACTTTTACCATTTTCCTCAATTATTATAATTTTATTTTTAAATGCTATGTAAAAATTGTTTTTTTCATCTTCTACAAAATCTCTTGCACCACTTAATCCTTTAAACTTTAAATTAATTTTAATGTTATCTTTTTCTTTTGCAACACCATATCCTGTTTTATTTATATTTATAAAAACAAAACTTAAAATCATAAGTGATATAAGCATTATAAACCCTAATTTTTTTTTCATAAACTCACCTCTACTTTTATATTTCAGTTTATATATACTATTTCTATTCATGTTAAATTACATTTATTTCAATTTTTAACAACTTTAAGTTATTAAAATTATTATTAAACTTAATAATAATATAACAACAATTAATATAAAAACTATTTACTATTTTCACATTAATTGTTATTATGTTTAAGTTGAGAAAAATTTTTATTGTAAAATAATCCTCATGTAAACTTATACATAAGGATTTATACATAATTAAAAAATCATTTTGAAGGAGGACTTTTCTTATGAAAGATCCAAGAATTGCTACATTAGCAAAAAATTTAATCAATTATTCATGTCAATTAAAGCAAGGTGAAAAAGTTCTTATTGAATGTGTAGGACTACAAACTCAACTTGTTAATGAATTAGTTAAAGAAGCTTACAATGTTGGTGCTCATCCTTTTGTCAGCATAAAAGATAATGAAGTTGAAAGAGCTTTACTTTCAGGTTGTAATGAAGAACAAATGAAATTAAGAGCAAAAATAGATGCTGAAAGAATGGCTGAAATGGATGCATATATTGGTATAAGAGCTGGTAATAACTTAACTGAGTTATCAGATGTTCCAAGTGAAAAAATGGGTATATATTCAAAAGAATATATGATGCCTGTACATATGGATATAAGAGTTCCAAAAACTAGATGGGTAGTTTTAAGATATCCTAACCATTCTATGGCACAAGCTGCTGATATGAGCACTGAATCATTTGAAGATTTCTATTTTAATGTATGTAATCTTGACTACGGAAAAATGTCAAAAGCAATGGATCCATTAGTTAATCTTTTAGAAAAAACTGATAAAGTTCACTTAAAAGGTGAAGGCACTGACTTAACATTCTCAATTAAGGATATTCCTGTTGTTAAATGTGCTGGAGAAATGAATATTCCTGACGGTGAAGTTTATACTGCACCTGTTAAAGATTCAGTTAACGGATATATAACATACAATATTCCTGCTGTATACCAAGGATATACTTTTGAAAACATAAAACTTGAATTTAAAGATGGAAAAATAATAAATGCAACTGCTAATAATACTCAAAAAATAAACGATGTATTTAATACTGATGAAGGTGCTAGATATGTAGGTGAATTTGCAATTGGAGTTAACCCTTATATTTTAAATGGTATGAAAGATACTCTATTTGATGAAAAAATAGCAGGCTCTATCCACTTTACTCCTGGAAATGCATATGATACTGCATTCAATGGAAATACATCTTCAATTCACTGGGATTTAGTTTATGTTCAAAGACCTGAATTTGGTGGTGGAGAAATTTACTTTGATGATGTGTTAGTAAGAAAAGATGGTTTATTTGTACTTGATGAATTAAAAGTATTAAATCCTGAAAACTTAAAATAGCAATATTAATAAAAACTATTGTTTATATAGCTTATGTTGTATAAACAATAGTTTTTTTATTTATTATCTAATTTGCTTCTAAATTCTCTGGAACATTTCCTAGCGTCTTTTTATAGAATATGAAAAAGCATGTTATTGTTGTTAATGCAGCTGTTATATCTGCAATTGGTTCCGCAAGTAAAACACCTTGCAATTTATTTTCAATAAACATAGGTAATATAAATATTAGTGGAATCAATAAAACAATTTTTCTTAAAAGTGCTAAAATTAAAGACACTTTTGCTTGTCCTAATGCTAAAAATGTTTGTTGACATGCTATTTGCGCACCAAACAAGAATATTCCACCAAAGAATATCTTTATACTCCATGATGTTATTTCAACAAGTTCTGGTTTATTATTAAATATACCTACAAATACTTGTGGGAAAAACATAAGTCCACACCACATAAATACTGTATATATCATGCAACTTTTTAAAAGTAATTTAAATGTAGACTTAACCCTTTCTAATTGTTTTGCTCCAAAGTTATAACTTATTATAGGTTGAGCTCCCTGTGTAAGCCCCATAAGTGGCAACATTACAATTTGCATTATACTACTCATTATAGTCATTGCCCCTACCGCTAAATCTCCTCCATACATTTGAAGTTTATTGTTTAATGATATTAAAACTAAGCTTTCAGTTGCTTGCATTATAAATGGTGATATACCTAATGCCATAATAGGCATTACAACTTTTAGACTTGGTAATATATATTTTTTTCTAATTTTTAATACGCTCTTTTTCCCAAATAAGAATATAACAACCCAAGCTGCTGAAACAAACTGTGCTGTTATAGTCGCTATTGCTGCTCCTTTAACCCCTAAACCAAATCCAAATATAAATATAGGGTCTAACACTATATTTATAACAGCTCCAATTAAAACTGTTATCATTCCTGTTTTTGCAAATCCCTGTGTATTTATAAAAGGGTTCATGCCTAAAGCAATTTGCACAAACAAAGTTCCTATTAAATATATATTTAAATAATCTTTTGCAAATCCTATAGTAGATTCACTTGCTCCAAAAGCCCAAAGTATAGGCTCACTAAAAATCAAAAATACTCCTGTTAAAATTATAGCTATAATTATAAGAGTAGAAAAACTATTACTTAATATTTTCTCTGCCCCATCATTATCTTTCTCACCCATTTTTATAGCTACAAGTGGTGCTCCACCCATACCAATAAGTGCTGCAAAGGCAGAAATTATCATTATTATAGGAAATGCCACTCCTACTCCAGCCATAGCTAAATCTCCATTAGCCATTCTCCCTATAAAAATTCGGTCAACTATGTTATATAAAACATTTACTATCTGCGCTATAATTGCCGGTGTCGCTAATTTTAACAATAGTTTTCCTACACTATCATTTCCTAAATCCACATTATTATTAGACACATTAATCGCTCCCATCATTTTATGAATATCAATTCATTTAATATATATCTATATATTACTACATTTTGATTGAATTATAAATATATTTTATCTAAATAATTTCTATTGACCAATTATCTAATTATAAGCAAACTTCATATGATTTATTTTTTTATTTTATTTATTAACATTTTGAATAAATATCTATCTCACATCATAACTATTATAAGACACAATATAATTTTAATTATTAAATACTATAGGGTTCCAAGTTTGAATTTTAAATAACATCTTTATCAAATGATATTATTAAGCTTACAGTTTATTTCTGTTTTTATATTTGGAACCAAGTAAGAATTAAGAGTGAAAAGTGAAAAGTTATGGTATATATTACTCACTTCGTTCCTACTATCTAGAAATAAAAATGCTTAAAAACTACGTTTTTATATTGTTTTCAATTAATTTACTTAGTAAATTTAATAAAAAATCATTATTTAAAATTGGAAGTCCAATTTTTGCATTCACTTTCAATTTTCAATTTTCCATTTTCAATTAAATTAATTAGAATTCTCAACTGAAACATAAATAACTTAAAGTTTAGACTTGTATTCCTATATATGTAAACAATCTAATGTTTTAGTTTTCTTTCCTTAAAAATTATGAGTTAAAGTTTAACTATTATTAGCATAGGCTTTAAAATGAACAATTTGCTCTTTTAAATGAATTTTTTTGATAAGTATAAGTATTTTATTTATTGCTAATTAAAATATATATAGAAATAAACATATATGAGTTTTAGGAATTTTTTATATTGGAGGTTTTTTTATGGGTAGTGATAATTTTTATAGAGATACTTTTGTTTTAACTATTTCAAATCTTACAATGGCTATTATTAGATTTATTTTTTCAATTATTCTATCGGACAAGCTCGGTCCTGAAGGTGTTGGACTTTATGGTCTTATAATGCCTATATATGATTTATTTTGTTGTCTAGTTTGTGGTGGTATAGTAGCTGCAATTTCTAAAGAAGTTTCATCTTATCATGGGACAGGCTCTTACAAAAATATGAATAAAAGTGTGAGATATAATTTTGCTTTTCTATTACTTTGGTCTATCTTTGTTACTGTTATTATGTTTATTTCTGCACCTTTAATAACTAAATATGTTATTAAAGACCCTAGAACTCTTTATTCACTTTGGATATTATGTCCTGCTATAATTTTCATTGCACTTTCATCTATCCTTAAAGGATATTTTTTTGGTGTAATGGAGGTAAATACTCCTGCAATAATAGATATAGTGGAAAAAGCACTGAGATTATTCATAACTTTAAGTCTTATAGATTTGCTTCTACTTAAAGATATAACAACTACAGTAACTGCTACTTATGCCTCATTCACTATTGGAGAATTTGTAAGCTTTGTGCTTTTATATATCTTCTTTAAAAGAAGCTCTAAGAAATTTACTGAAGCAAAATCTAAAGATAAAGAAACAGAAAATGGGGCTCAACTTTTATATAATTCTTTTAAAACGGCATTTCCACTAGCTGTAAACGGATTTTTAACAACAGCAATAACTAGTGCTTCTACTTTATTAATCCCAAGAAGATTAATAGTCAGTGGTATGACCTATAATATGGCATTAGAATCAATAGGAAAATTTTCAGGTATGGCTCTTACAATAATATTTTTTCCACTAGTTATAGTAAATTCTATGGCTACAATATTAGTTCCTGATATTTCACAAAGTCTTACAAAAAAAGATTATAAAAGTATAGGTATAAGAGTAAATGAAGTAATTAAAATGTGTTTTATCCTAGGTGTTAGTATAATGATTATTTGTTTCATGATTCCTGACAATTTGGGTCTTCTCTTTTATAAAAGAAATGATTTAAGTTCATTTATAAAGTCTGCGGCAATTTCTGTTCCATTTCTTTATGCATCAAGTTGTACATATGGAATATTAAATGGCCTTGGTAAACAAAAGAAAATCCTTATAAATTCAATACTTACTTCAGTTATAGAACTTGTTATTATGTATTTTTTAATGGCTATTCCAAAGATTAATATCTATGGATTTGCTATAGGTCTATTTGTATCATCACTTCTAGGTTTTATACTTAATCTAATTGAAATAAATAAAACAGTTAAGTTATCTATTAACCTTTATGAAATATTAGTTATAACTGCTCTTTCTTTAATATGTATATTTACTATAAAAATTTTAAATGCAACAATATCAAATGATAATTTTCTAATTAAAAATATTATTTTATTTGCCATTAGTTTCGTATTGTTTTTCGGTTCAATTTTCACTATAAGAAAAACATCTACTAATTCTAATGTCTATTACTAATTTTTTTACGAAAAAAACTATGAAATTTAAATTTCATAGTTTTTTGTTTATCTAATATACTTAAGTAATTTATTTGGTATTAAATTTGTAAGTTTTTTAGGAAGTATGTTAAGTTCTCTTTTATTAATTCCACCAAGAACCAAAATGGTAATTCCATATACAATTATAGCTATTATTATTGATATAACTAATGATAATGCATTACCTATATACCCACCTAAAATAACCATGAAAATTTTATTTAATCCCATATAAGAATAACCGCATGCAACTCCCATTATAATTGATGCAATTAATGGTTTTATCATAGCAACTATTACTTTTACTTTTACTTTTAAAACTCTATTTATAAGCCACTGATTAAGTATAAACATGACAATAAATGATGATGCTGAACTTATTATAGCACCATAAACATTTATACTTGGCATTGATACAACAAAATAATTAATAATTATTTTTACAACCATTCCAATTGCACAAAATATAGTTGCAGCTTTTACTCTTCCTAATCCTTGTAGTATAGATGTTTGAAGATATACTATACCCATTATAACTAATACAAATGAACCATATATTAAAAAGGTTGAAATTTCTTGATCCATTTTAAGCATTCTTAGTATTGGCTTACTAAGAACTGCAAGTCCCATAGCTGAAGGCACTGCAAGTAAATACATAAGTTTTGTAGTTGAATTTATACTGGTTTTAACTGCTTTTCTGTCTTTTGCTGCAACATAAGTTGCTATCATTGGAACAGCAGAAACAGATATAGAACTTACAAGCCCTAACGGAACATTAATAAGTGTGTTATACTGTCCATAAAATCCCCAAAGTATATTGGTTTGTGCTTTAGAATAACTTAGTGTATCCATAAGCGTATGTTTAACCATTTTTATATCAATAATACTTCCAAGTTGTTGTATAGCAATGGCTATAGTTATTGGAATTACATACTTTATAATCTTTTTTAATATTTCTTCATTACTATCTCTTTTCACATTAGGATTATTTTTAATTGTCCCTAATCCTCGGCTACCTCTTTTTCTATAGTAATAAACAAAATATATTAATGCCAAAAATGCCCCTATAGTTGTTCCTACTGTACCACCAGCTACACCAATTTCTAACGAAACTTTTATAAGAAAGTATGCAAATAATAAACTAAATACAACGTTTGCTATTTGTTCCATTACTTGAGATACACCTGTAGGAATCATATTCCCAAGTCCTTGAAAATATCCTTTATAACAACTTAAAACTGTTGTTAAAAGCATAGTAGGTGCTATTGCCATTAATGCTATTTTTGCTTGTTCACTTTTCATAACCTTTGTAATTGGTCCTGCAAAAACTATTAAAATTATAGTTGAAATTAGTCCAATACATATAGCAAGAAGTCTTGATATCTTAAATGCCTTTACAGCATCCTTTTTATTACCAACTGATACATATTCTGCTATTATTTTTGATATTGCAACAGGAAGTCCTGCATTTGCAATCATATATATATATGCATATATTCCATAACAACTTTGATATATTCCTACACCTTCTTGACCTAATATAGCTCTTAAAAAAGGAAGGTATAAAATTGACATAATTTTGGATATAAACATACTTATACTTAATATAGCCATACCCTTAGCAGCAGATTTTGTATCAAAATTTGAACTACTACCCATGATATTCCTCCACTAAAATTTAAATACATCCGTTTTTATCTTCTTTAAAATAGGTGGAAGAGATTCTGCTATTGTTTTTCCTTTTAAATAAGATAAATTTTCTCCCGTTTCTTTAAATATTACTTTATATGCATAAAGGAACTGATAATCAAGTCCATATCTATTTATAAAGAAACTATTTAATTTTTTCTCTCCATATTTAAGATCTCCAACAATTGGATTTCCTAAGTATGATAAATGTGCTCTTAATTGGTGACTTCTTCCTGTTAAAAGCTCTAATTCTACTAGTGAAAAAGTACCACAACTTTGAATGTTTTTAACATTCATTGCTATATGTTTTGTGTTTGGTTTTGGCACATCTGATATACTTGATATATTGCTATCTTCATTTTTAGATATATATGCTTCATAATATCCTTCTTTTATTCTACCTTTTACTAGTGCAGTATAAAACTTCTCAACTTTTCTATCTCTTATCATTTCATTCATTTCTTTTAAAGCTGCAAAATTCTTACCATATATAACAATTCCTGAAGTATTTCTATCTAATCTATTGCAAGGTGCAGGAATAAATGTAACCTCTTTCTCTGGTTCATAATCACCTTTATCATAAAGATATGATAAAACATAATCTGTTAATGTTTTATCTCCATTCTTTTTATCACTATGTACTAACACTCCTGGCCATTTTTCTACCATAAGTATATTTTCATCTTCATATGTAATTTTTAACTTATTATCTATTCTTTGAAAAGTATCTTTCTTTTTCTTTTCTGCTTCTGTTTTTATTTCTCTAAATTCTATTACATCACCATCTTGTAGTGAATATTTTTCTTTAACCTTTTTACCATTAACCTTAATATCACCTTTTCTAAAAGATTTATATATTGCACTTAATGGAACATCCTTTAAAAGCTTTCTAGCAAATTTATCACATCTCTGTCCTGCTTCATTCGGTCCTATATTTATTTTCATATTTTTTCCTCCTGTAATATCTATTTTAAATTTATTACTTATTTAAAAAATCAATAGCCATAGCTACTTGTAACTTTACACCTATAGATAAACACTCTTCATCTATATCAAATAAACTACTATGAGCAGGATTAACTATATTTTTTTCTTCATTTCTACATCCTAACCAGTAAAATATTGAAGGAACCTTTCGTGAAAAATATGAAAAACTTTCAACTCCCATAGTTGGATTATCTATAATTTTAACATTTTTCTCACCTAAAATTCTTTTTGAAGATTTTTCAAATTCATAGTAAATATCATCATCATTTATAACACATGGATAACCATCATTTACTTCAATCTCACATTCTCCACCTTTTATATTTACTATACCCTCTATAACATTTTTAAATCTTCTAGTTATATATTCTCTTTCATCAGGATTTACAGTTCTTATCATTCCTTCTAAAACAACTTCATCTGCTATTGCATTTTGTGCCATTCCACCATTAATTTTTCCAACTGTAATTACAGCTGGTGAAGTTGGCGAAATTTCTCTACTAACTAAAGTTTGAAGCATAAGTATTGCTTCACTAGCTATAACAATCGCATCTATACCTCTATGCGGACTTGCTCCATGTGATCCCTTACCTCTAATTATAACTTTAAATGGATTAGATGATGCATAAACCACACCTCTTTTTATGCCTATTTTTCCACATGGAATCTCTTCATTTACATGAAGTCCTATCATAGCATCAACCTTAGGATTATCTAGAACTCCATCATCTATCATTGCTTTTGATCCACCGCTTGTTTCTTCTGCTGGTTCAAAAATAATTTTAACTGTTCCACTAAATTCTTCTTTTAAATCATTTAAAACTTTTGCTGCTCCTAATGCTATAGTCATATGAGCATCATGTCCACAAGCATGCATTTTTCCTATACTTTGAGACTTATATGTACAATTTTTTTTATCTGTAATGGATAATGCATCCATATCAGTTCTTATTCCAATAGTCTTACCTTCATTTTTGCCCTTAATTTCAGCAACTAAACCACTTCTGCCAATTTCTTTATACGAAATATTTTCCTTATCTAGAAAAACTTTTATCTTACTAATTGTTTTAGGAAGCTCAAAATCAAGCTCTGGACTTTTATGGAATTCTCTTCTTAATTCTATTAATTCCGGTTGTAAATTATTTATATTGTTTATAAAGTCCATATTATATCTTTTCCCTTCTATATTAAACTTATCTATCTAATAAATTCTATAGATACTATTTTCTTTATATATACTAAAACACTAAAAAAAATAATAGACAATAAGCCTATTACATTTTTAAATATTTTTAAACTTAATATTGATTATATAACATTATTTATAATACTTCAAGAAATAGCAAAAAAACAGGATTTTCATCCTGCTTTTTAATCTCCATATTCACTTGAATATCTATATAATAAATTTTCTTTTAATTTCCAAAGTTTAGTTGATAAATCAACATAATAATGATGTGGATTTTGAAGTCTTAAAACTTCTGGCCAAAGTTTCTTTTGCTCTTGTTTTGCATATTCTCTAATTTCCATAACTGAAGGACTATTATACACTTTTTCACCTTTTTCAAAAACTTTAACCATTAATTCTTTAACATAATAATTTTTTATTTTCTTTCTTTTCCAAGTAAAAGTAGGATCGAATATTTCTAGTGTTTCATTTTCATCAATGATTTCATCATTTGTACATATTAAATCTGCAATAGCTTTATCTGTATGTTTATCAAATATTCTATATATCTTTTTAAAACTTGGATTTGTTATCTTTTCTATGTTTTCACTTATCTTTATCTTTGGTATTATTTCTCCATTTTTTTCTACAGCTACTAACTTATATACTCCACCAAATACAGGCTCACTTTTTGCTGTTATAAGTCTTTCACCAACACCAAAACTATCAATAGGTGCACCACTTTCTAATACAGATGTTATTATAGATTCATCTAGTGAATTAGATATAGTAATTTTCACATCTTCATAACCTGCATCATCTAGCATTTTTCTAACTTCTTTAGTAAGGTATGTTATGTCACCACTATCAATTCTAACTGCTTTTGGTCTTCTTCCCATAGGTTTTAAAACATTCTCAAATACTTTTATAGCATTAGGTACTCCTGATTTTAATACGTTATATGTATCTATTAAAAGCACTGTATTATCTGGATAAGTTTCTGCCCATGCTTTAAATGCTTCATATTCAGAATCAAATAATTGAACCCAAGAATGTGCCATAGTTCCAATTGCGGGTACATTAAACATTTCTTCTGCTATAGTACATGCAGTTGATGAACACCCTCCTATAATTGCAGCTCTTGCTCCATATATAGCTCCATCATATCCTTGTGCCCTTCTAGATCCAAATTCCATAACTGGTCTTCCTTTAGCAGCTTCGCATATTCTAGCAGCTTTTGTAGCTATTAATGTTTGATGATTTATAGTAAGTAACATCATTGTTTCGATGAACTGTGCTTGCATTATGGGCCCTTTTACAGTAACTAATGGTTCCCCTGGGAAAACTGGTGTACCTTCTGGAATTGCCCAAACATCGCAGCAAAACTTAAAATCTTCTAAATATTTAAGAAATTTATCATCAAACATATTTTTAGCTCTTAAGTAATCTATGTCATCTTTTGTAAACTTTAGACTACTTAAAAATTCAATAGCCTGCTCTACTCCAGACATTATACAATATCCACCACCATCTGGAATTTTTCTGAAAAACATATCAAAATAAGCGATAGTATCTTGCACATTATTATTTAAATATCCATTTATCATAGTTAATTCATAAAAATCTACTAACATTGTTAAGTTTCTATGATTTTTAACATTAAAACTTTCTAAAGTACTCATTTTTTATCCCCTTACTGTTTTATAAATTCTGTGTTATATTATAACATATTAGATACTCATAATCTATATGTTATATAATATATACATTACTTCATAAATATAATCAAGGAGGAATTATGTATACAGAATATAAAAATCTTGACAATGAAAAAATAAACGCAATTTTACATGATTCTGGAAATATTTTAGTTAGTGCCGGTCCTGGTAGTGGTAAAACTACTGTTATAGTTCATAAAGTATATCACTTAATTAAATATAAAAAAGTCAATCCTCAAAATATAGTAGTAATAACATTCACTAAAGCCGCTGCTGATAATATGCGTGAAAAATTTAAATATATATATAAAGATAGTCGCATTCCATTTTTCGGAACTTTTCATGGTCTCTTTTATAAAATTCTAATTAATTATTATGGTGAAATTAAACTTATAAATTCTACAGAGACTTTTAAATTAGTAAGAAGTTTTTTATCTTCTTACATGGATGAGGTAAGTGATGAAAAAGTAAAAGAATACATAAACAATATATCTTTATATAAAACAAGTGGACTTAATATTTCCGATTTTGAAACCAAGCTAGATAAAGATTTATTTAAAAATACATTTGAAATATATGAGAGCTATAAAAAAGAAAAAGGATTATATGATTTTGATGATTTACAAATAATGTGCCGTCAATTATTTATAAAAAATCCAAAACTTTTAAATGGTTATCGTGAGCTTTTTAAATATATTTTAGTAGATGAATTTCAAGATTGCGATGAAATTCAAATAGATATTTTAAAAATGCTTAATTATAATAATTCAGTGTTTGCAGTAGGTGATGAAGATCAATGTATCTACTCATTTAGGGGATCAAAACCTCATTATATGGTGGACTTTGAAAATACTTTTTCTAATTCTGAAATATTATATTTATCTCAAAATTATAGATGTTCAAAAAACATAGTAGAAATCTCCATGGATTTAATAAAAAACAATAAATTAAGAAGAGATAAAAATATAATCTCTCAAAAAAGTAATGATGGAGATATTCGTGTATTAAAACTAATGGATGATACATCTGAGAGTAAATATATAGCTAATCATATAGAAAAAGCTATAGCTTCAAATACATATACATATAATGATTTTGCAATTTTATATAGAACTAATATTGAAAGTCGTAGAGTAATTGATGTCTTTATAAAAAGATCTATTCCTTTTAAACTTTTAGATAAAGAATATAATTTTTTCAACCATTTTATTTGCAAAGATATAATTTCATATCTTAAACTTAGTTTAGATCTAAAATCTAAAGAAGACTTTATTCGTATAATAAATAAGCCTTTTAGATATATAAGTAAAAATGCTATAGAAAAAATTAAAAATTCTATAATTGAGATAGATTGTTTTGAATCACTAAAAGATATGGATAATATTAGAAGTTTCCAAATGAAAAGTTTAGATGATTTAAGAAATGATATAGCTTATTTAAATAAAATGTCATTAAATTCCGCTATAGCTTTTATTATACAATCACTAGGTTACTATGATTATCTTATCGAGTATTCACAAAAATTTAAAATAGATATTAAAGATTTTGAAGGTATTTTGGAAGAATTTAAATCTGTTGCATTTGAACATAAAACAATAATTTCATTTCTATCATATATAGATGAATATGATAATTATTTAAATAATAACAATAGTAATAAAGATGGTGTAATATTAAGTACCATTCATGGTGTTAAAGGTATGGAATTTAATACTGTATTTATAATTAACTTAGTTCAAGGTTATTTACCTCATGAAAATAATATAGATGAGAACTTAGAAGAAGAAAGAAGACTTATGTATGTTGGAATCACCAGATCTATTGAAAATTTATTTCTTTTAATTCCGTCTAAAGTTCAAAATAAATCTTATAAGCCATCTCAATTTATAAATGAATGCAATTACAAATTAAAACTTCCATTTAAAGTTAATGATGTTGTACGATATCAAGGAAAAGATGCTGCTACTATAACTTATATAGATGAAAATATTATAGAATTAAAATTTAAAAATGAAACAAAAAAATTTGACTTATCAGTTTTATTAAACTCTAATCTAATAGAAAAACTATAGGGATCTCCATTTAAACACCCTATAGTTTTTCTATATTTAAGCCTCATATTTTAAATCCTCTTTTTTAATGAAATCCACAACCAAATTATTTAAATTCATAGCATCATCTAATGCATTATGTAAATCTCCCTTAAATTCTATATTACAAAATTTCAATGCATTAACAAGTCCTATTGCACTTTTACTATGTACATTGCTACAGAATTCACATTGAAAATCTACATAATTTTTAATCATCTCATTAACTATTTTTACTTTATTTTTATTAATTAAATTATCACTTTCTAGCACCTTTATATCAGCCATTCCCCAGCTTACATAAATAGATTTAGAATCCCCTACCCATTCAGAAAATTTTTTCATAACACTATTAAAACTTTTTGCATTATCAATTTCATCTTGATTTATATTAGTAAGTTCCACTATTTTCTCTTGTAATATATAGCTAATTTTAGGCTTTATTAAAGAGTAAAATGTTTCAACCTTTCCAGTTATACGACTATATTTTACTGCTCCGATAGATATAGTTTCATTTATATTTCTATCATCTAAAGAGGCATAGTTCATTTCTAAATCAAAAGAAATTATATTATTACAATCATCATCTAAACCTTGTAAAGTTTTTGAAACAGTTCCATTGTTTTTCTTTTGATTTATTTTCTTAACCTTCTTATTTTGTGGTTTATTATATATTATTTTCCAATTACTATGACTAATAAATATCTCTTTTGATTTCTGGTATGAATAATACTTCTTATTACTAATATCTTTAAAGTTTTTTAAATCTTTTACTATATATTCATTTTTAACTATTATAGTTATATTATGATTTTTAGTAATATTATTAGTCATATGTAACTCTTCTAAAAATGAGATTATTAAGGCGAAAATTTTCTGCCTACTTTCTTTTATATTGATACACTTTATACTATAGTTACTTTTAAATATTACCTTACTATCTTTTTCTAAATATATATGTACTAAGTTCTCTTTTTTAAATTTATTATATTTTTCCTTATAATAACATATAAAATTCATTTTCTCATTCATTTTTATCACCATTGTTTTAATTCATTTATACTTAGTTGTTTTGCCCTTAGATTATAGCAATAATTTTTTATTATTACAAATTTAATTATATAAAATCTAAAAAGTTATATTAAGTATTATGGTTACATACTTAATATAACTTTTCATTTCGTAATCTCACAATATAATTAATCTATAGTAATATTGGTAACAACTTATCATTAATAATACTATTAATTTTAAATACTTTTCAAAGCATGTCCTAACTTTTATAGCATTGTAATTTTAAATATATTTTCATAATATTTGCTCTAATTATTTAATACAAGTCTTTTAACTATATATATTATAGATTTTCTATTCTTTTCTCAGATTTATTGTATATACTTTTAATATAATCATCACTATAAAGTATACTTATAGGTGATGTTTTATCTTCTTTATACGCTTCATAATCACAAAGATGTTTACATAATCTTTTGGTTCTCTTCACTTCTAGAAAAGGACACTTTTTCCCGTTTTCTTCCCAGTTATAAAATTCACACTCCTTAAAACATTCAACATCTTCATCGATAGTGCTTAGTAATGGACACTTAGTCATAATTAATCACCTCACCCCAAGTCATTTAACCTATCAATAAATATTATAATTCAAAATCACTATAATATAAAGTATTTTCTGAAAATTTAAATGTTTTTTATAATAATTTTACACATCTTTTAGTATGTATTCATATTTGCTCAATAAAATTCAAAAAAAATAGACCTTAAGGCCTATTTTTATATCATTAATTTATTAAAATCCTAATTCTTCTCCAATTATAACAACACTTATATCACTTTGCATTGGTTTTCTTTTTAAAACCGAATAAGCTCTGCATATTCTTGTCTCACTTTTACAATCAATACAATTGCCATTAATAGTACATGGATTTTTTAATGATAATCTCTTGTTATTTTTAGGTGATGCATTATTTCTAATCCTTCTAAATCCTTCTTCTATATCCTCAACTATTTTGTTTACACCTGCAACAACTATAACTTTTCTTGGTCCAAATGTCATAGCTGCAACTCTATTACCTGCTCCATCTACATTAACAAGTTCTCCCTTAAGTGTAATTGCATTGCTGCTACATAAAAATAAATCACTAACAAGTTCAGCTCTCATAACTTGTAATTTTTGTTCTTTATTTAAACCAAATTCTCCATGATCTAATATATTTCCACCAATTTCTCTTATTCGTTTCTTTAAGTCTAATGCTTTTATTGTTTGTGAGCCACCAAATCCAACATCATCTCCTGATTTAACGTGATACATTATAAAATTTTCTGCTTGCTCTTTTGTTTCAAAATATATTGCGTGAAAACCATTTTTCTCCAAAGCTTTAACTACTTTGTTTCCTAAAATTTCATTATGCCATTTACCAAACTCATCCATACCTAAGCCCCCTAACTATACATATAAACTTCAATAAACTATCACTATTATCTATTATATATTCATCATTATATCATAATATTACTTATATTTTAAATGAACTTAATCAGATATAACTTCTAAAAATTCTTTTAAAATCATTGCTGTATAACCCCATATAGTATAACCATTAAAAATATAAAAATATTCTTTTAAAACACCTTCTCTAAATTTATAATTTTCTCCACCATTTATCAATTCAAAAGGAAATCCAGTTTTATCTATAGGTCCTATCTTTAAATTATATAACTTTGGATTATAGTTTAATAGATATTTTAAAGGTACTCTTAATACTTTTTCAACTTCATTTTTATGAGGATTTATATGACTTGCATTAATCCTTCCAACAAAGGGATATAATATTAACCCATATGGTGTTACAAATTTCTTTAATTCCCCTATAATTTCAATTTCATTTTCTTTTAGATTTAATTCCTCAATTGTTTCTCTAATTGCTGTTTCTTTAGGACTTTCTTCTCTTTCTTTTTTCCCTCCTGGAAAACATATATCTCCTGGTTGACTTCTTAGACTTTTAGCCCTAACTTCAAATATTACATTTATATCTTCATTAGTCTCTTCTAATAAAATCATAACTGATGCTTCTTTATATTCACCTAAAATTCCTAATTTATTATTTTTTATTTTTTTTCTTATGTCATCTATCATAAACTTCTCCATCTTTTCTATTTAAAATATATTTAACTATATAATAATATATTATTTCAAAATAAAATATATTATTTCTTCAATTTAAATGTTTATTAATATTTTTTAAACTTTTAAACTATATTTTAATTAAAATTATAAGATTAAATGAAAAACATTCTAAATAATCTATGTTAAATCAAAATTTTGGAAAATATTTTATCCATATTAGAATTTAAAAATAAAATATTAGGAACTCTTATTCATGTACTATTATAGCTTTATAAAGAATAATTTAACCAAATTCTATTTAATACTATAAATCTTTCAGCTTGTTCATTTTTTATTAAAATGCTATACTTATGTATGATTTTAATATACTTATAAGTAAAGGAGAGAAAAAAGTGAATAAACTAAAAAAAATTATTGCATCTGCTCTTATTTTTACTTCTATATTTTCTAGTGCAGTGTTTGCAGCAGACAATAATACGAATGAACCTGATTTAATTGGAACATCCGCAATTGCTGTTGATTTAGATACTGATGAAATAATTTATGCTAAAAATATAGATAATAAGATGTTCCCTGCAAGTATTACAAAACTTATGACTGCACTTCTTTTAGCTGAAAACAAAGAACCAAATGACTTACTTACATATCCTAAAGAAGCATTACAAGAAGCTCCTTTCTCATATGGATTAAATGTTCATCCAGTTACCCCTGGAGATACATTTACTGCTTCAAATGCCATGAATATATTACTTTTATATTCTGGTAATGATGTTGCTTACATGATAGCTAAAGAAGTTGGTGGAAGTGTTGAGAATTTTGTTAAAATGATGAATGAAAAAGCAAAAGAGTTAAACATGGTTAATACTCATTTTGTTACACCTAATGGTTTAGATGATAATATTGATAATCATTTAACTAGTTCTTATGATTTGTCTCTACTATTAAAAGCAGTTATGGCTAATGAGTGGACATCCTCTACTATGACAAAAAAAGAAGCAGAAGTTAAATCTACAAATGGACCAGCCGCTAAAATAGAAAATAGAAATAAATTAGTAGGTGAAAATGGAAATATAGGTGGTAAAACTGGATATACTGAAAAATCCGGAAGATGCCTTGCTACAGTTTATGAAAGAGATGGTCGTAAAATAGCTGTTGTAGTTCTTAATTCTGAATATAATTTACCACAAGATACTAAAGTTTTTGAAGATGTAGAGAAATTAGCTGATTTTAGCTATGGTGCAAAAAAAGAACCATTGCTTAAAAAAGATACTACACTTGAAACTAAAACTTTAAAATATAATTTAATTCCATTTATAGGACCTGAAAGAGCTGTTAGAGTACCTGTTGAAATAAAAGATGATGCGTCTTTCTATAAAACATCTCTAAAAGCAGATGTTTCTTATGATATAAAAGATGTATCTGCATGGAAATTAAATAAAAATAAATCTATTGGTACTGTAACTGTTAAAGTTAAAGATAAAGAAACTAAATTTGAGTTATATCCTACTATTTCTAAAATGGAATTAGTTAAAAATAATATATTTATTTACCTTATAATTTTAGTTGTTATATTTGCTTTAATTATATTAATTGTAAAATTAATAAAATCAAGTAAAAACAAGAAAAATAAACGTCGTCGTTTATACAGATAAAAAATAGACCTCCTTTTAAAAGAGAGGTCTATTTTTATGTAATTATTTTATTTCTACTTACTTTTAGCTGCTATTTCTATACAACTTTGATGGGCATCATCAACAGCAGCCATAATTTCTCCATCATTATGTCTCATACTATTTAAAAAATGAAGATCACATACTCCATCCATTTCATTTCCTTTAACTACATCTAAATTTTGTCCTGTTCCATATCCACCTGATAAATTCGGTGCTTCAGATAAAGCAGGATATGCATCATTTCCTGCATGTGGCATTGCTGCTAAAGATGCTGCAATTCTTCTACCACTAACAGATACTATAACTGGTCTTCTCTCCCATGAAAATCCGCCCCAAATTTCTTTTATAACTTTTGTATCATCCTTAGTAAGTGCTTCTACATCAGCATGGTTATCTCCAAAAGTTCTTTTAACTTTAAATGTTTTTCCTGTATATATGTCTTCAATTTCTGCTACCGCACCAATAGGATATACAAATTGAGCTTCTTTAAACCAATCTAATTTTTCTACTTTAGATGGCTTAACTATAGTTTTTTCACTTGTAATAGCTATACCTTTTACTTCTTTAGATAAATCACTATTCTCATCCATTTTCTCTTCTTTTATAATTTCTTCATTTTCTTTGTCTCTACGTTCATCTGAAAAATCACCACTTCTTGATGCTCTTAAGTTACTAGTATTTAATTCATTTTCATCTATTTTTTTATCACTTGTTGATTTTACATTATCACTTTTTACACTTTTAATTTCTGAGTTTTCACTTGATGCTAGCATTACTTCATTGTTAATATTCTCTTTATATGGGCTTGTTATTAATAATGACATCATTAAACAAAAAAAAGTTCCTACAAAAACTTTCATATTTCTTTTTCTCTGCATTCTTCTTCTTTTTGCAGTAAAAATATTCTTCCTCACACCAAAAACTCCTTTTTCTTTTAAAATTTACTATATTAGTTTTATATAAAAGTTTAAAAATTATACATAAAACTATATATTTTAAAAAAAATATTTTTTTATGCATCATTTTAAACACTATTGACATTATCATTCAAAATTATATTACATTTAGTATAAAAAAGTCAAATAATAAGGACTTATAATTTTTAAAATTATAAGTCCTTATTATAAATTTAATATTTTTAATCTTTTTTCTCAAAAATAACAAACACGCCTATTATTATAAAGATTATAGGAACAATCAATGATTTGTTTAGCCATCCAAACACAGTTCCAAGTAATATATTTCCAAACGATACAACAAATATAGTTAATAAAATTCCAATTGGTATTAAAAGCCCTCTTTCTCTGCTTCCAAAAATATATAGTTGAAATAAACCAATTGCTACTGCTAAGAAATAAAAAGGCCATGTATATCCTGAAAATCTCCAATTTGTAGCACTTTCAAATATAAATAATATACCTAAAGTTGTTAGAATACCTCCTGGCACTAATACTCCTGGTGACTTTTTCTTTAAAAAATATGATCCTTCTAGACACAATCCAATAGCAATTATAATTAATGGCCATATATTCACGATAGAAAAGATGTTAATATTAAATACTTGATTTAATATCCCAATAACACCAATTGCAATTAATACTAATCCTACTCCATAATTTCTATTATTCATCACATATTTTTTTCATGAATCTTAATATATAATTTTTAAGGTTCATTGAAATATTCCTCCTATTATTATTTTATATTTCCATTATATTACATATTTATTTGTTTATCCATTCTTCTTTTAAGATTTCCATTTCATATAGACTCCAATAATCGTCTTTATACTTTCTTGAGTTCTTTCTAAACTTTATTTTATTAAAGCCTATATTTTCATAACATTTAATTGCATTTATATTAAAATCAAATACCGCCAATCCAACTTTTTCAAAATTTAGTTCTTTAAATGCAAATTCTAAAACTTCTTGTAATACAATTTTTCCAAATCCACGATTTCTATATTTTTCTTCTCCAATTAGAAAACCACTTATCCATCCTTGATTATCTTTATTTTCTATTTCTCTTAGTTCAATTGTTCCTATAACTTCATTACTTTCTTCTAAAATTATTTTAAACAAAAACACATTATATTTTTCACTTTTAACCATATCATGAAAATATAATTCTAACTGACTCAATGTCAATGGAAATTTGTATTTTGGCCCAGCCCATTTTAGCAAATCCCCTTCTGACTTATTATTATTCCATTTAACTATTTTATATAAGTCTTCTCTTTTCATATTTTCAATTCTAACCATGACAATTTCTCCTTAACTTTTACTATAGTATATATAGTAATACTTAACGCTAGGTTAATGTCAATATTTTTTCGAATTTTATTTATATTGTAAATTTTCTCTAAATCCATTCATTTTTCTTTAAAGTTCTACTATAATATATATTAGATTAATTTTAAAATATATGAAAGAAGGAATTATTTTGGAAGGTCACCCGTCGCATGATTACTTATTAAAATTAAAGTCTTTTAGATTAAATTTATATTTTTCTGTGGTTATGTCTATTACCATATCTCTTATTTTAATTTTTATAGATTATTTTAATTTTTTAATTTTTACTCATGCCTCATTTTTTTATTTAAAAATTAATTTAATAATTAAACAAATAAGAAGAAATCTTACTTGTTCACATAGCCCTCCAATACTTTTTAAAGATTTATACTATATAATTTATTTGGGGGGAATTTAATTATAATGAATACTAGTAATCTTACTCTTATAATTATTCTAATTATTTTAATTTTGATGTCAGCATACTTTTCTGCTACAGAAACAGCTTTTTCATCATTTAATAAAGTACGACTGAAACATATAGCTAACAATGGTGACAAAAATGCTGCTCTAGCACTTTCATTATCTCAGAACTACGATAAACTTTTATCTACAATTTTAATTGGCAACAATATTGTAAACATTGCCTCTGCTTCTATAGCTACTACTATTTTTATAAAATATTTTGGTGATTCAGGTGTTACAATTTCAACAGTAGTAATGACTATATTTATATTAATTTTTGGTGAAATTTCGCCTAAAAGTCTTGCTAAAGAAAAGCCTGAAAATTTTGCTATTTTTTCAGCACCTATACTTCGTTTCTTTATCATTATCTTAACACCTATTAATTTTTTCTTTATATGCTGGAAAAAACTTCTTTCTAAGATGTTTAAAATTAAAAGTAATAACGGGCTTACTGAAGAAGAGCTTTTAACAATGGTTGATGAAGTTAAAAATGAAGGTGGAATAGATGAACATGAAAGTGAACTTATACGAAGCGCAATAGAGTTTAATGATCTTAATGTAAGTGATGTTTTAACTCCTAGAGTAGATATTATCGCTATTAACCTAAATTATTCAAATGAAGAAATATCAAATCTGTTTTTTGATAGTGGTTATTCACGACTTCCTATTTTTAAAGATACTATTGATACTATAATAGGTGTACTTCACGAAAAAGATTTTTATAACTATATATTAACTAATAATAAAAAATTAGAAGATATTATAAAGCCAGTTGTATATGCAGTATCTAGTATGAAAATTTCAAAACTTTTAAGACTTCTACAAAAAAATAAATCTCATATGGCTATTATTTCAGATGAATATGGTGGTACATTAGGAATTGTAACTTTGGAAGATATTTTAGAAGAGCTTGTAGGTGAAATTTGGGATGAACATGATGAAGTAGTAGAAGAATTCACTAAAATATCAGAGGATGAATATAAAATTTCTTGCAATGCTAATTTAGATAAGATGTTTGAAATATTTAATATAGATTGTGATTTAGATATTAGTACTGTCAGCGGATGGGTAATATCAGAACTTGATAAAATCCCAAATGAAGGTGATAATTTTAAATATAAAAATTTAGATGTAACTGTTACTAAAACTAATTCCAATAGAGTTATTGAAATTAATGCTAAATTAATAAACACATAAATAACTTTACTTCAATAAAATTAAAGGGTAATTTGAAATATATTATTAATTTCAAATTACCCTTTTAGTTATTATATTTATTCAAATCCTATTTAGTAATTATTTATTGTCTCTTATTAAAATTTCAATGTTGCATTTGCATCTACCACCACGACATCCGCCAGTACCTGCTCCTGTTTTTTCTTTTACATCTTCATAAGTAGAAGATCCATCTTTTATTACCTCTATTATTTCTTCTTCTGTAACACCTTTACATAAACAAACCTTTGACATAATACTTTTCTCCTTTTATATAACACTTTATAATATTATTCTTCTATTGATATTGCTTCTACAGGACATCCTTCACATGCTTCTCTAACAGCTTCTTCAATACCTTCTATTACGTTACCTGCTACGGCAACTCCACTATCAAGCGAAAATACTTCTGGGCATGTTCCTTCACATAATCCACAAGAAATACATACATTTTCATCTACACGTGCTTTCATTTTTTTATTCCTCCTATTGTATAGCTAAAACATATACTATTTTGCTATTCTGAATAAGTTTTATCAACTTATTCATTTCTTTATAACTATTATTACTTAATAATAGTTATTTGTCAATATTTTTATAGCCTTAAAATAAAAATAGTTTTAGAAAGATATTTTTTCTAAAACTATTTTTTGATTACTATAACGGCTTATACATTGGTATAGGATCGTTTTTATGTTTATTATATTTATTTTTTAATTTAATTTTTTCGTCTAATTCATTATTTCCTGTAGTTCCCTTTTCAATATAAGTGTTTACATCATTATAAGTAAAACCTAAATTTTCTTCATCAGATTTTCCACATAAGCCGTCACTTGGAGTCTTATGTACTAAGTATTTTGGAAGTCCTAAATAATCACCTATAGCTTTTACTTCTTCTGTTGTTAGGTTTCCTATTGGATTGAAATCTGAAGCTCCATCTCCCCATTTAGTAGTGTATCCAACAAATTTTTCTGACTTATTTCCTGTTCCACAAACCATATATCCCATATCTGCTGCAATGGCATATAAAGTAGTCATTCTTAATCTTGGTCCAATATTTGTTTTTGCCGCAGAAGCTATATTTTCTATATTAATTGCTTCTAATATTCCATTGTAGGCTTTTTCTATGTTTACTACCTTATAGTTTATACCTAAAAGTTCTACAACTTTTAAACTATCGTTTATATCTTTTTGTTCTCCATTTGGCATTAATACACCAAAAACTCTTTCTTTACCTAATGCCTCAACCAATAACTTTGATACAACAGTACTATCTTTACCACCACTTATACCTATAACAGCACCTTTCACACTAGAATGCTCTTTAAAATATTCTCTAATCCAATTTAAAAGATTTTGTGTTTCTTTCTCAGCATTAAAATTTTCTTTCAATTTTATCACTCCAAATTCATATTTTTTATATTATAAGTTTTATTTTCTATTAATAACTTTTACTTGTAACGATTCAGCTACATCTAGTGCTTTTTCATGTAATTCATCATCAAAGCTTGCACAAAGTTTTGCATCTATAATTATATCAGCATCAGTATATTGCGCTTGAAACATTATTACATTACTTATAACACACATATTGGTAACAACCCCTACTATTTCAATTGTCTCTACCTCACCTATTTCTCTATATATTTTCAACATTCCTTCTGGTGATATTCCAAAGGATTCTTTATTATAATTTATTACATTTTTATTATTTATAAACCGTTTTAAATCTCCATATAATTCATGACCAAAAGTATTTATTTCACAATGTTTTATAGGTAAATTTTTACCTTCTCTTGTATTTAAGTAATTTTCAAAGTGCGTATCATATGTAAATATAACTTTATACTCATTATCTAAATATTCTTTAATTTTATCACAAATAGGTTTTTCTAAGTCTTTAGCTGTTTTGAATCCTAAAGCACCATCTACAAAATCATTTTGATAATCAACAACCACTAATAGTTTTTGCATATATCATTCACCTCTATACTCATATTGTTCATTATTATATTTTTATTTACAAAAATAAATTTAACTTTATTTTTTAAGTTCAAAATTCCATATGTATAGTATATCATATTTTTTTAAATTAAACTTTTCTACCTTGTAAAATAAAATATGAAAATGTCACTTTAAAAATTAATTTAAAGTGACATTTTAAGTTTAATTTATATAGCTTCTGGTTTTTCAAATTGAGAGTTATATAGATTTGCATAAAATCCATTAGCTGCTAATAATTCATCATGTGTTCCTTGTTCAATTATATCTCCGTTATTCATAACTAAAATCAAATCTGCATTACGTATTGTTGATAATCTATGAGCTATTACAAAGCTTGTTCTTCCTTCCATAAGGTTATCCATAGCTTTTTGAATTAAAACCTCTGTTCTAGTATCAACAGAACTTGTTGCTTCATCAAGTATTAATATCTTAGGATCAGCAAGTATTGCACGAGCAATTGTTAGTAATTGCTTTTGTCCTTGTGATACGTTACTTGCTTCTTCATTTAGTTCCATATTATATCCATCAGGTAATGTTTTAATGAAGTGATCCACATGTGCTGCTTTTGCAGCTTCTTCAACTTCGCTATCTGTAGCACTTAATCTACCATATCTTATATTTTCCTTAATGCTACCACTAAATAACCAAGTATCTTGAAGCACCATACCAAACATATCTCTTAATTCAGTACGATTAAAGTCTTTTATGTTATGTCCATCTATTAAAATTGAACCACTATTTACATCATAAAATCTCATAAGAAGTTTTATTATAGTTGTCTTTCCTGCACCAGTTGGACCAACAATTGCTATCTTTTGACCTTCATGAACTTTTGCATTAAAATCATTTATAATTGTTTTATCATCATTATAACCAAAATTAACATGATCAAATTCAACTCTACCTGCTAAGTTTTTAATTGATACAGGATTTGAAGCAAATTGATCTTCTTCTTCTTCCTCCAAAAATTCAAAAACTCTTTCAGCAGCAGCTGCAGTAGATTGCATTAAATTTGCTACTTGTGCAACTTGAGATATAGGTTGTGTAAAGCTTCTAACATATTGAATAAAAGATTGAATTTCACCAACCTCAATTGTTTTTCTAATTGCCAAATATCCCCCCATAATAGAAACTATAACATATCCTATATTTCCTATAAATGTCATTATAGGCATCATCATTCCTGAAAGAAATTGAGATTTCCATGCTGATTTATATAATGTATCATTTAGCTCATCAAATTCCTTAATTGCACGTTCTTCTCCATTAAATACTTTTACAATATTATGACCACCATATACTTCTTCAACTTGACCATTTACATGACCTAAGTATTCTTGCTGTGATTTAAAGTGTTTTTGAGATTTTTTTACAATTAAAGATATAAAAAGCATTGACAATGGTAAAATTACGAGTGTTACTAGTGTCATTGATACACTTATAGATAGCATCATTATAAGTACACCAATTATAGTTGTAATTGCTGTTATGACTTGTGTCATACTTTGATTTAAACTTTGACTTAAAGTGTCTATATCATTTGTAACTCTTGATAACACTTCACCATGAGTTTTTCCATCAAAGTATTTCATTGGCATTCTATTTATCTTCTCAGATATTTCTTTTCTTAAATTATATGATACTTTTTGTGAAACTCCACTCATTACATAACCTTGAATAAATGCAAATACCATACTTATTAAATAAAGACTAATTAATATAAGCAGTATGTTGCCTATTTTAGTAAAATTTATACCTGCTCCCGTACCTGAAATTTTATTTATAAGACCATTAAATATTTCAGTTGTTGCTTTACCTAATATTTTAGGTCCAACTATAGAAAACGTAGCACTACCTATTGCAAAAATTATAACTACTAATATAGCTATTTTAAATGTAGATAAATATGAAGCTAATTTTTTCATAGTCCCCTTGAAATCCTTAGCTTTTTGGCCACCGCCCATGCCTCCCATAGGACCATGACCACCCATACCTCTTCTCATTCCACTATTCTTTTCTTTACTCATTTTCTAGCTCCTCCTTAGAAAGTTGTGATGAAGCTATTTGCTTATAAACTTCGCATTTATTTATAAGTTCTTTATGTGTTCCAACTCCTACAATTTTTCCTTCATCAAGAACTATAATTTGATCTGCATTCAATATAGTACTTATTCTTTGTGCAACTATTAAAACGGTACTATTTTTTGTTTCAGATTTTAATGCCTTACGAAGAGTAGCATCTGTTTTAAAATCAAGAGCTGAAAAACTATCGTCAAATATATATATTTCAGGATTTCTAACTATTGCTCTTGCAATAGATAATCTTTGTTTTTGTCCACCTGATACATTAGTTCCACCTTGAGATATAGGTGTTTCAAATCCTTCCGGTTTTGATTTTATAAATTCAGTAGCTTGAGCGATTTCAGCTGCTTTTAATATTTCTTCTTCAGTTGCATCTTCTTTTCCATATTTTAAGTTAGAATTTATATCACCAGAAAACAACACACCCTTTTGTGGTACATACCCTATCTTTTCCCTTAAATCATGTTGAGAAATATTTTTTATATTAATTCCATCAACTAAAATTTCACCTTGACTTACATCAAAGAATCTAGGTATTAAATTAATAAGTGTAGACTTTCCACTACCAGTACTACCTATAAATGCTGTAGTTTCTCCCGGTTTTGATATAAATGAAATATCGTTTAAAATATTTTCTTCAGCATCTGGATATTTAAATGATACATTTTTAAATTCCAAAACACCTTTCATATTTTCTTTAGGCTCCTCATTTACTTTAGGATCATTTATTGTAAGTTCTGTTGTTAGTACTTCATCTATACGTGATGCTGATACTGCTGCTCTTGGAAGCATAATTGATATCATTGATATCATTAAGAATGACATTATAATTTGCATAGTATATTGAATAAATGCCATCATATCTCCAACTTGCATTGCACCTGAATCAATGCTATTAGCACCTTTCCAAACTATAAGTACAGTTATTGCATTCATTATAAACATCATTGCTGGCATCATACAAGACATTACTCTATTAACAAAAAGATTTGTTTTAGTTAAGTCTTTATTTGCTTTATCAAATCTTTTTTCTTCATGCTTTTGAGTACTAAATGCTCTTATAACAGTTATACCTGTTAATATTTCACGAGTTACTAAATTAACTTTATCTATAAGTTTTTGAACCATTTTAAACTTAGGCATTACTATACCAAAAAGAATAGTTACTAATGATAAAATTGATAATACTGCTACCCCTATAATCCATGCCATTGATGTATTGGTATTAAGTACTTTTATAAAACCACCAATTCCTAATATTGGAGCATAAAATACTATCCTTAAAAGCATTACCATAAGCATTTGTATTTGTTGTATGTCATTTGTACTACGTGTTATTAGTGACGCTGTTGAAAATTTTTCAAGTTCTGCATTAGAAAATGATAATACTTTTCTAAATACTTTTCCTCTAAGATCTCTACCAAGTGAAGCTGCAATTCTAGCTGCAAGCAATCCTACTAGCACTGTTGCAATCATACTTATAAGTGCTATTAAAAGCATTTTTCCACCAGAAGATAATATATATCTAGTTTGTGTCTTCTCCATATTAATACCAATTTTAGTATATTCATCTTTTATATAAGATGTAGCACTTTGACTTATTATACTATCTGGCATATCTTTAAATTTATTATTTATTTCATTTACTATATTATCTAATTGTTCCTTGGGCATCATTGTTAATAATTCAAATATACTTAAATTATCACTATTGGGTATCTGACTATTGTTTAGAATTTGATTTTTCATACCTAATGTTGCTTTATCATCTTTCTCCATTCCAGCAACAATTAAAATTGGTTTTCCAACTATATTTTCTAATTCTTCATTTTCTTCTTTAGTTATATTTTTTAACTTATAAAGAGGATCTTGTTTTAAATTATTATAACTAGCAAATTCCTCCTTTGCTTCTTTTTCATCTAATACTTCATAATTTTTTAGAAGCATATCTTTATCATTATCATTCATAAATAATGTTATTTTATCTAAGGTACTTTTTCTTATAATAGTTGGTACTGCACTTTCTACTCCACCTTGTTGTATACCTACATTTACTATTTTAGAAGTGTAGTCAGGTAAAGAAAGATCGCAAATAGCTTGAACTATCAATAAGCCTATTATTACTATTATTGGTGCAACTGATTTCTTTAAATACTTGATTAGCTTAAACATATTTCCTATCCTTTCTTAGCTTATTTAATTTTAAATTTAATTAATAATATTAGTATTTACATATTTCATATTATTAATTAAATTTTATTTTTTTCACAACATCCAAATTTATCATCTTTACAAACATCTAATAAATTATCTCTTATTTGTAATAAGAATCTACGCATTAAAATTATTTCTTCATTAGTAAAATTTGCAAAACACTCTTTTTCTATTTCTTCATGTATTTTTATAAGTGTATTACAAACCTCTAATCCTTTTTCCGTTATAAATATTCTACTAATTCTTTGATCTTTTTCATCTTGTCTTCGTTCTACTAATTCTGATTTTTCCATTCTTTTTATCATTACATTTGTTGTAGCAGGTTTAACTCTTAACTTATCAGATAATTCTTTTTGACTTTGTCCATTTTGTTTATTCAATAAAAATAACAATGGAGGTTGACCTGGATAAACTCCGGTTTTTTCTAGAAGTGAATAACTTCTTAAAAAATGTAATCTCATCACTTCTGCAAATATATTACGTACTGATTCATCTGAACACAAATCCATTTTTACCATCCTTTCATTTATAAAAATAAAGTTAACATTGTTTTATTTTTCAAATTACATTAGCTACCTAATCATTATACTATTTTGTTTTATTAGATGTGTCAACGTTTTTCTTTTTCTTTTTTTTTACAATTATGTATATTTGCATTAGGTGGCTAACGATTGTAAATGTAATCATTATTTATTTTCCTTATTTCTTTAAATATATATACTGGAAAAATGTATTAAAAATTTTTTTTATTCATTTTATAAATTTTATATTTATTTGTTAATTTTATTTTTTATAAGAGTAATGCTATAGGGTTCAAATTCAAAATAACAAACTTATCAATTGAAAGCTTTTTTCTTTCATCAAAAAACAAAAATTATTTAAATTAGAGTTTCTTTGAAATTTTTATGAATAACGTTTTAAATAATTTCTGTTTCCTTTACTACTATTCTCATTTAATATTTGAATAATTTCATTTTTCAACTTGGAACCCTATATATGGAAACAAGTTGAAAAGTACAATTATTTTTGTTTCATTTGAGAATTGTAATTAATTTAATTTTAATTTAATTGAAATTGGAAAACTGAAAGTTGAAAGTGAATATAAAAATTGGAAATCCAATTTTAAAGAATGATATTTTATTAGATTTGCAAAGCAAATTAGTTAAAACAACATAAAAACATAGTTTTTAGATATTTCTATTTTTAGATATTAGAAACAAAGTGAGTAATATGTACCATAACTTTTCACTATTCATTCTTACTTCTTAATTTTTAATTGGTTCCAAATATAAATAATACGAATAAACTGCAATTTTAGAATTATCATGTGATAAATGTGGTATTTAAAATTTGATCTTGGAACCCTATAGTTACTTTTAATTATTTAATAAAATAAATTTATAAACTTAAAAAGTGGTTTCATAAAGAAACCACTTCTAAACATTTAGCATAGGTATTATTATTCTAAATTTTGTATTACTAGAATTACTTTCTGCTACTATATTTCCATCATGTTTTTCAATTATATTCTTCGCTATTGCAAGTCCTAATCCTGATCCACCAGTTTCCGAAGATCTGGATTTTTCCACTCTATAAAACCTATCAAAAATATATGGTAATTCATAACTTGGTATCATATCTCCATAATTTATAATTTCTATGATAGCATTATTTTCTTCTTTGTATAATTTTATATCAATAAATTTACCGTCTTTCCCATATTTAATTGCATTTGATATTAAATTTTCAAATGCTCTAACTAATTTATTTCCATCTGCATCTATAATGAAATTATCTTCTTCTATATCTAATCTACTTTCCATATTATTTTTCTTTAATTGAGCATAAAACTCAACATCTATTTGTCCTATCAATTCAGCTAGATTTATATTTTTCTTATTAAACTTTAAAGAAACACTATTCATTCTTGTAAGTTCAAATAAATCGTTTATTAAATAATTTAAAGATTGAGCCTTTTTATAAGCTATATCAATATAATATCTTAATTCTACTTCATCTCTATATCTATCTTTATCTATAAGTTCTAAATATCCTAAAATAGATGTCAATGGAGTTCTTAAATCATGCGATACATTTGTAATTAGTTCATTTTTACTTTGTTGTGAAACCTTTTCTTCCTCTATAGCCAATCTAAATTTCTCCATAATTTTATTTATGTTTTCTGCAACTTCCCTAGTCTCTCCTTTGGTATTTACAGTTATTGAACTCTCTAAATCTCCACTTGATATTTTTCTAAGACTTACAATTATTTTAGATATATTATTTATTTTTTTAAAGCTTATAATAAATAAATATAATAATAATATACTAGTCCATACTTTTGTTATACCAATATCACCCAAAATATCTAAATTTATTACTGTGTATTTATAACAAATCAAACCTAACATAGCAATAGTTAACCATGTTAAAATTGTACTTATAATTATATATATTGCTATTTTAAATAATATCCCTAATGTGATTCTAACTTCTGGCTTTACACTTTTAAAATTTCTTATATTTATAATAAATAAACATATGAGAATTATACCTAAAATTATTAATATGTCTACAGTTTTAGATCCTATACTTCTTTTTAATGTCCATATAAAATTTACTAATCCATATACATTTTCATTTCCCTCTACATATGATTGGTTAATTATAAGTTTTGTAACTAATAATATTAAAATTGATAAAAGTAGAATTATGGCAAACTTTATTTTAAATTTATTACTATTACTCAATTTTATAACCCACTCCCCATACTGTGTGAATTATTTTTCCTCCATTCATATTCTGTTCTAATTTTTCTCTTATTCTACTAACATGAACCATCACTGTATTATTTGACTGATAATATTTTTCTTTCCAAACTCTTTCAAATATCTCTTCTGCACTAAAAACTCTACCCACATTACTAGCAAGTAAGTATAATATATCAAACTCTGTAGATGTGAGATTTATTTCATTATTATTTACACTCACTATATGAGTTGTTTTGTTAATTAAAATCTCTCCTATTTCTATTATGTTTTTATCTTTTTTTACACTTTTATCAAAATAATATGATCTTCTTAATAAAGCCCTTATTCTAACAATCAACTCTAATGGATTAAATGGCTTTGTTAAATAATCATCTGCACCTGTCATTAAGCCTTCTATTTTATCCATGTCTTCACTTTTTGCACTTAGCATCAATATCGGTATATTAAATTTTTCTCTAACAATTTTACATACTTCTATACCACTTAATTTGGGCATCATTATATCTAATACAATTAAATGTATCTCTTCTCCATTTACAATATTTAAGGCTTCTTCCCCATTAATAGCATTATATACTTTATATCCTTCATTCATAAGATATATTTCTATTAATTTTAGTATTTCTTTATCATCATCAACAACAAGTATATTAACTTCCATTTACAAAATTCACCTCCATACTTAACCAATTATACTCTATTATTGACACTAAAACACAACAATCTTTTGGTACATTCAATTTTAATTTTCATTTTCAATATATTCTTCTAAAACCAAATTATTTTCATGCATATTAGTTGCTATTTTTTTACCTACATATCTTAAATGCCAAGGCTCATAATTACATCCTGTTATATATTCTTTTCCCTTTTGGTATCTTATTATAAATCCATATTTATGTGCATTTTCACTAATCCATATAGCTTCTTTTGTATCTTCTGTAAAATAATTTGCTTTATTTGTAACATCCATAGCAAGACCTGTTTGATGTTCACTTTGTCCAGGTTTTGCAACATATTTATCTGCCATATCCTTTCCCTCACTTAAAATCCTGTTTTTATATGTTTTATCTTGCAACTCAAATGATCTATACCCAGAATTTCCAAGTAAAAATATGCCTGTATTTTCAGCGTCTTTAAACAATTTTTCTAAACTTACCGCAACCTCTTTTTCTACTAACTTTTCTTCATTTTCTACACCATCATTAAAAGGAATACTTGGCTCAATTAGATTATTGGGAACAAAATTTTTATCAATTTTATTATGTTTATTTATAACTAATATTTTTTCTGAACCAATCATATAACTGCAATTTTTAATACTTTTAAAACTATCTTGATTTAAATTTTTTAAACTAAACAATACTAACCCAATTAAAATACCTGTCTTTATTAATTTTTTCATAAATTATTAACCCTCCATATAAGATTCTCTAGTTTATATTCTAGGTTTAATAATTTAAGAAATTTATACATAAATCTTAAGAATTATAAACTTTTTCTTTTTACACACAAATAAGCTAGTAAGCTAGAAAAATTTAAATTCCTATAAAAATAAAAATGCATGTATTAAAAAATTAATACATGCATTTTTATTATTCTTCTACAAATTCAATTAAATCTTTTCCAAGTTTTTTTACTCTAGCTAATGAATATACATCATATCCCTTATTAAGTAATATATCTCTTCCCGGTTGGAATGATTTTTCTATAACTATACCTATTCCCATAACAGTTGCACCTGCTTCTTCAACTAATCTAGCGGCACCTTGCGCTGCTTCTCCATTAGCTAAAAAATCATCTATTATAAGTATTTTATCATTTTCATTTATGTACTTCTTAGAAAGTGTTAATTCATAATCTGTTCCTTTAGTAAATGAATGAACTGTAGTTTGATAAACTTCTCCATTTAAAATTTTAGATGTTTGCTTTTTTAGAGTTACCATCTGTAAATCCATTTGCATAGCTGTCATAACAGCTGGTGCAATTCCTGAACTTTCTATTGTGAACACCTTAGTTATTCCTTTGTCTTTAAAGTACTCTTTAAAATAAGTTCCTATTTCGTACATAAGTTTAGGATCTACTCCATGATTTAAAAAAGAATCTACTTTTAAAACTGTTTCACTTAATGCTCTACCTTCTTCTAATATCTTTTTACATAACGTGTTCATTTTCTATACCTCTTTCGTTAATTTTTTCTTCTTTTAATACTTTATTCAAAATAAGAGCTACAATTGTACCTGTTGATATTCCTGAAGAAAATATCATTTTTAATGCTTCTGGTAATTTAGATATAAATTCTGGGCGGAAAGTAACTCCAAGTCCTAATCCTATTGATGTAGCTATTATTAGTAAATTTCTATTATTAATTTCAACAGTACTTAAAGTTTTAATTCCTGCTGCTGCTATAGTTCCAAACATAACTATACCAACACCACCAAGCACTGGTTGTGGCATAATATTTATTAATGCTGCAAATTTTGGAAAAAATCCTAATCCTATTAAAAGTATTCCAGCCATCATTGCAACTGCTCTACTTGCATTTCTTGTAAGTGGAATTAAGCCAACATTTTGACTAAATGTTGTATTTGGGAAAGCTCCTACTGCTCCTGCAATAGAACTTCCTACTGCATCTGCAAGTACACCTTTTCCAACAGTTTTATCTTCTACTTTAATTTTAGATACTTCACATATTGAAGCTAAACACCCTACTGTTTCTATAGTAGTAACAAAATATGCAGGAATGAATGGAAGTACATATTTTAAATCAAAACTTACTCCATATTCAAATAATCTTGGAATTGAAAACCAACTTGCTTCTTTAACTAGTGTAAAATCTACCATTCCTAATGGAATACATATTATATATCCTATAACCATTCCTATCAATATAGATGCACTACTTATCATAGCATTTCCATATCTGTTTAAAAGTAAAGTTATAATCATTACAAGCATTGCAATAGATACATTTATTAAACTACCATAATCAGCTGCTCCAACTCCACCTGCAGCCCAATCTACTGAAACTGGTAAAAGTGTTAATCCTATTAAACATACTACTGTTCCTGTAACTAGTGGTGGAAATAACTTCATAAGTGGTTTAATAAAATAACTTAATATAACCTCTACCAATGAACCTAAAATAGTTGCTCCTACTATGGCTGGAAGGCCACCTACTGCCCCTACTGCAATGGCAGGTGCTACAAACGTAAAATCAGTTCCCATTATACATGGAATCTTCGCTCCAACTGGTCCTACTCCCTTAGATTGTATCACTGTTGCTATACCAGCAGCTAAAATAGATGCACTTAAAACTGCTGTTGATGCTGCACCATCAAAACCTAAAGCACTTGAAATAACAAGTGGAACTGCTATAATTCCTCCAAAAGCCGCAAATATATTTTGAAGCCCTAATAATATTTGTGTTCCTATACTTGGAGTATCATTAACTCCATAAAGTAATTCACTACTATAACTTTTTTCATTGTTCATCTTTTGAATTCCCCTAAAAATATATTTATCATATACAACTCTATATAGGATTTCAAACTTATATCTTTTAAAGCTAATATAGGGTTCCAAGTTCAAATTTTAAATAACACCTTTATCAAGTGATATTATTAAGCTTACAGTTTATTCTATTATCATGCTTGGAACCAATTAACAATTAACAGTTAACGATTAACAATGATGGTTAATATTATTCACTTCATTCTTAATATTTATGAATAGAATTGCATAAAAACTATGTTTTTATATTGTTTTCAAACTAATTTGCTTAGCAAATTATCATAAAAATTGATTCAAATAAACTGAGA
>NZ_CCAT010000065.1 GCF_000612845.1 Clostridium ihumii AP5
TATTTCTTTAAAAATTGATTTAGAAAATCTTATTAATTTGTGTTTTATTTTCAAGACCTGAACCCAAGGACGGGTTCAGCGACTGCCTAGACAGGACGTCGATTCAGCCGTTTAGTCTTGGAAATAAAATGGCAAATTTATTAGAGTTTCTTTGAAGTTTTTATGAATAACGTTTTAAATAATTACTGTTTCTTGGAATACTGCTATTCTCATTTATTATTTGAATAATTTCATTTTTCAGCTTGGAACCCTATATTAGCATCTAAATAAAAAGTAAGAGCGAAAAGTGATGTTAAACATCACTTTTTCTTTGATCTTTTTATATAAAGAATTCAAATTATTATATAATAAAAAATCCTATTAGATTTTGATACTAATAGGATTTAACTTTGATTACTTAGAACTTCCTCTTTTTTTTACTCCTGTTTTTTCAAGATAATCTTTTTCTTTTACTATATTTTCTTCAAAATTTTCTACAGCATTTTTAGTGAAATTTCCTATAGCTGCTATATTAGTAAATGCATTTTTATTATCTTTATTCTTCATAATAACCACCTCTGAATTTTTCTTTAGTTTATACATAGAAATTATTTATTATACATTGTTTTTTAGTTTAACTCAGAGTTTTAAAGTAAATGCACACATAAAAAGAAACTGACTTTTAAAAATCAGTTTCTTTTGTGTATATTTAACTTCTATTAGTATATTCCTTGTAGGTACATAGCTTCAGCTACTTTTAAGAAACCAGCTATGTTAGCACCAGCAACTAAGTTATATCCAAATCCATAAGTTTCAGCTGCATTTTTAGCATTGTTATGGATATCTTTCATTATTTGATGAAGTTTTGCATCAACTTCTTCTGCTGTCCAAGAATATCTCATGCTGTTTTGAGCCATTTCTAAAGCTGAAACTGAAACTCCACCAGCATTAGCTGCTTTAGCAGGTCCTACTACTAAACCATTGTCTAAGAAGTATTGAACTGCTTCGTTAGTACATGGCATGTTAGCTGCTTCACAAATATATTTAGTTCCATTTGCAACTATTTGTTTAGCATGTTCTATACGTATATCATTTTGAGTTGCTGCTGGAATTATAACGTCAGCTTTAACTCCCCATGGTTTTTCTCCTGCATGGAATTCACAACCAAATTTATCTGCATAATCTTGAGCTTTATCTCTTCCTGAAGCTCTCATTTCTAATAAGTAATCTATTTTTTCGTCAGTAACAACTCCGTCTTTATCATAAACATATCCGTCTGGTCCAGATATTGTTATAACTTTACCACCAAGTTGTGCAACTTTTTTACAAACGCCCCAAGCAACTTGACCAAATCCTGATATAGCTACTGTTTTTCCTTTTATTGTTGTTCCTACATGTTGTAACATTTCTTCACAGAAGTAAGTTACACCAAATCCTGTTGCTTCTGGTCTTACTAAGCTACCACCAAATGATAATCCTTTACCAGTAATAACTCCATTTTCAAAAGCTCCTCTTATTCTTCTATATTGTCCATATAAGTAAGCTACTTCTCTAGCTCCAACACCCATATCTCCAGCTGGAACGTCTACGTCTGGTCCTATATGTCTGTATAATTCAGTCATAAAGCTTTCGCAGAATCTTCTTATTTCAGCATTTGATTTACCTCTTGGGTCGAAGTCTGAACCACCTTTACCTCCACCTATTGGAAGACCTGTTAATGAGTTCTTTAATATTTGTTCAAATCCTAAGAATTTGATTATTCCTAAGTAAACTGATGGATGGAATCTTAAACCACCTTTGTAAGGTCCTATACATCCATTAAATTGTACTCTGAAACCTCTATTTACATGAACATTGCCATTATCGTCTGTCCAAGGCACTTTAAACATTATTTGTCTTTCTGGTTCACAGAATCTTTCTAAAAGATTTGATTCAATGTATTCTGGATGTTTGTCTAAAACAGGAGTTAATGAGTGTAAAACTTCCTCAACAGCTTGAATGAATTCAGGCTCTCCACTGTTTCTTTTCTTTACATTTTCTAGAACTTGTTCAATATAAGATTTAGTATCCATGGTTCCCTACCCCCAATAAATTTTAAATATTTTAAATTTAATAATTAATAATTTAATATTTTTAATATATATTATAAAATTTGTTAATATTAATAAATATTTTATAATATTAACTTTATTATAACCACACTCTTATAATTCTACAAATTCATCAAAAACCCTTTAAATATACAGTTTTTTCTGAATGTTTTGTAGATTCTTAATATTTTTATCGTCTGACATTTAATTTTATATTTTTCTGAAAACTAATAATCATTTTAGTATCATAAAACGATTACATACCTTTCAATTAACATATTAATCTATATTTTCTAAGAAATCAATAACTTTTTAATTTATTTTTTGTTATTTTTTTCACTTTCTGTAAACATCATTGTGTTTTATTTAAATTAGACTTATTTATTTTGAATAATTAAATTTAAATATTTTGAAAATTATTAATCTTTTCTCTATATATAGTTTTATAACACTATTTTAATATTTTGTAAAGTATCATTTATTATTATTTTTTTATAGATATTCCTTTTTTAAATCAATGTAATATTATAAATTACTCAAAAATAATTAAGTACTGTCTTTATTATTTATTGATAATATAATAACAAAATTATAAATTTCTTATTATATTTAATAATTTCTTTATATGTCTTACGATAATTAACATATGATTTACAATATACATATATTCCATATATGTTAAATCCTTTATATAGCTTTGAACCAATACCTACAAAAACTTTTTTAGCCTGCTATTTGTTATAGTTTTATGATCCTATAAGATATTTATCATAAATACTAAATATTATTAATTTAATTTTATAAAAAATACTCATAGTTTTAATTATTAGTTATTAATTTTATTTAAAAATCAATTTGTTTTTATAAACACATCACTTATTTTATAACCTAATATATATCAGTTAAGATTTTTATATAAAAACTTAATTAAATATCAATTATTTTGTATAAAAAAAATAAGTTCGTATATAATTTCACGAACTTATTTTATAAACATACCGTTTTATTATTCTTTTTTATAAGAGTATACTTGATAATTTTTCCACATACTTTCCAAATCACTAAATGTTTGTGATATTTTTTCTTTTTCTCTAAGGCCTACAGCAATTATAAGTGCATTTATAACACTTAAAGGTGCTACTAGTGAATCTACAAATGATGCCATATTACTTTCTGCTACAAGTGTATAATCCGCCTTCGTTGCTAATGGAGATAAAAGACTGTCTGTTATTGCAATTACTGTTGCATTTCTAGACTTTGAAAAATTTAAAGCTTCTATTGTTCTAACAGCGTATCTTGGAAATCCTATACCTATTACACAATCTTCTTCTGAAACATTTAACATTTGTTCAAAAATATCGCTCATTCCATAAGATACAATTTTTACATTGTCTAATATTAAATTTAAATAGAAACCTAAAAAATCAGCTAATGCCGTAGAACTTCTAAGTCCTATAATATATATTTTTTTAGCTTTAAAAATATGATTTACAGCTTCATCAAAAGCTGTATGATTTATTTTTTCTAATGTTACTCTAATATTTTCAATATCTGACTTTAATACACCTTTTAATGCATTATTATGACTTATAAAATCATTAGACAATTCAATTCTTTGAACTGTTGTAAGTTTATTCTTTATAAGTTCTTGTAATGCTTTTTGTAACTCTGGGTATCCTTCATATCCTAATTGATTTGCAAATCTAACTACGGTTGATTCACTTACACCAACACTATTTCCAAGCTTAGCTGCAGTCATAAATGCTGCTTTATCATAATGCTTTAATATATATTCAGCAATTAACTTTTGACCTTTACTAAGTCTTGGAAATTTCATTTGAATTAATCTCATAAGATCTTTGCTACTATTCTCCAATTTGCTAACCTCCATTCAACGAATATTTAAAATGTATACTATTTATTTTAAGTTCCCTATTATTTTAAACAATATAATATCTATTTGAAATTAAAACTATATAGTAAAATTGAATTTTGAAACAGACACACATTCAAAATTTCAATTTATTAAATAATAGAATTGTTCTATATAAAATTTTAACATTTAATGAACTATATATCAATAAATATTTCATTTTTTCGTAATTTGAATTTATAATTTCACCATTTGTTCTTTTTGCAACTTAATGTTTTATAAGTTTTAAACCTTTTCTATTTCTTTTCAATAACAACAAGCCTCGGTGCAACCTCACTTCTATTCACAACTTTATGTAACATAACACCATATTTCTTTTTATCTAACTTCATGAAATATTCCATAAGTACGCCTTCTTCTTTTGCACCTTGTTCATGCCCTACATAAATAGCCACAGTCATTATTCCACCTGGATTTAATATTTGTAATGCACATTCTATACTTTTCAAACTACTTTCACAGTTAGTTGTGATACTTTTATCTCCACCAGGTAAAAACCCTAAATTATACATAACTGCATCTACATTTTCTTCTACATAATCTGAAATTTTACTATGACAATCTTTTATCAATGTGACTCTCTCATCACTATTCTTTTTGTAATTTTCTATAGCTACATCTTGAATATCAAAACTATATACTTTGTTAAATTTACTACTCAAAAATTTAGTATCATATCCATTTCCTAAAGTACAATCTATAGCAACATTTTTGTTTCCTACAAATTTATCTATTATATTCTGAGAAAGTTCACTTACATCACTTACATATTTAAACATGTTAAATTTCTCCCTTTAAATACTTCACTTCATTATCATTTAAAAATCTAAAATTTCCTTTTTTTAAATCTCCAAGTTTTATATTACCTATAGCTATTCTTTTAAGTTTTATAACTTTATGATTTATAGCATCACACATTTTTCTTACTTGTCTATTTTTACCTTCATGTATTATTATTTCCAATTCACAAGTTTCACTATTTCTATTTAAAGAATTCTCTTTTAAAATTCTGCACTTTGCAGGAGCTGTTATATATCCACCTATATCTACGCCAGTGCATATTTTTCTTATTTCTTCTTTATTAGGTATTCCTTTTACAGTTGCAATATATACTTTATTTTTTTCAACTCTTGGATGTATTACTTTATTATAAACGTCTCCATCGTTTGTAAGTAATATAAGCCCTGATGTATCATAATCTAATCTACCTATAGGATAAATTCTTTCATCAACACTTACTAAATCTATTATAGTTTTTCTTCCTCTTTCATCCTTAACCGTAGATACATATCCTTCAGGTTTATTAAGTGCTATATAAACCTTTCTTTCTTCTGGTCTTACATTTTTTCCATCCACTTCTATAACATCTTTTTCTTCATTTACTTTTATTCCAAGTTCGTTAACTATCTGTCCATTAACTTTAACTCTTCCACTTAGTATTATTTCTTCACATTTTCTTCTAGAATCTACACCACATCTAGCCATATATTTTTGTAATCTTTCTTCCACTTTTTCACATCCCATATTTAATATTATAAGTTTTCAACTTATATCTTTATCAAAATCTGCCAAGACTAAAATCTTACCAGTATATAAAATTTGTATTTATAATATATTTTCACAATCTTAAATTTAAAATTGAATTATGAATACATTTCATTTTCAATTTAAATAACTATACTAACTCTTATGAATTATAATAGCTTATTATTGAAAAATCAATTCTACATGATTTTTTTATTATTATAAAGGTTTTTTTTATTACTTATAGAAAATATAATATATTAAATATTAACTATGTAGGAGGAAAATATGAGTAACGATTTATTTTACATGCCAACTAAAATTGTGTCTGGAAAAGACTGTTTAAAAAAACACAAAGATTTAATTAGTAGATTAGGTAAAAATGCACTTATAGTAACAGGAAAACATTCTTCTAAGAAAAATGGTTCTTTAAATGATGTTAAATTTATACTAAATTCCTTATGTATAAATTTTGTTATATTTGATGATGTAGAAGAAAACCCTTCATTAGAAACTATAGATAAAATAGCTACTTTTGGAAAAGCTTCTAATGTAGATTTTATCATTGGTATTGGTGGTGGTTCACCTCTTGATTCTTCAAAAGCTGCTGGTGTGCTTATTAAAAATGAAAGTGCCAATTTAGATTCACTGTTTAATGATAGTAATTTATTATCACTACCTATAGTTGCAATTCCAACTACAGCTGGTACTGGAAGTGAAACTACACCTTATGCAATAGTTACCGATCATAACTCTAAAACTAAAAGAGGTATTATTCAAAGAGTGTTTCCTAAAATATCATTTTTAGATGCAACTTATTTTATGGAAACTCCTAAAAATGTAACAATTAATACTTCTATAGATTCTCTTTCACATCTTATAGAAGGTTATCTTTCAAGTAATGCAAATTTATTAAGTGATTCTTTAGCTGAAAAAGGACTTGAATACTTCGGACAATGTCTTGAATCTTTAGAAAAGAATACTATTGATGTTAATACAAGAGAAAAACTTGTATTAACATCAACTATAGCTGGTATGGTTATATCTCAATCTGGAACTTCACTTCCTCATGGAATGGGATATTCTCTAACATATTTTAAAGGAATTCCACATGGAAGAGCAAATGGATTCCTATTAAAATCATTTCTTCAGTTTCATGAAGATAAACAAAAAGTTAACAAAATTCTTTCCTATTTAAACTTTAGAACATTAGATGCATTTGGAGATTATTTAAAATTACTTTTAGATGAAAACTTAACTTTATCTAAAGAAGAGATTTTAAACTTCTCACATTCAATGGCAATTAATACTTCAAAACTTAAAAATCATCCTTTTAAGGTGACAGAAAAAGATATTATAGATATGTATACCAATAGTTTATAAAACAAAAGGTACGAGTAACCTAAATTTATTCGTACCTTTTTTAAAATTTAATCATCTTTTATTTTTTTCATCTCTCATCTTTTTATATTTTTCTTCTGTAAGTTCTTTAAATGATTTAACATTCTCATCTTCATTTTTCTTTTTCTTCTTATAATTATTTAAGTGTTTATACACATTATAGTTATTTGCACATAAAACCTCTCCAATTTTTATCATATCCCTTATACACCCTCTTTTTATATTTACTATAGATATATTCGTATAATAAATATAAATGCTTGAGTTTTAAGGCTTTTTCTTTTAATTTATTTATATAAACTAAAATAACCAATCTATTATTACATCTTCGATAGCTTCCATAGCCCTATAAAATCCTGATTCAATCTTATCTTCTCCAAAACCTGGCTTCCACTTGTCCCACATTTCATCACTTACTACCAACAAGTTGCATACCTCTATATCTTTAACTATTCCAAAAACATACATAGCTGATGTTTCCATATCAACTCCATAAATATCTTCTTTTTTATACTTTTGAATCTTTTCTATGTCTTCTCTATAAATTGCATCTGTAGTCCAATGATTTCCTATATAATATGTATGTCTATTTTTTTTCATTGCCTTTTCTATTTTTTTCATTAAAACTTCTGATGGTATAGCCTCTTCATTTGCGTCTAAATAGTGATAAGACGTTCCTTCTTCTCTAATACATTTATATGGAATAAATAGATTTCCTATTTTTAGCTTTTCATTTAAACTTCCACATAATCCAACTCCTATTATTTTTTTTGCTCCTAATACTTTAAGTTCTTCCATTATAGCTACAGTTGCTGATGCACCTATTGTACAATATACAAAGGTAACTAATTTACCATTGACTTTACCATTATAAACTTTATTTCTGTTTCCAAAAATATTATGTTTTGGCTCTACAGCAGCATACTTATTTTTCAGGTGATCAATAACACTTTCAAACCATGTAAGAATAACAAGTTCACCAACTTTTATGTCATCGTATTTTACCTTTTTAGTTGAAACTACATATTCAATATAATCCTCCGCTGAAAATCTCTCCATATTCCAAACCCCTCTCATTAAATTCCCCACAATTTATATAAATATTACAATTTGTTAATATTTATTTTACATATTATCATAATTTTCTATATATTTCAAACTTTGTATTTACTTTTATAATATTAATAAATTATTGTATTTATGTTTTATTTATTACTAATTTGGTCTATCATTATAAATAGTCAATAGTATAATTTATGAGGTGAATTTTTAATGAACAATGCTCTTAATGTTTTGAAAAAATATTTTGGATATAGTTCCTTTAGGAAAGGTCAAGAATCCATAATAAACTCTATTTTAAATGGTAATGATACCTTAGCTATAATGCCTACTGGTGGTGGAAAATCTATTTGTTATCAAATTCCTTCAGTTTTATTCGATGGAATTACAATTGTTGTTTCTCCACTTATATCTCTTATGAAAGATCAAGTAGACTCTATAAACTCAATAGGCATAAACGCTGCTTATATAAATAGTACTTTAAGTAATACAGAATATGAAATAATTAAAGATAAAGTTTTAAATAATACTATAAAAATTTTATATGTAGCACCTGAAAGACTACTATCACAGGATTTTATTATGATGATATCCTCTTTAAAAGTGTCTTTTCTTGCCATAGATGAAGCTCACTGTGTTTCTCAATGGGGTCATGATTTTAGATCAAGTTATAAAAAAATACCTGAATTTATAAATCTTTTAAATAATCGTCCTATTATTGCAGCTTTTACTGCAACTGCTACAGAAGAAGTTAAAGTAGATATAGTTAATCTACTAAATTTAAAATCACCTGAAATTTTTATTACTGGTTTTGATAGAGAAAATCTAAATCTTACAATAATTAAAGGTGGAGATAAAAAATCATTTATCCTTAATTACTTAAAAACTCATAGCAAAGATTCTGGAATAATATATTGTGCTACACGTAAAGAAGTAGAACATCTCCATGAGCTTTTAATTGCTAATGATATTGAAGCACTTAAATATCATGCTGGACTTTCTGATAATGAACGTTCCACTAATCAAGAAGATTTTATATATGATAAATCCAATGTAATTATAGCTACAAATGCTTTTGGTATGGGTATAGATAAATCTAACGTTCGATTTGTTATACATAATAATATGCCTAAAAATATAGAAAGTTACTATCAAGAAATAGGTAGAGCTGGAAGAGATGGTGAAGAAAGTGATTGTATAATGCTATTTTCTCCTTCCGATATACATCTTCAAAAATATTTAATTGATATTGGAACTTATGATGAATTTAGAAAAGTCAATGAATATAATAAACTACAACTTATGTCAGATTTTGTGTATTCAAATGACTGTTTAAAGAAATTTATATTAAATTATTTTGGGGAAGAATATGATAAAGAATGTGGAAAATGTAGTAACTGCCACTTTGAAGGAGAACTAGTTGATAAAACTGAAGATGCTAGAAATGTCCTTTATTGTGTATACGAAATGAAAAGACCTTTAGGTGTTACTACTATAGTAGACATTTTAAGAGGTTCTAAAAACCAAAAAATCCTACGACTTGGATTAGATAAACTAAATACTTATGGAATTATGCATAACTTTTCTAAAGATGATTTAAAAAACTTTATAAACACACTTATATCTCATAAATATTTAGAATCTATTCAAGGTGATTTTCCTGTTGTTGGATTAACTGAAAATTCTATTCCTGTTTTAAAGCGAGAAGCTAAAGTGATATTTAAGGAGATTAACACAAAAGAATCTATTTCTACTAATAATGAACTACTTACAATTTTAAAATCCTTAAGAAAATCTTTAGCCGAAGAAGAAAATATTCCACCATATATAATTTTCTCAGACAGTACTTTAAAAGAATTTAGTCAAAGGTTCCCTATATCTATAAATGAACTTTTAGACATAAATGGTGTTGGAGAACATAAAGCTAATAAATATGGGGAAGAATTCTTAAGTTGTATAAAAGAATATGTTGAGTCTAACAATGTAACTAGAAACTTTACATACTTAAAATCCCCTAAATCTAATTCTTCCAAAACTTCATCTACTAAGGGAAAAACCATTGATATTACTATAGATATGCTTAAAGACAATCCTTCCGTAGAGAATGTAATTAATGAAAGAGGTCTTCAGCTAAATACTATATTAGATCACATAAAAAAATATTTTTTAGAACATGGTAGCGAAGATTTACAATTAGATTTTACTAACCTTTATAATGAAGATAATGAAAGAGAAATTTTAGATGCTATATCTAAAGTAGGTAAAGAACGTTTAAAGCCTATAAAAGAAATAGTTAACACTAATATATCTTATGATGAAATAAGAATTGTATTATTCAAAAATTTTGCTGTTTAATATAGAAAATCTATATTAAACAGTGCTTCTTCATTCACGCTTATATGTAAAAATATAAATGTGATACACTATTATAATATATTTATATATTATTTCGTTACGTTTTTGTTAAATATTCTATTATTTCTGAATTTATTAACATTTATATACTATGCTATATATTATATAGCATAGTATATTTTTTAGCATTATAGAGCATTTACGAGTTTTTCATATATATTCAGTAGAAATTCATCATATTTTTAATTTTATTGTGATATACTTTATTTGATTTGATAGTTAATATGTTGTACTATTTAAATATAGAGAACAACAAAATTTGAAATTTTAAAATATGAATTTAAATATAAAGCGTATTAATAATTTTTATTGATTAGTAGGGGGTAACTTTTTTATGATAAATGTAGGTATAAACGGATTTGGAAGAATAGGTAGAACATTTTTAAGGATTGCATGTGAGAATCCTGATAATAATTTTAATATAGTTTCAATTAATGCTAGAGCAGATGTTGAAACATTAGCACATTTATTTGTTTATGATTCTTGTTTCGGAACTTTCAAAGGTGATGTAAAAACAACTGAAGATTCAATGATAATAAATGGTAACGAAATAAAAATAACAAGATGTCAAACTCCAAAAGATATTCCTTGGAAAGAACTTGATGTTGATTTAGTTATAGAATCTACTGGAAAGTTCAAAACTAAAGAAGATCTTATGGGACATGTAGATGCTGGTGCAAAAAAAGTAATTTTAACAGCTCCTGGTAAAGATGAAGATATAACTATAGTTATGGGTGTAAATGATGAAGAATTAGATTTATCTAAACATACAATAATTTCTAACGCATCATGTACAACAAATTGTTTAGCACCTGTTGCTAAAGTTTTAAATGATAAATTTGGTATAGTAAATGGATTTATGACTACTATACATTCATATACAAACGATCAACAAATATTAGATAAAACTCATAAAGATTTAAGAAGAGCTAGAGCTGCTGGACAATCAATAGTTCCAACTACAACTGGTGCTGCTAAAGCTGTTGCTAAGGTATTACCTGATTTAAAAGGAAAATTAAATGGATTTTCTCTTAGAGTTCCAACTGCAGCAGTTTCAATAACTGACCTTGTTTGCGAAATTGAAAAAGAAGTTACTGTTGAAGAAATAAATAATGCTTTCAAAGAAGCTTCTGAAAATGAATTAAAAGGAATATTAGGTTATTGTGAATTACCACTTGTATCTGTTGATTTCAAAGGTGATAGCAGATCTTCTATAGTTGATGCATTATCAACTATGGTTAATGGTAAAATGATTAAAGTTGCTTCTTGGTATGATAACGAATGGGGATACTCTGCTAGAGTTGTAGATTTAGCAAACACTGTAGCTGAAGGATTAAATGCTGAAGAAGTTTCTAAAACAGCTTAATAATTGGTATAAAACTTAATAAGTTTTAAAAAAGCATCAGGATTTCCTGATGCTTTTCTGTTTTATCCATATATACTATTTAATTTTATATAAATTTTTATTTTATTATATTCTTTCCTATAGTATATATTTCTTCTAATGCCTTAGTGTTTTCTTTTACTGGCATATAATCATCTGTGCAAACACCATATGAACCTAAATACTCAATACCTACATAATCAAATATCTCTTCAAATGTTTTTTTAGTAAGCTCTGGTCCTAAATTAGGTGCTTCTCCACCATAAGTCATTATTAAATATGCTTTTTTACCTTTTCTATCCTCTTCACTTAAAGCATATGTTCTATCAATAAATGTCTTTAATTGAGCAGACATACTCCACCAATATATAGGTGTAGCAAATACTAAAATATCTGCTTCTTTAAATACTTCATAAAGATTCTGCATATCATCATTTTGTATACACTTACCTTCTCTTTTACAATAATTACATGCCATACATGGAGATATTTTATTTTCCTTAAGATAAATATTTTTTACATCTACATTTTCTCCACTTTCCTTAACTCCATTTAAAAACTGATTTAATAAAGTAGCTGTATTTCCTTCTTTTTTAGGACTTCCCATAAATGCTACAACTTTCATAATACTCCCCCACCTTTTCTTTATATTTATATTTTAAATTTTGTTATACAAATTTTATGTTATTGTTCAGTTTGAAGTTCACTATCTATTAGTTGAAGGTTGTATTCTCTTATTAGCTGAATTAATGATTTAGCATATATTTTTTCACCATTTTCATTTTCAGCTGTACTATATCCAGCCTTCTCTAAAGCTTTTGCCTGATTTATATATGTTTTTGCAATGAAAACTCCATTTTCTTCGTATCTTTTATTATTCTTTAAAAACTCTCCATGATCTATTATTGACTCTTCCTTAGTTTTATATTTTCTAAAGTTATCATTTATAGTAACATCATAAAATTCTTTAGTTTTTAAATTTATAACATCTCCTTTATAATTCTCAGAAGCTTTTATTCCAAATAAATTGTTTCCATCTGTTGCCAACTTAGATCTTCCCCATTCTGACTCTAAAATAGCTTGTCCTATTGTTATAGATGGCAAAATCCCATATTTTTTATAATTCTCTATTGCACCTTCTTTTACATCATTTATAAAGTTCATTTGTTCTGAACCCTCACTTAAACTTTCAGGTACTATTCCATAATATTCTAACTGATTCATATAATTATAAAATCTTTTCTTTTCAGTATTACTAAAATCTAATTCTTCTAAAACATGTTCTACTTTGAAAAGTTTTTCAGTATCTTTATTTATAAACTTTTTTCCAATTTCCTTTATGTCATTTTCTCCTACATTACTTAAGTTGTTATTATTCATAACTGCCAATATACTAGTTATATTTTTCCAATTTAATTGAAACTTATCTTCACCTATTTCATCTACGTACTTGACATAATTTATAACATCAAAGCTATTTAAATTTATGTCTTTTAACTTTAAATGTCTAATACCTAAAAATGTTGAAATAATTAAAATTACAATTACTATTAAAGTAATACCTATCTTTTTTTTCATTCTTTTTTCCTCTTTGCTTCTAAAAATTTATTCATTAGTTATATATTTCTTTATTCATTCTAAAGTTATATATTATAATTATATTAATTTTAAGTTACAGTTTAAAGTCATTTTAGAAAAAAATAAGGTAGGTATTGCTACCCACCTTATTTTATCTCTAAAACTTTATTTAAAGCCTCATAGGAATTATCTATAATTTCAGCACAGCTAACTTTATTTTGCTTTAATTCCTTACATATGCTAGTACCATACTTACCATTAATTTCTTGCATCAGCTCTTTTGCTATTTTTCTAGCTTCATTTGCTTCATTTGAATCTTCTCTTCCTCTTAAGTATCCCACTATAAGAGCTGCAGCATTTACTGCCCCACAAAGACTTCCTACTCCAAGACCTGTACCCATTCCACTTCCTAAAGATACTGGTATATTAGTATTATGTTCTTCATTATATGCTTTTATCATTGATTCTGCACAATTATATCCTTGTTTATGATATTCTGATGCTCTTAACATTTTAATCTCTTCCTTTACAATAATATTTTTATTAGTTAAAAATTTAATCATATATATATTATATTTTTACAAAACTTCTGTCAAATTATAGAATTGTAAGCCATTTCTTAGTTTATACATCTAATTAATTCATAATCCTAAATTCACATTCAATATATAAACTTCTTTTTAAACCAATTAACAATGATGGTTATATTACTTATACTGTTACTAATATTTAAGAATTAAATATATAGAAATTTACTTTTATCCTTCATTGTTAATTGTTTATAATTCACTTAAATATATGACTCTAACTTACTCTTAATATCACTTTTATCTGTAAAACCAATTATTCTATCAACCATCTCTCCATTTTTAAATATGGCCATTGTTGGTACACTCATAACCTTAAATTCTTTTGCAAGTTCCATACTTTCATTTATATCAACTTTTACCATATGAACATTCTCTTTCATCTCAACACTTAATTCATCTAATACTGGCGCAATCATTTTACAAGGTCCACACCATGTAGCAAAAAAATCGACTAATACTACTCCTTCATTTTCAATAACTTTATTTGTAAATTCTTCTTTATTAACTTTATTTATCATAATTAACCCCTCCAAAGAAAAATATTATTTTGATTTTTATTAAAACTTAAAATAATATTTAAAAATTTTTACTCTATATTTATATATTACGTTTTTACGATATATGTGTCAATACTATTTATGAATTTATAATTAATATTATTTATTTCACTCCTAAAATAATATTTTGAACTAATTAATGATTAATAATAATGTTAAATATCACCGGGGATTGAAATCCCCACTACAACATTTTATTTGTACTTCAAATAAGATCAATACAACTTTTTATCCATAAAAGTTGTATTTTGAGAACACATTCCCCATTGTAATATTTATATTAATCATAAATTTAGTTGTTAATTAATTTGAAATAAGAGTAATTTAATTTTCGTATTGAATTTCCACATATTTAAAAAGTTAATTTCAAAGTTGCTCATGTTTCAATCAAAATCTAATAACTTATATTTGTAAATCTCTTATTTCAATTTCTGTACCTTCTGGAGCTTTAACTTTAAATAAGTATCCATCCTCTACTTTGTACACATCTTCACCATTTTTATTTTTAAAATTATTATATCCCATTCCTTTTATTCTTAAATATTCTTCTTTTACATCACAACTCATAAAACACATATGTACTATTCCTGCATTTAAAGAATTCCAATTATTAAGCTTATCTCCTAACTTATTAGTTTGAAGTTCAATCATAAAATCTCCAAGTTTAATCCATGTGTTATATTCCCTATTATGGAAATTTTTAGTTTCCTTAACTATTTCAAATCCTAATATTTTTGTATAAAATTCTAAAGACTCTTTATAGCACTCTGTTTGAATACATACATGATGAACATTTTTTATACTCATATAAATTTAGCCTATATAGGGTTTCAAACCAAGTTTCTAATTTATACGTTTATTGCTTAATAACAATAATAATTATTCTATACTTTTTCTAAACTAAAACATGAATAACCTAAAGTTTAAACTTTAATTATTTCCCTATAAAAAAGCTAATTTTCACTTCCTTTCCATACTTTTATTCTCATTATACATTAGTATATATTATTATATAAAAAATTCAAAGCTGTACTTTTTTTTTAAAGTACAGCTTAATATAATCTACTGTTGAGCTAAAAACTTTTGTTTTACTTTTGATATTTTTTCTTGTTCAGCTTGTTCTGTTGGATACCATCCTTTAGATGACATTTTATTATATATTTCATTTTGTACTTTTAATACTTCACATAATACATCATTAAATGTAGAATGTACATCTGAAGTTGCAGATTCTATAGTTCCATGCAAACACAATCCAGCTTCTGCTTTAGATATTATTAATAAACATTCCATTAAATCTCTATCATTCATTATTAAAGTCCCTCCTATTGATTTAATAATCCATAGATTTTATCAAATAGTTCTTTATGCTTCTGTGCTAATTCTGTTGCATATTTTTTAAGTTCTGCATCTTGTAAGCTATTTGAAGCCTCATTACATTTTGATTCCATAAATTTTAGATGACCTAAAGTATCTTCAATGTACAATAATTCTTTTGGTGACATAAAAATTCCTCCTTAGTAGCTATATATTTTCTTTACATATCTTATTATTATCTAAGCTTTCTATTTTATTCTTATAAAAATAGAAAACAAGATAGCATTTACTACCTTGTTTTCATGTGCGATGTTAAGTTTAATATATTTTCTACTAAGTTAAGGATTTTCTTGTTTTTAAACTAAGGGGGACTCAATTTAAAAACTTTTATTTAGTTATTGGTATTAACTTTATATTTATATAATAATACTCTAATGTGTCAAATATATGTCTTGTTAATGACACTTTAGTGACATTTTCAAAAAAAGACAACATTTTTAATTTTAGTATCTTAATATAAAATAAATTATCTTAAAATCCTAAAAAACATACTTGAAATATATTTTTTAATGTATCTTTTATTACAATAATATTTAAGCCTTTTAATATAAATAACTAAACAATAACCTTTTATCCTTAATTAAAATCTCAATACTTTTATATGTAAAAATAGGAAAGATAAAAAATATCTTTCCTATTTTTGTGCAATATAGTTATATTTTGAGGTTCTATGGTATTAAAGTATCTTTACTTCTCTAATAAAAGATATTAATCCTTTATATTTTTCTTTTGATTAATCTAAAATTACTAATTTAATATTGTGCTTTGGTTTAATTATATTTTATCACAAATTATACTTTTGTAAAGTATTTTGTCGAAATTTTCTTTATTGTTTGCATTTTAATTAGAACATACCATAATACTGAAAACCCAAATATATATTAAACATATACAACATACAAACGTATTATTAAATATAGGTTTTTCTTCTTTAATTCTTTTCAATATGACAACAAAATTAATAAAAAAAATCGGTATTGCAATTATTCCTACTAGTAAGGATAATATCATAAGTTTTTATTCTCTCCTTCTAACCATTTTAATAATAAAATTATAACACATATTTTTACAATATTTATTTTAAATATAAATATTATACATATAATTTTCCTATATAGGGTTACAAATTTATTAGAGTTTGTTTGAAATTTTTATGAATAACTTTTTAAATAATTTAAAATTATAAAATTATAAAAGAGTACTAGATTTTCAGTCTAATACTCTCTTTACTTATCTATAAATCATATATTGCTATTTTAAAATCATTTACCGCAACATCAAATTTATGAATACTTTCTTCTATTCTAATTTTACTAAATCTAGCACAAGCCACTGATATATCACATAACTTGTCATACAAACTCTCATACATCTTTGCTACTTCTATATTATAACTAATAATATCATATTTTCTTTTAAAATCCCTAAATTGCTTTGCAATTCCATATACATCATCGCTTATTTCTTTTACATGATTATAATATTTTTCTTCTTCAATATTTAATCCATCTAATATCTTTGCAAAGGAATTAAGAACAACTACATCTCTGCTAAATCTATCACATATATCTACTAATACTAACTTCATCTTACGCCTCCTAAAACTTAAAGATACTAATACTTTTAATCTTGCTTTTTAATTTTTATTTTATAATCAGTTAATATACTTTTAAATATAAAATAATGTCTTAAGCTGGCTAAATTTTAAAATTATAAATATAGGAAAGCACGTTCAAATTATTTATATTTCACTTGAAAAATTATATTAAATTGTGTTTAATATAATTAAATATTTTTCTAAAAAGAATATTTAATGCTAATTTTTTCTAAAAAACTTATTGAATTTGTTCATTAACTAGCAATAATTTTATTATACTATACATGTATTATATCACTTTTTTCTTATTAGTTCATGTTTTATGTTTATTTTCTGCATAATCATTATTAGTTTAATCATTCAAAACTACATATTTAAAAATTTCAAAACTAGAACAATCCCAGTAGCTCCTCTAAATATAATTGCACAATTCATTATTAAAAAAATTATAACAACAATATGTTTTACCTTCATACCTTCATTTCTCGCTTTAAATAATCCTATTCCACCTAATATTAAACTTACAATAGCAAAAATCATTTGTAAAATCATAATAAATATTGCAGGTTTATTAACACTGAAATTATTAATAAAAAACTCTGAATGATATAAACTTATAAATTCTAGTAATACTGCTAAAGTAAAGAAAATTATTGATACTTTAAACTTCTTCTCCACTAAAAAATCACTCCTTTTAATAATATTTTACTTGTATTATATATATTTTTATATGTTACGTTTTATCATAAAATTTCAATGTATACTTAATTTTTATATTCACTCTCTATTTATAATTCTATTTTTATCTTTTCCCATTGCATTTTTATTTTTAAATAATGTATATTTATTGACAAACAATAAATATGCATTTAAAATTAAAGCATAACTTTAAAAAGAAAGTTGAGGTAATTTTAAATGACAATAAATAGAACATCTAAAACATTAAAATTTCTAACAATATTAGCTATCATAGTTACTGTTTTAATGCTATTATGTACACCCTTAGTTCTAACAGCATTTCTTAAAAGTACATACTCTATAATCAATCGTAAATTAGTTATAATTATAAGCTCATGCATATATCTTTGTTCAATACCTTATATAATTGCATTATTTAAGTTGAAAAGCTTAAGCAATTTAGTTATAAAAAATACACCATTTTCTACAAATACAAGTAAATTACTTAAAAGCATTGCATTTTGTGCCTTTTTTGAACTATTATTATTTAATGGATGTTCATTATATCTTGTGTATTTTCATGATTTATTTTTATATGCTTTTACTGTGATGTCTATGATAATAGTATCATTTATATGTTTAGCTATAAGCTTCCTATGCTTAGTGCTATCTAATGTCTTTGAGGAAGCTACAGCGATAAAAAATGAAAATGATGCAACAATATAAATATTTAGAGGTGTAATATGTCAATTATAGTGAATTTAGATGTGATGATGGCAAAACGTAAAATGAGTTCTACTGAGTTATCTCAAAAACTAGGTATAACCATGGCCAATCTTTCTATCTTAAAAAACAATAAAGCGAAAGCCATAAGATTTTCAACTTTAGAATCTTTATGTAAAATATTAGATTGCCAACCAGGTGATATTTTAGAATATGTTTCTGATAATAATAGTGATAATTAATTGAATATTATTCAAAATATTCTACTATAATTAGAAAACAAATAGTAATTAAGATATACTATTTGTTTTTAATTATATCTGATTTATAAATTATAAATTTAATAATTATATTTATAATTTCCTACTTGTATTTTTCCATTAAACATCTCATTTTTAAAAGGTTTTCTTATTTCTATAAGATTTAGTACATCATATCCCTTTTTAGCTAAAAAATTTATTATTTTATCATTATTAGGATGAACAAAAGAGTATACCATATCTTCTCCAAATCCTTTTGCAACATTTTCTGCCTTTTCATATAATTTGTATGCTATTCCTTGTCTTCTTGCCTCTTCTAAGACAAATAAAGATTCAGCCCATACAACGCCTTCTTCAATTCTACAAACTATATATCCTAAAACATTTTTATAGTAATCTTCAGCAACAAAAATAGGATAATTTTTTTCTAAATATTCTTTGAATTCTTCTTTTGATTTTTCTATATTGGGCGTAATTTCTATATTTTTAAGCTTTTTTAATTCCATTCTAAACTGAGATATTAAAATTGACACCTTATCTTCATCTTCAATATTTGCTAAACGTATTTTAACAACATCATTTTTCATTTCAGTCCACTCATCTCTTAAAATGCTCATAATAACTTTGTCATGAAAACTTCCATTTCTACAGAACCCTTGTCTCATTATACCTTCTGTTTTAAATCCTGCCTTTGCATATGCTCTAATTGCCCAAGTATTCTCCTCTGAAACTGTAAGCATTATTCTATTAAGCTTCAATTCTGAAAATCCAAATTCAACAATTTTCTTAGTTACAAATGTCCCTATGCCTTTTCCATGATAAGCTTTATTTCCTATAAATATAAAATACTCACCAGATAAATTTGTTTCATTTAAGTTAGCTATGCCTGCATATCCTATTAAAATTCCAGTTGACTTATCTATAATTGCTTTGTTATAAGAAGTATTATCCTTTAAAATACTATCAAACCACCTAGATATTTCTTCATCCGTTTTAATCCTTTGAAATATTGATCGTGAGTATTTTATAACCTCTTTATCTTTTACCCATGAAAAGAAATAACTTCTATCTGAATCTACTAAATTTCTTAAAATAACTTCCATAAAAAAACTTCCTCCATATCAAATTTAAAACTTCCATTTACTAATCTTTTTTTATTCATAATATCCTTAAATTCAATTATTCTATAACTTAAGTTCAAAGTCCTTCATAAAAAAAGATAGTTTTAGTTATTAGCTAAAACTATCTTCCAAAATTATTTTATGGTTTACATTTACTACATTGCTTATAACCTTTATTTATAGCATTTTGTCTACTCATTGCAATAGGTGATTTCATATTGCTACAAGTAGAAGTTCTATGAAATGATTTACCACTATTAGTTACATATACAGTTTGTGCAACTGTTGGTGGATTTATTGGAGGTTTATCAGGATTTGATGTACTTGGTGGTGTTGGATTCACATAATCTCCACCAACATAGCTTCCTTGTTTTGTATTAAATAATATAATACTTCCATTACTTGTTGAGATAATTGTTCCTGATTCATCTGTTCTATAAACTGGAACTTTACTACTATTTAATCTATCCATAACACTTTGTGATGGATGTTTATAGCTATTTCCTTTTCCAACACTTGCAACTGCATATTTAGGACTAACTTTACTTAAAAAATTGGGAACACTTGATGTTTTTGATCCATGATGACCTAGTTTTATAACATCTGATTTTAAATATGCTCCACCATTTACCATATCCATTTCTGATGTAGCTTCTGCATCACCCATCAATAAAAATGAATTATTTCCAAACTCAACTTTGATTACAATAGAGTTATCATTAGTATTTTCATACTCTCTTCTAGGCCCTAATATAGTACATTTTGCACTACCAACATAAAAACTCTCTCCAATTGTAGGTGGAGTTATTTCCATTCCTTTATTGCTAATAGCACTTATAACATCTCTATATGTTTGTGTATTCGAAACTGTCTTTGGCATGTACACTTTTCCTATTTGTAATGAATTTATAACATAATCCATTGCACCTATGTGATCTTCATGTGGATGAGTCCCTATTAAGTAATTAATATAAGACACATTTTGACTCTCTAAATAATTTTTTATAACAGTTTCATCATCATTATTTCCTGCATCTACAAGCATTGTTTCTCCATTGTTTTCTATTAAAATAGCATCTGCTTGTCCAACATTTATAAAATGCATTTTTAAATCGGTTACATTTTTTCCAATTAATTTATCTTCAGTAAATTTAGTTATAACCCCATCTCCACCTAAGATAGTCATCTTTTTAACATTTTCTAGACTAGTCATAGTTTCATTTGCTGGATTTAAGTCAGTTAAAACTATTGGATTATTATTTATTGCAGCTAAAGCTCCACCTGCTAATGCATCTGGAAAATTGTTACCTGTAGCTACATATGTATTATCAAAACTTAAATTATTTTTAAATTTATCTATTAATGCTTTGTTTGTAGCATATCTATTCAATCCTTCTATTCTTTCTGAATTTGAAAATTTATTTGCAACACTATCTGCTACAACACCTCGTCCACCTACTACATAAGTTTTAGGTATTGAGTTTTCCTTTAATAACTTTTCTGTACTTGAGTTTAATACATCCTTAGTTGTTAAGACTACTGGCATGCCTAAATTTGCTGCTATTGGTCCAACCCCTAATGCATCTGCAAATCCTTCTCCTGTTGTTAAAAAAATTCCTTTAGTTAAGCCAACTTTCTCTGCAACTTTAACAGATGTCTCATATCTTGTTTTTCCTTGTAATCTTTCTGTTTCAAGACCTATAGACTTTAGTTGTTCTTCAACATTTTCAGTTATTACACCAACTCCACCTACAATAAATACTTTTTTAGTACCTAATCTTTGTAATTCTTCTGAAGTGTTTACATTTAAATTGTTTTTCTCTGTAAGTAATATTGGTGCATTATACTTTTTAGCTAATGGTGTTGCTGCTAATGCATCTGGATAATTTTCACCAGTAACTAAAATAGCAATATCAGTTTTAGTAAATTTTTCTGAAATTGCCTTTGCTGTTTCATACCTTCCACTCCCATAAAGTCTATCTACCTTATGAATTGCATTAACATTTTTTATTGGAATGGCACTAAATGATAACGCTCCTGCAACTATAAAAGCTAATAGCCCTTTGCTCTTTTTACTCTTCATCATATTCCCCCTTGCTCAATGTAAATTATTTAATATAATAATTATTACATAAACTTATTATATGTAAAAGCATTTTTAAACTAAAAAGACACTTACATTTGTAAGTGTCTAAAAAATTAAATTATATTTTTTGAACTCTAATTAATTTAGGTTTTAACTGCTTTTCTATTTCTTCTTCTCTAATTTCTTCTTCTAGCTTTTTCAATGCTACTAATGCACATCTATATGCTTTTTCTTTTCTAGCTTCACTAATAAATAATTTTCCTAGTACAACAATTATTATAAAACAATAAGCTATGGCAACAATAAATCTTAAGTCTTTAGCCATTGTTTCAATTAAATTGTCTAACCCAGTACCTACTGCAAAAAGTCCTATAGTTAATGCATATTGTGTACTTGGACTTTTTATGCACTCTAATTCTACTTCTAATCTTTCTTTTTCAATTTGTATCTTTTTCAAATCATTTTTGAAGTTAACCTTATAGTCACTTTTGATAGAATATAAAAGTTTATTAAATTTCTTACATTTATTTCTCTCAAAATCATTTTTTATTATCTTTATTGTCTTTCCCCTCATTAACATTACCTCTTTGTAAGGTTCAAACCTATATTTTTAACTTATTTAAATAATTAAGTTATAGTAATATTTCTATATAAAATAGATAAATCCTTCCTAACATTGCAAAATATAATTCTTTATAAAAAACTTTAAATTTCTATATAGTAAAAAACACCGTAAAATTCTTTTCAAGAATACTACGGTATCTATCATCTATAGTATAATTTATATAAAGTAATTAATTAATTTGATTTGCAAATTATCTATTTATTTTCTACATAATTTATTATTTCTTTAAGTGAATTAATATCCCACTGAGATTCAGGTGAATTTTTTCTATCAATATGAAATGAAGTAAATCCTAATATTCTTGCCCCATCAGCTTCTACATCATAGTCATCCACATATATACTTTCCTTAGCCTCTACATTTAAAGCACTTAATGCTGCCTTATAAATCTTTTCATCAGGTTTCATAACTCCAACTAAATCAGAACATATATAACAATCAAAATATTTTCCAAGCCCTAATGTTTCTAGTGTAAGTTGTAGTGATGGTGATGTATCTGAAATTACTCCTATCTTATATCCATGTGTTTTAAAATATTCTAGTACATCAATAACTTCTGGGAAAAGTGCTTTTTCCTTAAGCCATAATTCATTATGAATCATTTCAGCTTTTTCTTCAATATTTTCTAACACTCCTTCGTCTTTTAAAAGCTCATAATAATATCTTTTCCAAAATATTATTTCATCTTCTACACTTTTAAGTCCATCCTTAGGATAATTAGCTTTTTCAAACAAATTCATCATTCTATCATAATCTAACTTAAATTCTTTTCCTATCCAACTTTCAATTAACTGCTTTTTTCTATTTTTAATTTGTTCATTTGCATATGTTAATGTATTATCTCTATCAAAAAATATTGCTTTATAAGTCATATAAAAATCTCCTAATCTAATAATTTTTTACTCATCACTATATTGATAGGTTCATATTTTAAACTTTTATACAAATTAAAAGCTCGTTTATTATGACCAAATACATGCAACCCTATTTCTGTTATACCTATTTTTTTAGCAAAAACTTCAATTGACTCCATTGCTTGTCTGCCATAACCTTTGCCCTGATATCTGTCAAAAATCTTTATATCATAGATGAAACCAGTATGTTCATCTTTTTTACTTAGCCAAAATATTCCTACATTTTTATCTTCTTCTACTATAGACAATAAATAATTATCCTTTGTTTCTTTACCATTTGGAAGTAATCCATTAAATTCTTTTAGTGCTTTTTCATATGATCCTTCTTTTTTTAAATTACCAGCTTTAACTTTTTCTTCTGCATATTCTTTGATGCTTACTTCTAAATACTCTTTAAATTCTTCATCTGTCATATTTCTTAAAATTATCATACTACTAACCCCCATATTATTAAAAATAAATTTAATATTTAATATTTAATCTTTAAAGCCTTTGTAGCAATAAATGATTTTATATACTTATCAATCAATCTTCCTCCACCAAAATCATCTTCATAAAATCCTGTAATTGTAAATCCTGCTTCTATTTGCCCACCAATTTGTGATTCAAGAGTATGTCCAAACTCTATTGGTCCTTTGTTTTCCAAATACCTATTTAATTCTTCTTTTGATAATGCTTTCATAGTGGTATATGGAATGGAATTTTTCACTTGCAAAATTCCATTACTTTCATCATCATCAAATAAATATACAACTGGATTACAAAATCCTGAAATTAAAGTTCCTCCATACTTTAAAACTCTAAAAGTTTCATTCCAAACTGATATAATATCTTCTACAAATAAATTAGATACTGGATGTATAATTAAATCAAAACTTTCATCTTCAAACATGCTCAAATCCGTCATACTAGCTTTGATAGTTTTAATTTTCAAATAATCTCTTTTTGCAACATAAATGTCTTTTGCTAATTGTTTTTCTGAAATATCAACTACCGTAACATCAGCACCTACCGCTGCTAAAACTGGTCCTTGTTGACCACCACCTGATGCTAAACAAAGAACCTTCAATCCCTTTAAATCGGGAAACCACTCTCTAGGTATACTTTTGCCAGCAGTAACACCAATAGACCATTCACCATTTTTAGCTTTCTCTATAATCTCACTACTAACAGCCTTAGTCCACATACATCCATCTTCAACTTTTTTATTCCATGAATCTTCATTATATTTTAATATATTCATATACTCCTCCTTCTTTATAAGAAGTTAATAGAAAAATATAGACTTACAAGCTAATATTTTAGTTTATACAATTATTAACTAGTAATATTATTGTTGAATTTAACAATTTACAATTAAAACTTGAGCTTGAAACCCTATATAAAAGCAAGTAATCATGTGTCATTACTTGCTTTTATGTGCATATATTCTTAATAATAAATATTCATTTATATACATAAAATACCTACTTATACATTAAATATTTATTAATTATTATTGAATCTAAATATTAACCTTTCTCCATTAAAGTTTGTCCCAAATGCTTTTTCAAAATTTCCTGAAGTATAATTTTTTATAGTTTTAGTCCAAAATGACTGTGCTCTTTGATTCAATGTGGAAGGATGAGTATCAAGTTCCCATTTACCTTTAAATCTATCAAAAACTTCCTTTGCTGCAAGCTCTGCAATATTTCTTCCCCTATATGGTTTAAGTATAAAAAATTCATATATATAATAATCTGTGCTTTTAGGTGCATACTTTCCAGTAGATATCAATGCAAATCCTGCTGGGTTTTCATCTACACTAATTATAAATGGAAATAATGCTTCTGGATTGTTAAACCATATATCTTGTATATGGTATTGTTCATCTAAAGTCCTTATTTCTTCATCTTCATAAATTCCATATTTATTAGGAGTTTCTCCAGAAAATTCAGATAAATCGTGCAGATATAAAGGATATATATTTCTAATTATATTAGCAGTTTTCTCATTTGCTAAATTTATTTCAATTTTCATAATAAAATATTTCTCCTATTTACAAATCTAATTTTGCTACTGCTTCACCATATTCAATCTTACCAGTTTCTATGAATCCTAATGATGCATAAAGTGTTTTTGCAATTATATTTTCTGGTTCATAAGAAATAAATGCTGCTGAAGCCTTACCATATGGAAAAGTTTTTATAAGTTCAATTGCTTTGTTCATTGTTTCTCTTCCATAACCTCTTCCTTGATAATGCTTGTCTATCATTAATCTCCATACCCAATAAGTGTTTGGATAATCCTTTTCATTGGAATCCATATATGAAAGCATTATAAAACCAACCATATTATCATCATTATAAATAGCAAATGGCATTGGAATGCACTCATTGTTAGTTAATGCAACATATGCCTCAGCTAAACTAGATACATTTGTTGCTACAAAGTTTTTTTGATTTTCATTTGGTTCTAAATTAGTGCATTCATCAAAATTATTAGATGTAATCTTTCTTAATTCTATTTTCATAACTTGCCCCCTCATTAACTCACTTTTATTATTTCAATTTATACTGTTTTGCATTTCCTAGTAATATAACTTCATCATTATCAACTATTATTGCACTTTTAGCTTCTGTAGTGTAAACATTTTTACCTGTTTCATTTATATATTTTTCAATACTTTCATTTTGTACATTTGACTTTTTATAATGAACTTCAACTGCAAAATTCCTTATAAAGTCTAATCCCTTTTCATAAACAAATTTAAAATAATCCTTTTCATCTGGTGAAATATAATAATCATGGCACTGAATCATAGCACCTGCACTCCATCCCATTATTATACCTTTGTAATTTTCTACAATACTAACTAAATCTAATTCTATTAACCTTTGCATAATTTTCTCTGGAAATCCACCTGTAAAAAGGATTATATTACTATTATTTATTTTCTTTTTAGCATTATCTGTACTATCTTCAAAGTAATTTATTAATTCTACATTGTTATCATTTATTCCATAATCATAAAAAGGTATCATCATCTCTTTGTAATATTTTCCATAGGATTTGTTATAACATTCATCCCATTCAACTTTATTTTTTATCCAATCATCATGAAATGCAAAAGGTATTATACAAACTTTATATTCTGGTTTAATTATATTTTTTAATGTATCATAAGCCCAGCTTTCATTAAAATCTAACTTATCTAATAAAATATTCAAAACAATCACCTCTTTTATCCATTTTTAGTAATTATACCATAACAAAGAATCTTTTTAACTTAATGTTCTGAATTTTTATTCCCTTATAATATTAAACATTATATTTCTCCATCCATTTGTATATATTTCAATTAATAAGTCAATATGCTGTGCTAAATACAATTTGCCACTTATAGCTCCAAACTTGTCCCAATAATTTCCCACATCTGCTTCCTTAAGCCATTTTTCTTGCTTTGTTTCATTTTTTTCTTTAATTGCATTCCTTAATTTTAATTTTGCATTTTCATATTTATCTAAATAGAACTTAGAATTAAAATCGTATTCTTTAATATTATCTTTATATGCTAAAAGATGTGCAAAACCCTCATTAAAAACAATATAATTTAGTTTCTCCACATAAGGTAAGTTCTCTTTTAAAGGATATTTTTCTTTTACACATCTATGCACAAATTCATGTGTTAGTAAATTTTTTAAAACTTTTTCTATATCATGTCCATGTTTTATATAATTAACTAAATTAATCAAATCAAATATTATATATTCTTCATGTTCTATAAACATGGCATCATACATTTTGGGACATCCAACTACTAATAAAACTTTAGTGCTTTCAAACACATTTTTATAATTAGGAAATAACACTTTAAATATATCTTCATTTATTGGCTTAAAGTTCATTAAAATTATTTTTATTTTTATATATATTTCTTTAACAACTTCAACATTTTCTCTACTTGGCGTATCATACATATATTTATTAGGTTCAATATTATAAAAAATCCAATGGTTACGATACTTATTTGAACTTGGTTCTTTTAGATAATCAACAATAATTTCATCATTTAATATCATGTTATTTGCCTTCCCCCCATTCTTAAGTTATTCATTAACTTAGAAGAGTTACAACTTGTAATTCTTCTCATTCCTTATAAACAAAATGTTCTGTTTTATTCATTCCTTCTAAAATATACTTTTTGGCTTGAATAGGATACAAATCTATATTTTCTATATCTTTAATATTAATCCAAGAAAATTTTAGTTCAAATGATTTTTCTTCTAATTCCTCTTTTCCATAAAATACACCATCAAATGGAATATTGGTGTTTTGATTTAAAGATATATTATAATAAATACATATTTGATGACACTGTTTCTCTCCCCATGGAAAAAACAATTCACCCATCCACATAATATCATTTACTTTTATATCTGAATTAATTTCTTCCTTAAATTCACGTATTAATGCTTCTTCATTTGTTTCACCTAAATTTACATGTCCACCTGGAATTGCATAAGCTGTATCATCATCAATTTTTTGCAATAAAATTTTATCATTATATATTAATATACCTGCTACTCTATAACTAAAAACATACTCCTCTGTTTTAAATATAATATCTCTCATCACTTCCCACCTCTATTTTAAAATACAAAATCATTATCATTAATCCTCCTAACATTTTCTAAATTTAATATACATTTTTTAATCTATCTACAACAAAATCGCTTAACATATATTCTTTATATAATTTTTTATATGCTTCGTTATAACTCAAAATAAATCTTAAAGGCTTTCCTATACATGACCTCAACTCTTCTATACTTATACCTTTTTCTATAGTTTTGGCCATATGATACCCCAATACATGATATTTGTGATTTTCATTTATAAAGCTAATAATGTCAACATTTTTATTTCTTTCATCTAATCTTTTTTCTAAAAGATTATTTAACTTCTTCATATGAAACTCTACATTCTCCATCATGCTATCTAGACATCCCTTTTCCATCCACCCAAACTTTTCATATATTTCATTCGTACTCATAAAGTTGCACATATCAGCTGTTCCTTCATTAGAAATTACAAATAGCATTCTTTTTATATCTTTATAATCATCTTTTAAAATGAGCTCTTCATTGTCTATATATCGTTGTAAATAATGATGCATTTCATGAGCAAGTAAATCAGTACATTGCTCTACTGTTAATAAATTTGCAAACATTATATCTATAAATACTTGTAAATTTTCTACTGCAGCATTGTACATAAATACATAAAAATTTATATTAAGTTCTATAGTTTTAGTTTTTAAATTTGGCAAATAGTACATAGCTTTTTTTATAAATTCTTTGGTTTTAATAACTTCTATAATATTCTCACAATATTCTTCTAATTTATCAACATTTTTTATAGCACTCATCACTGAATTTATTACGTTTTTCTTTATTACATTGAATCCTTCATATTCCTTATCATTTTTCAATAATTCATATGCTTCATAAAATAAATCTACCCACTTATAACTCTCTTCCATATCAAAATCTTGTCCAACACACCCTACTAATTTTTTATATGAATTTTTCTCAAATAATTTTTCTATTTTACCTTTGTCTATGCTATCTTTACAACTAAAAGTCTCCATAAAATCATATATTCCATCTAAATTATAATTTATCTTAATATCATAAGTCATTTATATTTCTCCCTTCACTTTAATAACTTTGAAAATTCAACTAATACCTTCATATACAATGCTACAACAAAATTCATATAGTGAAACAAGCTCGAATTTAAAACGATTCCGAGCTAGTCTCACTCTTAAAGGTATCCAATTTCAAATTTAAAATAATAAATTTATCATCAGTTAAAAAACTTTTTTCTTTCATCAAAGAACAGGAATTATTTAAATAAGTATTTCTTTTAAAATTGATAGATATTATATTTAGATAAAAATTCCAGACTTTTATCATAAGATGCACTTATAACATTTATATCTATCCTGAATTTCAAATCCACAATCTATTACAGCTTTTAGTTCATCTTCATCTTTTTCTTCAATAAAATAAAGAACACTATCTATACCAGAATATTCTTTATAGGCATCTTTAAGCATCTCACTAATTAAGTCACTTTCTATATTCTTTTTTCTTACATCATCATCAAGAAATAATCCAACCACTTCTTTCTGATTTTGTTTTTTAATTTTTCTGACAAATATACTTCCTTTAATAATTCCATTTTCTTTGTATATATAAATATCAAATATATCAAAATCTTTTTTAATATGCTTACTGTCCCAATACATATTCCCTGCATATTTATCGTGAAATTTAGCATATTCATCAAACTCATTAAAATCTAATAAACTTATTGAGGTTTTAATATGATGTGGTTTATAGTTCTTTTTATATAATAAAGTAACTATGCTCGACTCTATGCATTCCATCTTTCTATTTTCTAAATATTGAATTGCTTTCTCATTATATGCTGTTACTCCTATAAAAAAATCATATTCTTTCAATTCATCACCAATATAATCCATAAATTCATCAGCAACTATATCATAATCATCCTCTATTAATAGTGCTTCAGTTTGTGAATACTTATCTTCATTTATCCAAAAATAAATACAAACTCCTTTAAGTTCATTATTTTTATAACAAGCAATAATTTTTCGTATATCTGAATTAATTGCTCTTTCAATGTTACTTTTTAAATCCTCTTTTGTCTTATATTTAGGATAACTACTTTTTTTATTATCTTGGCATATATTCCATGCAAAATCTAAAACTTCATTAATTTCTTTAACTTCTTTTATCATTTTTATTTATTCCTCCTCATACTTAAAATAACAAAATGATTTTACATTCAAAACTATATATTATATTTAATATTCAAAATATTAATATAAATTTTAAGGCTTGTCCTATTTTTAACCTATACATTGTGAAGTAGTTTTAAACCATTTTCTCTTATTTCATTTAATTCTTCACAGTTAAAAACACCTGCATTATAAAGATTTAAGAATTCTTCTGATACACTTTTATCAAAAATAATCATATCATCTGTATTTACTGTAACTTTAACACCATTATCATATAATTTTCTGATTGGATGCTTACTATAATTCTCTACCCTTGAAAGATAAATATTGCTTGTTGGACAAATATTTAGTTGAATTTTATTATTTGCAAGCCATTTCATTACGCTTTTAGAGTTGGCTGCTGAAATGCCATGTTGAACCTGATTTAACTCTAATTCCTCTACAACTCTTTGAACTAACTCAGCACATCCAAACTCACCAACATGTGCTTTTAAAATTAATCCATTATTCTTTGCCTTTTTAAACACTTTTTTAAATTTAAATAAATTATTTTCATCACCATAAATATCTATAGATTTAAAATAATCATAGTGTAAAAACTCATTTAATTTTTCATTAACTTCATCAGTATCCATATATGAACCAAGTGCAATTTCAGGTATAAAAACAGTATTAGGTGCGAATTTAAGATGAATTTTTTTTAATGAATTAATCATATTTTCCACAGAGTTTGCATATTCAGAAACCTCATCTATATTAAAACTCATATTTAATAATCTAACGCCATCCATATTAGCTTGAACAAAAGCTGCTTCTATCCTCTTTTCATAACCCTTAACACCTTTTATAAATGGTTTTATATTTTTTAAATTCCAATCATTCATTTCATTAAGATTTTTAAAAATAGGAGCATCTGGTATTTTTATACCTTTCCATTCTTCTATATATCTTTTATTTCCACCTCTTGGAGCATGATTATGCAAATCACTTTTAGATATTTTTCTTATTTCCGCTAAATCCTTATTTTTTAATGCTTCAATAAAATCACTATTCATAAATCCCCCATTCTTTAAACTACTCAATCATAATACTGTACTTAAATAAATACTCATTTTCATCTTTATCAAAAATCGTCCCTAATAGTTTTCCATTGTTCTTTTCTATAATTTTTTTTGATGATATATTATCTACATTACAAGTTAAAATTGCTTCTCTTATTCCTATATTTTTAGCCTTTTCTAATGCAAGTCTTAAAATTTCATATCCATATCCATTGTTTCTATAATATGGTGATATATCATAACCTATATGTCCAGCACAATCTACTTCTTTATGTCTAATTCTAACAACTCCTACAACTTGATTTTCAAAAATCATCCAAAATGTTGAAGTTGTAACTTCATCTTTTAATAAATTAATTCCATTTGCATGATCACATAAATCATTTAAATATTCATCAAAATTTTCTAGTGATTTCTTATATTTATGGAAATAATGATGATCATTTATATCTTTATATGATTGAGCATAATCTTTAAAACTTTTTTCATATATCTTATTAGGCTTACTAAGTATTAAATTCTTCATAAAAATTCTCCATTTTACTATAAATTAATTATATATATTTTTATTTTAGTGCTATATAACTAGAATAACCTGTCATTTCAAAGCCTTCATGTTTATAAAATTCCACAGCATTTAAATTGCTTTTCATACAATATAAATAAGGATTACCTCTATTTAATTCTAATATGTGTTTCATTGCATGATTTAACATATATTTTCCAATTCCTTTACCTTGCTTATTTATTGCAACTGCAAGTATATCTATTTCTAATCCATCTAATATATATGCTCCTATAATATTATTTTTTTCTATAACTACATAAAACTCACTACGATTTGACTTATCTATCCATTCATGTAAAAAAGTATTTTTGCTATTTAAAAATACTTTTTCATTAGGATTATCAAATGTATGAGCTAACGATTTATCAAACATATTACATACATCATTAATATGTTTTTCTTTAAATGGCACAATTTCTAAATTATTTATATAAGTACACTCTTCATTTTTTAACATTTTCTTTTGTAGTGTAAATTCATAAATTTCTTCACCTTTTTCTTTATATATTAATTTTTTAAGTAAAAACTCTTCAAGCTTTTTATTTCTTGGTGAATACCAAATCCTTATATTATAGTTATGATGACTGTCACCTTTAATAAGATTTAACACTTCGTCATTAACTTCTTCTGGCATATCTTCATTAAATCCTATTTGTATGTGAATTTCATCTTTAATTATATATTCACAATACACACCTATAGTGTGATTTTCTGAGTAATACAAGCACTTTTTATTTTCTATTTCATTATTCTCAAATATTTCTTTTTCTCCTCTATCAATACTTGATATAACTTTTTTTGCGTTATATTCTTCATCTTTGTTTTTAATTTCTCTAAACTTTGTTTCCATTACAAAACCTTTCTAACATATAAATTACGTTTTTAATAACTTTTTGTCTTTTTCATAATTATCAATTTCAAAACTTGGATGTTACTGTTCCTTGATGAAAAATCATCTTCCACTTTTTATCATCACATTTCCATATAGAACTACGTAATGTATACTTTTTATTTTCATTTAATTCATTATGCTTTATTACCTTATACATTGCTAAAACACAATCATCAGATAACTTTTTTATTTCAAAATTTACTATTTCCCAGTTCAGTTCTGTATTGTCTTCCTTATCCTGATAAATATCACCATATTTATAATGGTATTCAAATCCTGAACTACAAAACTCTACAAAATCATTGCTCACTATTTCACTTATTTTTTCTGCTGACTTCCTAGTATCTGACTTTAATAAATCATTTTCTAATTTTAATATCTGCTCTTTCAATAATTTCATCTTTAATCTTCCTTTTAATAATATTATAATAAATTTAAATTCGTTTTTTTATTTTTCTATTTTTTCTGATATTTCTTTGGAAATACTTTTAATTCTATTTATATAACAACTTTTTAATATATTTAGATTCCTCCAAAATAAACTCTTGCATTTTAGGCAATGTAATGTACTTATTTAAAGATACATCTGCATGATGTTTTCTATTTACAAAATTATTAAATAATATATCATTTCTCATTTTTTCTATATCACTAGCAAATGCAATATTAGTAACGTTATATGCTTTTGCGTCTTTAAGCATTTTCCATATTGTTTTTTTATTTTTATTTATTAAATATAACTCATAATCCATATTATAAGATTCTTTATTATAATCACTTTGGGTTTCACTATCTAAATCAATGCTATTTTCTAATAAAAACGGTGTCCAAAATTTTATATTATTTTGTATATCAGTTATTACATGACAACAATATCCTTTTATAAAATCTGAATTTTCTTGATTTTTATTTTCTTCTAAGAACTTATACACATCATTTAACCATTTTTTATTATCTTTTGTTTCACCCCATTTTTCAGTTCCAAAACATAAATGACTTTTCTTTTTCATATCACTATTATAACCTTCTCTTAAATGCACTGAATCAGGTGCTATAGCTCCTAAAATGAAATCACCTGGATTTTTTATTTCTGGTGTATTTTTTACTATATTGTATGCAATCTCTAAATGAGTCATTTGAAATGGCATTATATAACACATCCTTTAATTATATTTCTATTTTATATTTAAGCTTTTCATATCTTATGTTTATTAGTTTCAATACTCTTAAAGTTTTATATTCTTACTTTTGAAAAAGCTTTTTTTGTTTCATATAATCTATTGCCTTAGTTTTTTTTTCTTTGAAAACATATTCAATTTCTTTCTTTTGACTATAATAACTATTAAATCTTTCTTCTGAAAGACTTCCATCATCAATTGATTTTCTTACTTCACACTTAGGCTCATTTGTATGCGTACAATTAGAAAACTTACACATTTTTGATAATTCTACTATATCCTCAAAGTTCTCTTCTATTTTTTCTATATAATTTATACTTTCACATATATCATTATTTTTTTTCAAATTCAAATTACCACCTTTAAATATATTTTTACATTAAATATTCATAAATTAATTCCATATCACAACTATTTTCTGTGCTTGTATCTAAAACTAACATTTCTTTATCAACTGGTTTAATTGTTGTATTTAGAACACTATTAAATTTTTCTTCGGTTATACTTTCAATCTGACTTACAACTCTATCTCTTGTTTGAATTCTATTTTTAATAATCGAATAGTCCTCTACTCTACATTCAATATACTTGTAATCTACACCACATTTATCTGCTATAGAAATTCCATTTTTTAAAATTCCTTCATAAAAACATGGTGTATCAATAATTACACTTAGTTCCATATTTAAATAGAATTCAGCTAAATCAAAAACTATATCATATGAAACACTAGCTGCAATATCTTCTTTAATATTTAAATTAATCATTGAACTTTTTATTATGTCTCTATCTATTACAATTGCACCTGTTCTTTTAGCAATTTTTTTTGATAAGGCAGATTTTCCACTCCCTGGATGTCCAGCCATTTGCAATAAAAACATTACAGTTCCTCCTTATTCTTATAAAAATCTAATGGTTATCTTGTGAGTTCCAAATCTTAGCATTTTCAAATAATACAGGAGTTATATCTTTATATGTTAGGTTTTTAGGTAATTCCTTAAAAATTTTAACTTCTTGCATTTCACTATTAGGAATATCTACTAACTCTTTTATTTCAGCCATAAATACCATTCCATTTCCACCAGAATTATCATCACCTACCCAATAATCAAATATTGGAGTTATTTTAAACTTTACAGCTCCAGACTCTTCAAATAATTCTCTTTTTGCTGCTTCAAGTGGGGTCTCACCTTTTTCTATATGTCCTCCTTGAGTTTCCCATGTAGAACGTTCTTTATGGCGACTTAACATAATTTCACCCTTATATTTAGAAAGAATTACCACATGTTTATACTCTTTCAACTCATTTAGTGGATAAATCTTACATTCCATTATTCTTCAAACCTCCCTACTCAAACTATTTTATATTTGCAAAATATATTGCATTTTCTTGTGCTTACTTAATGTAAAAATATTTACATTAAGTAAAAAACTGCACGAGCCAAGTCAATCTCTAAATCTCTTCATTAGAACAGTTAAAAAATTTTTTCCCATCATAACATTTATCTTGAATTTCTTTATAATCATAATATTTAATTTTTCTATCTACTTTTAAAATTCCTTGTTTAGCCTCAGATCCATCTATCAGTCTTCCTGTTTCTTTTGAAATTTTCCCTGTAATAAATCCATTTGTACATGCATAAAAGCAAATTCCTGTATTATCACTTTCATCTATAAGTGTAATCCACTCTAGCCCATCTTCATTGGTAACAAAATGCTTGTCCACTACTTCTTTATAAAACTTATTCAATTCTCTATCAGTTAACTTATCTTTATCATATTTAACTAAGCCATATTTTCCTGATTTACTTATTTTCTCATACCCATCAACTTCCACTGTTTTAAGTTGCATATTTTCACTTATTGATAATGGTTTTTGTATAAACAAAGCCACTGGATAATCTAATCTAAACCAATTGCTAAAGCTAAAAAAATTACAATTTATAATCATAAATATACCAAAAACAAGTGGCAATGCTCTTTTACTGTCTTTATCCTTAATTGCCTTTAAAAGTTCATATGCAGTTATAATTACAAATATTGCTGGTACAAATACTAATAAATAAAACAATCCTACTATTTTAGGCCATTTTTTTATAATTAGATTCAATTCTTCTTTCATAAATTCACTTTCTCCTTTGTCTATCTAATTTCACTTCTCATTTGTATAATTTATTCTAAAGTGTTATTTTTAACCTTTATTAAATAATCTGTCATATTTTTATCTTCCATTTGATTATACTTATATCCAAGTTTACTAGAGACATTATCTGCCACAATCCTAAACAATTCACAGGCTTTAAATACTGAAATCCAAAAATTATCATAATCGCTATTGGAATAAGTTTTTGCATACATTTCATATAAATCATCTGAAAGATATTTCTTAAAGTACTTACCCATTTTTCCTGCTGATAACGAAAACTTTGTATTAACACCAATGTGCCACTCTATCATTTTTACAAGCATATCTCTTACTGGCACATTAAACATCCACATAGCATATGGAAGTTCATCCCTAGCAATACCTTTTGCTACATTATTTAAACACCACCAAAATTCATTGCAACAACCTTTGAATTCTGCTTCTGTAGGCTTCTTTATCCAGTAATCTATATCCGTTGGCTTGGATAAATTTAGTATGATATTATCTTTATCTAGTAATTTCAAATTAAGTTTATCATTATTATATTGTTGTAATGCTTCTTCTTTGATTTTTATACCTAGATCAATTCTATTTCCATCTTTAAAAAGCATTAACCATGTATATGAACGACTAAAATCTCCTTTTTTACCAAAAGCAACATCAATTAAATCTGGTTCTTGAACAATTGCTATATCTCCAAACATAGAAATCCAATTCTTATCTTCTAAAAATGATTTAGTTTCTGTAACCACATATACAATATCATAGTCTTGATAAATATCCTTTTCCACATTAGGGTTAGTGCGAGATCCACCCATATATACAGCCCTAATTCTTTCATCTTCCCTTGCAATATTAAGTATTAAATCCATAATCTCTTTTTCACTTCTCAAAATCTTCCCTCCTAATTACACCCTATGAATTTCAATTCTTTTATAATTTCTTCTGTTATCTTCATAGAATTTAAAGCTGCTATATTCACATTGTTTTTAAATGAATTAGATGCATCTTCATCTGCATTATCTGAAATTGAACGAATAACTACAAAAGGAATATTATTTACATAGCATGCATGTGCAACACTTGCACTTTCCATATCCACACATAATGGATTAAATCTTTCTATTAATTCTTCTCTTTCATTATTTGTAATAAACCTCTCCCCTGTAATAATTCTTCCAACATAGCATTTGTTAGAAATATCTTTTGATTTTATAATCTTCTCACATATATTTATAAGTTGACTATTTGCTCTAAAATATATATCCTTCATATAAGGATGATATTCTATTAAAATTTCCTTTGATACATCATGATGTGCAATATCATTTGAAATAATAGTATCACCTATTTTAAGCTTTTTATCTAATCCACCTGCTACTCCAGTTAAGATAACATGCGTAACTTCAAATTTATCGATTAATATCTGAGTAGTTATTGCTGCATTTACCTTACATACACCACAAATTACTGCTACAACTTCAACACCTTCATAATTCCCAATATAGAACTTTAACATAGCATATTCTACTATTTTCACATCACATATCTTATTTATAAACTCCATTATCTCATTATCACTAGGCCCAATTACCCCTATTTTCATTTTTAATCCCTACCTTTTTTAACTTTATTTCAATTATATAATGTTATATTTATTTAATACTTTCATTATATTCTTATTCATTTCATCTATATTACAAATAAAAACATCCACTGGAAGCTTTTCTTCTAATTGATTATCTATTCTCATAACAGTTGCACCATATTTTCTGTAGTATGAATTTGATGATGAATAATGAAGATTATAAATTACAATTTGTTTCATTCCTAAATTCTTATAATATGACAATAGCCTGTTTACAAGCATTAAAGAAACTCCTTTATTTCTATGTTCTGGATATACCCACAATCCATTTAATTCAATCCCACGCTCTAAAATATCATCTATTTCAGCAAAACTTGCAAACGTCACCCCTAACAATTTTTCATTTTCAAATGCTCCTAATAGCACTCTAACATCATTATTTTCTACGCCTTCATGCATCCATAATAACCAAAATTTTATTTCTTTATCTATATTTATCTTATTATTTGATAAACCACCTAATTCTTCTGGCCAACATAAAGCCTTTAATTCAATTGCCTGTCTCATATCAATATCTCTTAACTCACGTATAATAATCACTTTTATCCCCCAAAACTAAAAAACACATTTGTAATATTATCTTTAAATTTGTTTAATTAATCTTTCCAATTAAACAATTTAATTCATTAATTCCACTTGTAATAAATTCTTGCTCATTAAAATTTTTATTTATTTCATTATCACTAATTTTTAACATACTTAATACATCTTTATATTTTCTTATAAGCAATATATTTGAGTATAAATCAATCATTTCTTCTTCATTATTTAATAAAATTCTTATAGATTTATATCCTTTTAATATATGTTCATAAGTGCTATTCTCATAACAAAGCTTTATAACTGCTAAGTCATGTATCCTAAATCCATATGCACAATGATCAAAATCAAATATAGTTATATTTTTTTCATTATCTAAGTGTATATTTGATGGATTCAAATCTCCATGAATTATTCCATATGTTTCATCATTTAAAGATATTTCCTCTATTTTCTTATATAAATATGTAATAGCTGATTCTGAAAAATTAATTGAACTTAAATTATATTTTTTTGAATGTTTTTTTAGCATTTCAATAGGTTCTTTTATAAGATAATCTGCATCTATTTTGTACCTTTTATAATTGCTTCTAAATTCAGTAGATTTTTTGTGTATTTTGGCTATATATTGTCCAAACTTTATAGCTATCTCATTATTTAACTTAGTATCAATAGGATTACCTTGTGCAAAAGAAAACATAGTTATGAATCTTACTTCATTTTTATAAATTATTTTGCTTAAAACTTCATTTTTTATATTTTTTATTGGGTAAGAAACTGGTAATTTTTTAAAATTAAGAAAACTTAATAAATCTAATTCAAACTTAAAATCATCTATATCATTAATATAATACTTATTATTTAAATATACTCTTAAAATATATTTATTATCTTTAGTCTCTATTAAATAATGATCATTAAAACTTCTTCTAATAAATTTGCAGTCTATTATTTCAGAAATGTCGTAAATCTTTCTAATTAAGTTTCTTATATCATTACTACTTATAATTAAATTTATATTTATCACCACTTTCATAAAATATTATATAAATAAATATCGGCATTACTATTAATACCGATATTAGTTTGTTTAACCATGAAAATACCCAGTTCTTGCTGAAACTACAACAAAAGGAACTTCTTTTCCATCTTTTTTAATATATGCTTGATATAAATCTCCTTCTAATGGTTCTACTCTAACTACGTTCTCACCATATGCATTATATAAGTCTTTTCCAAACATGTCTTTCCAATCATTGGAGATAGCTGCATTTGAGGTTATATATTTTGCAAAACTTTCTACATCACCTGCTTTTCCTCCATTAGCTATATAATTTTTATATAATCCTTCAATATCAACTTTATTTAAAAATGTATTGCTCCATTTTATTTTTTCTGCCTCTGACTTATTTTCTTGACCACTAATAATATAGCTTTTAACTTTTTCCGCAATATTATCATTCATACTATTACTAGAAGATTCGCTTGATTTACTATTTTCTTCTACTTTCTTTGCATTATCTACTACTACTTTTTTATTCTCTGTAGATGTACTCTCAGTCTCATTTTTGTTTTCAGTATTAGTTTTATCTGGTGTAGTTACAACCTTATTATTATCTTTAGTTTTCTTAGTGCTTTCAGTTTTTTCTATAACCTTAGAACTTCTAGTTTCTTCCTTACTAGAGCTATTGTTTCTATTAGAACATCCAACTCCCACTATAACCATTGAACAGACTAACATTATAACTAACATTAATTTTTGGACTTTCATTTTATATCATCATCCTTTTAAAATTCTTATAATATTATGAAACAACAATTAATTATCATTACATACTATGTAAACATTTTTTTATACTCCGCTTCAAAATCTCTTCCCATATTCTTTAAATGTTTTTTAATAAAAATTTCTGATAACTCTTCTGAACTAATTCCATAAGAAATTAAAACAGCACTATAATACATTATTACATCCGATAGTTCTTCAATGAATGCCATTCTAACTTTCTCATTATCCATGATGTCCTCTTCACCACGCTTCTTTATTATAGATATGACTTCTCCAATTTCTTCAATCATCCATAACAAACTGGTTCTGCCATTTTTAGGTGTAAGCGGTGCCCATTTTTCCTTATATCTCTCTTGTAATTCATTTTGCATAGTTATAATATCCGATAACTTTAAATCCGACATTTTTCACATCTTCTTTCTCAAAACATTCTGTCTTTTTATTTGTTTTAATATTTAACTACTACTTTCAACATCTCTATAAACAACTTCAAACTCTTCAAATACAACTAACATATCTTCTGTAAACTTAAGATTAAACCTATTTAATTCTTTTGAGAAAAACTCTATATGAACTTTTCTCCAATACTCTAAGGATTTATCTCCTTCCCCTTCTATCGCTGCAAACTCATCATCTACATCTTTAAAAGATATTATAGTTACATTTTTAGTTTTGATAATACACTTGGGATTTCCATACCAATCTGTAATTACATTATACTCATTAACCTTGGGCAATTTCTCATTCTCTATTTCATATAAAAAATAAAGAGATGTTGTTCCTCTTTTTATGCCTTTCTTTGTCAACTCTGCTAAATCATTAGCACTCTTTTCATTATCGCAAAAATACCATGAGTCATACTTTTTATTATTACTATTTACATTTTCACCTATATATAACAAATAATCTTTCCACATTTTCTCAACTTCTTCACACTTTTCCCCCATAGCTCCCCCAAATATTTAAATTAATTTTTAAACATATTATATCACACAATAAATCACTTTATGGTTTTTTTTACATATTTTTGTATAATGCTTTGTACATGACTGTCACCTACCTTAAATTTATATACATCACTTTTTACATGACTGTCACCTAAATTTTTTGTTTTTATAAATATTGTCTAAATAAATGTTAACAGTCAATAATTACAGATAATATTATAAAAAAAGGAGAGATTATCTTGTCACGTCATGCAAGAATAACTGATATAAATGGAATATATCATATAGTTATTAAACAATCTAAATCAAAACCATTGTTTCCTAATGAATCTGATAAAAAGAAACTTCTAGAAAAAATAACAGAAAGTAAAACAAAATATCAATTCAAAGTATATTCATATTGTTTAATGGATACCCATGCTCATTTTATAATTGACTCTAATGGAGAAGAAATTTCAGATATAATGAAAAATATTAACCTTAGATATTCTAAATATTACAATAAAGAACACAATACAGATGGTAAATTATTAAAAGAACGTTTTTTTAGTGAGCTTATAACTTCAGATGAATATTTATTAAAAGCCTCATTATACATTCATGCTAATCCTAAGGATATGATTAGATATAGCACAAATCCAGCTTCATATAAATATTCAAGTATGAGGTTTTATTTAGGTGAAAAAGATGAACTTGAAATAATTGATACAAGTTTTATCCTTAGCATTTTATCCAAAAAAATACTATATGCTACTGAATCATATGCACAATTATTTGAATATACATTAGAACAAAAAGCAACTCATTTTAAAGACTTAGACATTTCCATACCAATAAAAATCAAAAATCAATACATAAAATTAGACATTGATGATATGGAATTTGAAGTAACTCGCAGTATTTTAAAAAGAAACTTTGAAGTAGAAGAAATCCTAGCCTTTATAGAACAAGAAACTGGTATATCACGAAATTCATTTTTAATTAAAGATTCAAGGGAGGTAAAAATACCCAAAGCCATTTTTGCACTACTAATGGGAATATACACAAGAAAAAGCAGTTATGAAATAGGTCATATACTAGGTAATATATCAATTGAACAAGTTAGTTCTTTATGTAATGATGGAATTTCATTAGTTCTCAATAAATTAGATTATAAAAATATAATTGAAAAATTTTATAATCAAACTAAATAAAATCAAAATTTTCTAAATTTAATTTCTCATTTCTTTTTTAGTATTAAGATATTGTACAAGCATTGTATTAATCACTAATAAAAATATATTTATATAGTACATTTCACATATTAATCATCATTCATGATATTCCCCTATTAAATAGCAATAAAATATAGGTGACAGTCATTTATATTAGTGACTGTCACCTTTTATTGACCTTTTATTGTATTGATCTTTTATTTATGACTGTCACCTAATAAAGGCAAGTTTAAATTATTTAACATAATTATTTACAATTATATCTAACTTTTTTAAGAATAATTTTTCTTTATCACTTAATTTATTTTTCTCTAGTAATTCTTTTCCTAATTCTAAACAAGTTTTTAGGAAGTCTCGCATTGTCTCATCCATTGCTTTTCTCTCCCTATTTTTAAATTTTATTTTCTTATTTAATCTTTCTAATTATTTATCTCAATATATATTTTATGCTAATATTTTTCATGTGGCACAATATTTAAATATAATGACATTATTATAAATTTGCTTATAATATAATGAACTTTTAATGTTTTTTATATTTAAAATAACTACCATAAATATCAGTTTTATTATTAACAACTGTAATAAATGAGTTATCATGGATTCCATAAATATCATTATATTTTGCAGCTTTATAAATTTCATTAATATGTTCTTCAGTTGCTTCATTTAAATGCGGTTCAATATTTATATCTACAATTCCTATGCCTTCATATATAGATAGTTCTGGGATGTTGTCTTCTATGTCTTTTGCAAGAATAACTTTTTTAGCCATGTTTATTGCCCCTGCGCTCATACCTATAGTGATACCTTCTCTATTTTGCAAATCAGAAATTAAATCATATTTGTTTATATGTTTAATTTGTTTAAGTGTGTCCCCTCCAGAAATCCATACAATGTCTGCTTTTTCTATATATTGTTGTGCCTCTTTCTTTGTAACTCTACTATCTATACAATATACTTTTTTAAATGTAATGTTATATTCATTAAACATATTTATAAATACATTTATATATTTATCTGTTTTTGAGTGCATATTAAAGTCAGATGCAATAAATACAAATACACCATTATTATTATAATATTTTTTTATACATTGAATAAATTCCTCTGTGAATCCATTAGGAAAACCACTTGTTAAAATTGATACTTTCATTTTCTCCCCCTATTCATCAATATAAAAAATACCGTATATTCACTTTTGAATAATACAGTATTATAAATAATTTATTTAATTGTTTCCTTTATAAATATTATGAACGACCTTTCTTACCTTTATTTTCTCTTGTTAATGAATATCCTATAAATGCTGACATGCACCCTATTATACCACCACCTAATATTCCTATTATAATCATGAAATTAGATTTGCTTGAAAAGTATATTCCAAGAATAAACATAAGAAACCCAACTAAGAATAATATTTTATATTTCAAAACATACCTCCATTGTTTATTATAGAACTAAGCTTATTATTTAATTAATATAAAATTATACCATAACATACTTACATTTTCATAATTTTATATAAATCATGATATCTTATAATACTCATTATTCAATTTTTAAAGAGCATATTTTACTTTTATTTCTTATTATCGAATTTAAAGATTAATTTTTTCCCATCAAATATTTCTCCAAACGTTTTTTCAAAGTTTCCTAATGTGTAATTATTTATAGTTTTATTCCAAAATACCTGTCCTTTTTTATTTGAATTTGTACCATTTGTATAAACTCACCATTTGCCTTGAAATCTATTAAAAACTTGTTTAGCTGCAATTTCAGCAATGTTTTTTCTCCTATATGGTCGCATCAAGAAGAACTCATGTACATAGTATTCAACATTTTTGGTGCAAACTTACCAGTAGACACTAATATGAATCCTGCTGGATTTTTATCTACAAAAATTATAAAGGGAAATAGTTCTCCTTGTTTCTTAAACCATACATCTTATATATGATATTGTTCATCTAAAGTTTTCACCGATTCATATTCATAAATTCCATATTTATTGGGAATATTTCCATAGATTTCAGACAAATCATACAAGTATAATGGATATATATTTCTAATTATATTAGCTTTATCTTTATCTGCTAAAATTGTTTCTACATTTACCATAATAATCTCCTATAGTTATTAAAAATTATATAAAAAATAAGCAATAAAAACTCCAATCCTTATTGCTTAAAACAAAATTATGAGATTTATCTCTAAAAATAAATAATGTGATGCTTAAAAATTCTACATTATTATTATAAATATTATTTATATATATTTTATCTAAATTCTATATAAAGTAGTCATTTCTTACATAAATTACTGTTTTACTACAAAATAAAATTTAAAGTTATAATTTATATTCCATTTGTGTGTCTATTTCTTTAAAACCTAAAGACTTATATAAATGATAACCTTCATCTGTATAATTTAAAATAATTTTTGAAACTCCTTTTTTTCTTGCTTCATCCATTAATAATTTTATTAATTTTTTTGAATGCCCTTGTTTTCTATATTCTTGCTTAGTATATACATTTAGTAGTTCACCTACTTTACCACTATAATTGGATGGAAGCGGTATTGTTTGAAATATGCACAACATACAAGATGCAACTATATTTTTATTCTCCATAGCAATGTATATTATCAAATTATCACTATTTATATAAGTTTCAATATATTCCCTTGTTTTCTCTCTAAATAACTCCACATTCTCAATATTTCTTATTAGTGTAACAAATTCAATTCTATTTTCAACAAAAGCATCAATATCACTTGTTTGAAGTTTTCTATATTCCATGATTTTACCTCAAGATTATATTTTAATATACAATATTTTATAAATAAATTTATGCATTTCTCATATCATATTTATAAATTAATCCATCTTCACTATTGGGATATTTAAACTTTAAAAATCCTAATTTTTCAAATACATTTCTGGATCTTAAATTATCTACATAAACCTCTGCAATAATAGTATTTGCATTTAATTTCTGTTTTGAATAATTTATAAATCCACAAGTGATTTCTTTTGCATATCCTCTATTCCAATATGTTCTACGTAATCTAAATCCAACTTCAAATTCTCCATATTTATCAGTTGGAACTATAAAAGCCATACCAATTTTAACTTTTTCGTCTTTATTCTCTACACAAAATGCTCCTGTTCCTGGAAACTTTGAGTACTGATTAATCCACTTTTTTATATCACTTTTACAATCTTCATAACTCATAGAATCCCAGCTATTAAATCTAATGCATTCTGGATTGTTATTTATATCATAAATCAAGTCAATGTCTTCATGTGTAAATTTTCTAATAATAAGTCTGTCTGTTTCTAAAATCATTTACCAAATCACCTTCATTACTTATAAAATACCAAATTCTATTTTTAGTTTTTCATATCTCTCTTTTTCATGTGGCTTTACTTCAAGCATAGTATTATATAAGCAATGTTGAAGTACATCGGCATCTTTTAGCACTTCATTAAAATTAGAATGAAGTAAATTTTTATCACTATGAGTGTAAATTGCATCACAAATTAGTTTACTTTCATTATCACTTGTTAAATTTAGTTTTGCTAAAATTTCCTTTGCCATTGTAGCTCCTTTATGTGCATGATTATTTGAATCCATAGTTGCATATGAATATATATCATGTAACATACCTGCCATTGTAGCAAGTTCTGAATTTTCTTCACGTCTTAACGCAATTAATGCACAAAATTGTGACACCCCATATAAATGCATATAAGCACATCTTCTTTCCTCAACATCTGTCATGTTTAAAATTATTTCATCAATATACTTTCTTAAAACTTCAACTCTATTTCCCATCATTTCCCCCTCATTGTAAATAAACTTTTATTTTATTGTTAAATAGGTTTATTAATTCCAAATATATACTGCTCAGCTCCAAATCTTGAAAGTATTTGTTCTAAATGCATACCAACCCTTTTAAGAAGATTGCATGATGCTGTATTAGCAGATTGTGTTTCAGCAACAATCTTATTTAGATCTAATTCATAAAATGCATAATCAATAATTTTTCTAATAACCTCTTCTGCATAACCATATCCCCAATACTTAGGCATAAATTGATATGATAACTCTGTATTAAATCCATCATGATGTTTATCAAGAGATACCAATCCAATTACTTCATTGGTATACTTTAGTCGTACAATCCAGTAAAAAGAATCATTACTACAAGTAATCATATTATGAAAACTTCTATCAAAATTTTCAGAGTTAACAATTCCCCCAAGAAATTTTCTTACTTTTTCATTTATAAATAATTCCTTAACTTGGTCATGATCATTCTTTTTCAGTATGTGCATTTTGCATCTACTGCTTTCTATCATAAATCCTCCTTATAATCTTTATATATTTAATGTAAATAAATTCACATTGAAAATTATTTATTATATTTTATTATTTTTCTCATGTATAACATACCTTCATTTTCAGGACCATATATATCAGGAATGCATCCTACTGGAATAAAACCATTTTTACCATAAAACGCTATTACATCATAATCACCAGCATATGTATGCATGTACATACAATATACATTGTAACCTTTTACATAATTTTCAGCATATTTCAATAACTGTGATCCACATCCATTATTTCTAACGTCTTTTTGTACTCCCATTTCTATAACTTCACAGCTATTATAACCATCATTAATTCCTTTTGGAGGTACATCTATTAATATAGCAATAACACCTAATATATTATTTTTTTCACTAAATGCTCCAAAAAATTCAGCTCCACTATAATAAAGTCTATCAATCCTCTTTTTCAACCAATCAAGATGTTCTTCATTTTTCACATTGAAAATACTATATTCTATTTCACCAATAAGTTCATAAAAAATATTTATTTCATCTTGCATAACTCTTCTTATTTTCATTATATTTTCTCCAGCCTATATATATATATGATTTTAAAGTAATTCTCCTTTTTCATTATAAAATGAATCGCAAAATTTCATAATTCCATTGATTTGATTTATATTATTCTTACTTAAAAATATAATTTTTAGATAATCATTTTCAGGATTATTTTCTGACAATATTACATTATGCTTTAATGCAGGCTCAAATCCAAATTGGAGATAATAATTTCCCCCTGTTAATGCTACCCATTCATAACCTAATTCTTTTGCCTTTTCTAGCCCATTTTTTACAAGTTCTTTTCCTATACCCATATTTTTATGTTTAGGTTCTATCCCTAATGGTCCTAAAGATAATCCTTTATTATTTCCAATATGAGCTTCTGATAATAAAATATATCCCACTATTTTATTATCTATCACAGCTACTATTGATAATTCTTTTACAAATCCTTTATCACATCTAACCTTATCTACAAATTCCCATTCATTAAACTCATCATTGTCTCCATCACAATAAAAAGCTGATTTTACTACAGATTTAATTTCTTCTAAATCAGCATCTACAGCTTGTCTTATTATTAACTTCTCATTATTTATTACACCCTTTTTTTTAATTTCATTTTTCACTCTTATTCATCCCCTTTCTATATTTTCTATAATAAAAATAACTGTCACTTTCCATATTAGGTTGTTTATGACTAATAGGAGTCCTTTTTTCAAAAAGCTCAAAGCCACATTTTTCTGCAAGTTTACATGATGCTATGTTTGCACAGTCTATAGTTAGAATAAGGTATTTTATATCTGATACCTGAAAGCACCACTTTACCAATTGATTTACTCCTTCTAATGTATAACCCTTTCTTTGATATTTCTCTGACATAAAATATGCTACTTCAACTTCATTTAATGTGTCTTCCATACCCATGCCAACCATACCAATCATCTCATCTGTGTCATTTAACGCAATCACATATCTTTTGTTCTCATAAATATCAATTGAATTTTTTTGAGTTTGATGCCAGTCAATATACTCAAAATATGCTTCTTTTGAATCTCCAGCTTCTGACCAATCATGCATAAATCTTAAAATATTATTTTCTCTAACAATTCTATAAAGATTATCTGCATCTTTTCTCTCAAAATCTCTAATTACTATTTCTTTTGCTTCTATTCTCATACAATTTCCAACCTTATATAAATATTATTTCTTGCCTGATTTAATAAACTCTATTAATTTATTTACATCATCAAAATCATCATAATCTCCATTTATCCCATCTCTATGATATACAACACCATTTTTTTCATTTTGTTCTAAGCAATCAAGAAGTTTCTCTATTCCATACCTTTGTATAAACAACGTAAATCCATAAGGCTTTATTTTGTTTAATAATCCTTTATGACATTCTTCATTACAGGAATAACAAGCATCTATACATTTTTTTATAGAACATTTACGATTTTCACACCATTCTTTACCTGTACAGTTTCCTGAGTCACATCCAGAACATTTTGTATTTTCAGAACACAATGAGCAAGCAAGTCCACAACGTGCAATTCCTAATTCTCTTTTCATTCTATCTCCTTTATTTAATTTATAATTCCATTAGGCCTATGCCATTAATATAGTTATTTTTAATATCTTTTATCAAAAACATTAAAATTTATAATAATATAACTCTTCATCATCAATCTTTTTTCCAGTATTAATAAATCCTATCTTTTCGTAAATATGCTTTCCTCTCATATTTTCAGAGTCAGTTGACAAGAAAACTTCTTTACAATTCTTAATGTTTTTCATTTCTTCCAATACCATTTTTATTGCCTTTGTTCCAAAACCATGTCCTTGATATTTTTTATCAATCATAATCCTACAAAGCTCATAAAACTTCTGCTCTTCACAATATCCATACATTGTAAATCCAATAATCTCTCCATCATGTTCAATTGCCTTAGTTATCCATGTTTCTTCATACTTAGCTTGTACAATTGAGAAAGCATTTGATGCAACATATTCTTCACAAAGTGTAGGCATATTTTCCTTATTTGTAGTTAGACATACAATCTTTTCCCAATTGTTTTTAGTAATATCAATTAACTTCATAAATCTATTCTCCTTCATATTTTTTAGTGTTATAATTAAATTTATTTAGATATTCTTCAACAAACTTTCTATCTTCATGCCACCAATACATTTCATAAGTTTCCACTATCTTAAACCCTAGTTTAATAGCCAGCTTTTTAGAATTCTCATTGCCCTTATCACAATCCCACACAGGTTTAATATCATTTTTTACACAATGTTTTATAAATTCTGAACAAGCCAATAATGCAAATCCCTTGCTTCTAAATTCATCCATTGTTATAATATCAATTTCAGCAACTCCTTGTCTTACATAATATGTATTACAAACACTCACAAATTTATTATCTTTTAATACACAAAATCCAAATCCATTTTTAAGAAAGTTATCTGATGATTCCCATAGATTTTTATATGATGAATCTACTTCTTTTATATATTTTTCAAATAAGGTAGAATTCATCTTTTTTACTTCAAATCCATTTCCATTTTCTTTTATTTCACTCCATTTTAAAATTGATGATAGTTTTGAATAATCCCATACAAATAATTCTCTACTCAATTTAGCTGCATTATTACCAAGCATTTTATTTAATTTAACAATCCACTTTGTAGAAGAACAATATAAATCGAAGTAGTTTCTATGATTTTTTCTATTCAATAAATATTCCTGTATGAATTCATTAAAATCATCATTAATTGTTTCTCCTGCCACTAAGTATTTTCCACTTTCACAAACTATCAAACAACATTTAGGTTTCATATTGGTATCTACATAAATCTTTCCCTTTTGAATTCCTTCTACAACTGCATATGCAAATGTAGAGTGTACCTTTTCTTGGTTTAATAATTCAACAACATTACCAAATTCACATTCATTTAAAATTATCATTAAATATACCCCCTTAGTATTTTATCGCCCTATCTCTTTAAACTAACCATCTTACTAAATTATACAACTTACTTTATTTATATAATAACCTTAAACATTTTTATGTATTGAAAATAATCCACTTATCCTACACTTTCATTACTTTTTATATTTAACCCCCTTAATAAAAAGTATAAATTCACCTTACAAGGAAATCATAACTGTATAATTAAAATATAAAAAAAGGAGCATTAATTTATGACTTTTCCAAATTCATTTCCCAATCAATATCAAAATCATCAACCTGGATTTGAGTATGAAATGAAACCAAATCCTATATATGATGATCCCTTATATAATAAGTCAAACAACAAACTAAAAGATAAAGTAGCTTTAATTACTGGTGGAGACAGTGGTATTGGTAAAGCTGTGGCTATAGCCTTTGCAAAATCTGGATGTAACATTAGTATAATTTATTTTAATGAAGATACAGATGCTAAAAATACAAAAGAACTTATAGAAGCTGAAGGCGCACACTGTCTTTTAATAAAAGGTGATATAAAAGACAGTACTTTTTGCAAAGAAGCTGTAGATTCTACTTTAAGTGAGTTCAACCAAATTAATATTTTAGTTAATAATGCAGCAGTTCAATATGTTCAAAAAAACTTAACTGACATAACTGATGAGCAATTTGATAAAACTTTTAAAACCAATGTTTATGGAGCATTTTATTTAACTAAAGCTGTTCTTCCTAATTTGAAATGTGGTGATTGTATAATAAATACAGCCTCTGTTGTTGCTTATCATGGACATGAAACTTTAATAGATTATTCTATGACTAAAGGTGCTTTAGTATCTTTTACAAGATCACTATCTATGCAATTAGCTCCTAAAGGAATACGAGTTAATGCTGTAGCTCCAGGTCCTATATGGACACCATTAATACCATGCACTTTTGACTCTCAACAACTTTCTCAATTTGGCAATAAGACACCTATGAAAAGACCTGGGCAACCAGTAGAGTGTGCTGGTGCATACGTATTTTTAGCAAGTAATGAAGCTTCATATATAACAGGTCAAACCATACATATTAATGGTGGCGAAATTGTAAATGGATAATTATTACTAAAAGAAAGAGCAAACAGTTCTTTCTTTTTATTAGCTTAAATAACTACTATATAAAATTTAATTCATTAACCTTTTTCTTAATAATATTGCTTTAGGATAGTCAAACCCTAATTCTTTATAAAATGATTCTGCTGATTCTAATACGTCTGTAATTATTAGTTCACATCCATTTTCCCTTAGAATATTTTCAACATGCTTAATTAGACTTTTTCCTATTCCTCGTCCTCTTGCCTTTTCTGCAGTTGCAAGTTTAGCAATATATCCTCTAAATCCAAAGTCATATGCAAATATTACTCCTAAAATTTCACCATTTTCTTCATATACAAATGGAAGAGCACTAGCAGAACTACATGCCTTCTCTAATATTTCATCATTCCAGCACTCATGCCAAAAATAAGGTATTGATTGCATTAAATCTTTTATAGTTTGTAAATCTTCCTTTTTAACTTTTCTAATCATAAAATTTGCCTTCCTATCTCTATAACCTAGTCTTTTTTATATTTTATAATTTAAATTTATCTTGTTGGCCTAGGAGCCTTTTTATTATTAAAATAACTCCAACCTATCATTGTAGCACTATCTCTTCCCTTTAATTTATGAACTTCATTAAGAACTTTTGATATATTTCCTGATATATCACCATTGTCCACTAACATATTACATAACTCTCTATCATCTTCAAATTTTCTATTTCCACACTCTAATACTCCATCAGTAATTAAATATATATAATTTTTTCCTTCTCTTAGTAATCTAGTTCCAGTTGTATAACAAGGAATATCACAATCAAAAGTGTTAACTTTTCCAATCCATTCATAAAATTGTCTTTCATTTAATGCAAATTGATTTAACTCCATAAGTTCAGGATGTAATAAATACACACGATTATCACCTATAGACATCCACCAAAGATACTCCTCTTTTTGAGCAACTATTAAACATGCTGTTTCTCCATTTACATTTTTACACTTTTCTTTAAAATCTTCATTGTTAAACATATTAAAAAACAATTTATGTAACTGTATAAAAGCATTTTTTATAGACATATTTAAATTTTTTTCTATGGAACATTGTTCTTTTTTTATATTTTCAATAACTAATTTAGCACTTTCACTTGTTCCATGTGCATCAAGTAAGACGGCAAATTTCCATTTACTATTTTTATCGCAAAGTAAAACTGCAGCATCTTCATTCTTATCTGCACCACTCTCAGTGTTACCACCATAATACCCAATAACTATTTCTCCACAATTTTTAATTGTATCTTTGTTAAGAGACATATCATCACTTCCAAGCCAGTAAAAACTATTGTTTTTCTCCATACCCCCACCCCACATTACTTAATCTTATAATATTCTTTAACATAACCTGCTTCTTCATCTATTTTTATTAAAACTGGTCCATTGATAAAAATTTTTTCTTTTGTTTCAATATTCCTTAAAATAATAAAATGACTACAGAAAATTCTATTATTTACTTTGAACATATTCATTGGATCATAACCACAAATATCAAACTTTCCTTTAACTAAAGATAATTTATCTTTTAAAAATTTATTAATTATATTTTCTTTTTTTAATTTTTCTTTTCTAAATTGTTTTTCAATTTCTGGGTTGTCCACATATTCTAAATTTACATCACTTGTATCTATCGAATATGCTACTTGCTCAAATATTGTAAGTTGTTCATTTTCTATTTTTCTTGAAAAATCAACCCCTATTTCATCTAAAAATAATAAAAACAATGTTCCTGTAAAATAGCAAGATTTACGAATATCAAATAATATTTTCTCTTCTTCAATAATTAACTTTTTATAACTTTCAATACGTTTTTCATATAAATCATCTGATATTATTCTTAATGATTTAACTCCACAATACTCTGCACTTCCTTCAGCAGTTTCAATTTCAAATTCATATTTTATTAAGTCTCCAAATTTCTTTAATCTTAGCTTTCTTGATGCCACTAGTTTTTTAAATATTCTAACTTTTTCACTTTTATTTTTTGCATCTAATCCGTTAATCAATAAACTATTTTCATTATATTTTAAATTATAATTTTCTAAAATATTAGGATAGGATAAACCTTCTATATCGTTAGGAAATCTAGTTTCACCTTTTAAAAATTGATATGAATGAAACATTTCGTGAACTATATTGGCTGTTAATTCCCTATATTCTTCATCACTTTCATTTTCCACATTCCAAATTGCTAAGTTTTTTCCTTTATACTTTATTGTTGTATTTCCTAAAAATCTATTATCATAAGGAATAACCTTGTCCTTTAAATATACTTTTTCTTTATTGTATAAAGCAAAATCTCCTCTTTCAAATCCATTCCATATTTCATTAAAATCAATTTGTTCTAAAGTACTATTAACTAGATTATATAATTTTATCATAGCCTTCACTCCAATATATCTAAAGTCATTTAACAAATACAATATCACATTCAAATGAAAATTTTTTTGCTTTCTTATTAATAAAGTCCATCTTATATCCAATGCCATCTTTATAACAAAATCCATGTGTCATCTTTATTTCTATATAACACATTTTTTCATCACTTTCATCATTATGTATAAAATACCAAGGTTCAAATACTTTTACTAGTTTTTTTCTAATCTCATGATTCTTTTTATCTAATGGATGTCCAATATTCTTTGCAATACCACTAAAGTTGTACATTTCATTACATAATGACACATTTTTATTAGTATTTATTTCTTTAACTTTTTGTGTATTATCATAAGTTACAATATAAAAACTTCCTTTATCAAAAAATGCATCTACAAATCTAATTGAAGGCATATCATTTATTGTTGTTGCTAATGCAAATTGATAATCTTTGCCAAACAGCTCATTCATAACAATCATGCTTTCATCAAAGCTATTCAAAAAACTCACTTCCCTTTAGATCGTTTTCTATTATCTCTTTTGCTTTAACTTTAATATTATTATCTGTAATTTCATTGTATAATCTTATATAAATATTTTTAAATGATTTATAATAATCTTCAAATGTATTTTTTAATTTACTATTTTTACAATTAGTTTCTATATATTTTGTCATATCCTTAGAAATTTCAATTAAATCTTCTATTTTTTTTTATCTCTTTTCATCTTTAATTATTGTCATTATTGAATCTTCTCTAATTCTTCTCATATAAAATTTATCATTATATAAATATATTTTTTTACAGTTTAAAAGTATTCTTGGAGTCCATTCTTCATCTTCAAGATACACATTTTCTTTAAATCTAAAGTTATTTATATCTAAATATTCCTTTTTATAAATTTTAATTGTTGGAGAAACATAGTAGTTTTCATTGTCAAATAACAATTGTATAACTTCTTCTGTACTTAATGTTTTTATATCTTCATTTTTTACTCGTAATACTTTTGGATAAATTTCATATGTACATGATTTATAATTTTTATCTATAAAACCCTTATAAACTCCGTATATAATATCACAATCATGTTCTTCAAATATGCTAAAAAACTTAGATATAACATTATTATTTGCAAGATAATCATCACTATCTACAAACATTATATATTTGCCATTTGCAATATCAAGTCCACAATTCCGTGACTTTGAAGGTCCTCCATTTATTTTATGAATTACCTTAATTCTTGATTCTTTTTTATGATATAAATCACATATTTCACCACTTTCATCTGTAGATCCATCATCAATTAAAATAATTTCCAAATTTTTATTATCTTGATTTAAAATACTATCTATACATTCCCTTAAATATTTTTCTGTATTAAAAACTGGAATTATTACACTAAAATCATACATATACATTCCCCCTCCTTATTTTCTGATTTTTCTGCATATTTATTGAAAATTGTATCATATATGTTATATATTGTATATGATTCTTTTTAAATATAAATTTGTATCATTTCTGATATATTTTTCTACTTAATTCTGTCTTATAAACTTCAAAAAGATAAGTTTTAAACTCTAAATATTGATTATTAAATACTATTTTCGTTTTAGCTATATTTTCAATATTGCTTATAATTTATGATTTTTAATTAAACAAAATTTAAATTCATATATAATAAAAAACATCACAGAACTTTAACTTCCACACTGTGATGTTTTAATAAGTTTTCTATTTTTTAATTTTTACTGCTTTTACAGATGCAGACATAATATATTCACCAACTTTTAAATTATGTGCCCATTTTTCTGCATATTCTTTTGATACCTCTTTAGTTTCAATTTTAATTTCACTAAAACCAGCTTTTTTTAAATATATTTCTAACTCTTCAACTGAAGATGCCCCTGTAACTCAGCCACAGTAAAGTTTTTCATCTTGTTTCATTTCCTCTGTTAGTTCTCTAATAAGAACTATATCTGAAATAGCTACTCTACCACCATTTTTTAATACACGATAAGCTTCATCATATACTCTTTGTTTATTTGGAGATAAATTTATAACACAATTTGAAATAATTACATCTGCTGTATTATCTGCAATTGGAAGATTTTCAATTTCACCTAATCTAAATTCTACATTTTTATATTTATATTTTCTAGTCATAGTTCTTGATTTACTAATCATTTCAGGTGTCATATCAACACCAATAATATGTCCATTGCTTCCAACTTTCTTTGAAGCTAAAAAGCAGTCAAATCCAGCTCCACTTCCAAGATCTATAACTGTTTCTCCTTCTTTTATATTAGCTATTAACTGTGGATTTCCACAACCTAAGCCCATATTAGCATCTTGAGGTGCATTTGACATATCTTCATCAGAATATCCAATCTTACTTGATATTTCTATTGAGGATTTTTTCAACTTAATTCCACCACTACAACATCCATTTTTAGTTACATTTTCAATAGCTATTTTCCCATAACTATTACGTACAGCATCTCTAACATCTACTTTTTTAAAATCACTCATTTTCTGCCTCCATTAATTATTTATTACATATACAACTGCTTTTAATATCATTTTTATATTCTCTTAATGTTTCACAATTCATTCCACTTTTTTTATATTTTATTAAGTTATCTCTGTCACTATTGCATATCTCCATTTTATTTAATTCATTATCTAAAAGTTCTCTTATAAAAGGGAATTCTTCTAATGTATTTTTATTTAATCTATAGTAAACCCACTGAGCTTTTTTGTCAGCTATAATTAAGTTAAATATATTTAACTTAGTAAGATGTCTTGATGCATTAGATTGTGTAATTCCTAATATATATTCAATCTCACATACACATAGTTCCCCATCTTTCAATAAATTTAATATTCTAATTCTATTTTCATCACCTAAAACTTTTAACATTTGTATTATATCCATTGTATTTATCACCAGCCCTATATGAGTATATGCGTTTATACTCATATAATACATTTATAAGTTTAAGTTGTCAACAACTATAGGGAAACAAGCTCGAATTCAAAAATATTTTTTCAGCTGTAAATATATTGTTTTCAAAAGAAATACTTATTATAAAATGCTTCCGAGCTAGTCTCACTCTTAAGGGTATCCAAGTTTTGGAATTGATAATTATGAAGATGAACTTGGAACCCTATATAGGAATCCAAGTTAAAACTTTAAGTTATTCATGTTTTATTTGAGAATTTTAATTTTAAGTTTTAATCTATATTTTTAAAAATTGACAATTGACAATTGACGGTGGACAGTGAATGTGAAAATTGGATTTCCAATTTTAAAGAATGATTTTTTATTAAATTTGCTAGCAAATTAGTTGAAAACAATATAAAAAATATCGCAAATTCAAAAATCTTGAATAATGCGATATTTATATAACAATCTATTTCTTAACCTTTAAGTCCTTCAGCTTGACGTTCCATATTTTCAATAACAACATCATAAATATCCCCTAATGAAGCACAATATTCAAGTACTTTCCATGGAGTATTTGTATGAAAATGAATTTTAATAAGTTCATCATCTCCAACAGCAAGTAAACAATCCCCTTCAATATTCTTTTTTATATATTCATTAATTCCATCTTCTGAAAGATTTTCTCCTTCAATTAATAACTGAGTATCAAATTTATATTCAATCATGATATATGCTCCTCCATTTTGTAAATTTTCTTTATCTTTTAAATAATAATAACATATTTTTCATAAAAATTATTCATTTTAAATAACTTAGTTAATTATTGTACCATTGCTTCTGACTATTGTATAAATAAGCATATTCTCCATTCATGTTAATAAGTTCATCATGAGTTCCCACTTCAATGATTTCTCCATCTTTCATAGTTATAATTCTATCAGCAAGTCTTGCTGCACCAATTCTATGAGTTACAAGTATTCTAGTTTTATTTTTTGTAGTCTCAATAAAGTTTTTCATTATATCCATTTCTTGTAATGGATCTAGTGATGCAGTGGGTTCATCAAATACAATTAATGAAGCATCTTTATAATTTGCTCTTGCTATAGCAATTCTTTGCCATTGTCCAATTGATAAATCTGTACCACCAAATTCTTTTGAAAGTAATGTATTTATACCATCATGAAGCTTTTCCTTAATATAATTAAGATTAACTTTTTCAAGTTCTTTACATACTTTTAATTCATCTAAATTATCAATATTTCCTAATGCAACATTTTCTTTAACAGTTATTGGATAATGATTAAACTTTTGAAATACTATAGAAATTTTTTTATAAATAGACGTCATATCTATATTTCTAAATGACTTTCCATTATAAAATATATCTCCTTTTGTAGGTTCATAAAGACCTGTTATAACTTTAGATAATGTGGTTTTTCCAGAGCCATTTTCACCTACTACTGCAATTATTTCTCCAGAATTTATGTCTATTGATATATTTTCTAGAACTTTTTTTTCAGAGTTAGGATAATTAAAATCTACATTTTTCATTGATATATTAATATTTTTTTCGTCTTCACAAATTTGTTCTCCACTGTTATCCTCTTCATAATCTAGTATTTTATTAAGATTATAAAGACTATTATAACTTTCCGAAACACCTGCTATCTGAAAATTAAATAGATTATCCATTTGATTATACATAGTAATAACTGTAGTTAAAACTGCACCTGTTTCTGCTACTGAAATAGATTTTATTAAAGTAAGATAATATATGATTCCTATTATTAATATAAAACCTAAAAAATAAATAAAATTAATAATTAATTTTATAATACTTATTTCTTTGAATGATTTAATACTTAATTTAGTAAGTTCATTTAAAGAATTTTCTAATCTCATTTTAAAAAACTTAACTGCACCTAAGTGTCTTGTTTCTTTAAAATAATTTTTATGTCCTATATAATCTTCATAAGCACTAACTTTTCTTCTTTGCAATGCAATACTATTTTCTAATTTACTTTTAATTCTATTTCTTAGTACATAACTAAAAAATGTAGGAATAAATGTACAAAAAATTGTTAAACTTAAAAGTGGATGAATTTTATACAAATATATAGTTATTATCACAAAATAAATAATATGTTTTCCTAAAATAAATTCTAATGAAATAACTGCATTTATACTACCATCTATTCCTGCTTTTGCCTTATCTAAAGTATCGAGAAATTTAGGATTTTCAAAATATAACAGCTTCATACTTTTCATTTTTATGTAAAATTCTTCCATTATAATTTTTCTAGATATCATTGCTTGTTTATCTGCAAGAAAATTATTTAAAGCATTAAAAAAATCACTTAATATTACAATGATAAATAATATTATAAATGCTGTTAATGTGCAACTTACTCCTGCATTACTTTTTACTGCATATGTGATTTTTTCAAAAAAGTTTTTTAAAGCCATAGTATTCCCTAAAAGTAATAAAGCTTCAATAAAACTTGCTACAAGAATCATTATAGTAATACCTGGGTTTTTATAACCTATTCTTTTTACTTCTTTAAACATTATTTTAAATGCATTCTGACTTTTCATCACTATACCACCTGCTCTGATTTTCATACATATTTCTATATAAACTTTCTTTTGACATCAATTCTTCATGACTTCCAAATTCAACATTAGTTCCATCTTTAATTACTATAATTTTATCTGCAAGTTTAGCAGCTCCTAGTCTATGAGTTATTATTATTGCAGGATTTTCACTTAATATTTTAATAAAATCCTTATATATAATAGTTTCAGTTACAGGATCTAATGCAGCTGTTGGCTCGTCCAATATATAAAAACTTCCTTTTTCACATAAGGAGCGAATCATAGCTAATTTTTGCCACTGTCCTATTGACATATCTGTATTCTTATTTGTAAGTCTTCCTAATTCGGTATCTAAACCTTCATCAAACCTTTTCTTGTCTATATTAAAGTTTACAGAATTAAAATACTCGTATAAAATCTTTTCTGATACTTTATCATTATCACCAAAAAGTATATTATCTCTTATGCTAATTTCATATTTAGCATAATCTTGAAATACTACTGCAAATAACGATGTTACATTTTTTATTTTCTTTAACTCTATACCATTTATAAGAATTTCTCCTTCGTAATTATCATAAAGTTTTAATAAAAGTTTAGTTATTGTAGATTTTCCTGCTCCATTTTCTCCTACAATAGCATAATTTTCATTATTCCCTAGTTTTAAATTTAGATTTTTAAGAGTATTCTCACTATTTCCCGGATATTTAAAATTTACATTTTTAAATTCAATAGTTTTAATTCTATCAAAATAATTATTAGAAAAAGATTTACAAGTTATTTCTTCTAGATTATAAAAGTTTAAATAATCATTCATATACAAATTGCTATTAGTAAGTTTATATACAATACCTGAAAGTTGCCAAGCTATGCTATTAGATATTTCCATAAGTTGTGCAACCATAGATGTAAATAACCCTATTGTTATAACTTTATTAATGGTTAAATTCATAAGAAGAAAAATTATAATAAATAATATAGATGTAATAATAAAACTAGTAATTTTCACCTTCATATAAAATTTAATCTTAAATTTTAAAAACATAGATATCATAGTATTATAAGTATCCTTACATTTTTTTGAAAACCATTCAGTGTAATTAAATATTTTTCTTTCTTCTGCATATTCTTTTGATGTAAGAATCTCTTCGTAACTTCCAATTTTTCTCTCAATTTTTTCTATATCTACATACCCACTATAATCATTTTTCCCTGATTTTATAGATACAATGATAACAGGAATAAAACATATAAATACTATTACAGCAATTGTTTTAGAAAATTTCCATATTATTAAAACAACTGAAAAAATCTTTATGGTAATTTCCATAAGATCAAAAAAACTTACAAATCCTACATTTATCTTATCTGGAATTCCTTTTGAAGTTCTATAAATCAAATCCCAAACTTCTTTATTTTCTATAAGTTCATATTTAAGCTTTGCCTTTTTTTCAACTATTTTAAGTTTTAATGCCTTTAATAAGTTGATTTTTATTTTATTAGAAATGACTTCATTAAAACTTATGCTTAAGTATTTTATAAAAGTCAATATTGTAATCCATAGAAAAGATGATAGTAATAACTTATAATTTGATACACCTTCATATAAATTAAGTACATTATCAATAAACTTTGAGTACGCTACCACATAAAATGCTGGAATAAATGCAATTATCATTCTCATAAAAACATATATTAAACAATATAATCTATTAATTTTAAAATTAATCTTAATAATTTCCCATTGATTTTTAATATACCCCAAAATTATCCCCCCCCTTAAACATTCCTAATAAATCAATAAAATTATATCATATACGTTTATTTATTTTCATTATTTTGTATTTTTATGTTTTATTTTACAATTAGTTAATATTTAACTATGCCCTCTTATTTAAATAGTTAAATTTTCTATAAACAAAAAAATACCACAAAATTCTTTATAAATATTGCGGTATTTTTTATTCATAATATATTTCTATTTACTATCAATAACTTGATGAGCCATTTCAACTAATTCATCTTGTGATATTTCGGAGTCAATAGCTGTAAATCCATATCTAATCCCATTTTCTTTCCAACTCAATCCTTGAACCTTAGAAATTCTCACATCATCAGATCCAAAGCTAAAAACATATTTTCCAGATAATTTGTCTTGTTTATCTTCTTCTGTCATCTCATAATCTCCTGGAACAACTTTATTATCATAAGAATTATAATATAATTCTACATTTTTATACGTATCAACAGCTTGTTTTTTTTCTGTTTCTTCATCTATTTCTTTATTTTCCATATAAAAACCTATTTTATCATCACCTTTTTCATAATCAAAATCAAGAGATTTAGTTTTCATTATAGAATTTCCTTGTTCATCTTTACCTTCATTATTTACAACATACCCACCTGTAAATACATACCCATTTTCAAACTTTTCAACTAATTTAGGATTAAATCCAAAATCATTATTTATTTTTTCTGCTGTAGGCATTTTAGTATATGTTGGTATATTACTTGAACTTGAATTTATAGATATTACTTTTCCTCCTGCAAATGCAGTTGTTCCTAATATCATAGTAGCTACTAACGCAACCGTAATTTTGCTTTTTATCATTTTACCTTTCATTATACCCTGCTCCCTTTCATCTGGTAAGCTATTTAATGTCATACTTACCTTACTTTTAAAATTCTTAGGTGTATTTGGAAAGGCATCATTCCAATTATAATTATTCATAGATTTCCTCCATGTATTCTAATTTTATTTTTAACAATTTTCGCCCTTTTGCTAATCTACTTTTTACAGTTCCTTCAGGTATCTTCAAAATTTTTTTAATTTCCTTTATAGAGTACCCTTCTACATAATAAAGAACAATTGTAATCCTAATGCGTTCTGGTAATTTTTGAATTGCAAAATACAATTCACTATATTCATCTTTATTATTATCAGAAGCAATATCAAAACATTCTTCATAAGATAATGTTTTCAATTCTTTGCGTTTCAAACTATAACATTCATTTATCAATATCCTAATTAGCCATGTTTTAAAATATTCTTCTTCTTTTAATGTTTTCAATTTATTATAAGCCTTTAGGATTGCTTCTTGAACTGCATCTTCACAATCTTTATCATTACTAAGAATTGATTTAGATACATTATACAAAGTAGATTCAGTCTCAAGAACTTTTTCTTTAAATGTTTCTTTATTCAATTGACTTCCTACCTTTCCTTGCAAATTGTAGCGCTACTTTTTTGCTTTACACTTATTAGACGCATATATTTAATAAAAGGTTCATTTTAAATTATAAGAAATACCATATTATTTTTAAATAATATGGTATTTCTTATAATTTATTATTTTTCATTATTTTATTATACATTATAGCCGAAACTACTTAAGTATATTATACATAAAATTAATCTTATATATCATTTAAATCTCTATCAAAGTAGTTGTTTTCAATTAAAATTTTTATACCTTTTATTCTATCATTTATTGTTACAGGTCCAAAAATTATTTTTTCTTCATAGAAATAAGCTACTCCAATTAAATAATCTATAATCAAATCTTCCATTGACTTAAATTCTTTTTTAATAAGATTATATATATTAGCTTTAAATTCTTCAAACTCTTCTATAGTTATTAAATCACAAGTTAATGCTTCTCTTAATAATAAGACTGCCCTTTGAAGATTAAAAGCTGTTTGATGCTTTGAACTTCTTTTGTTTTTAAGATTTTCAAACTTTAAATTTTCTTTTTCTAACATTTTTACAAACCACTTATTGTTATTTATATCAAATTCCACATCTGAAAAATTATTTTCATCTATTAATTGATTTAATGTTTCATAAAGTTCATTTTTAGTTTGAATATTCCAACTAGCACCAAGTGATGCAAGAACCATTTTCTTTTCTTCTTTACTTTCATAATCTCTTACTTCTAAACAGTTAATAAATCCTTTTTTACCTTTTTCATTTTTGTTGTGTTTATCCACAGTTGCTTCACTAATTGAAAATAATGCTCCCACTTTAACTATAAATTGAGAAATTTCATCTGTACATTTAAAGTGAATATTTTTATTAATAGCTTTCTCAAATGAAATTGTACTTGATTTCCAAATAAATGGCACAGCAAAAAAAGCCACCCATTTTACAACATTTACAACAACACTAACTAAAAAAGGTAATATTAAAAGATTAATAATTTTAGCATCTACAAAGTTTATCATAAAACCTTTTAAATACACTAAAACACCTACAATTATAATAGACAATATCGTTGTATGTATATGTTTTTTCAATGTTTTTCCATACATATTTAAGTCCCCCTCATATCAATTTATACATTAAATAATGATTATATAATATAATCTAATTAATATATTTTTTACTATTTTTTATATATTATTCTACTTAAAACATATAATTACAACATTATTTTCGTATTATTTTTTAAAAACTTTACTATATTTTTAAAAAAATTTTACATTTGTTAATTTTTTTTAAAATTATTTGTATAAAATACCATTTTAATTAAACTTAAATCAATTTTTCTAAATATTTTTTTATTTTAAAAAACAAAAGTATAAATTGATATATTTTAAAGCACTCCGTATTTTTACAATATACTTATTAAGTATCAGTTCAATTTTTTTATAATCTTATATATTAATGTAAACACATTTTTATAAAATTATTTCATAAACATCATATAAAAAATAAGCTGTTTATATATCATTAATTAGATTATATAAACAGCTTTTAAATATTTCGTATATATTTTTATCTTCGTGGATTCTCAAATGAAGGTGGAGTAGGGTTAGGTGCTTCATGAGAAGGTCCTGGATTAGATAAATTAAAGTATAATTTAGAATCCTCAGTAACTCCAAAATCTTTATTTGATCCAGTATTTTGTACTTTATTTAATGCCTCTCTAAATAATGCATTATGAGCCTCTTCCCTATTAAGTAAGAAATCTATAGTTGCTTTAACTTCTTTATCATCAATTTGACGATACAAATATTCATATACAACTTTTGCTCTTTGCTCTGATGCTATGTTAGATAATAAATCTGCAACTAAATCACCTGTCACAGTGACATAATCAGCAGTCCATGGTGCACCTGATGAATTAATTAATACTGGTGATAAACCACATTGAACATGTGTTTGAACCTCTCCACTATTAACTTCATTAATATTTACATCATGACCATTTAATAAATTTATCGTTTGTGCTACCATTTCCATGTGACTAAGCTCTTCTGCTGCTATATCTAAAAATAAATCTTTTATTTCTGGATCTTTTATTCTAAAGCTTTGAGCCATATATTGCATTGCTGCTTTAAGCTCACCATTTCCACCACCTAACTGCTCTTGCATTAAAACTGCATATTGAGGATTAGGCTTTTCAACTTTAACATCGTGTAGTAATTGTTTTTTGTGTTCAAACATTAACAGCACCTCCAAATAATATATTTCAAATATATTGTTTGTTACTGCTTATTTTATATGCATATATAAATATTAAATTTAGAATGAAGATTTTCTTTTAAAAATAATTTATTTATCAAAAAAGCTTTTTGATTATTATACTAATATAAATTTAATTGCATTTTCTCAATCTAAAATCTTAATTACAATTATAAAAAAAAGACAATAAAAAGGGTGATACATCTTTTTATTGTCCAAGTTAATATTTAAGGGTCTTTGGATCATGTGACGCAAAAAAATTGTTATTACTTGTGTAAATTATACATGTTAATTTAGTAATATTTCTTAAACTTCCATAATTTAATAATCAATATTACATAAAACATCTTTTTCACCTTGTAATTACATTCTCTAAAATCTATTTATTTATATATTAAATAATTTAAACTATCTAATTTATTTAATATTGCTACTTAAATCAAAACAATTTGTTGTAAATAAATCACATTAAATCACCTTATTCTTTTAATACAATTCTACTTAAACATTCATTTTAAAAGTTAACTTATTACATTAAATATTCTGTTTTAAGCAAGACTTTAGATCATCCTCAACTGTGCTTATTGCTCTTAAATCAAATGTATCAACTAAATATTGAAGAACATTTGGACTTAAAAATGCTGGAAGCGATGGTCCAAGATATATACTCTTTATTCCTAATGATAATAAAGCAAGTAAATCTGCAACTGCTTTTTGTTCATACCATGATAAAATAATTGATAATGGCAATCCATTAACATCTGTTCCAAATGCATCTCCAAGTGCTGTTGCAATTTTCACCGCAGAATATGCATCATTGCATTGTCCTATATCTAATAACCTCGGAAGTCCTGCAACTTCACCAAATTTTAATTTATTGAATCTATATTTTCCACAAGCTAATGTTAATATTATACAATCTTCTGGAACCTTCTTAGCAAATTCAGTATAATAGTTTCTTCCTGGTCTTGCTCCATCACAACCACCTATTAAGAAAAAGTGCCTTATTTTTCCTTCCTTTACTGCATTAACTATATCTTCTGCATGACTCAAAGTTGCATGATGTCCAAATCCAACTAATATTTCATATGGCTCTTGATCCTCTTCATATCCCCCTAGTTCTAAAGCTTTATTAATTATTTCACTAAAGTCCTTTTTACCATCATTATTCTTTCCTATATGTTTAACTCCATCCCAGCCAACGACACTTGTTGTAAATATTCTATCTTTATAAGAATCCCTTGGTCTCATAAGACAATTAGTTGTCATAAGTATACAGCCTTTAATATCATCAAACTCTTTTTGTTGATCCTGCCAAGCTCCACCAAAGTTTCCAACAAGATGAGAATACTTTTTTAATTCAGGATAACCATGACTAGGTATCATCTCTCCATGTGTATATATATTTATCCCTTTTCCTTCGGTTTGTTGTAATAGCATTTCAAGATCTTTTAAGTCATGTCCTGATACAATTATAAATGGTCCCTTTTTAATATGTACATTTACTTTATGTGGTGAAGGATTTTTATAAACTGTAGTGTTCGCTTCATCTAATTTTTTCATCACAGCAACACTCATATCCCCTGTTCTCATCGTCCACCTTATTAACTCTTCAACTGATAGAGTATCATCTGTAGTTGCTTCTAATGCTCTTATATAAAAATTATCAACTTGATTGTCGTAATATCCTAATTCCCTTGCTTGATGTCCGTAAGCACTTATTCCTTTTAATCCATAAACTATTGTTTGTCTTAATGATCGTATATCTGGATCAAGATTTTGGTCATACATTATTCCTGCCTTTTTTGCATCTCTTAGCATTTCTGATTTAGTATCACTTAAATTATATGTAGCATGTTCAGTGTCATTTCCAATTTTACCAACACTTTTCCTTAATTTTTCTTTTATTTTTTGAGATTCCTTTAACATTTCAATATGAACATCTGCATCAAAATTTACATTTGTTAATGTTGTAAACAGTGAATTTTCGATAAAACTCACTATATTTTTATCTACATTTTCACCCTTTTCAACTAATTTATTAGCATAACAGCTAATTCCTTTAATCTGATAAATCAATAAATCTTGTAATGCTGCAACCTCAGGTGTTTTCCCACAAACTCCCAATTTCGTGCATCCCTTTCCCCCTGCAGTTTGCTCACATTGATAACAAAACATTGGATATTCCATAGCCATATTATTTTCCATTTATACTCCTCCTAATAATAATTTTTCATCTATACTTTATACTTTCAAAAACACCTGAAAACTATACTCTTATACCAACTACTTTTATATTTTTTAAGATAATTGTAATTTAGTTCTTAAATTTATATAATTTCATTAAATATAAAATAAGGATTACACAAATTAGTATATGTGTAATCCCTATTTTATAAATTAATATTTAATGTATTATTCTAGATTTTATAATTTTCTCTATTAATATCCTATTCCTTGAACAATCCACTTTGCTTTATTTTTGTTATTAGATCTTATTAATGTTATATATGGACCAACAACTTCATCAATGTCATTACTTATACCATATATGTTATAAAAAAGTATATCTTTGTCTGTATACTTTTTTAAACTATCATTATATCTTTTTATTTCATATATATTTGATTCTAAAGTTTCTTTATCCATTTTAGTTCTTTTAGTAAAAAATACATATAATTTACCTTTTTCATTAAACGTATCTACATCACAAGCCATATTTCTAGCAGTAACTTTTTTATATAATTCATAGTTTTTTGTATTATAACTGTTGAAGTATAATCTTATAGAATATTGTGGCATAAAAGGCATATAAAATGGAAGAACAAAAACTAACACTATAACTATTAACAACGCTAAAATCAATAATTTAACTTTTTTATTTTTATTTAATATATTCATATTTGGTACATTTTATATAAAATTACAGGTTTCTTTGTTGAAGATGTATTAATGAATATTTTCCCTAGGTATATAACTTTATTAAGTATACTATCAGTATTTTTAATACTGCTTGTATTATTACCTATTTCTGTAATGTTGTCACATTATCTTTCAAATAAATTATTTAAGAAATAAGCAAACTCACTTAGGTTTGCTTATTTTTTTATTTATTATTTTTATGTTTATTTTTTAACTGATATATCTAAGAATTATCAAGACGAAATTACATACTTATATGAAAAGAATCTATTAAATGATTGTATTGATTCTAATAATAAAAATAAAAGGTAACTCCTAAGAACTATCTTTTAAGCTAATATGAAATTATTTTATTAATTTTACCTTTCCATGAATACATATAGCATCTTCTGGTATTCCTGATATATGTCCTGTTTCATCTAATTTATATTCCTTGCCGTCTATTATAATTTCAGAATTTTCATTATATCCATATTCAAAAAAATTTCTTTCCAAATAAGCACCTCTAAGATTTTTTAATTCCTCTTTAGTATATAACCATCCACTCTCATCAAAATATAAGTTTTCACTACAGCCATTAAAAGATATTTCCTTATTACATTCTGCTCCTAATTTTTCAAGCCTAATTTTCCTATCTAATGGATTAGGATAAAATGTTCTAAGTAGCATAAGCTTTTTATCAATTGGATACTCTCCTGCTAAAAGCTCAATAAATTGCTCTGTTCTTCCTATATCATCTAATTCTTGATTTGAAAAAATTTCTGAATCATCAATTCCAATAACTTGCATAAGCTTAGTAAGTTTATAATCCTTTATTGTGAATTCTGCATCTCCGCTAAAAAAGGTTTTTGCTTTATAATTAACCCCCTCTTTAATATTCAGTACATTATTTTTAAATTTTAATTCTGTTAATCCCCCTTTGAAGAATGAAGCAACACTTCTACCTATAAAATTTTTATTTTTAATATTATTCTTAGTTTGAATATGATTATTTGTATTTATATTATTTATCTTTCCTTTAGGTCTTATATTTTTATTATTGTTTGTATCAATTAAACTTCTTAAAAAACTTGGTATGGTTAGATTTGTCATATTAATGCCCCTATGTAAATTCATTCCACATTATACATATCGTAGTAAATAGTGATTGCTTCAAATAATTTATTACAAAAAATAAAAGGCAACTACTGAGAGTTACCTTGTTTAGCTAATGCGACTTAATATATATTAATCTTTTAATGGTGGGTATTTTAAATTTTTTTCCTCATATTCGCTTAAAAAATTTCCACCCCAGGTTTTTTCTTTTATCCACTGAGCATTCATTTTAGAAGCCGAAAAACCAATGTTACCCTTATAATAATCATACTTATAATAGATTTCTGGGTCTTCATCTCTAATTGAAATCATATAATTATACCCGCCAATTTTCCAATCTTTACCAAAATCTTCAACTACAATGTCATTCCTAGATATTCCTTGATTATCTATATAATCAAAAATAGCTTTTTTAGCAATATACCTTCTTGTACAAATCCATATTATAATTGAAATTAAAATTAAAATTGAAATTGTTATGAATGTTATTATTTTCTTTCTTTTATACTTTAATTGATTATACCATTTTATAATACTATGCATATATTACCTCCAAATCAGGTACATACCCTTTATTAAAGCAATAAATTAATCCATATGTCGATACAATACTAGTTATATCTTTCATTACTAGTATATCACCAGTTCCAAACTTTTCCTCCTTTAAATATACCATAAATTGCGAAACACTTAACTTCGGTTGAATGCTTACAAATGTATACGAATATACATTTATTTATTTGCATATAATTAAAAAATATTATTATGAGGTGTTTTATGAATAAAGTAAAATCTAACATATTTTTTATTTTAATTACATTACTGTTTTGGTACATTTTATATAAAATCACGGGATTCTTTGTTGAAGACGTACTAATGAATATTTTCCCTGGATATATAACTCTATTGAGTATAATATCAGTATTTTTAATACTGCTTGTATTATTACCTATTTCTATAATGTTGTCACATTATCTTTCAAATAAATTATTTAAAAAATAAGCAAACTCACTTAAGTTTGCTTATTTTTTAAGTTATCAATAAATCTTTTATAATTTTTCATTGCTTTATATTTTACAAACTTCTAAAAACTTATTTTATATAAATTACACTATCTATTTATGTCATATAATTACTTAAATACATTTGAAATCTTATAATATTAAATATATACTTTCTAATGACATTCTACTTAAATAATATTAAATTTGGGAGGAATCTAATTAAATGATAAATAATATTTATTCTAATTACAATTTTAATTATAGTTTTAAATTTAGTTTTTCCAATAATATCGTATATAAAAGTAGTAATACTATAAACCCTTATAAAACTGAGAATAGAATTAATTTTTCAAATGATGTTCAACCTAAAAATTATCAAGACGAAATCACATACTTATATGAAAAGAATCTATTAAATGATTGTATTGATTCTAATGATAAATTTAATATAAAGAAAATAGCTAACAAATGTGGATTAAACTTTGAGGATTGTAGTACTGATGATTTAGATAGTTTTATTTCTGGATTAGTTTCTAATAAATTATGTACCTTTGATGAATCTCTTCCACTTCGTACATCTGTATCAAACATTATAACATATCATAAATATAGTCAAAATGAAATGTGTAGTCCTAATAGAGATGTTATGAATGTAATTAATATTAATCTTAAATCTTTTTTAAAGTCTCAAATAAGTAACTTTGTTTTATGGGGATGTTCTGACCTTGTTAAAGAATATGAAGATATGCTTAAAATGATTTCTTAATCTTAAAACTTATATAAATACTTTATATGAATTTGTTAAGTTTATTACTCCACATTATATTAAATAAAAAGCTGCCTTAATTAAAGCAGCTCTTTATTTCTATATTAGTTTTTGATTAAATATATCATCCAAATTAACTTTTTTTACTCTATTATAAATTTCTTCACTATCAATTGAATAAAGTCCTGTTTCTTCCATTCGTTTAAAATATTCTGCACCTGCAAATGTGTATCTATTTCTTCTACCTTCTTTAGTTTTAACTTTTTCATTTGCATAGGCAATTAAATCCCCTATAGCAATAGTTCTTGGAAGTATTAAAAGTGGCATTCCAAGATAACTTCTTACAGCATTATGACCTGCAAGACTACCAGTGCATATTGCCTCGGTATGACCTACAAATAGTCCACTCTTCTCTCCACCACAGAATAGGTTGGATATTCCATCAACTTTCATATCATCACCACGTGGAGCAACTGATAGATATCTTATGGAGTTTCCTTTTCCACCAGCATACGGATCTACAAACTTAGCATCTTCAAGTCCTTTAATTTTTCTTAATTTCTCTAATGGATAGTATGAAGTCATAAGTTTTGCATGTCCTGTATCTAAAAGAATTATATTTTCTGCAAATTCTTTTAGTGCATATTGCTGACATACTTTTTGTTTTAATTTATCTAAATTTACATCTTCTTTAGGAACTGTTAGCACTACAACTCCAGTTTCATCTAGTTGTTTTACAATTTCATAAGATAATGTTTCTTTTGCAAGTTTGCATGAACCACTAAATGCTCCAAATACATCTTCATCTCTTTCACCTTTAATATCTTCAACACCTGCTCTATAACTTACACTAATCCTTGGACCAAAAGATGGGCATCTTAATATACACATTGAACATCCATTACCATATCTTAAGCAGTTACCCATAGGTCCTGTTGAACCAGTTGTTTCAACAAATACATCACCACTTATAAAACTTCCATCACTTATATATACACCTGTTATTTTATCTTCACTTTTTTCTACATCTACAACTCTTGTAATTAATCTTACATCTATACCTAAGCTTTTAACATATCTTCTAACATCAGGTTCTATTTTGTTAACATCATAAAGCCAGGCATGTTTATGACCTGGAAAATCTATATTTTTGTGTCTAGTATTTCTATCTGTTATATTGATTAAATCACCAGCACCTAGTGCTAGTAATTCTTCAGCAGCAGTATACCTTCCATTATTTCTCATTATACCGCCAACATTGCCTAGACCTAATAATAAATCAGTTTTTTCAATTAATGTTACATCTGCTCCAGCTTTTTTTGCAGTTATAGCAGAAGCTACACCAGACCATCCACCACCAATTACGACAACCCTCACAGATTTCTCCTCCCTTCCAAAATGTATTTAGGATCAGCTTGTAGTTTACAAAGTCTTCTTAATTTGTCATCATTGTTTGTTATAGTACAGCATCCACAAACGCCTTCTCCACAACACATTTTTTCATTATTGCAACAAGAAAATTTTATATCTTTATTGTGAGCTTCTACTATTCTCATAACTTGATAATTTAAAATATCTGCAGCATCACAATGAACAATGGCAAAATCATGTTCCATTAATACATGTTCTAAACTTTTTTTAAACTTTCCGCTTAATAAACCACCATCTATAATAGTTTTACATTCTATTACTTCATCTGCATATTTATCTAATTCCTCTTTTATAAATATATTTTCAAAAGGAGCCTTATCTATCATAACTATAAGTTTATTATTATTGTGTTTTAATTTCTCCATAACTGGTAATAATGGTGCCTGACCAATTCCACGAGCTATAAGTAAACATATTTTATTTTTACACTCCATAATTGGATTAAGTCCCAATATTCCATTCCAAAAAGGACCTTTTACTAAAAGTGATTCATTTTCATTTATTTTGCCTAACTCTTTTGTTTTCAGTCCTTTTATTTCTATTGCAAAAGTTAATGTATCATTTATAGGGTCATTTTCCATAACAGATACTGGTGTGTTATAAGTGCTCTCAGTATCTTCCTTTCTTAAGAAAACAAAACTTCCAGGATTAACAAGTTCACTAACTAATTTTTCACTAGCAGATATTTTTAAAATTAATAATTTATCATCTATTATTTTCTTTGATACAACGTTACACTTTTGATATTTTCTGCCTGGTTTGCTTTCAAAATTATTTGTAACAAATTCATGGTATATACAAACCCCATTCCAATTGCAACAGTCACAAAAATCCTTACCATCCAAATGTGAACAAAGAATACAATTTCCTGATTCAGCTAAATGGCAAGGACAAAATTCACTACCGCAGTCTATGCAAGTATAAGGTTCATAACTCATACGGTAAACCTCCTGTAATACTCTACTATTAGAATATTTACAATAGAAGTATTTTGTTACATTTTATACCTTAAATAATAATTTATATTTTCTATCTTCAAATTAACAAACTTTTAAGAGATTTTTCTATAAGTGTTATACTAATTTACTATGATAATTTACTTTAATAAAAGAATATACAATAATTTAAATTTGATAAAATCACATAATAAATTATAATTTAATTAGGGGTGATAATTATGAAAATTAAAAAATCTATTATTTGTAATGAAGCTATTTTTTCTGATAATGAAAAATATAGGTATAAGTTAACTAAAATTTGGGATGAACATAAAAAGAAAGCTATAATTATAATGGTAAATCCAAGTAAGGCTAGTGAATTAAAGAGTGATAGAACTGTGACTAACGTAACTAATTTCTTAGTAGACCATGACTATGGTGGATTAATTATTTTAAATCTTTTCGCATACATGTCTTCTTATACCACTGAGCTTTCAAAACGTGAAAATCAGTATGAATTGAAAAATATAGATTATATAATCGGATCATTAAAAGAATGTAATACAGTTATAATTGCTTGGGGAAGCGATAATAAAAAATATATTACTGAAAAAAGAAAATTAGAAAAAATTCTCGTTCAATATAATGAGATAAATTTAAAATGCTTTAAAGATGATCACGGCAAAAAAAATAGACATCCTCGTGATTTAACTGATAAATGGGTTTTAGATGACTATACTTTTAATTTTATTTAATAAAGACAAATTAAACAAAATCCAATGTCATTTTATAAACTAATGACATTGGATTAAATTCTGTCTATTTCTTAAATATTTTATCTTTTATTACTTTAAATAATGGGTTTTTGTTTACTTCATTTTCTGATAATAGTTCCTCATATAGTATTTTTCCTTTTTCATCACTTATTTTTACACTACCTATTTTTTTGTTTTTTTCTACAGGCGCTTTTAAATTTGTTGGTGCATCAACTTCTATGTTTAGTTTTTCATTTTCTTTTACAGGTAGTACTATGTCTTTTTGACATACTAGCTTTAACTCTTCTTTTCCATTTTCCACTTGAAGATTTTTTAATGTTTCTCCTTGTGATATTACTTTTTTATAGTCATAATTTTTTTCTACATATTCATATATTTTGCGTGTTTCTTCCCATCTTGGTGTACAGTTTAATGTGACTATTATTATGTCTCCCTCTCCCATATTAACTGAAGATACTAAACATTTTCCTGCTCCACCTGTATATCCTGTTTTTACACCATTAGCATTAGGCATTTGATATAAAAGTTTATTTATATTTTGATAGTCTCTTGTAAAACCATATTTATCTTTTGAAATTGTTTTTGATGAAACTATTTCATGAAATTTAGGATTTTCTTTAGCCTTTTTTGTGGCTAATGCTAAATCATATGCTGTGGAATAATGATTTTGACTATCTAGTCCATGAGGTGATTCAAAATGTGAATCTAAAATTCCAATGGTTAATGCATATTCATTCATCAATTTGCAAAATCCCTCTACAGAACCACCAATTCCTTCTGCTATTGCTATGGCTGCATCATTCCCTGATTTAAACATAAGTCCATATAAGAGTTCATGTAGCTTAATTTTCTCTCCAGCCTTATATCCTACAGTAGAACCTCTAACCGATGCTGAATTTTTAGATATTGTAAATTCATCATCTAAATTACCACAATTTAATGCAACTAATGCAGTTACTATTTTTGTTGTGCTGGCCATAGGTACAATAGAATACCCATTTTGTTCAAATAGCACTCTACCACTTATACTATCTATCGCAATTGCACTTACTGCATCTACCCTTAAATCTTTAGCATAAGCAACTTTTGTAAAATTTATGGACATCATCATTGATATCATAAAAATAGATATAATTCTTATGTATTTTTTCTTCATTTAAATTCACCTCTAAATACTTTTTTATAATTGATTATTCTTCTTCAAAATGACAATAATTATTTTATAAAGATAAAAAATTTATGAATATTTTACTTTAATATGGTTAGTCTTATTACTAATAAGATTGGAGGAGTATAATGAAAATTTTTTTATTAATCTTACTAGTTACCATACTGATATTATTTTGTCCTATTCCTCTAAAAATAAAACTAAATTATATAAATAAAAAATTAGAAATTTACATATATAAAAAGAAGTTGAATTTAGATAAATTAAATCAAAAGAAAGAATTAAATAAAGAAAAACTTGAACATAAATCTACATCTAAAGATGAAAAAGTGAGTAAAAAACTTTTTTCTAATATAGATGTTAAATCATTTATTAAAAATCTTATAAATAACAGATTTAAAATAAACCTTAGATTTAATTGCAATTTAAATTACTCTTTTCCCGATGCTGCATTTACCGCTATTGCATTTGGTTATAGTCATCAACTTTTTGTTTTAATTTATGGTCTTTTAAAATTATTTTTTAATGTTAATGATTTTAAATATGATGTAAATTACGAGTTTAATAAAAATTACATTAATGTGGAAATAGAGGGTATATTTTTTATAAGTTTTGCAAAGATTATCTATATATGTTATTTAGCAATAAAAAGCACTAAAACTGATAAAAAACAAGTAACAAATTTACATACCGTTAAGGAGGATATTTAAAATGAATGGACATCCAATAGAAAATTTAATGAGAAGTACTATGGAAAATATTAAAGATATGGTTGATGTAAACACTATAATAGGCGACCCTGTAACTTCATATGATGGAACAGTTATAATCCCTGTTTCTAAAGTATCTTTTGGTTTTGGTTCTGGGGGTTCTGAGTTTGAATCTAAAAATTCAAAAGATTCTTTAACTCATCCTTTTGGAGGGGGTTCTGGTGCTGGTATAAGTATAAAACCAGTAAGTTTTTTAATTGTTAAAGGTGAATCTGTTAGATTATTGTCTGTTGAACACACAGATAACTATGACAAACTTATCGAAAGTGTACCACAATTTTTTGATATGATAAAAGATTTCTTTAATAAAGATGAAAAAGAATCTAAGCCTTCTTCTCACTCTCATGAAAGTGAATGTTGTTGTGCCGACAAAATAGAACCTGAGTATAAAAGTACAGAAGAGGATTTAGATATTTAATTTATAAATCTACTTTCTTATAATTTTATTAAAACTTAAGGGAAGTCATGTGACTTCCCTTATTTTATATATAATATTCAACTAAATTACTCTAAAAATTTAATAAATAACTTCATTTTCATTCTGTATTCATGTATAAACTAATTAGTAATATTATTCTCTACTTCTTTCTCAATATTTTCATTTGGAGCATCTTCTTCTATATTAAAACTTTCTAAGTCAGGTAATTCTTCAATATTTCCAAAATCAAAATATTTTAAGAATACATCAGTTGTTGAATAAAGATTTGGTCTACCTACTACTTCTTTTTTTCCACTTTCTTTTATTAAGTTCTTATCTAAAAGTGTGTAGATTGCTCTATCACTCTTAACACCTCTTATTTCCTCTATTTCAACTCTCGTTATAGGTTGTCTATATGCTATTATAGCTAGTGTTTCTAATGCAGCCTGTGATAATGACTGTCTTACATTAGTTTTTAATAGTTTTTCCATGTATTTTGAATTTCTTGGCTTAGTAACAAATTGATATTCCTTATTATTCTTTATTATCTTAAGTCCTCTGCTTTCATCTTCTTTGTAAAGCTTTATCATATCTTTCATTATGCTTTCAGTGAAATCAATAGAACATTCTATTATTGATGCTATTGTGTTTATACTCACAGGATCTCCCGTTACATATAATAATGATTCAATGATTGAATAATATATTTTTTTTCGTGAAACTTCTTCTATTTCTATTTGTTCTCTATACTCATTACTCATTATCTAAATCTTCCCCTTCAGTTTCATCTATTTTTTCTATGTATATATCCGAAAAACTTTTTTCTTGAGTAACCTTTACAGTTTTTATTTTTATTAATTCTAAAAGTGCTAAAAATGTAACTATTACCTCTCCCTTAGAATTATATTTCTTTATAAGTTTAGTAAAATGAATTTTAGGATAACTTCTCATTAATGTGGTAAGCTCTGTCATTTTATCTTCTATCTTAAAAGTTTCTATTTTTATTTTATCTTCAAAGAAAGTTTCACTTTCATTCATCTTATTTAAAAAATTATTTAATAGCTCATTATATAAATTATATAAATCTAGCATTGTTACATTTTTTAAAATGTCTTTAATATTTTCTTTTTTAGGAGTTCTTTCTTCTATAATTTCTGGTTTTTTACTAAAAACAGCACCTGTTTCTAACTGACGTTCACCTAAAAATGAAGCTACAAGTTTATATTTTTTATATTGAATTAATTTTTCAATAAGTTCTTTTGCTGCATCTTCTTCATTTGGTTCTTCTACCTTAGGTTTAGGTAATAATAGTTTTGACTTAATTTCTATTAATGTTGCAGCTATAACTATAAATTCTGATGTTATATCAAGATCCATCTCTTTCATTTCTTTTAAATAATCTAAATATTTATTTGTAATTTCTAATATCTTTATATCATAAATGCTCATCTCATTTTTCTTTATTAAATGAAGTAATAAATCAAAAGGACCTTCAAAATTTGTTATTTTTATATTTAATGACATAACAAGCTCCCTCTAGTTTTGGTAATTCAAAATTAATTTTAATTCTAGCATGTACACATTTTTTACATACATTTTATTATATCATAGTAAAGTCCTTTAGTGAACTGTAGGGTTTAACTCAAAAGTTATATTTTTATTATATTTATTTATAATGAAAAACTACCTTGGAAAATATTTTTCAAGGTAGTTTTTTGTTTATTCAAATATATTGCTTATGTTATCTTTTAAATTTCTAAAGAAGTGAGATTGTTTTATTTCTCTATCTGTGTATAGTTGAACTTTACCAATTAGTGTATCTCCTAAATAGTATTCACATTCTCCTACTACATCGCCTTCTTTATAATGTTTTTTGTCCATATCTAACACTATTTTTTTGCTTATTTCATTTTGTGAATTTTTTTCTACAGTTAAGTTAAATTCTTCAACAGATTTTGCTATAAAGAATTTATCACCTTTTTTATTTAAAGGAATTGTTTCTACTTCTTCATCTTTTCCTACTATTTTTTTGCTTTCAAATCTTGCAAATCCATAATTCATTAATTTACTTGCTTCTGCATTTCTTATTTTATAGGTAGGTGATCCCATAACTACTGCAAGCATTCTTACATCATTTCTCTTTGCAGTTGCTGATATACAGTATTTTGCTTCCTCTGTGTATCCTGTTTTTAGACCATCACAGCCTTCATAAAATCTTACAAGTTTATTATGATTTACAAGTTCAATTGGTGTTTTACGTCCTTCACTTATAGTTTCCATATATATTGAAGAATATTTTAGAATGTTAGGATGTTTTAAAAGTTCTAGGGACATTGTAGCAATATCTCTTGCTGTACTTAAATGTCCTTCTATTGGAAGACCAGTACAATTTTTAAAGGTTGTATTTTTCATTCCAAGTTCCTGTGCTCTTTTATTCATCATTTCCACAAAAGCTTCTTCAGTTCCACCAAGATGTTCGGCCATAGCGACTGCTGCATCATTTCCAGATGCTACTGCTATTCCTTTTAAAATGTCCTCTACACTTCTAACTTCGCCTTCATCTAGTATCATACTGCTTCCGCCCATACTTTTAACTTTTGCACTACAAACAATTTTATCATCTAATTTTAAATCTCCATTATCTATAGCTTCCATAGTGAGTAACATTGTCATTACTTTTGTTACAGATGCTGGAGCAAATTTTTCATCAGGATTTTTTTCATATATTACTTTTCCTGTAGATGGTTCTATAAGTAGTGCTGATCTTGCATCAACTTCCATTGGTTGTGATGTAGTTGCTTCTTGTTTCTTTTGTTCTTTTCCATCTTCTAATGCACTGACGCTAACTGGAATTGTTATTTGAAATAATAGCAATAAGCTTAAAAGTAAACTTATAATCTTTCCTCTTTGCTTCATTTTTCTCCTCCTTAAAGATTAACTATTTAAGCTTATTTTTACCTAAAAAGAAAAATTTATTTATAATATTATCAATTAATTTATTAATGCAATGTATATATATTAAACTGTATTTTTTTATATAATATTTCATAAATTTAAGTAAGTGTCATACTATTATTTTTATATTTAAAAATTTAAAATTTCTATAAAAAAATGAAAGCTACATGTTTTATAGCTTTCATTCATATTTAAATTATTTTATTATGTCATGCACTAATGGTATGTTGTTTTCATAGTTTTCTACTATAACGTAATTTTCTATTACTCCTCTTGTAGCTTTTTCTATATTGCTTTCATTATTAGAGTGAATATATGCTAAAACATCTCCTTTTTTAACTTTATCTCCTCTTTTCTTATTTAAAACAATACCTACTGCTAAATCTATTTCTGATTCTTTAGTCGCTCTTCCTGCACCAAGCTCCATAGCTACAATTCCCATTTTATCAGAGTGTATTTTCTTAACTACACCCTCTTCACTAGCTTTAACTTCTACTACATATTTAGCTTTTGGAAGTTTAGTTGTATCATCTATAACTGAAGTATCTCCACCTTGAGCTTCTACAAATTCTTTTAATTTTTCTAAAGCTGAACCATTTTCTATAACTTCTTCTAACATTTTTCTTGCTTCTTCTTCAGTTGAAGCTTTCTCTGCTAAAATTAGCATTTGACTTCCTAATGTTAAACATAATTCTTCTAGATCTTTTGGTCCATTTCCTTTTAAAGTTTCTATTGCTTCTTCAACTTCTAAGGCATTTCCTATTGCAAATCCTAAAGGTTGATCCATATCAGATAAAACTGCTATAGTATTTCTATTAACACTTCTACCTATTTTAACCATTTCGTTTCCAAGCTCACGAGCATTTTCAACTGTTTTCATAAATGCTCCATCACCAACTTTAACATCTAAAACTATTGCATCAGCACCTGATGCTATCTTTTTACTCATTATACTAGAAGCTATTAATGATACGTTATCTACTGTCGCAGTTACATCTCTAAGTGCATATATTTTCTTATCTGCTGGCACTAAATGAGCTGTTTGTCCTGCTACAGCTATTTTATGTGTATTAACATTATCTATAAACTTTTCTTCACTCATTGCTACTGAGAAGTTTTCAAAAGTTTCTAATTTATCTATAGTTCCACCTGTATGTCCAAGACCTCTTCCTGACATTTTTGCAACTGGTACTCCTACTGCTGCTACCATTGGTGTTAATATTAAAGTAGTTGTATCACCTACTCCACCTGTGCTATGCTTATCAACTTTTATTCCTTCTATTTTACTTAAATCTATTACATCACCAGAATTAACCATAGCCATAGTTAAGTCTGCTGTTTCTCTCTCATTCATTTTTTTAAAGTATATAGCCATTAATAATGCTGACATTTGATAATCTGGTATACTTCCATTAGTATAGTTTTCTATTATAAAGTTAATTTCTTCTGTAGTTAACTCTTCTCCATTACGTTTTTTTAATATTAAATCATACATTCTCATAAAGCATTTCCTCCAACTGCTAACTATTTTGATTTTAAAATAGCTTTAAATTTTTTATATTAAAATTTAAAAGAAACTGATTTACAGTTTCATTTATAACTTAAACTTAATTTTATAAGGTTCTAAGTTTAAAAAGTCAACTTAGAACCTTGATTTTAAATATATTATATAGTTTCTATTATATTTTCAACTAAAGCTGTAAAGTCTTTCTTAACTTTAGCTGATGTTTCCATAACTTCTTCATGATTTAATGGCTGATCTAATATACCTGCTGCCATGTTAGTTATGCAAGATATTCCTATTACTTTCATTCCACAGTGTCTAGCTGCTATAACTTCTGGAACTGTTGACATACCAACTGCATCTGCTCCTAAAAGTCTTGCTAGTTTTACTTCTGCTGGTGTTTCATATGTTGGACCTGAGAACATCATATATACACCTTCTTGTAATTTTAAGCCAAGTTTTTCACCTATATTTTTAACAACTTTTGCATATTCTCTGTTATATGCTTCTGACATATCTGGGAATCTTGGTCCTATTTCTTCATCATTTTTACCTATTAGTGGATTATCTCCGCTAAAGTTTATATGATCTTTTATTATCATTAAATCTCCTGGTTTAAATGAAGTATTAGCTCCACCTGCTGCATTTGTAACCATTAGTGTTTCAACACCTAAGTTTTTCATAACATATATAGGTAATGCTAATGTTTGAATATCATATCCTTCGTAAAAATGGAATCTTCCTTGCATCATTATTACGTTTTTACCTTTTAATTTTCCAATTACAAATTGTCCTTTATGTCCTTGAACTGTTGACACTGGAAAGTTTGGTATTTCACTATATTTTATTACTGTTTTTTCTTCTATTGTGTCTGCCATATCTCCAAGTCCAGAACCTAATATTACTCCTATTTCTGGTTTGAAGTTTAATTTGCTTTCTATATAACTAACACTTTCTCTTATTTTGTTCATTTCCATACTATTGTTGCCTCCTAAAACAGTTTTATGTTTTAAATATTATTAATTTTTATTGTTACCTATTATTTTATTATTTCTTTTAAAAAACTTTCTCCATTTAATTCATTGCTCACATTCAATAAATCTAATACAGTTTTTCCTATATCACAAAAGCTTTTTCTTATTCCTAAGTTAACATTGTTTTTTAAATTTTTTCCATATACAAGTATTGGAGTGTACTCTCTTGTGTGATCAGTTCCAGGTGTTGTTGGGTCACATCCATGGTCTGCTGTTAATATTAAAATATCTTCATCACCCATAGCTTCCATAATTTCTGGTAATTTTTTATCAAACTCCATTAATGCTTCAGCATATCCTTCTACATTATTTCTGTGTCCAAATTTCATATCAAAATCAACTAAGTTAGTAAATATTAAACCTTCTTTATCAGTTTTCATATATTCTAAAGTTTTCTCAACACCATCCATATTATCTTTTGTATGAACTGCATCTGTAATACCTTTTTTATTAAATATATCTTCTATTTTTCCTACAGCCATTACAGCTTTATTATCTTCTTTTATATACTCAAGCATTGTTTTTTCAAATGGATCTATTGCATAATCACGTCTATTAGAAGTTCTTTTAAAATCTCCTTTTTCAGAACCTAAAAATGGTCTTGCAATAACTCTTCCTACCATTTTATCTCCAACAAGCATATCTCTTGCAATTTGACACATTTCATAAAGTTTATCTAATGGTATAACCTCTTCATGCGCAGCTATTTGGAATACACTGTCTGCTGAAGTATATACTATTGGGTAACCAGTTTTTTGATGTTCTTCACCTAGTTCATCAATAATAACTGTACCTGATGCTACCTTATTTCCTAAAACTTTTCTACCTATTTTGCTTTCAAATTCTTCTATAATATTTTTAGGAAATCCATCTGGGTATGTTTTTAAAGGCTTTTCTAAAACAATTCCTCCAATTTCCCAGTGACCAGTAACTGTATCTTTTCCTTTTGATTTTTCCATTGCTTTTCCGTAACATCCTAAAGCATTTTCAACTGGTTTTACATTATGTATATCTATAATATTACCTAAGCCTAACTTTTCCATATTAGGTAACTGAATTTTTTCTACTTTTTTAGAAATGTTAGCAAGTGTATTGCTACCTACATCTCCATATTCTTTAGCGTCTGGAAGTTCACCTACTCCAACACTATCTAAAACAACAAGTGTTACTTTTTTTGTCATCATTCATATCTCCTTTCTAAAATGGTTATCAAAATTTATATTAATTTATCCTTAAACTAAAACTAATATGATTACCTATATTTTTAACATTTTGTAAAACGGGTAAAATTATCTTAACATTTTAGTTTAATAATGTACAAATTTGAAAAGTTATATATTTTTAATTTTTCTTAAAATATATTTAATATACCCTTATTTTAATACAAATAATAACCAAATTGAACAGTACATTATTTTAAAAATATCTAATAATGTTTGTGTTTTTAAAATAACACCAGTATCTGTCCTATTTAATAGTATATTAAGCTCTTGGATGAGCCTTTTTATATACTTCTTCTAGTTTATTTTGCCTTGAAATAAATGAATATATTTGTGTGGCCGTCATACTATTATGTCCTAGCAATTCCTGAACAGATTTTATATCTGCACCATTTTGAAGTAAATGTACTGCAAAAGAATGTCTTAATGTATTTGCATTTACATGTTTATTTATGCTTGCATCCTCTGCATATTTTTTTATTATTTTCCAAAATCCTTGTCTAGTCATCTTTTGACCTTTACTATTTAAAAATATATAATCTAATTTATTTATATTTAATTCATCTCTAACTTCTAAATATTTTTTTAAATATTTAACTGCTATCCTACCAAGTGGTATTATTCTTTCTTCATCATGTTTTTCTTTAACTCTTATATATGAAAGTTCTAAATTTTTATCATACATAGTTAAATTTAAAAGTTCACTTACTTTTGTTCCTGTAGCATACATTATCTCGAGCATTGCTTTATCTCTAAGCCCTTTATAATCATCATCTGGTGCTTCTAATAACCTTTCAACTTCTTCTATAGTTAAAATTTCTGGAATTTCTTTTTTATTTCTAGGCAAATCATATGCTAAAGTAGGATCTTCATCTACAAATTTATTTATAACAAGATATTTATAAAAGTTTCTTATTGAAACAATATTTCTGATTATTGAAGTGTTAGCTTTTCCTTCTTTTCTTAGTTTTTCAACATACAATATTATTGCATCCGTGTTAATAGATTCTAAACTTTCTTCGCTCTCTTCTAAATAGGAAATAAAATTAGATATATCCCTAACATAAGCTTCAATAGTATTATATGATAAATTTTTATTTTGCATTTGTTCTACATATAGTTTTAGTAACTTATTCATAATAATACCTCTAATTAAAAATTTTTTAAAAAGTTTAAATTTATAAATGTAATTATATAACAACATATCCTGCTTATCAAGATTTTTGCTCATTATTTAAATATTATTGTACATTTTTTTATTAAAATTTCATTAAATTTGCTTTACAAAATAAATTAGTTGTATATAACAAATAATTCTTTGAAAATATAGAAACTTGTCTATATTTTCAATTCTTTTATTTCAAAATAACTTTTATTAAAAATGGACTAAGAAAAGATTCAAAAATTGCTCCTAAAATTATTATTCCAGTAAATACAATCATATTTCCTATATATTTTTTTATACTTAAATCACAAACAGTTCCTTTTCTTTTTATGCGATTTATAGAATATTTCATAGCTATTGCTGATGCTGCTGTTATACATGATATATATATTATATTTTGTGGAATCATTGCAAATATTGCTAATCTAATGCCTTTTTCAGCTACTTTAGAAATAAAAAAACTAAATGAAAAGCCTATAGTAAACCCCTTAATTATATTTATAATTAAAATTATTGGAATTCCTACTACTGTTATACCTAAAAATAAATAAGCTAATAAAAACATCATATTATTTTTTAATGCCTCAAAGAATACAGAAGCATTTCTTATTTCACCACTAGATCCCTTAAGTACCGTATCTATATATTTAGCAATACTTTCATTTTCATTTGCGCTTAAATATTTAACACAATATATCCCCATAATTACACCAATAGCAATAAATATAGCACTTAATAAATAAAATATTTTATTATCATCTAAACTTTTTGATATACCTTTGTTAATCATGATATCCTCCTTTTATCACGGACTACTTGTCCTAAAAATTTAACTGCTTTTTATAATTAGTTAAATAATCATTTTATAAGTCTTATCTATAGTTATGATATAATGTTTAATTCTATGAATATTTTATTTATTTAGCTATAGAAAAATGGAAGTAAATTTCAAAATCTACTTCCATTTAAATCTTTAGATTAAAGCCATGGCTGCAACAGTTTTTCCATCTATTATTTCGCCATTTCTAATTCTTGTTTTAACTTCATTTAGTTTAACTTCTTCTAATTCTATAAATTCATCTTCATCAAAATTTAATTTACCTTCATATAATTCAGTAGCTTTAAATATATGAATTATTTCATTGCAAAATCCTACGCTTGTAGCTATTTTCCCTAAGAACTCTAGTTTTTTTGCTTTATATCCAGTTTCTTCTTCTAGTTCTCTTATAGCAGCCTCTTTAGGATTTTCATTTAGTTCTAGTTTTCCAGCAGGTATCTCTGTTAAAATTTCATTTAACGCTTTTCTAAACTGTTTAACTAAAATTATAGTATTTTCATCTTTAAATGCTACTATAGCAACTGCTCCTACATGATCTACAATTTCTCTTTTACTTACTTTTCCATTAGGTAATTTCACATCTTCTACCCTAACTTTTATAACTTTACCATCATATATACACTTACTATTTAAAGTTTCTTCATAAAATTCCATAAAAACACCCCTTATTAGCAATAATTAAATTTTTATATTATATATTTAAAGTTTTTACAAATGTTTAAGTTAATATTCTAAAATACTTAATCTAAACATCTACAATAATTAGGTACTTTTCCCTCATTCATAAGAACTTTTAAGTTTTGTTTTTCCCATTTAGAATAAAGCATTTCTAAGTATTCAGTACATAACTTTTTATCAGCTTCTATTGTTACATTGCTCATATCTATATCTTTCATGTCTCTTCTCTTATCTCTTAACTTCTTCATAGCAATTTTTAATGCACTATCTTTAACTAAAGCTTCTCCTTCATCACCAGTTATGTCATAATTCTTTATACCATCAATTTCTATGTTGTTTTCTAAACAAAATCTTATGTATTTCATACATTCTAATTTAATGTTAGGATTTTTATATAACCATACGTTAATTCTATTTAACATACCTAATCTGATTTGTTGTAATTGATAAAAACTATACTCACTGGCAATTTCTTCTTCATTTAAAACAAGATATAAAGATGTTTTGTTTTCTAAAGACTTTATTACTTCTAATGCCTTTTCTGCACTTATTTTAGGATTAGAATACTTAGATATATCTAAATTGTTTATAATTCCATAACATATTAACGCCATTTGAGTATGACTTAATTCTGCATTTTTTAAAGGTTCTATATTTAATCCCATTTCAATTGCATTTCTTATTACTGACATTTGAAAGTGATTATACTCTACATTAGCATACGCCTTTACATCTATTCCTTTTTTTATTCCTTTATATAACTCTTCTACCTGTTCAAATTTAAATCCATCATTAACATATTCTGAAAGATTTATGTTTTCTTTTAAACCTTCTAACATCAATTTCATCATTTTAGGTTCTAAAGTTGGATCTGCAATTGCTGAAGCACTAACTCTACTCATAAGAGCTTCCTTTAATATATTTATTTGTTCTTCGTAGAAATACTTGTTGCTAATTAAAACTTCTAAAACGCCTTCCAAACTACTAGAGAACTCTAAAGAACTCTCTGTTTTATCAAATAGTTTCATATCTTCCATACTTAATAATTCCCCTCCACGTAAATTATTTATATATATTCTTATATTTATGTGTTTTTAAAAATCTATATGAAAAAAGTATACCTAAAAAGAATATAAAAACATTCTGCCTAAAGGTACACCTCTCTTCAAAACATTATATTGTGCAAAATTAATCTTAATAAATTTACAATTTATAATAATAATTATAACATTATTAATTCTTCAATATGATTATACTACTATATTAAAATTTCTTTCAACCATAAATTAGTAATTACTTTACATATTAAGTTGTTTCATTCTTATAATATAATTCGTTGTTCATCTATACTACTTTAACAAAAAATATACTTCAATATTCAAATTAAATTTTCAATTTAAAACAAAGTATGTATCCACCTAGTTTCTTATATAAAATTAATTTTTACATTCTAATTATATTTTCTATAGAGAAATTTCCATTGCATATAAAAAAGGCTATAAATTTTTATAGCCTTTTTATTGAAATTATTTAATTATAGTTTTTCCACCCATATATGGTTGTAATGCAACTGGTATATTCACTGTACCATCTTCATTTAAGTTATTTTCTAAGAATGCAATTAACATTCTTGGTGGTGCAACAACTGTGTTATTTAATGTATGTGCAAAATATTTATTTCCATCGTCTCCATTAACACGAATTTTTAAACGACGAGCTTGTGCATCTCCTAAGTTAGAACAACTTCCAACTTCAAAATATTTCTTTTGTCTTGGAGACCATGCTTCTACGTCTATAGATTTAACTTTTAAGTCAGCTAAATCTCCTGAACAACATTCTAATGTTCTAACTGGAATATCTAAAGAACGGAATAATTCTACTGTGTATTGCCATAATTTTTCAAACCATTCTTTACTTTCTTCTGGCTTACATACAACTATCATTTCTTGTTTTTCAAATTGGTGAATTCTATATACTCCTCTTTCTTCTATACCATGAGCACCTTTTTCTTTTCTAAAACATGGAGAATAAGATGTAAATGTTTGTGGTAAAGATTTTTCTGGAACTATTGTATCTATAAATTTACCAATCATAGAGTGTTCGCTTGTTCCAATTAAATATAAATCTTCATCTTGAATTTTATACATCATCGCTTCCATTTCATCAAAGCTCATTACTCCAGTAACAACTTCACTTCTAATCATGAAAGGTGGAATACAATAAGTAAATCCTTTATCAATCATGAAATCTCTAGCATAAGAAATTACAGCTGAATGAAGTCTTGCAATATCTCCCATGAAATAGTAGAAACCATTTCCAGCAACTTTTCTAGCAGCATCTAAATCAATACCATTAAATTTGTCCATTATTTCAGTATGATATGGTACTTCAAATTCTGGAACTACAGGTTCTCCAAAACGCTCTACTTCTACATTTTCGCTATCATCTTTTCCAATTGGAACACTAGGATCAATAATATTTGGTATTACCATCATTATTTTTTTAATTTTCTCTTCTAATTCTGCTTCTTTAACTTCTAAAGCTGCAAGACGTTCTGCACTTTCTGCAACTTTTCTCTTAACTTCTTCTGCTTCTTCTTTTTTTCCGTCTTTTAATAAACCACCTATTTGTTTTGAAAGTTTATTTCTATTAGCTCTTAATGCTTCTGCTTCTGTTTTAGCATCTCTATTTTCAACATCTAAAGCAATTACTTCATCAACTAATTCTAACTTCTTAAGTTGAAATTTATTTTTAATATTCTCTTTAACAATCTCTGGATTTTCTCTTACAAATTTTAAATCTAACATTTTTGCTCCTCCTATAAGTAAAAAACTTTAATTTATTTTTATATAACAAAAAAATCCTTCACTCCCTCTATATATGGGACGAAAGATTCCGTGTTGCCACCCAAATTGCCAACTTAAATAAAGTTGACCACTCAAATAGTAATATAAAGGTTACCAACCTCTCAATTCATCATTGACAGCTCCGAAAGTGGAAAGATTTAACCTTTCACCGATTTGCACCATCCATCGGCTCTCTAAAGAAATTTATAAATCGTAGCTTTCATCTTTGCTGATTCTCATATTTTTTATTAATTATAACTCTTTTATAATTAAATTTCAAGAATAAATAAAAAAATTATTATAATAATTTTTTAAATTTAAATTTATCGCCATAATTTGTATTTTAATGAATTAAATAGTAATATTGAATATAAATAAATAAACATATAAATCTTGTGTTAGGAGTGAATTTTATGGATTATTATGGAACTATAGGACCTTCTTGCGAAGATACTAAAATTCTAGAAAAATTATTTAGAGCAGGAATGACCGGTATTAGAATAAATCTTTCTCATAAAACTATAGATGACTGTGAATGTTATATTAAAAATATTAAAGAGGCTTCTAAAAATTGTGGTATTAAAGAAAAAATTCTTATTGATATTCAAGGACCTGAATTAAGAATTGGAGATTTAAGTAAACCTTTAGAACTTAAAAGTCAAGATTACATACACTTAGGTACTAATGGTATACCTGTTCCAAAAGTTATATTCTCATATTTAAAAGAAAACCAAGAAATTCTTTTAGATGATTCTCTAATATTACTACAAGTAATTTCTTTCAGTAATAATTCTGCTAAATGTAAAATTCTTAGAGGCGGTGTTTTAGATTCAAGAAAAAGCATTGCATTATGTGGTGTAGATATAGATAATGAAACTCTTACATCAGAAGACTATGATAGCATATCTAAAATCAACCAATATGGTATCACAGGAATAATGCTTCCCTTTGTAAGAAACAGACATGATTTAATTACATTAAAATCAGCTCTAAAAGATGCTACTGCTAACCAAACTACAATACATGCTAAAATTGAAAATCAAGATGGAATAAATAATTTAGAAAGCTTTTTAGACTTAACAGATGAAGTCATAATTGCAAGAGGTGATCTTGGAAACTCCCTTGGACTATACTCATTATTAAAAGCTCAAAAAAACATTTCTAACCTTTGTAATAAACATAATAAAAATTTTATGGTTGTAACTCAACTACTACACTCAATGATAAATTCTCCAGTTCCAACAAGAGCTGAAATATCAGATATATTCAACGCAACTTTAGATGGAGCATCATCACTTATGCTCACTGGGGAAACTGCCATAGGTAAATATCCTATTGAAGCCATGACTTACTTAGTAAATACATCTAAAGAAGCACTTAAATATAAACATGAGCTACTGTACAATAACTAGAAATTAGTTAAGAGCAGTAGCTCTTTTCTATTTTACTTATAATTTATAAATAATATCAATTTAAAATTTTATTTTCAATAACTTTTACTTCGTTATTAGTTCCAACTATAATAAAATTACACATATTAATAAATAATCCTATTTCTAAAACTCCAGGTATTCTGCTAATTTTACTATAAATATCACTAATATTTATAGGCTTTCCTATATGCAAATCAACAATATAATTTCCATTATCAGTTATAAAAATTTTATTTTCTCTCATTCTTATTATAGGCTTTAAAGAGTAATTTTCTAACTTTTTAATTGTATGTTTATAGCCATATGGCAATATTTCAACTGGTAGTGGAAATTCACCAATATTCTCAACAAGCTTGCTATCATCCATAATCCATATCACTTTTTTAGCCAAATTAGCAACAATTTTTTCTCTGAACAATGCACCCCCACCACCTTTAATAGCATTAAATTCTCTATCAATTTCATCTACCCCATCTATTGCTAAATCAATTTTATCTACTTCATCTATTAAAACTAATGGAATTTTTAACTCTTCTGCCAAAATTTCTGTACTTTTTGAAGTTGCAACTGCTTTTAATTTCATGCCTTTTTTAACTAATTCTCCAACTTTATTAATCATATAATATGCTGTTGAACCAGTTCCTAACCCTAATATCATCCCATCCTTTATATACTCTACTGCCTTTTCTCCAGCAATTTTTTTCTTATTCATCATATCCTCCTAAATAATCTGAATTTCACCTTAAATTCTCTACATGTACTATTTATAATAAATTGTTAATTCAAATTCTTAATTCTTTATTCTATTATCATTTTTACATTTTTAATTATTTCAATAATTTTTTTGATCCAAATAATACTAGACTTTACATAAATATTATTTTTTAAAACAATTAATAATTTATCCTATAAAATATATAAGCTACTAAGTTTAAATTTTACTCAGTAGCTTTTGTATATTACTATTTAACATTTAGTGTCCAAACTTTTTTACATATCGCACCTTGACTATCATGTCTAATCTCTGGTTTTTTTATATTACATTCATCTAATTGTTTATACTCTAAACTAACCATTCTTTTTAATTGAACCCATTCGTCTGTATCCAAATTAATTAAATCGTAATCATCATTTCCATTACTCTCAATAGTTACAAAATAATTATTTTTTCCTTCTCTAACATTAATACACTCATAATACTTAGGCTTACAAGAATTACTGCCCCAAACCATAACATCTTTAACCAACATATTTATCCCTCCATATAACATTAGTAATTATACCATTCTACATAACTTTCAATATTCCTTTAATAAAAACTTCTAACTTTCTTAGTATTCTTCAACACTCCATTTTTTATTTATATTATATAGATAATACATTTTTTTACTCTACCATAAAATGCTATAACCTACATTCATCAAACTTTATTTTAAATGCTAAATTTATTTTTTCACATAATAAAAAGCCTATAAATTTTATAGACTTCTTCTCTAAAAAATATATAATTTATTAATCTTAATTTTTATGCTAAAATTACTATAAATTCACTATTAGTTGGCTGTGTGATTTCTGTTCATAATACCAGAAATTTGCCGCCGACTTCCTTCAGATTCCACCTCACCATGGACAGCCTTGTCTTAAGCTATACACCTACCACTACTAGGTCATATTAGAGACTTTCCCCCTTGAGATTATGCACATGCTTGGCACACTAAAAAAATTAGAAATATATTTCTATACTTCTAGTTCACATAGTACTAACATTGTTCTTTAAATACTTAGTCAATTCTATAATCATAGTTATCTTCTATAATCTTATATCCTATTTTACTATAAACTCCATTTGATATTGGATTTTTCTTATCTACGAAAAGGCTACAGAATTTATTTCCTCTACCTAAATATTCTTTACTTAAGTTATATACTACAGCTAATCCATAACCTTTTCCTCTAGCTTCTTTACTTGAGTAGACTAAACTTACTGACACTCCATTGATAAGCTGTCTAGTAGATGCTGCCATAGCCATAGGCTTATGTTTCTCATCTTCAAAAATATAAATGTTTCTATTTTCAATTTTTGAATTCAATTTATCTTTAAACTCTTCATAACAAGTTTCTTCACATAAAGCTTCTTTTGTAAACTTTATATACCACTCTATTAATATATCCTTATCATTCCAATTAGCTACTCTAAAAAATCCTTTAGGTAAATTTATATCTTTATTAAGTTCAGTTATCTCCATAATATCCATAGCTAAATATTCTTTAAATGTATATCCTGTTTCATTTTTATAGTGTTCTATGAATTCATCACAGACTGTTTTGTTAGCATTAATACCCTTTAGAGCTACAGGTTCCTTTATAAGGTAATCTGCTAAATATTTAACCGCTACCAATTCATCCTTAACTAAATTATATATTAGAAGATTATATGGGATTACATTAGCAAATATAAGCTTTATATTACCTTGTTCGTCTTGTACTCTTCCAAATAATAATTCCTTATTAATTTCTTTTCCTTTATTAATAAAACTATTATAAAGTATTAATTGAGTTACTGATTCATTTTCTAAAAGTATCTTTTGATTTTCATCTAAAAATTCTTGTACTGTTTTGTAAATCTTTATTTCCATTATGGTACCTCCATCATTTTATGATTTGTATAATTTTCAATATAATACGATTATTCAATACTTTTAGTATTAATATTATACTATATTTTACAATGATTCAAATAAATTCATTCCAAGTTGTTTGAGCCAAGTAAAAGTTGGCAATTTATCTTTTAAATAATATGACTTTATAATTGCTTTGCAATGCACATTTTAGGGCACAATAATTCTATATTCTTTTTATTAATTTCATTTTGAGTTTTAATAATAAAATTTTAATTTATATAAAAAAGTAAAATATATAAAAATTGTTATAAATTTGTAGCTAATTAATCATATTCAATATTTCATATTTATTTTTCATTATAATAAAAAAACCCCTAATGCTATTTTTTACATCAAAGGTTTTTTTCAAACTTTTTATGAAGTTTATTATTTTAAGATTATGTTTATTGATTTTATAATACTTATATCGATAATAAATTTTCCTTGTTTTCATACTATTCAAAACAAAATTAGAGCATTTCGACAAAAGTATACCTTTTCACGCTAATTTCCTTAATAATTCTTTAATTAGCTTACTCTATTTCTTAATCTTAATTTGTCTGCTACCATTGCTATAAATTCTGAGTTAGTAGGTTTGCCTTTATCATTGTGTACTGTATAGCCAAATAGTTTGTTTATTGTATCAACTTGTCCTCTTGACCATGCCACTTCAATAGCATGTCTTATAGCTCTTTCAACTCTTGAAGCTGTAGTGTTATATTTTTTTGCAATTGTTGGATATAATTCTTTAGTAACTGCTGATAAATAGTCTATATCATTTACTACTAATGTAATTGCTTCTCTTAAATACATATAACCTTTTATATGAGCTGGCACGCCTATTTCATGAATAATATTTGTAATTTCTGTTTCTAGGTTTATTGGGCCACTTTCTAATGTTTTAGATACTGCTGGCACTTCTGATGCTACAATTGTTTTTACATTTTCATCTGTATTGATTGTATTATTGAACATTTGTCTTATACGTTTTGTAAATACATCCATATCAAATGGTTTTACAACATAATAAGTTGCTCCTAATGTTATTGCTCTTTGTGTTATTTTGTCTTGTCCAACTGCAGATAAAACTATAACTTGTGGCATTGGATCTAAACTCATGCTGTTTAATTTTTCTAAAACTCCTAATCCATCTAAATGTGGCATTATTATATCTAAAACTACTAAATCAGGTTTCTTTTCTTCAATAAGTTTTAACGCTTCTAGCCCATCCTTTGCTATAGCTACAACATTTATATCCTTTTGACTTAATAAATAGTCATTAAGAATATTACAAAATTCCTTATTATCATCTGCTATAAGTACACTTATACTATTTTGTTCCATATTGTTATACTCCCCTTTTCTCACTTATTACCATTTTCTAACATTTTATAGTTTCGACAAAAGTGTTTCAAATCCTTTTTTTTAACTAAAAAAAATAAAAATTTTATTTTTAAATTAAAAATAATAGAATGCATAAGAACCCTCTCTTATACATTCTATTATTTTTTACTGAAAAAATCTATCTATTTTGATAAAATATCTGCATCCTTTAACATCCAATCTATATAAACTCCATAACCAGTATCCGGTTTATTAATTAAAACATGAGTTACAGCACCTACAATTTTACCATCTTGTATTATAGGACTTCCACTCATACCTTGAACTATTCCTCCCACCTCTTCTAAAAATTTTTCATCAGTTATCTTTATTACCATGCTTTTTGATCCTGGAGAACTTTGTGTTAATAATTTTTCAATTTCAATATCATAAAATTTAGGTTCAGTTCCTTCTACGGTTGTTAATATTTTTGCCGGTCCTACTTTTATTTCTTCTCTTTTTGCAACTGGTAAAGGTTCACTATAAACTTGATTTTTTAATGTATCTTTACCTTGACCAAATATTCCACATTCTGTGTTATTTTCAATTTTTCCAAGAGAAGTTTCTTCTTCTATAAATATTCCTCTTAATTCTCCTGGATTTCCTTTAGTACCCTTTCTTACTGACACAATATTAGAAGACAAAATTTCACCATTAGCAATAGACATTATATTTCCCGTGTCTACATCTGTAATTGGATGACCTAACGCTCCGAATTTTTTACTTTTTGCATCATAAAAAGTTAATGTTCCTACTCCAGCTGTAGAATCTCTAACCCACAATCCTATTTTATATTTATCATCATTTAAACTTTTTACAGGTTTTAATTCTAATTGCAATACTTCATCTTTTCTTTGAACTGTAATTTTTACCTCTTCTCCATCGCATCTATTAATGTAAGTTGCTACATCTTCAGAGCTTTGTACTTGTTCATTGTTTATTTTTAATATACTATCACCGATTTGTATTCCAGCTTTTGCTCCTGGACTTATTATACCTTTTTCAGTTTCTATATCAGAAATAGCAATTACTAAAGCACCTTTTGTATTTAATTTTATACCTAATGGCTGACCTCCAGGATATAATTTTATTTCGGAAGTTGTAGCATATAAATCTTTTTTTGTAGGTATACTTTCATTATTAATATTACTTACTTTTAAATCAATGTCATGTTCTTTTGCATTATTACTTTCATCCAATGCACAAACATTATCTTTATTTAGCTTAAATGCTAGTTCTATCTTGTCATATACATTATTATATATGTTTATACTAACAAATAGCATTATAGCTGTAATAAATGATAATATAGTATTTCTATGTTTGTTCATAATGCTATACCTCCTTGCAACTTTATAATTTTAAATTTCCCTCATTCTGTTCATATTATGTTGATATTATATTTCTTTAAAAGTTAAAATAATTAGTTAATTGTATTATTTTCATATACACTTTTTGTAATGATATTTATTTTATTAGACTTTTCTTAGTCTTAAATTAAATGCTTTATATTATAGTATATTCTTTATATCTTTTTAAATTTTAAATTATTTTTAACCTTTTGTAATATTTTCATTATATTTACATATTTTTATTGTTTTTAAATTTTAATTTATGTAATTGTAGAATTATTTTTTTAATTTGCAAAAAAGTCATAGCATTATTTTATGGTTTTTTATTTTTTATATGTATGTTTTATTATAAAAAAAAATTTAGCAATAATTATTGCTAAAATTTTTTTAAACTATATTTCTTTTTAATATCTCAGCCATTTCAATCATTTCTTCTGCATTTTCTAGTGTAAGCTTAGTTACCTCACTACCACCAATCATTCTTGCTATTTCATACTTTTTATCACACTTACTCATTTTCCTTACATTTGTTACTGTAGTATTTTCAGTTGATTCTTTAGCTATTAAATAATTATGATCTGCCATACTTGCAATTTGTGGAAGGTGAGTTACACAAAATACTTGGTGATTTTTAGATATTAAATACATTTTTTCTCCAACTCTTTGTGCTATTCTACCACTTATTCCAGTGTCTATTTCATCAAATATAACTGTTGGTATTTCATCCTTATCAACAAAAACTGTTTTTAGTGCTAGCATTATTCTAGATAGTTCTCCACCAGATACTATCTCTTCTAAGGGCTGTAGTGGTTGTCCTGGATTTGTAGCTATGTTAAACTGAACTTTATCCATTCCATTAATATAAAACTGCTCTGTAAGTTTAACATCTATTCTAAAAACACTTTTATTAAGTCCTATGTAATCTAATTCGTGTTTAACTTTTTTCTCAAGTTCAGCACTTATTTCTAATCTAATATTATGAATTTCTAAAGCTTTATTTTTCATTTCTTCTTGAATTACTTCTTTTTTCTGTTCTAATTTTTCTATTATTTCTCCACTATTAGAAAGTTCATCATATTTTTCTTCTAATTGCTTCTTATGTTTTAAAACTTCTTCTATAGTTTCTCCATACTTTTTCTTACAAACGCCTAACTGATATATTCTTGAATTTATGTATTCTAATTCTTTTTCATCATAATAAATATTGTCTTTTAACACTCTTATTTCATCAATATTTTCTTCTATAAGATAATATGAGCTTTCTAATGAATCTGCTATAGTTTTTATTTCAGTTTTATTATTTTCTATAGTTCTCAATTCTCTAATAACATAAGATAAATTGTCTATTAAAGAAGGTACTTCATCTCCACCTAATTTTAAATAGTTATAAGATAAAACTAAACTTTTCTCTATTTTTTCAGCATTTGATAAAAAAGAAAATTTTTCTTCTAGTTCTTCGTCTTCTCCAATTTTAGGATTAACTCCATTTATCTCATCAATTTGAAATTTTATGAAATCCATATTTTTTTCTCTATCGTTATTGTTTCCTTTTAGTTCTCTAATTTTACTTTCAATATTTGCAAGTTCTGTATACATTTTTTCATACTCAATTAAAAGCTTTTCAATATTTTCACTTCCAAAAGAGTCCACATATATTATGTGATTAGAATTATCTAACAGATTTTGATTTTCATGTTGTCCATGTATATCTAATATAGTTTCACTTAACATCTTAACTTTAGATAATATTAACGTTTTCCCATTAACTTTTGCTATTGATTTGCCTGTGTTAAAGCTTTCTCTTGTTATTACTACAACATCATCACAATCAATTTCCAAGTTTTCTAGTATCGCTTTGGTTTTTTCATTTTCTAAAGTAAATATAGCTTCAACTACTGTTTTTTCTGTTCCAACCCTTATTAAATTCTTATTAAATTTTCCACCTAATACATAGTTAATTGCATCTATTAAAATAGATTTTCCTGCTCCAGTTTCTCCAGATAGAACATTAAATCCATTTTCAAAATCGATTGATAAATTCTCTATTAATGCAAAATTCTTTATATTTAATTGTAATAACATCTATCTATCATCCTATCTATGAATCAAATTTTCAATTTCTCTTAACACTTCATCTGTTTTCCCTTGGCCTCTTGTAATTACTAAAACTGTATTATCTCCAGCTATTGTTCCAATTACACCATCAAATTCAAAAGAATCTAATGCATCTGCCGCTAAAGCTGCTGATGCTGATATTGTTTTTACAACTAAAAAATTATCTATTCTTTCAACTGATATTGCAGTTTTAGAAAACATAGTTGCCATGGCATTAGGACTATATCCTTTTAATTTTGTAGATGCAGCATATTTATATCTTCCATTGTGTGATAAAATTTTTATAAGATTTAATTCTTTAATATCTCTTGATACTGTAGCTTGTGTTACGCTTATACCTTCTTCTCTTAGTTTCTCAGCCAATTCCTCTTGTGTTTCTATATCTTCATTTTTTATTATTTCATAAATTTTTTCATGACGTAAACTTTTCACGAATTATCACCCTCACACTCTATAGACCTCGAAATTATTTTTTTACGCAATAATTTAAAATAATTATAGTCTTCAAATTTTATTAAATTACACTTCCTTGGAAGAATTTCTATAACAACTTCTTCACCATTATTTATTTCTATAACAGACTGTCCATCTACAGATAAATAAACCTTCTCATTATGAGAATCAACTTTAATCCTCAATATATTTTCTGAGTGTAACACTATTGTTTTAATTCCTACTGATACTGGACAAATAGGTGTAACAGAAATAACATCCAATGTAGGATAAATAATAGGTCCACCTGCTGATAACGAATAAGCTGTTGATCCTGTTGGTGTAGCTATTATTAAACTATCAGCTTTATAGTTTATATAAAATGTATCATCAATATATATATCATAGCTTACAACACTTGCTAATGTATCTTTTAATATAGCTATTTCATTAAGTGCAGAATAATAAATTTCTTTGTCTCTTTTAGGCAATGAACATTTAATCATCATTCTCTTACTTATACTATATTTATTTTCTAATATGTTTTTTATTGCTTCTTCTATCTCTGAAAATTCTATACTAGATAAAAAACCTAAATGTCCTATGTTTACAGGAAGAATAGGTGTTTCAAACTTTTCTACTGCTCTTGCAACTCTTAGTATAGTTCCATCTCCACCAAGAGCAATAACAAAATCTAATTTTCTATTTTCTTCATTGTCTAATTCTATTGAATCATAAAACCTCTTAATTTTGCAAGATTTAAAATACTTATTCACAAGTCCTTCTACTTGTGTCATTATTTTCCCATCTACATCCTTTGTAGAATTTATGTTTATACCTATAAATTTCATACTTCCTCCAGTGATAATCTTGAGTGTGCTTCTTTTACTAGATTTGAAACTTTATATATATCAAAACTCTTATCTATTTCATTTTTACTTTTTTTAAAGTTAATTAAGTATTCAATGTTTCCATTTGGTCCTTTTATTGGTGAATAATCTAACTTTTCCACCTTTAAATTTAAACCTTCTAAAAGTGCTACTATTTTAAGTAGTACATTTATATGGTCTTCTTCTTTTTTTACTACACCTTTTTTATTTACTTTTCCCCTACCAACTTCAAATTGTGGCTTTATAAGTGCAACTACTGTTCCATTTTCATTCAAAAGTTCTGAAACAGCTGGAATAACTTTTTCTAAAGATATAAAAGATACATCTATTGAAGCAAAATCACATAGTTCTCCTATATCATCATTAGTTACATATCTTATATTTACACCTTCCATTGATATAACTTTAGGATTTTCTCTTAACTCTCTAACTAATTGATCATGTCCTACATCTATAGCATACACTTTAGATGCTCCATTTTCTAGCATACAGTGTGTAAATCCTCCAGTTGAAGCTCCTATATCTAAGCAAATTTTATCTTTTAGTTCAATTTCAAACTGTTTTATTGCTTTTTCTAGTTTTAGTCCACCTCTACTTACATATGGAATAACTTCACCTTTAAATTCTATCTCTGAATTTTCATCTACTTTTTTTCCAGCTTTTGTTTCCTTTTTTCCATTTATATAAATTTTACCTTCACTTATATATTCTTTTGCTTTTTCTCTAGATGTAGCAAATCCTTTATCACATACTAATACATCTACCCTTATTAAAGTATCACTCATATAAACTCCTTTATGTAACTCTAAATATGTTCATCTTTATTTTTTTATCTATAGGGTTCCAAGTCCAAAATTAAAATATAAACAACTTAATTTTTAACTTTAAAACCCTATATAGAGTTATAAACTAAATTTTAGTTTATAACTCTACAGTTTACAATTCATTTTTTATTTTGTTATAAATTCCATTAGAATCTAATCCATATGTTTTATATAAAATATCTACATTTCCATGTGGTATAAATTCATCGTTAAATCCTAAATTAATAACTTTTATATTATTATTAATTTTATTTACGTGTTGTAAAACAAGTGTTCCAAGACCCCCATTAATAACATTATCTTCGATTGTTACTATTTTTTCAAAGCCATTTTCTATTAAATCTTCTATTAATTTAGTATCTATAGGCTTTATAAAACACGCATTTACAACAGTAATATCTATATTTTCATTTAATAGCTTTTCTCTTACTAAAACTGCACTTTGAACCATTTTTCCAGTTGCTATAACTGCTATTTTCCCTTTAGGTTCTTGCAACACTTCCCATTTACCTTTTTCTATAGCTTTCATTGATGATAAATGAACATTAGGATTGTCTCCACCTCTTGGATATCTTATAGCAATCGGATAATTTGCATTCACTGCAAATTTTAGCATTTCTTTAAGTTCATCAACACATTTAGGACTCATAATTGTCATATTTGGTATATGTGACAAATATGATAAATCAAAAATACCTTGATGTGTTTCTCCATCTTGCCCTACTATTCCTGCTCTATCTATAGCAAATACAACCGGTAGATTTTGAAGTGCTACATCATGTACTATTTGGTCATATGCTCTTTGAAGGAAAGTTGAATAAACTGCAAATACAGGTTTCAATCCTGAAACTGCCATACCTGCTGCCATAGTGACTGCGTGTTGTTCTGCTATACCAACATCAAAAAACCTTTTTGGAAACTTCTTAGAAAACTCTCCAAGACCAGTACCTTCTGGCATTGCAGCTGTAATTGAAACAACCTCTGGCATTTGTTTTGCAATATCAACCATTGTATCTCCAAACATTGAAGAGTAGCTTTTGCTACTACTTCCATTCATCTTTCCATTATCACAATTAAATGGACCTACACCATGAAATTTATTTGGAAATTTTTCTGCAAAAGTATAGCCTTTACCTTTTTTAGTTATAGCATGTATAATTACAGGTCCATTATATTCTTTAGCCATTTTTAAAACTTTACTCATTTCCTTTATATTATGACCATCTATAGGACCTAAATATTTTATTCCCATGTCTTCAAAAAACATTCCTGGTACTAAAATTTGTTTTATGCCATCTTTAATTTTATGTATGGAATTTACCATTCCTTTACCAACGTTTGGTATTTTCTCAAGCTTGTTGGTTACGTCATTTTTAAGTCTATTATAACCATTATCAAGCCTTATTTCACTTAAGTAAGAAGATACTCCCCCTACATTTTTAGATATGGACATTTCATTATCATTTAATATAATTATGACTTTTGTTTTTTTATCTCCCACATCATTTAACGCTTCCATAGCCATTCCACCTGTTAAAGCACCATCTCCAATGACAGCAATAACATTTGAGTTTTCTTTTTTTAGGTCTCTTGCACGAGCCATACCAACTGCTGCAGATATAGATGTACTACTATGTCCTGTATTAAAGAAATCATATATACTTTCTTCCCTTTTAGGAAATCCACTTAATCCATTAAATGATCTTAATGTGTCAAAGTCACCTTTTCTTCCAGTTAATATTTTATGAACATAACTTTGATGTCCTACATCCCAAATTACTTTGTCACTATTAAAGTCAAATACATTAAATAAACTAATAGTTAGCTCAACTATTCCTAAGTTTGATGCTAAATGTCCTCCAGTTTGTGAAACTTTATCTATTAAAAACTCTCTAATTTCTCCCGCAAATTCATTTAGCTCTACTAAATTCATGTACCTAATACTATTAAAATCCTTATAATCATGTAAGTATTTTGTCATTTTCATTATCCTCTTTTACAAAATATATTATTTTTGTAACCATAAAAAATATATTATCTATAATTTTATATAAATAGTAATTTTCCCATCATATATCCCATTTCATATATAAATATATAAATTTGTATAAAAGTATATATTTATACAATAAAATAATTATTTATTTATCGATTAAATCACTTTAAACTTTATTATAAATGTATATTTTAGTTTTTATTTTGCTATTTGCAAGTAAAATTATATCATATCATATTAAAATATCAAAATTGATATTTTTTTAAAGTCATCACTATCATTTTGGACACATTAGTCATAAAATAAGTTCAAAATTTTTCAAACATCCTATCTACTATATAATTTTGCTTTGTACTTACTAATAATTTCTAACCAGTAAAAATTCTGTAAGTTCTTTCAACTCCGTTGTATCCCCTTTTAGAGAGTTTAATAACTCTATACATTCATTTGTTAATTTAATACACTGTTTCTTACATTCATCCATTCCATACATTGTTATAAAGTTTGTTTTTAAGTTGTCTTTATCACTTAAACTTTTTCCAGCAATTTTTTCATCACCAGTATAATCTAATATGTCATCTTTAATTTGAAAAGCTAACCCTAAATTTTCTCCATACTTTTCAAGAATTTTTAGTTCATCAGAACTTGCTTCTCCAAGTGTTGCACCTGCCAATATAGATGCTTTTATAAGTTTACCCGTTTTATTTTTATGCATCATAAGTAGCATTTCTTCCGATATGCTTTTTCCTTCACTTTCAATATCTATGATTTGCCCTAATATCATTCCTTCTGCTCCAGCAGATTTAGCTATTATATTAGAAGCTTCTATTTTTCTCATTTCAGCATTCATACATTCATTAAACATTAATATCATAGCTTCATTTAAAAGTGCATCACCAGCTAAAACTGCTCTAGCTTCTCCAAAGACTTTATGATTAGTTGGCTTTCCTCTTCTTAAATCATCATTATCCATACTTGGTAAATCATCATGTATTAATGAATATGTATGTATCATTTCCATTGCTGTAGCAAATGGAAGTGCCTCTGAAGTATCTTCTTTGTATAAACTATATGTCAAAAGTAAAAGAATTGGTCTTATTCTCTTTCCACCTATAGTCAAACTATATACCATTGGCTTTAAATACTCTTTAATTTCACTAGGTTTCGAATTAAAATAATCCAATATATAATTTTCTATTAAAACTTTAAAATCATTATTTTTCATAATTAATTCCTCACTAATCTCATATTACTCTACTATTTCAAACTCTTCTTCTTTGTCTTCAGATAGTACTTTTATCTTTCCTTCATAAGCATTAAGAAGTTTATAAAGTTCATTGCATAATTTTATACCATCTTCATATTTTTTCATAGATTCATCTAATGTAAGATCTCCATCTTCCATTACATTTATAATATCAGTAAGCTTTAAAAGTTTATCTTCGTAACTTTCTTTTTTTCTTGGCATTACTCTTCATTCATCCTTTCTATTTTAAAGGTTCCTTTTCCATCCTTTAGTAAAATCTTTACCTTTTTTTCATCTTTTAATTCATTTATTGAAGATATTACATGTTTTTCATTATCATATATAAGAGAGTATCCTTTATTTAATATATTTAATGGATTATGTGCTCCTAAAAGTTCATAGTTTTTTTGCACTTCTCTTAGTTGATATTCCAATATCTTTTTCATTTTATGCCCTAATATTTCTTTTTTATTATCTATAATATTGTATTGATTAACTAAAAAATTTTTAGGGCTATTTAGTTCAAGTACTTTTTTGTACATTTCTAAATTTTTTTTATTTTTCAACATTTCAGATTTTATGTTGTTTGTAAGCATTCCTCTTATATTTAATAATCTTTCATTTAATTCTTCTATTGTTGGCACTACTATTTCTGCTGCTTGTGATGGTGTTGATGCTCTCTTGTCACTAACAAAATCACTTATAGTAAAGTCTGTTTCATGTCCTATTCCCGTAACTATAGGTTTTTTAGATTTTGCAATAGCTCTTGCTACAATCTCTTCATTAAACGCCCATAATTCTTCTATAGACCCTCCACCTCTTGCCAATATTATAACATCAATATCAGTAATAGAATTTAATTTTTCTATTCCTTTAACTATATCATATTTAGCATTAATTCCTTGTACTAATGATGGATATATTAAAATATCTACTTTATCATTTCTTCTTCTTGTAACATTTATTATATCTCTTATTGCTGCACCTGTACTAGATGTTATGACACCTATTTTTCTTGGAAACATAGGTATGTCTATTTTATTTTCAAAGTCAAATAATCCTTCTTCTTCTAATTTTCTCTTAAGCTTTTCGAATTCTATATATAAATTTCCAACCCCATCAATTTCCATACCATCACAATATAATTGATAAACACCTTCTTTTTCATAAACAGATATTCTCCCATTAACAAGAACATTCATACCATTTTCTGGTATGAATGTTAATGAATTTGCATTACTTTTAAACATAACGCAGTTTATTTTTGAAGAATTATCTTTTAGTGAAAAATAAATGTGTCCACTACTATGAATTTTAACATTGGATAATTCACCTTTTACATTTGCATTTCTAAGTATAAAATCATTATCTAATGTCTTTTTTATATAATTGTTTAAAGTGGATACTGTTATTATTTTACTATACATTCTTCTCCCATGCCTCACATGTATTTTTTATAAGCATTGTTGTTGTCATAGCTCCAACTCCACCTGGCACTGGTGTAACAAGTGATGCTATATCTATAACTTCATCATAAAGTACATCACCTTTAATTTTTCCCTCTACCATTGTTGTTCCTACATCAATAACAATTGCTCCTTCTTTTACAAAATTCTTTGTAACAAAAGCTGGTCTTCCAATTGCAGATACTAAAATATCTGCATCTTTGCATACTTCACTTAAGTTTTTAGTTCTTGAGTGACATATTGTAACTGTTGCATTTTCATTTAATAGAAGTTGTGCTGCTGGTTTACCAACTATATTACTTCTACCTATGATAACTGCCTTTTTTCCTTCTATGTTATTTTCTACAGATTTTATTATTTCTATAACACTTTTAGCTGTACATGGTATAAAACATTTTTCACCTTTATATAGCTTTCCAATATTAACATCTGTAAGTCCATCAATATCTTTTTCATAATTTATTGAAGAAGTTATTAGTTTTTCATTAAATTTCTTTGGTAATGGTAATTGAAGTATTATTCCATCAACATTCTTATCTTCATTTAAGTTTTTTATTTCATTTAAAAGTTCTTCTTCTGTTATACTTTCTTCCAATATTATTGAAGTGTATTTAACGCCTAAAGATTCACTAAGTTTTTGTTGATTTTTCATATAGGAAATTGATCCCCCATCATTTCCTACTAATATTGCTACCATGGATGGTTTTCTAACACCTTTAGCAACCTTTTCCTCAATATTTCTTTTTATTTCTTCTCTATGAGCTTTAGCGATTTCTTTTCCGTCTATTTTAATGCCCATTGAAATCCCCCCTTTTATTAATACAATATATACTATATATTCTTTATTATACTGTTTAATACTCCATTAATAAAGGCTGAAGAGTTATCTTCTCCATATTTCTTTGAAAGTTCTATTCCTTCATTCATAGAAACCTTCTCTGGTATATCTTCTTCAAATAATATTTCTGCTGTAGCTAATCTTAAAATTGCTAAATTTATTTTAGAAATTCTTTCTATAGTCCATTTAACTAGATTTTTAGATATAATTTCATCTATTTTTTCTTTATTTTCTTCAACAGTTTTTAGCATTCTTATTAAATACTCAAAATCTACATCATCTATTTTAGTATCAGTGTTTTCTTTAAAATTATTTATAGTCTCCATATAATTATCTTTGCTAATTGACATTTCAAATAATAGCTTCATAGCTATTTCCCTAGTTTTTCTTCTATTCATAAATTTCCTCCTATATATAAGCCATATCTCATGGCTTCAATATGATTAATATTTGTTATTATACTAAAATAATACTTTTTCATTCGAAATAATATTTATCAATTAAAATTAATATGTAATTTAAGTTCTTTTTTAATTATTGTTAATATGACAATATATTATTCAATTATTTTCAAACGAAAATAATTATATCATAAAATATACCTATTTGTGAAATTAAGTTTTAATTTTAATTATATAAAAATAATAAGAAGCCTTTCAACGTACATTGAAGGCTTCTTTTTATTAAACTTCTTGTTCTTTTTTTTCTTCTTTATCTGGTTTAGGGAGTATAACGTTTTGAATGTATATATTAACGGCAGAAACATTTAATCCTGTCATTGATTCTACAGTTCTTTTTACATTATTTTGAACTTTATAAGATATTTCAGATATATTAACACCATACTCAACAACCACATGTAGATCTATCATAGCACTATCTTGTTCAAGTGTTACTTTAACGCCTTTAGATACATTTTTTTTCATTGGAAATAACTGCGTTATTTCACCTGTCTTTGAACTCATTTCTATAATGCCATTTATCTCAGATGCTGCTAATCCAGCTATAATACTTACAACTTCATCAGATATTCTTACAATTCCAATTTCTTCATTTACTTCTTCAAATTGTTTGTTTTCTTCCATATTAGTACCCCCTTATTTCTCGTAGGTAAAAGTTGTTAGATTTATTATATCAGATAAAGAATTAGATTACAAACATTATTCTATTACCTTTATTTGAACGTCTTTTATATTTGCTTTGCTTATTACTATGTCCTTTATTTGTCTTAATTGTTGGTCACTTAATTCTTTTTGATTTTTTAGAACTATATTAGCTTTTTTATCGCCTAATTCACACACTGCATCTTCAAAGCCTTGAGATTTTAATGCTAATTCTATGTTAGTTTCTTTATCTCCTCTTAAAGCTAAAGTTTTATATTCTTCTGCAGCTTGTTGTTTTTGTTCTTTTGGTGTATTTTCATTATCTAGTAAGCTTTTTAATGATTGAGTTGCTTTATTTCTTGATTGTTCTCTGCTTAGCTTAGCTTCTGTAAAATAACTAGTGCTACTTGTTGATTTTGTCTTTTCATTTTTTAAACTTGTTTTGTTGTTCTTTAAAGCTGTTTTTTCTCCTATAACCTCGTTGTCATTTACATATAAAGGTGAGTTTACTTTAGTAGCAGCATATCCACATAATACTACAACTAATAATAATGTAGAAATGATTAGAGTCTGTTTTTTATTCATATTTATTCCCCCCAAAATTTTTATTTCTAACTAATTATATGCTAATCTTTCATAGGATATACCTGAACTTCACTTTCATTTAAACCAAATAAATTTGTAACTGCTTGACGCACTCTAAGTTCAGTTATTTGATCTGATGCACCTTGTGCAACTACACATACTCCTGTTATTTTAGGATTATATGTTTTAACTATGAGTGGAGATGTTTTAGATCCATCACTCTCCATAACTACTGTACTTCCCCCATTTTCTTGTGTAATGTTTCTTTGTCCTCCAGTTGTATCTTTTTCTTCTGTATTACTTTTAGAATCATTAACATTAAATGCTGGTATTTGTTCTTCTCCACCTTCAAAATAAATCATTGCTTCAACTTTTCCAACTCCATCAATCTTTTGTAAAATTTCAATAAGTTCACCTTGAATTTTTTCTTTATATGAAAGATTTTCTTTCACTGAACTATTAACTGCTTTTTCATTATTATTTTTATCTGTAACCATAACATTATTAATATTTTTAGAATCATTGAGGTCATTTGGAATAGATGCTTGTTTTGTATTTTTACTAAAAAAGCTTCCTATAATAAGCAACATAATTCCAATTATCAATAATACTGATAGGTTATAAATTCTACCATTTGATTTTTCTTTAGTTTTATTATTATCTTCTTTTTCATCATTTATACATTCTTTACTTTTATCTTTTGTATTACTAAATAATTGTTCTTTTATTTTCTTAAAATCCACATTTCTACCCCCTTACTAAATTCTTATCTTTACTTAATTTTATTTTCTACAAACCAATACACTCTCTTCTGATACATTATATTTGTTACTTATATACTTTTTTATTTCATTTGATGTCTCATCATTTGTGTTATCTACAGTCATAGCCTTATCATTTCCTATTTCTATTTTTTTTATTTTAGGAACAATACTATCACACAAAGCAACTTCTATACTTTCAATATTGAAAATTTTCTTTTCTTCATCAAAAGATGCTTTTACACTTGCTGTAAATTTTTTATCACTATATTTTGTTTGCAAATCCTCTATACATTGCTTTTCCATGTTTTTTTCAAAATTCTGAATTGTATTTTTTATATTTATATCTTTGTACTTTTCATAATCTACTTCATATTCCTTGTCAAAGATATACCCTGTTGATTTTTCTATTTCATCATAAATATTTATTTCCGAATTAAATAGTTTAACTATCGGATTAAGCATTATAACCACTAAGACAAGCCCTAATACAAATTTGCAATATTTTTTCATAGAATTATCCGGAAGTATCATTTGTACTGCAGTAATAAAAAACACTGCACTACTTAAAATTATTATAAAATTTCTTAACCCCTCTATCATAAAACTCATCCTTTTTCTATTTAATTTGTTAGATTCTTAATAGCTTGTACCAATAAGATTAAATTCAATATCTCTTTTTATATAAGTAATGAACTTTTCCCCGCAACCGCCACAATTGATATCATTATAAAAAACATTATACTTACACTTATTACACATGAACTTATAGTTATTAAGGAACTACCTGCTGAGTCTATAACTGATACTATTTTTTTATCACTTATTGGTTCTAAAACTGCTGCTGTAAGTTTATAAATTAAAGCCATTATTAGTATCTTTATTATTGGCATCAAAACTATTATAAGTACTACTATCAACCCAACAGTACTTATAGCATTTTTCAAAAGCATCGTATATCCTGCTACTGTTGAGATTGCATCTGATAAAGTTTTTCCTACTACTGGGATAAAATTATCTACTGCAAATTTAGCTGTTTTCATAGTAACTACATCTATACTTTTAGCTGCTATACTTCTTATTGTTATAGTCCCTATAAATACCGTTAAAAATATACCTTGTATCCATATAGCTGATTTTTTTATTAAATTAGTTAAATTACTTATTTTGTAATCATCACAAATATTATTTACAAAACTTAATACAAAACTCATTGTTATTAATGGAATTAAGACTAGAGAGTAAAATTTTGCTCCTATGCTACATATACCCATAATTATAGGATCCATTAGCATTGCCTCAGATAATCCCCCCATACTAGCAAGTAACATCATTAAAACTGGAAATAGTGCTGTTATAAAATCACTCATTTCTTTAATTGCATTTCTTGCAACATCTATACCTATAAAAAATCCTTTTGCTATAATTATTATCATGAGCGAGTAACATGCAAAGTGTGCAATATTCGATATGTTGTCAACTTTAAATGCTTGCTGCAAATTATTTAAAAGTGCACATACTATAGCAACTATAATCAATGAGCCTACAAGTTTAAATGAAGCTACAACTTCTTTAAATGCATACATTAAAAAATACTTTGAAATATCTTTTATAGATAAACCACCATCTCCATTTTTTATATAACTATCTACAAATTCTCTTGGATTTAAATTTCTTAATATCTCATAATCATTTTGAATATTTGATATATAATCGTACAGTGATTCTATCTTTTGTTTTTCTTCTTCTGTCATTTCAACATTACTATTTATATTACTATCACCATTTTGTACAGCTTGTACATGAACTGGTATAAATAATATTAAAATTAATATGAATAGAAACTTTTTCATACATATACCTCTTTTTTCACTTTTACAACATCTTTAATATAGTTTGTAAAACACCCATTAGAATTGGCATAGCCAAAGTAAGTATTAATATTTTTCCTGCAAATTCTACTTTAGATGCTATACTACCTTCTCCTGCATCCTTACACACTTCACTGCAAAAGGATGCTAAATATGCAATTGCTAAAATTTTGAAAATAACATCTAAATAAATAGCATCAATATTAGCTTTATTAGCTATAGTTTGTAAAAAGCTTATAACTATGTTTAATTTACTAATCACAAATATAAAAATAATTATTCCTGCTGAAGTACTTACTAATAGTGCTATATCACTTCTATTATGTTTTAATGTTTGTGCCATAAAGAGAGCTGCAAAAGCAAATCCTACTATTTGCAATATTTCCATAATGCCCTCCCTTAAAAATTAACTAATGTTTGTATTGATGAAAATAATTTTACTACAAGTGTTACAACCATCATTAGTATTATTACTATGCCTGCAAAGTTAACAATAGTTGCATAATCATCTCTTCCTCCACTTTTAAGAACTTTGTCTAATATTATAGTAATCATCCCCATTGCTCCTATTTTTAAAATCAATCCAAAATCTAACATTTTACTGCCCCCCTAAATAAATATTATTGTAATCATAGCTCCTATAGTAAAACCTAAATATCTGTACATTTTTAAATTCTTTTTTAATTTTTCTTCTCCATTTTCTATGTTTTTCTTCAAATTCATTATGGACAATTCAAACATATCTTCTTGGCTATCTAAATTTATCTCTCCTAAGGTTTTAGATAAATTTAAGAATATATCAACATCTTCTTTCAAAAATAATAATTCTTGTTTATATTTCTCAAAAGCCTTATAAAAAGCATCATAAACGCTATCACAAACACCTTCTTCTAAACTTTTCGATATGTGTATGAACACTTTATTTACAGGTTCTTTACTTCTTTCTGCTACAGTTGAAAATGCTTGATATAATAACGAATGACTATAACTTATTTCATTTTTCAAGTGATACATTGATCTTTCAAATTCTTTTAAGTTATTTACTCTTTTTTTTAAATTTTCACCATAAAGATATCCTATTAGAGAAGAAGTTATTAAAACTATACCTGCTCCTATAAACTTTATCACCTACAAACCTCCTTTATTTCTTTGCATTTTTCAAAGTCATAAATATATTCTATTGTTCCTATACCTTTTCTATTACTAAGTACAATTGCTCTTTTAAAAACAGCATTTTCCATTACTTCTTTAAATACAGGTCTTTTATATAAATCTTCTATATCAAATCCATGTATAGTTGTTATAAGATTTACACCTGAATTTAATGCTGCTATTATGCTTTCCATATCACTATGTGTTCCAATCTCATCACAAATTATTACTTCTGGCGACATACTTCTTATTGCCATAATTATGCCTTCACTTTTAGGACAACTATCCAATACATCTGTTCTATTTCCTACATTCATCTGTGGTATCCCCTTAAAACATGCTGCTATTTCACTTCTTTCATCTATAACAGTTATGTTTTTACCTTTTAAATTTATACCATCCCCATCAGAAATAATTCTGCAAAGATCTCTAAGTATTGTTGTCTTCCCACATTTTGGTGGAGAAATAATTATTGTATTAAGTATTTCTTTATTTCTAACAATATAAGGGATTAAATACTTAGAACAATTTACAACTTCCTTAGCAACCCGTATATTTATTGATGTTATATTTTTTATTGTTTTTACCACATTTTTTTCTGTTACTATGGTTCCACACAACCCTACTCTATGTCCACCTCTTATAGTTATATATCCATGTTTTATTTCGTTTTCAAATGCATATATAGAATAACTACTTATTTTTTGTAATATAAATTTTATATCTTCTGCACAAGGCTTGTACTCATATTTTTTTTCTATATTATTTATATATAGATATATTGGCTTGTCTATTTTTATTCTTATCTCTTGTAATTCATCTAACTTAGTATTATTTTCAACTATCATTCTTATATTCTTAGGTAAAATTTCAAGTATATCTCTTGTCATTTTTATCATCCTTTCATATTCCATTAATATTTAGTACTACATAAAATTATTACAAAATTTCAAAACTTTATTTTATATGTACAAAAAAATAAGCATAGTAATAACAGTTTTGTTATTACTATGCTTATCTTAAGGCTTGCTATACTAAATCAAACAAACCTAGCATATGTAGATTAAACTCTTTCCATATACTCTCCAGATCTTGTATCTATTCTTATAGTTTCTCCTTCATTTACGAATAAAGGTACTGGAACTATTGCTCCTGTTTCTACAGTTGCTGGTTTCATTACATTTGTTGCAGTGTTTCCTTTTACTGCTGGCTCTGTGTGAGTTATTACTAGCTCAACAAAGTTTGGCGCTTCTACAGAGAATGCTTCTCCTTTGTAGAATTTTATGATTGCAAACATATTTTCTTTTAAGAATTTTATAGCATCTTCAACTTTTTCATGGTTTAGTGGAATTTGTTCAAAAGTTTCTTGATCCATGAAATAATATAATTCTCCATCTGAATATAAATATTGCATTTCTTTTCTTTCAATTACTGCTTCTTGTAATTTAGCTGTTGGGTTGTAAGTTGTATCTGTTACTCCCCCAGTTATAACGTTTCTTAGTTTAGTTCTAACAAACGCAGCTCCTTTTCCCGGCTTAACGTGTAGGAAATCTATAACTGTATAAACTTGTCCATTCTCTTCAAAAGTAGTTCCTTTTCTTAAATCTCCTGCTGAAATCATTAGTGTTACCTCCTAATATAATAAATGTTATACCTATTGTTATATTTTAGTATAACCATAAGCAATAAAATTAGCATAAATTATTTTAAACATATTAATTCTTTTGGTGATTTTGAAAATACTTCGTAACCATCTTCTGTTACTAATATTATATCTTCTATTCTTACTCCACCAAAGTTTGGAATATAAATTCCTGGTTCATCTGTTATAACCATTCCTGGTTTTAATATTTCTTTACTTCTGAAATTAACCATTGGAAGCTCGTGAACTACTCTACCAACGCCATGACCAAGACCATGACCAAAGTATTCACCATAGCCTGCTTCTGTTATTATGTCTCTTGCTATTTTATCTAAATCATAACAAGATATTCCTGGTTTAACAGCTTTTAATGCAGCTTCTTGTGCTTTTAAAACTACATTATATATTTCTTTCATTTTTTCATTTGGTTCCCCTATAACTATAGTTCTAGTCATGTCAGAACAATATCCATCATACACTACACCGAAATCTAATGTCAAGAAGTCTCCATTTTCAACTACTTTTTCTGTTGCCATTCCATGAGGAAGTGATGATCTTACTCCAGATGCAACTATAGAAGGAAATGAAAGTCCAGTTGCTCCTAATTTTCTCATATAGAATTCTAATTCTAAACCTATTTCTCTTTCAGTCATTCCTGGTTTTATGAATTTTAGTATATGTTCAAAACCTTTATCGGCAATATTTTGAGCTTTTCTCATAATTTCTATTTCTTTTTCACATTTGATTTCTCTTAATGTTTCAATAACACCATTAAGAGGTATTAACTCACAGCTCACTGCTTCTTTATATGAATTATATAATTCATAAGTTAATACATTTTCTTCAAATCCTAATTTTTTTATATTAAACTCTTTAACAATTTTATCTAAAAAAGCTTCAAAAGGTCTTTGATATTCACGTACTTCATAATCTTTAACTTCTTGAGTTGCTTGTTCTGTAAATCTAGAATCAGTAATAAATATAGCTTTATCCATAGTTATTATTGAATAGCTTTCATCACCTTTAAATCCACTCATATAGTTTCTATTAACATCACCTTGTAGTAAGACAGCGTCTAAGCCTCTTTCTGCCATAACTTTTCTTAATGTTTCTATTCTTTTACTAAACATAATAATCTCACCTTTCCCTATTTCTTAGAAGAAATATTAGCTATAAATAATTATTTTAATATATAAGATATATATTTATTTATAAAATTTCTAAGGAGTTAGTAATAATTCGGATAATATTTTATCTTTTTAATACATTTAGTATACTATCTATTGCCGCGATGTACCCATAATACCCTAGCCCACTAATAACGCCATAGCATCCTTCACTTATGACACTTTTACGTCTATATTCTTCTCTTTTATAAATGTTGCTAATATGAACTTCGATAGTTATGATGTTATACGCTTTTATTGCATCTAAAATAGCAATACTGTAATGAGAGTATGCTCCTGGATTTATAACAACACCATCATATACACCTATTGCACTATGTAATTTATTTATAATTTCCCCTTCACAATTGTTTTGATAAAAATCAATTGTCAAATCTTTTGTGTTTTTAAACTTATCTAAAATAAGTTCATTGATATCATTTAAAGATAACTCGCCATAAATGCTAGTTTCTCTAATACTTAATAAATTAAGATTTGGACCATTAATAACTAAAATTTTCACAATACAAAACCACCTTATTGCAATAAAAAAATCTAACAATAGTATTTTATCAAAAATAGTCACCCTTTGCAATTGTAAACATTGAATAAAATTCCAATAAATTTATTCACATTTTATTTGTTTAATTTTTCAATCATATTAATAATATTATCCAAATTTTCTTCTAAGTTATTGCCTAGATCAATTATTATATCTGCACTTTCATATACCTTAACTCTAGAATTATATATTTTTTTTACTTTATCTTTATAATTCCCTTTTATTAAAGGTCTATTCTCCACATTTTTTGCTCTTTTTAGTAATATTTCTAAAGGCACTCTTAAATATACTACAATACCTATATTTTTTAATTTATCTATATTTCTATTATATATAGGCATTCCACCACCAGTGCTTATAATACTATTATCAACATATTTAATTTTTTCTATAACACCTGATTCTAAATCTCTAAAAAATTTTTCTCCTTTAACTTTAAAGATTTCATTTATAGTAATTTTATTTTCTTCTTCTATAAGCTTATCTGTATCTATAAAGTTACAATTTAATTTCTTACTTATTTCATAAGCTAAAGTTGTTTTTCCACTTAAACTCATTCCTATTAAAATTATATTTCTCATATTTTTTCCTTACTATTTATTTTTTATAAACTCTATATTAAATGTTACATCCTTCATATTCTTTATATTTATGTTATCTATAGATATAACTTCATCAAAACCTATCAAATATTCTAATATAGATAAAAGTTCATCATATTGACCATTGAATGAAATAGTATAAATACATCTATCATTTTCCACCTCTATATTATCTATATTTAAATTTTCATAAGAATATAATATCTCTAGAGCATCTACAAAACCATATGTTTTTTCTATCGTATTTGTCACTGTAACACTTTCATCTTTTAATTTCACATAATTATCTACATATAATTTTACATTAAATACACTAATAAGTAAAAAAAATATAATAATTATTTTTAAAACTATAGTATTATTTTTTAGCATAATATCACCTTTATTAATTTTTTATCATTTTCTTCAATGATTGGAGATATAGAACTTATTTTATATATTTTTTCTAATCTTCTAATAATGTCTAAACATTCTTTTTTATTTTCTACTCTTATTAACATTTCTACACTATCTTTATTTACTAATATGTTTTCTATGTTTAATCTTTCTGGTTGAAACTTATTATTAAATTTTTTCAGCATATCTGTAGTACTTGTATCTTTTGTTATTTTATTTTCTGCATTTACATTAGTGGCTTGACTTAATTTTTTATTATATTTATCTGCCTCTAAATTTTTTACACCTAAAAATGAATTTATGAAAATTAATAATACTACATATATAATTAATTTCTTTTTATAAGTTTGATTAATCTCATATTTTTTCTTTTTAGAAATCATTACAAAAGACTTTTCTATCATCTTTTTCACCCTTTTGTTATATAATATATTTTAAAAATGTATTCATATCTATATTTAAAAGTTGTGTTGCATTTAACTCCTTTAATTTTTCTTTAAAGTTTTCTAAATTTGAATAGTATATATTTTTATATTTTATATTACAATCCAAAAAATTATCTATTTCCATTTCTATATGATTTTCATTATATTTTTTAGTTTGTATAACCTTATTAAAGATTAATTTATTTTTATATACTTTCAAAAAATATATATAATCTCTATATTGTATAATTAACATATACGTTTCTTTTAAAATCATTTTTGAATAGTAATTAATTATATTATTTTGAGTAAAATCTATTTTAATTAAATTTCCATTCTTTACAGTATTGATTTGCAATGATCTTATACTACTTTCGTGTGCACAGTACAAAACAATTTTAAAGCAATTTGTTTTTTCTTCTAGCACATCATAATTATAAATTATATCTTCTCCGTATCTTATCAATACTTCATTTTGGATTACATCTCTTAAATATTTTTTCTTCACTTTAGGTACTTTTATTATTTTTATAAAAAGTTCTTGCCCTTCTATGTTTAAGATTATTTTTTTATTTTTCAAATACAGCTCTTCAATTTCTTCATTACTTTTATATTCTCTTTTAAATTTTACTTTATTAAATAATTTTTTATTATATTCTAATCCCTTAATATTTTTATTATCACCATATATGAAGATTCCCATTTTTACTCCTTTCAATTATTTTAGCAATAATTTTTTTCAATTTTCAAAGTAAATTTTTCCGCCTTCTTTTATAACGTTATAATTGTAAATTTTAATTCTTTTAAATTTATTTAAAAACTTAACTGTTACCTTTTTACTATCCTTTGAGTAAATACCTGTGCTATTGTTGAATTCAACCATAAAATCTTCATCTTCTTCATCACTTGTATTTTTTAACTTATTATATAATTTACTTAATATAATTTCCTTTGTCTCTTCTTCCTCTTTTTGTGTAATTAAGTACTTATTATTAGATTTAAAATATTCTAATACAGTTTGATTTTTTCCAACCATGTATGTACTTAAAATCATTATTATAGCCGTTAATATAATAACCGATATCATTACATATCCGTTTTTATATTCTAACTTTTTTCTAATGAATACCACCTCTCATACTTTATTCCTTCATTGCTTTCTATTTCTACCCAAAACAAATCACCAACTTTTTTTGTTTTAAAATTTTTTATGTTTCTTATTATATAGTTTTTATAAGTTGTATCTTCTGGAGTATTCCATCCTTCTTTGTTTAAAACAAATAAATTATTATCTATTTGTTTTATAAGCTTAGTAATTTTATATTTGCTTTTGACCCCATTTTTATCCTTTTCTTCTATTTCTTTATGTATAATTATATTATTGTCTATTATTTCTATTTTAATAACATTTTCCATGGTTTCATGTTCAATGAAATGTAAACACTCTTCTATGTCTACCATATTTCTTTTATATTTAATTTTTTCATAAAATAATTTATCACAAAGTTTAAATGTACTAATTAGTATTGTAAGTATAATTATTCCTAATGATATCCCAATTAAACTCTCTAATAAAATATATCCCTTATTTCTTTGCATCCTATATTTTTCTTTTCTTTTCATACAATCCTTTATAAAATGTACAACTTTCAACTATCTCACCTTTTGAAATTCCATTTATTTTTACTTTTACATAATCATCTTCTTTTTTTAAATTTATTTGTAAAATTGAATTTTCCTTGTCATACTTAGATGCTATTTTTAAAATTCCACCTTCTGAATAGTTGTTTAAATCACGTTCATTTAAATATATCTTCTTATCTAATAACGACTCTATCTCTTGAAATTCTGTATTATATATTATAATTTTTTCTGACTTTTGAATGTATTTACATATATCATTTTTAGTTTTAATTTTATTTTCAATATTTCTATTAACAATTATAGTTTGTAGAATTAACGTTATTAAAATAAGGACTATACTCATAGCAACTACTGCTTCTATAATTATATATCCTCGCTTATTTTTTAAGATTGACATAACTTGTACCTACCATTATAGATATTTCCTTTTCCTTTCCTTTTTCATCTTGCAACAATATTGTTGTTGATTTGGTTATGTATCCTGTCTTATCTATTATTATATTTTTAAAGCTACTCTCATTTATTTTTATTCCCTCTTTTAACTTAAAGTCTTTAATAATTTTTGTATTGCTTATAAAATAAATATTTTGGATATTTTTATTATTGTCATATTGTAATTCAAGTCTTGTCTCACAATTATTATTTCTACTATAGCTTCTGGCTACATTTAAAATGTCAATTAATTCATTTGCTGAATACTCTAAATCTAATTTGCTTTTATATATTTTTAGTGCCTTATATGAAAGTAGCGATATTGTAACTATTATTAATATTATTGATAACTCTACAACTTTCTCCATAAGAATTGCACCATGTTTTTTCAAACTTATCACGCCTTTTATTTACTTTTTTAAATTTATAAAGCCATAAACTCAATCATATTTAACATAGGTATTAACATAGCAACTATCATTGTGGTTATCAATATTCCTACTATTACTATTATTGTTGGTTGCGTTATTTCTGTAACTTTAACTAAAAAACTTTCCATATCCTCTGTTAAAATATCTTTTAAAGTATTGAAGCTTTCATTTAATCTTCCACCTTCTTCTCCTATGGCTACAACTTCAATAAAAAATTTTTCAAATATTTCTGTAGATTTAAGTGAATTTGAAAGTGTTTCCCCTGTTATTAATTTATTTAATCCTTCATATAAAATTTTTTTTATATATTTATTGCTTATTGTACTTGTTGTAATATCATAACTTTCAACTAAATTAATTCCACTGTTTAGAAGCATAGACATACTACTGCTAAATTCTTGTCTAATTTTTTTTATAAGTATCTTTCTTAATAAAGGAATTTTAAATTTAAATCTAGTTATGTTTTCTCTTAATTTTTTATTTGTTTTCAGCATTAAAACTAATGCTACTATTATGAATATTTGTACTAAACTTTTAAATTTATTTACGGATATATATTCACTAGTATTCAAATAAAATTTTGTAATGCTTGGTAATTGAGTTAAATCAATATTGAATTGATTTATAAATTTAGGAAGTATCGTGGTCATAAATACAATTTGTATACTTATTCCAACTATAAGTACAAATGCTGGATAAATAAATGATGTAAAAAACTTTTTCCTTAATCTAGATTTTTGTAGATAATAGCTTTCCATATTATTAAATATGTTTTTTAAATTTCCGCTATCTTCTCCTATCTTAATCATGTTTATTAAATTATTTGGATATATATTTCTATGTTTCATCATAGCTCTATATAAACTTTCACCTTTTCCCATATCTTCTTTAATTATTTTCAAACTTTTTCTTATAGGTTTATTATTAATTCTAGATATTATTAAATCTAGACCTTCAATAAAACTTAGCTTAGTTTCTAATGCTATACACATATATTTGCAAAACATAGCAATATCTTTATATGAAACAATATTTACACTTCTTCTTGAAAAAATCTTATTGACTTTTGAATACTTTATGCATAGTAATTTTTTTCTTTTTAATAATCTTAAAAGTTCTAAATTATTTTCTGCATACTCATATCCTTTTTTGATACTTCCATTTCTATTTACAGCCAAATATTTATACTCCATAAAATTATCCTCTCTTTGACATATAGTTTAATTTTAAGTTACCTATATATTGCTCATAAGTTGTTTCACCCTTTAAAACTAATTTTTTTAGTTTTTCCTTTAATGAATTTCCTTTGTCATTAAAACTATATTTTCTTAATTCATTTATATCATCATAATTCATAATTATATTTTTATGACTGTCTTGTATTAGAACTAACTCATAAACCATAACTCTTCCATCATATCCTGTATAATTGCACTTATCACATCCCACTGCTGAAAATAACATTTCTTCATTTTCTATTTCTAAGTCTTTAACTTCCTCTTTAGTAGCCATATATGTTTTTTTGCAATTATTACATAATTTTTTAACTAATCTTTGAGATATAACAAGCCCAACAGAATCTACTACTAAATACTTTGGTACATTCATATCAATTAATCTTATTATTGATGATGATGTATCATTGCAATGCATAGTAGACAAAATTAAATGCCCTGTTAAGGATGCAGTTATTGCAATTTGTGCAGCTTCTTCATCAATAATTTCTCCAACCATAATTACATCTGGGTCTTGCCTAAGAATATTTCTTAAACTTTTACTAAATGTTAAACCTATATTAGGATTTATATTAACTTGATTTACTTTTTCTATTTCATATTCTATAGGATTCTCAACGGTAACTATATTTTTTCTATCTCTATCCATTTCTAGAATCATAGAATATAATGTGGTAGTTTTTCCACTGCCAGTAGGCCCTGTAAGTAGTATCATACCACTATTAGCCTTTAATACTTTTCGTATTGTTTTTACATCTTCATTTTCAAAGCCTATATTTTCTAGAGAGTACTTCATATTATTTTTATAAAGTATTCTTATTACAAATTTCTCACCATATATTATTGGCAGTGATGATATTCTAAGATCAAATTCTTCGCCATTAAATTTAAATCTTATCTTACCATCTTGTGGATTATTTTTTATACTTATATCCATAGATGCAAGTATTTTTATTCTATAAATTATATTTTCATAAATCTCTATTGGAAATTCCTCAATTTTTATAAGATCACCATTTATTCTTATTCTTACTAATACACTATTTTTAAATGGTTCTATATGTATGTCACTTGCATTTTTCGTTATTGCTTCTTTAATTATGGAATTTAATATAAAAACTGCTGGTGAATCATCCTTTTTCGTATGTATATCTATAAAGTTCATATTACTTTTTTCTATTTGCTTTTTACTTTTTAATTTAGTTATATTTTTCTTTAAACTTTCCTTATTGTAATAGAATTTTATTAAATTTAATATGCTAATTTCATCTAGAAAATTCTCCCTTACATTTCTGGATGTTATAAATTCTATTTCTTCTATAATTTCTTTACTTAATTTACTAGAAACAAATAAATATATATTACTTTCATCCATTTTATAAGGAATTAAATTGTACCTTAATGCTAAATCTTTTGATATTACATTTATCCCACAATTTTCAATATCAAACTTTTGAAAGTTCATTTATATCACCTCTACTTATTTATAATAATTGCCATTTTTTCAAATTTTATATGGATTTATTTCAAATTGAAGTTAATTTTATGTTAACTTTTTAGTATCTATAATTTCAATTAAATTAAATTTGTCTATTATAGGTGTAACATATATTGTATAATGTAAATATAATAGAGTTTTTTTAGTAAATTTAATAGTTTAAAAATGTAATTATTTTTCTTTAAATTAAGAATTTAAATTTTAAGGTTTAACCTATTGTATTTTAATTTAAAATAGATGTTAAAACTTAATATGTATTTTTTCTTAATATGACATTTTGAAATTTTAAAGATAGTCTCTTAATAAGGAGGAATTTTTTTGTTTAATGATGTATTTAAAGCATTGTCAGATCCAACTAGAAGAAAAATTTTAGATCTTTTAAAATCTGAAGATATGACTGCAGGTGACATTGCTAATTACTTCGATATATCAAAACCTAGTATTTCTCATCACCTTTCTATTTTAAAGCAAGCAGATTTAGTTCACGATGAGAGAAAAGGTCAATTCATTTATTATTCATTAAATACTTCTGTGTTTGAAGATTTAATGAATTGGTTTATAAACTTAACAATGAAAGAGGAAGGTACTAAAAAATGAAGAAGAAAGACATGTTATCTTTTGGCTTAATTTTAGTTACATTTATTTTCTGTGTAGCGATTTATAATAAATTGCCAGATTCTATACCTATACATTGGAATGTTAATGGTGATATAGACAATTATGGAAGTAGACCATTTATCTTTTTAGGTCCTATCTTATCTTTACTATCTTTCTTAGGACTTAAATTTTTACCTAAAATTGATCCTAGAAGTAAAAATTATATAAAATATGAAAAGCAATATGATGTTATAGTATTTTTCTTAGTTCTATTCTTATGTTTACTCAGTTTTGTAACTATTTTTGCATCATTAGGATATGATATACCTGTTGACAAAATAATTCCATTAATTGTAGGTATGCTATTTATTATTCTAGGAAATTATTTACCTAAATGTAAAAGCACATTTTTCTTTGGTATAAGAACACCTTGGACACTTAGTAATGATGATGTATGGAGAAAAACTCATAGATTAAGTGGTAAATTATATGTAATATCAGGACTTATAATTATGATAGCACCTTTTATATTTTCAGGTAATGTTTTGCTTGGTTTTATTATTTTTGCAATTTTACTTTGTTCACTTGTACCTTGTGTTATGAGTTATATATTTTTTTATAAAAGTAAAAATTAGCAATAATAATACCTAACACTATTACTAAATCCATTAATTGCAGGTTTAAACATATGTTATATATAGACCTTAATTTTAAAATTTAAATATGATAACAAATGATAAAAGAGAAAGTTCAGTAATTTTAGTTATTGAACCTTCTCTTTTATTATTTTATTTCAACTTAACCGTATCTTATAATTATACTTCAACATTCCCCTCAAATACATTTTCTGCAGGTCCAGTCATCATAACTCCACATTCTTTAATTTCTATAAAAAGCTCTCCTCCTGGTATAGTAACCTTACAAGCTTTATCTATAAATCCTAATTTATTGGATATTACAACTGATGCACAACTTCCTGTTCCACATGCTAATGTTGGTCCAGCACCTCTTTCCCATGTTTTTACACTTATATTGTTTCTATCAATAATTTCACAAAAGTTAACATTTGTTCCTTCTTTAAATATTTCATATTTTTCTATTTCTTTTCCTTCATTTATATCATACTCATCAAGGTTTCCAATTATAACTGTATGTGGAACCCCCATAAGTAAAGTATTTATTTTATAACTTTTGTTATTAGCTGTTATATCATAATTTATTATCTCTGTGTTTAATGTACATTTAAAATCTATAGAATTAAAAGATGGCATTCCCATATTAATTTTAACTCCTGTTATTTCTTTGTCATTATTAAAAATTAATTCTGCCCCTTTTATCCCATCACCTGTTTTTATAGTCATATTTTCTTTTGTTACATAACCATTTTCATAAGCAAACTTTGCAAAACATCTAATTCCATTTCCACACATAGAAGCATAAGAACCATCTGCATTTATTATTATCATTTCAACATCTGCTTCTTTACACTTTCTTAGAACTAAAATTCCATCTGCACCTATTCCAAATCTTCTATCACAAAGTTTTTTCGCTAAACTATTTAAATCAGTACATTTATTTTCTATATCCTCTAAAACAACAAAATCATTTCCTGCACCCTGCATCTTTATAAATTTCATATATCTTCCTCCACTCTATAGGGTTCTAATCTCAAATTTAAAATAGTATCTTTATCAAATGACAATTCCAGATTTGCCTTTTATATCCATTACAACATTTGGAACCAATTAATAATGATGGTGTCGCTACAATATTATATTTGCACTTCAAATAAAATAATCATAATACTTATACATAAAAAGTTCCTTTTGGAGAATAAATTCTCAATTGAAACATGAATAACTTAAAGTTTTATTTTCTTCTATACACATTATTATAGTTTGTATCTTTTATTTTTTCTACTATATTTGTTTATGTTTATATTAATGTTATACTATAATAAATTGGCATTGTGTGGTTTAGTACTATAATCACACTTTAAAATTCCATAGGAAAGGATGATTCACATGGCATTAGATGGAATTTACTTATATAGTTTAATTAATGAATTAAAAGATGAATTAATAGATGCTAGAGTAGAAAAAGTAAATCAACCTGAAAAAGATGAAATAATATTAACCCTAAAGAAAAATAGAAAAAGCCAAAAACTTTTAATCAGTGCTAGCTCTAATTACTCTAGAATTCATTTAACAAATACAAATAAAGAAAACCCTTTAAAAGCACCTATGTTTTGTATGGTTTTAAGAAAATATTTAAACACTGCAACATTAAAAGATATAAAACAAGTGCAAAGTGATAGATTAGTTATTTTAGAATTTGAAAGTACTGATGAGCTAGGATTTAATAGTGAATACTCTCTTATTGTAGAAATTATGGGACGTCATAGTAATATTTCTCTTGTAAGAAAACGTGACAATTTAGTTATGGACAGTATAAAACATATTACCCCAGACATAAATACTTATAGAGTTTTATACTCAGGTGTTCCATATAAATTTCCACCTGAATCACTAAAACTAAATACATTTTCTTTTAACAAAGAAGCTTTCACTAAAAAAGTAATGGATGTTTATAGTAAAAAAGAATTAGACAATAAATTTTTTTCAAATATATTTACCGGTATAAGCTCTAACTTTTCAAAAGAGTTATTATTTAGATTACAAAGTAATAATATAGACTTTTCTTTAAATAACTTAGATGGACTTTATGACTTTATTATAAAAACTTTTAATACTATAAAAGATGTTAACTTTAACTATGTTTCTTATAGTAAAAATAGTATTTTAAAAGATTTCTATTGTACAGATTTACATTCTCTTAAAAATGAAAATTTTGAACTAAAAGAATTTAATTCACCTTCTGTTCTTATTGAATCATTTTATTTTGAAAAAGATAAAAGTGATCGTCTAAATAATAGAAGTCATGATCTTCAAAGAATTGTACACACTAATATAGATAGGGTAAATAAAAAAGTATCTATACTTGAAAAAACTCTAGATGATTGTAAAGAAAAACAAAAATTGAATCTTTATGGTGAACTTTTAACTGCAAATATTTACTCAATAAAAAAAGGTGATAAGTCTGTAAAAGTTTTAAATTATTATAGTGAAAATGAAGAATATATTGACATTCCTATAAATGAAAATAAAACGCCTTCTGAAAATGTTCAAATTTACTTTAAAAAGTATAATAAACTAAAAAAATCTGAAGAAAATGCATTAATACAAATTAAGATTGCTAAAGAAGAACTTTCTTACTTAGAGTCAGTTATGGCAAATATACTTAACGTTGACAACTATCATGAAATTGAAGATATAAAATCTGAACTTGTTGAAACAGGCTATATAGCATTTAAAAAATCTTCTAAAAATACGAAAAAGAATAAGCCATCTAAACCAATGCATTTTCTATCTAGTGATAATATAGATATTTATGTTGGTAAAAATAATATTCAAAATGATTACTTAACTTTGAAGTTTGCATCTAAAAATGATATATGGCTTCATACTAAAAATATTCCTGGTTCTCATGTAATTATAAAATGTAATGGAGAAGTCAGTGATTCTACTTTATTAGAAGCTGCTAATTTAGCTGGTTATTATAGTAAAGGTAAAACTTCTTCAAATATTCCTGTAGATTATACTGAAGTAAAAAATGTAAAGAAACCTTCTGGTGCTAAACCTGGAATGGTAATTTATTATACTAATAAAACTATATATGTTACACCTAAAGTTCCTGAAATTGAACAAAAATAAGAAGTATGATTAACATACTTCTTATTTTTTATATATTATATTGATAATAATAACATTGCAACCTACCATTATATAATTTTCTATTTTTATCAGCTTTTCTACCAAAGCATCTTTGAAAATCCTCAAATGATGTAAGCACATAACATGACCAGTCATCTAATTTATGATAAACTGAAGAAAACTCTTTATAAAGTGTTCTTACTTCATTTTCATCCAATAATCTTTCACCATATGGTGGATTAGTTATTATCATTCCTCTTTTTTTCTTGGAACTTATACTTTGCATTGGAAGTTTTTGAAATTTAACTACATCATCAACTCCTGCTTTTCTTGCATTATCCATAGCTGTTCTCAATACTCTTCCATCTATATCTGATGCTAAAATTTCAACTTCTTTCTTATTGTGTTGTGATCTTTTAGCACCTTCCCTTACCTGTTCCCAAATATCACTTGGGAAAGTAGGCCATGTTTCACTTTCAAAACGTCTATTAACTCCTGGTGCTATATTTTTAGCTATCATAGCAGCTTCTATTGCAATAGTTCCTGAACCACAAAATGGATCTAGCAATAATCTACTTCCGTCATATTTTGATATTAAAACCATAGCTGCTGCTAAAGTTTCTTTTAGTGGTGCATGACCAGCATTTTCTCTATAACCTCTTTTATGTAATCCTACACCTGAAGTATCTATTGATAGTGTAACAATATCTTTAAGAATTGCAACCTCTATCTTATACACTGGACCATCTTCAGTAAACCAATCTGTGTTATATGTCTTTTTCATACTTTCTACTACTGCTTTTTTTACTATACTTTGACAATCTGGAACACTATGTAATAATGATTTTACTGATTTTCCTATAACATGCATCTTTCCATCTTTAGGTATTAAACTTCCCCAATCTACAGCTAATGTTCCTTGAAATAATTCTTCGAAACTTGTAGCTTTAAATTCAGCCATTTTTATAAAAACTCTTTCTGCAGTTCTAAGATGAATATTACAAATTGCTATGTCCATCTCATCACCTTCAAATGTTACTTTACCATTTTCAACTTTTAAATCTTCATATCCTAAATCTTTTAATTCTCTAGCTGTAATCGCTTCTAATCCAAAAGTCGTAGTGGCAATTATATCATACATCATATATTTTTTTATCTCCAATTCTTTTTGTTTAATTTTCTACTATATTTACTGAATCTTCTCCATCTATTTCTTTAAGATTAACAGATATTATTTCTTTTTTAGATGTTGGAATATTTTTTCCTACATAATCTGCCCTTATTGGTAATTCTCTATGTCCTCTATCTATTAATACTGCTAATTGTATCATTTCTGGTCTTCCAGCATCTATAATGGCATCTAATGCAGCTCTTGCAGTTCTACCTGTATATAATACATCATCTACTAATATTATTTTTTTATTTTCTATTTCTATATCAATATGTTTAGTGTTAACTTTAGGTTCACTTGATATTTCACTTAAATCATCTCTGTATAAAGTAACATCCAACATTCCAACTGGTACTTTTTTTCCTTCAAATTTTTCTATTAATTCTGCTACTCTATTAGCTAGAGGTACTCCTCTTGTTTTTATTCCAACTAATACTATATTTTCTACACCTTTATTTTTTTCTATTATTTCATGAGAAATTCTCGTTAATGTTCTTTTTATAGCGGTATCATCTAAAAGTATTGATTTTACTTCCAATTTTTTCTCCTCCTTCAATATTTATGAATCTGTATTTCTTAAATTATTTAATAAATCTTCAAAATAAATTGGTAGCTTAGATGAAAATTCAACATATTCTTTTGTAGTTGGGTGTATAAAACCTAAATCCTTAGCATGCAATACTTGACCTTGCAATTTAAATTTTTGTTTTTTAAATCCGTAAATCTCATCTCCTACTAAAGGATGTCCAATGTGAGCCATATGAACTCTAATTTGATGAGTCCTACCTGTTTCCAAATTACACTTAACTAAAGTATAATGATTAAATTTTTCTATTACTTCATAATGTGTTACTGCTCTTTTTCCATCCTTAACCACTGCCATTTTTATTCTGTCTACTGGATGTCTCCCTATTGGTGCATCTATACTTCCTGTATCGCTTTTTAATTTACCTTCTACTAATGCATAATAAGTCCTTGTTATACTATGATCTTTAAATTGCTTTGCAAGTTCATTATGAGAATTGTCATTTTTAGCTATAACAAGTATTCCTGATGTATCTTTGTCTATCCTATGTACTATACCTGGTCTTAAAACTCCATTTATACCTGATAAATCATTACAATGATACATAAGTGCATTTACTAATGTTCCTGTATAATTTCCTGGTGCTGGATGAACAACCATATCCTTGTCTTTATTTACTATAATCACATCATTATCTTCATAAACTATGTCTATTGGTATGTTTTCTTTTTCTACTTTTAGCTCTATTGGTTCTGGAATTTCTATTTCAATTTCATCATTCAATTTTAATTTATAGTTGCTCTTTTTTACTTTTCCATTTACAGTTACATTTTTTTCATCTATTAATCCTTGAACATAAGATCTCGATTTTCCTTCTATATTATCTGTTATAAATAAATCTAATCTTTTATCTATATTTTTTTCATCTACTACTAAAATCATTTTTTCCATTAAATTTCGTCCTTTATTATACAATATATTATAGCTATAGTTCCTAAAGTTACACATATATCAGCTACATTAAATGTTGGAAAATAGTATACATCTTGATAATGTACTGAAATAAAATCTACAACATATTTATATACAACTCTATCATAAAAATTTCCTAATGCTCCTGCTATTATCATAGAAAATGCTATTCTTGTAAGTTTAAATTTAGGTTTATGCTTTATTAAGTAATATAAAATCCCACCAACTACTATAGTAGTAACTATAACTAGTAACCAAATTTTATTTTGCATAATTCCAAAAGCTGCTCCACGATTTTCTAAGTATTCAAAAGCAAAAAAATCTTTAATTATTGTTATTCCTTCATTTCCTTTAAGGCTTTTTAACGCTAAAAGTTTTGTTATTCTGTCTGCAAAAAAACCTATAAATATAATTATTATTTCTAATCCCATTTTAGGTTCCCCCTAACTTTTAATAAAATAATAAATATAGTTTCCTATATTTATTATTTTATTTCAATTATTTTCTATTTTAATATGGTAATTGATTTTTATACTGTTCATTACTTATAGAATCTATTGGATCTACATAATAATTGTCATCGTAATAAAATTCATCATATACTTCATCTATGTCTGTAAATCCAGCAATATTTTCAAATCCATTATTGAATTTATATACGTTATGATCTGGAATTTTATATGCATAGTATGATGGCTGTTCACTTTGTCTTAAAGCTTCAAGCCTGTTTAGGCTATGCTCTTCTACTTCAATTACATTGTTTATTTCATTTTGACATTCTATGCAATTTTCAGCATATGGCATAAATTCCAATCTCATATTAGATATTTTTTTACCACATTTATCACATAATCCATAAGTTCCATTTTCGATTTTCTTTAATGAATTGTCTATTTTATTTAATATAGTTTTTTCATTTTGACTTAATGAAATATCTATTGTTGTGTCTAATAAGTCACCAGCACTGTCACCTGTGTGATCATCATAAACAGATAATTCATTTGCCATTTGTACATTAGTGTTAACTTCACTTTTAGGATTTCTCTCTTCTATAACTTTTTCAATTTTACTTTTCTCATTTAACAGTCTAGTTTTAAAATAATTAAGTTTAGCATTATCCATTTCACTCACTCCTTAGAAAGATTATGAACTTTACTTTTCTTAATTATTGTTTGTTTTTAATTAAAATTTATTACACTGTCTTTTTTACATTTCTTCTATATTTATAATAGACTTAAAATATTTTAGTGAATTTGGAAATGATATATTAGTACATTCATAATTTTTAATTAATGTATTTCCTTTGTTTTTAATAGCTAATACTAAAGAAGCTAACGCTATTCTATGATCATTATAAGAATCAAATTTTACATCACTTTCAATATCTTGATTATTGCCTATTACTTTAAAATTATAATCATTATCTAGTGAAGTTTTTATATTTGCTTTAGCTAAATTAATTTCCATTGCATTTATTCTATTGCTTTCTTTGTATTTAAGTTCTTCAACATTTTCAAAAATTGTTTCTCCATTTGCAAATGCTGCTGCAACACTTAATATAGGAATTTCATCAATTATGCTAGCTATCTCACTATGTTCTATTGTAATTCCACTTAGATTACTACTAAAAGCAACTATGTCTCCTATAGGCTCTTCATTTCTAAAGCCTTTTTCTATTATCTCTATATTTGCACCCATATTTTTAAGAATTTCTACATATTTAAGTCTTCCTTTATTTAATAATACATCCTTTATTAAAATACTTGAATCTTTAGATATTATTGTTGCAACTATTAGAAAAGCTGCAGTAGATGGATCACCAGGTACATATATATCTTTAGATATAAGCTTTGAATTACTTATAGTTATCTTATTCTCATTAACCTTTATGTTACTACCTAAGTATTTAAACATTTTTTCTGTATGATTTCTAGTTTTATTTTTTTCTATAACTATAGTTTTATCCTTTGAAAAAAATCCTGCTATTAATATAGCTGATTTTACTTGTGCTGAATCAACTGGCATTTCATACTTTATACCATTAATGCCATTATTGTTATTAATTTTTATTGGCAAATAGCCATTGCTACATTCAAATTTTGCTCCCATTGATATAAGTGGATTCAAAACCCTATTCATAGGTCTTTTACTTAAGGAATCATCTCCAGTTATAACTGTATTTACATTTGTACCAGATAACAATCCTAAAATTAACCTTGCTGTAGTTCCAGAATTGTTGGCATTTATTTCCAATATATTTCTATTAAAATTTTCATATCCCGGCGAAAAAACATTTAAGACTTTCTTATCTTCTTCTAAAATTTCTTTTACATCTACACCTAATTTTTTAATTGTATCTAAAGTTGTATTACAATCTTCACTAAATGAAAAATTATATATTTTATATTTACCCTTAGGAATAGCACCTATAATAAGAGATCTATGTCCTATTGATTTATCACCTGGTATTGATGTTTCTATATTAAAAGTTTTATTACCACCTTTTATATGTAAATCCATAAAAATCTCCTATATTATATCCTGTAATTTTTTAACCTTTTCAATTATACCTTTAACAGTATCTATATTTACAGTTTGTTTTGCATCAGAAATTGCTTTATCAGGATTTATATGACTCTCTATTAAAAGGCCATCACCACCAGCAACTATTCCGGCTAATGCCATTGTACTTACAAGTTCTCTTCTTCCAGTACCATGACTTGGATCTACTATTATTGGCAATCTATATTTATCTTTAATTGCAGCAACACTATTTAAATCTAATGTATTTCTTGTATATGTTTCAAAAGTTCTAATTCCTCTTTCACATAATATAACATTGCTATTTCCACTACTCATAATATATTCAGCTGCATTTAACCACTCACTTATAGTTGCACTCATTCCTCTTTTTAAAAGTATAGGCACATCATAATTTCCAAGTTCCTTTAACAACGTATAATTATACATATTTCTAGACCCTATTTGAATCATGTCTATATATTTAAGACATGGCTCAATATCTCTAGCATCCATAATTTCAGTAACTACTGGCATATTAAATTCTCTACCTACTTCACTTAGAATTTTTACGCCATCAAATTTCAAACCTTGAAAATCATATGGAGATGTACGCGGTTTAAAAGCTCCACCTCTTAAAATATCTACACCTATATTTTTTAAGTTTTCTCCAATTTCCATCATAGTGTCATAATCTTCAACAGAACAAGGACCAGATATTACAACCTTATTTTCTCCACCAATAACTGCATTTTTTACTTTAACAGTTATATTTTCTCCAGAGTTTTTCTCTACTATCATTAAATATCACCTACATTGACTTTAGCATATATCTTAAAATATTATTTGAATTTTTTACTGCTATATCCTTAAATTTTTCATAATCTATATGTGCTCCATTATTTGCATTATCTGATATAGATCTTATAACCACAAATGGAACATGATTTAAATAAGCCGCATGTGCTATACTTGCACCTTCCATTTCACAAGCTAATGCATTAAATTTAGTGTTAAGCCATTTTATTTTTTCTACATCATTAATAAATTGATCACCTGATACTATTCTACCTACACAATGATTTACTTCTTTTAACTGTTCACAAGCTTTTGTGCAAAGACTTACTAACTCTTTATCACATTTAAAGTCATAAACATCTAATCTTGGTATTTGTCCTATTTCATCTCCAAAAGCAGAAACATCCATATCATGTTGAACTAAATCTGATGCTATAACTATATCTCCTGGATATATATTCATTCCTGTTCCACCAGCTATTCCAACATTTATAACTGCATCTACATTATAATCATCTACTAAAATTTGAGTACATATAGCTGCATTTACTTTTCCTATACCACTAGTAACTATTACAACTTCTTTTTCGTAAATTCTACCTTTATGGAACTCCATCATAGCCTTAGTATTTTTACTTTCAAGAATCATTTCATCCTTTAATCCTTGTACTTCTTCACTCATTGCTCCTATTATTCCTATTATCATTTATAAATTCCTCCCTATACTTTCATTTATTGCTTTTTCTATTTCATCTTCTGTAATATCTACTTTTGTTTGACAATTTTCAATATCCTCTAGAAGTGTAAATTTAATTTTATTATTTTCAATTTTTTTATCATGCTTTATAGTTTTCAAAAACTTATCTTTATCAACTATATCATAATTTATTTTCATACCCAACTTTGAGTACATTTTCTTTATTTCTTTATATATATTAGAATCTATAAAAAACTTCATTTCTGAAAGCTTTATAGCTGCAAGTGTACCAAGTGACACAGCTTCTCCATGTGATACTTCGTAATTTGAATCTATTTCGATTGCATGACCTATTGTATGTCCAAAATTTAATATATTTCTATATCCTAGGTCATTATAATCACTCTCTACTACGTCTGCCTTTATTTTTATACATTCTTTAACTATATAGATTAATTTATCATTTTCAAGTTCTAATATTGCTTTCATATTAGTTTTTATATATTTAAAAAGATTAGCATCTTTTATGATGCAATATTTCATTACTTCTCCCATTCCATTTATAAATTCCCTTTTACTTAAAGTTTTTAAAAATGAAACAGATATAAATACAAAACTAGGGTCATAGAAAGTTCCTATAAGGTTTTTTACATTATTAAAATTATATGCAACTTTACCACCAACAGAGCTATCTACTTGTGAAATAAGGGTTGTAGGTACAGATACATACTTTAATCCTCTCATATATGTTGCTGCTACATAACCAGTAATATCGCCTACTATCCCACCACCAAAAGCTACTAATAAATCCTTTCTATCACATTCATTTTGCAATAAAAATTCATATATTTTAGATATAGTATTATAACTCTTGTTTTCTTCTCCATGTTGCATTATGAAAATATTATAGTTTAAATTTTTCATTAGTTTCTTAATCTTTTCTTCGTATATTGAATAAACATTATCATCTGTTATTATAAATATTTTACCATTTTTCCTTACTTTATTTTCTTCAAATGCTAAAAATATTTTATTTATATCATTATCCATATATACTTTATATACTTTATTATTACTATTTACAGAGATTTCCTTCATAACTTTCTCCTTTAAATTATAATATCTACATTATATTATACATAAATAATCTCTTTAAATAAATCTTTATTGAGACTTTATATTATTGTTATCTAAAATCAATAAAATTCTACATTGAAAAATGTTCCATATAATTCAAAAAGACTTTCAAAGTAAATTTACCTTAAAAGTCTATAATGTTACTCATTTGCAAAAAAACTTTTTATTTCTTGTAACTCTTCTAAATCATAAGCGATTTCTTCAGTATTCATTTCTATTTCCTTAGGTGTTTCTTCTAAGGCTTCATCTATAGTTGTTGAAATGTTGTAATTTTTATCAAAATCTCTCTCTAAAGTTTCAAACATCTCAATTTGACTTGTCATAAAGTTTCTAAATTTTGTTCTAAATTTCAAAAACTCTTGTTTTGTTTTGTCAAAATCATCATTTACTTGAAGAACATCATTATGTGCTTTATCTAAAATCTTCTTACCAGTTTCATTTGCATTCTTAATTATTAAAGTAGCCTCATTTTCAGCAGTAGTTTTAGCTTGTTCTGCTGCATTTTGAGCTAATAATAAAGTACTTTGTATTGTACTCTCTATTTTAGAATAATGCTCTAACTTATCTTGAAAAACTGATATTTTCTCTTTTAGTGTTGCATTTTCTTTGTAAACTGCTTCATAATCTTCTGCTATCTTTTCTAGAAATTCATCTACTTCATCTGGACTATATCCTCTCATAACTCTCTTGAACTCTTTGTTATTAATGTCCATTGCAGTTAACTTCATATCTTTCACCTCTAATTATTTGTACTTTTTTATAGAAAGCTTTGTCCTATCACTTTTTGTTTTATTAATAATACTTCCTATTTTAAACTTACCATAACCTCTAACAGTTATTATATCATTTTCTACTATATTTTTATCTTTTTTATTTTCTTGTATATAATTTACAAGAACTTTTCCACCATCTAACATTTCCAATGCATTGCTTCTGGAAATATTACATAAAGAACTTATAATATTATCTAATCTTAAAGATGTAACAATAATAGATTTTTCTTCATACTCTACCTTAGGTACATCTTTCAATCTATCATCTAAGATAGTAACCTCACAAGGACATTTTCCTATGCTACTTAAATTGTTTTTTATAAACTCTGATATATCTTCAACTACTGGAACATATGCATAGTTATCTTTAACTATTAAATCCCCTAAAAGTTCACGTTTTATTCCTAACGCCATAATGGAACCTAAATAATCCTTGTGCTTTAGTTCTTTAAACTTAGATTTATTTTTTATTCTTATTATATTTATTGGAAAGTATTCATAAGTTTCATAATTGCAAAGTGAAATCATTGCTCTATCAAACTCTTCAAAACCTCCATCACAATACACTTTTAAATCTAAATTGTTCTCAATGCTTTTTAATTTTTCATAAAGACTACAATATGTAAAAAACTTAAAGTAGATTACTGTATTTGTCTTTTGTGCTAATATAACTTTATCATAAAGCTTACTTATAATATCTTTATCAAAATCTTTAAAATATCTAAAAAAACTATCTTTCGTAATCATAATTTAAAATATCTTAAAAAGTACAGTAATTATTATTTGTTCTATAAGATAAATTAAAAAGTAAGCAATAATTGGTGAAAAATCCAAAACAAATCCTTTAAAAATCATATCATTTAATTTTTCACAAGGTTCCATAATTGGTCTAGTTACCATTCTAACAATGTCCCACACTTTGCTATTTCTTCCATTTGGAACCCAACTTAATAAAACTTCTATAAGAATAGCAAATTTTATTACTTCAAAAAACATTGTTACTATATTTATTAAAAGTGTTGTCATTTAAACCTCCACTATCTTTGTAAACCAAAAAGGCCTTTACTAGATAATTCATTTTTTAAATCATTTGTAACTTCTACATTAGATGGACAAAGTATAAACACACCTTTTTCTACTTGTTGTAAATCTCCTTCTAGAGAATATACTCCCCCTATTAAGAAGTCTAAAATTCTTTGACCTATTTTTTGTTCTATACCATTTATATTAACAAGAACAATTTTTCTGCTCTTTAAGTTATCTACAATTGATTTAGCTTCATCATAATTTTGTGGTTTTATTATAACTACTTTTGCTGCAGTTGCTGTGTGTATATTTACTATTTTATTTTGCTTCTTATTTGTTCCAAAATTCTCTATGTCTAGTTCAGAATACTCTTCCACTGGTTCCTCTGTTGCAGCAACCTCATCAAATTCATCATCTATATCATCTTGTACTCCTATGCCTAATGCATTAGTAACTTTATCCCATATTTTTCCTTCCATTTTTTAAATTACCTCCTAATTATTATTTAAATCATAGTTTCTTTTACCAAATATCTTAGATCCTAATCTAATCATATTGCTTCCTTCTTCTATTGCATATTCATAATCTCCACTCATCCCAATGGATAAATACTCCATAGATATATTTTTAAATTCTTTATTTGTGAGATTATCAAATATCTCTTTCATTTTTTTAAAATAATATCTACAACTTTCTTCATTGCCTTTAGGAATAGTGGCCATTAAACCCTTAACTTTCACAAAGTTACATTTTTCAACTTCAGATATTAATTCATCTAAATCTTCTATGTTTAATCCTGTTTTTGCTTCTTCTTTACCAATGTTTATTTGAATCAATACATCTGCAACTTTGTTACATTTAGAAAATTGCTTTTCTATTTCATTCAAAAGTTTTATACTATCTAAAGAATGTATTAAATATACTAAATTAGGTAAATACTTTACTTTATTTGTTTGTAAATGTCCTATTAAATGCCATTTTATATCTTCTGGTAATTTATCGTATTTATTTAAAAGTTCTTGAACTTTATTTTCACCAAAATCTCTACATCCCACATCATAAACTTTTTTAATATCTTCAACAGTTTTTGTTTTAGATACTGCTATTAATTTAATTTCTGATGGAAGTTCTTTTTTTATTATGTTATAATTTTCTGCAATTGACATTTTCAAACCTCCTTTAACTATAGGCTTTATATATAATTAATAATTTAAAATAACTTGTTTAATATATTCTGCATTTAAATATAAAATCCTCTTATTTTAAATATTTTTTAATATCATTTTCCTGTGGCATCTTTTAAATATTTAGAAGTAATTATTCCATTATATCCTGGTATTTCTACATTAGATAATGTTTCTATTTCTACATAACAATTTCTTCTTTGTAATGCTTTTATGTGATTTTCTTGAGTTTCAATATAATTTTCAATAACATTTTTATTACCGATTGCAGTTATATAAAAAGGTGCTACTATTTTTATTCCATTTAAATCAATATTGGATCCTGCACACAATCCATATGTATTATAAATAACTCTATGATCATTAACAGCAATAGCCTCAGCCCCTGCATTTCTAAGTTCATTTATAACCTTAACTATATCAGCATCATGTATAATTGAATTTTTATTTTCCATTTGCGGTGAGTCATTTAATGTAATTTTTATGCCTTCACCTTTAACTTTTGTAGTTCCTAAAACCACTCTATTATTTTCTAATTCCTTATCAATTTCTTTAAACACTTCATAATTATGTTTAGATCCTTGTTCATACTTTTCTATTTTATCATTTAATTCATCCATTTGATTTTGAAGTGCAATTATATCTCTGTGTAGTGTAGCCTTCTCGTTATATGCAGCTTCATATTGTTCCATATCTAAATATTTGCTATTTTCTCCTATTTCAATATTCATAGAAATTAAAACTCCTACAATTATGGATCCTATGAATATGAATATAGTAGCTTCATTATTTCGCACCTAAATCACCTCAATTATGGAATTTAGCTTTGTCCATAAGTAATCTTCTTATTATAGCAAAATTGTTGAAAATTCTTCCTGAAAATACTACAAGTGCAGCTAGATATATAGGAATTCCTAATTTTTCTCCTAAGTAAACCATTATTCCTGCCAAAAGTGCATTTCCAAAAAAACCCGATATAAATATATCTCCTTTAAAGTTCTTATTTAAAATTGCTCTTAACGCCCCAAATACTGAATCTATACAAGCAAATATTGCTACAGATATATAAGGCGAAAATTTTACTGGTATATTTATATTAAATATAACACCCAATATTATTCCTAGAGCTAATCCTATAAATACTATCATTTAATCACCTCTTATTTATTCTTATTCAGCTTCTTCTAAATAATCAAATTTTTGATTGGTACTATTTTTCTTTATAAGAACCTCATCCTTTAATTCGTAATTTATATCACATATTTTTTGAAGAGTACTTGGTATAGCACCTGGAAAATTTATAGCTTGTTCTAAAAGCTTTTTACTTCCAATTGCTTTTATTACTATACGTGATGTTGGAGATATTCTTTCATTATTTATAACTATACTCTTACTTCCCGCATTTCTTATTCCACTTCTTGCTGTAAGTCTTATATCATTTATAGATATAGCTTCTGCATCTGCTGCATTTAATTCATTTACTATTCCTAATAGTTCTATATCATTTACAGGCATAGCTTCTATATTATTATTAAACATATTACTTTTAGGGTTTATATATATAATTATTCCCTCACCACTTACATCCACACTACCAGTCTGCAACCTACTTTGTTGCAATTCTTCTAATATCAATGTACTTTCTTCACTTTTTCCTGCTGCTGCTTCTTCAAATTCTTTTGACTTTTGTGTTAATGCATCAACTTGCTTTTGCAAGTCCTCTTTTTGCTTTTTTAAATGCTCATTTTCTACAAGAATTTCACCATTATTTTGTGACTGATCATTTACTACATTTCGTTTATTAACAGTTTTTATTTGAACAGTGATTAAAAAAGCCAATACCATACATATGCTTCCTACTATAAGTTGGTTAGTTATTTTTTTCACCTTTACTTTTATCCTCCTATTATTTTTTATATATTACAGGGTTTCCATTAAAACTTACATCAACATACCCTTTCATTCCTTTTAATTGATCACTTTTTAGTATGTTCAAAGCCTTCATAAGTTTATTATTTATATCTTCTTGAGTTCCTATTTTTATATATAAGTCACTACTACAGTAAAGTTTAATATCTATAAAATTTGATAATTCAATAGATGTTATTTTTCTCTCTTCTTTCTCGTTGTAATTATATATTTCATCACATAATTCATTTAACAGATTAATTCTATCTTCATTTTCAAAAGTTATTAATTCTCCAACCTTACTCTTACTAATGTCTAAATCTTTTACTTCAATTAAATTATTGTTTTTTATTTCTGAAGTTTTCTCCAGTATTCTTCCTTCATTGTCTATAATATAAAATTCTTTATTAAAATTAGTATAAAAAGTTGCCTTTCTTTCACTAATTTCTACTTTTATTTTATTTGGAAGTTTTCTCTTTACTTTTACATTTACTATATATGGATTTTTCAGTATATTATTGATAGCATTTTTAGTTTTTATAGTAAAAATATTAGAACCTACTGCAATATGAGACGAAGCTATTATTTCTTCTTTTGTTACATTTTTGTTACCAATAATTTGTAATGATGTAACATTAAATATGGTGAGCTTTAAACATAATGTTACTAGCACACTTACTAGTATTATTATACAAGCCATCATTCGTTTTCTTGCTTTGGTTCTTTTCTTTTTAATTAATAATTGTTCTTTATTTTCTAAAATAGAACTTTTATTTCCATTTACCATTATTCCACACTCATCCTAAAATTTATTTGTATATCAATATTATAAATAAATTCTATCTTTTAGTAAAATAAAATTAAAACCTTATTATATAATTTTTAATATACACATTTTACATAAAATTCTCCTTAACTATATATTACAATATTTATGGGTATTTTTAAATTCTATTTGTAAAATTTTCTCCTTTAAATTTATATTTTTATATGCTTTTTATTCAAAACATTTACCATCAATTAACATACCAATTAAAAACATTATCTTTATTTAAAATATATGATAATTCAAAGCTATATTACATCATCTTACTATATATTTTAAATAAATGAAAGTTTAAATATAACTTAGTATTAGTATTTTTTATATTTATTATTTAAATAAATAAAACCTCTCTATTTTAAATTTAGAAAGGTTTCATTTTATATAGATTTATATTTAATTATATTCCTTGATAATTGTTCTGTCTTGTAATATTTAAAAGTATTCCCATGGCTGCCATGTTTATAACTAATGAAGAACCCCCATAACTTATAAATGGCAATGGAACTCCTGTTGTTGGCATAGATACTGTAACAACAGCTATATTTATTAATGCTTGGAATGTTATTATAGCTACTATTCCTGTTGATAACATCATTGCATAGACATCTTTAGAACGTAATATTGTAACTAATCCTCTCCATAAAAACATTACAAATAATACAATTACAAATAAACATCCTAAAAATCCCAGTTCTTCACCTATAATGGCAAATATAAAGTCTGTATGAGGTTCAGGTATATAAAAGCATTTTTGCCTTGATTGTCCTATTCCTACACCTGTAAGACCTCCTGAGCCTAATGCTAGTAATGATTGTATAAGTTGATAACCATCACCTTGAGCTGATTCCCATGGATTTAAAAACCCTGTTATTCTTCTAGCTCTATATGGTTCAAGAATTATTCCTGTAATTCCGCCCAAAACAACTACTGTTCCAAGTGCAAAAACTTTTTTCAAATCTATTCCTGCCACTATTAACATTGTAGTAGCAACTAAAATAGTTATCATTGTAATACTAAGATTTTTTTCTGCTAAAATTAATCCTGCATAAACACATGTTACAGCTAGACAAGGAAATAACCCCTGTTTAAATTCTTTAATCTTTTCACCTTTTCTATCTATATACATAGCTAGAAATAATACCACAACATATTTGGCTATTTCTGATGGTTGTAAATTACCAAGTGGTCCTAAACTTATCCATCTTCTCGCACCATTTATTGGTGGAAATAGGAAAACTAGCAATAATAGTATTATGGTTAAAATCATTAACTTTCCTGTATGTTTTTTATATATGTGATAATCTATGTTCATAGTTATAATCATTGCTATAGTTCCTATAACCGCCCAACTAAGTTGCTTCCAAAGATAGAACTCTGCATTATTACTATTAAATGCTGCAGAATAAGAACTCGCACTATATACCATCAACACACCAAATGATGTTAATGTCAAAATTATAGCAAAAAGTACAAAATCAATTTCCCCTAGTCGTTTCTTGGTTTTTCTCATATTTTTTCCCCCAATACTATTTTACTCATATTAAAATAATTATTTGAGGATAATTTTAAACTGTAGCTCCTCAATTTGTATATATTGTTATACGTAATTAAGTTAATATGATTTTAAGGTGTAATTGATAAGAATCCTATTAAACATAATGCCACTGTAATTATAGAAAATACTGCTACTATCTTACTTTCATGCCATCCACATAGTTCAAAATGATGATGTAATGGTGACATCTTAAATACTCTTTTACCAGTTAATTTAAAAGATGTAACTTGAATTACTACTGACAAAACTTCTACTGCATAAATTCCGCCAACTATTAGTAATAAAAATTCTAATTTTAATACCATTGCAATTGCACCTAACGCTCCACCTAGTGCTAAAGATCCAGTATCACCCATAAAAATTTGTGCCGGGTAAGAATTGTATCTTAAGAACCCAAGTAATGCACCAGCTAAAACTCCACAGAATATTGCTAAATTATAATAACCTAGTCCAAAGCTAACTAATGCAAAGAATGTCATTACTAAAAGTGTTATTGATGTTGCTAATCCATCTAGTCCATCTGTTAAATTAACTGCATTTGTAGCAGTTGTGAAATATAAAACTATAAATGGGATAAATAAAGGTCCTAAATCAATAGTTTTACCAATAAAAGGAATTATTATATCTGTTCCAATAGTTCTTGATGAATAGTATCCAAGAAATATTGAAAAAGCTACTAATAATATCATTTTTTGATACGCTTTTAATCCTTCATTATGTTTATGAATTATTTTAAGTCCATCATCAAGCATTCCTACTACACCAAATCCTACTAATGAAATAAGTGCTATTGTTGCTTCTGGTTCTACATTCTTAAGTATTATAAGCATAGTTATTATTGTTGCTATTATAAATATTAGTCCGCCCATAGTTGGTGTACCAGCTTTTTTCAAATGGCTTTTAGGTCCTTCTTCTCTTATACTCTGTCCAAATTTAAACTTTGTTAATAATGGGATTAGTAGTGGTGATAAAAGTAAAGAAATTAAAAATGCTATTAATACTGAATATATAACTTTACTCATCTATATCCCCTCCTTAATTTTTAAATCTTTGATTTCATTTACGATACTTTCAAATTTCATTGATCTTGAAGCTTTTACTAAAACAATATCATTTTCTCTTATTTTGTTATTTAAGAAGTTTATTATATCTTCTTTATTTTCAAAGCTATAGAAATTCTCACTTCCAAATCCAACTTTAAAATCATTTGAAAATTCTCCAGTAGTAATTAAGAAATCAACCTTTTTATCTTTTGCATATTTTCCTATTTTCTCATGAGCAGAAGGAGCTTCATTACCTAATTCTTTCATTGTACCTAATACAGCAAACTTTCTTGAACCATTTAAATTCATAAGTACATCAATAGCAGCTTCCATAGAATCAGGACTAGCATTGTATGCGTCATTTACTATAGTAAAATTATCACATTTTACTATGTCTAACCTCATTGATGTAGCTTCCAAATTCTTTAATCCTTTATTTATTTGTTTATAATTCATATTTAATTTTTTTCCTACAGCAATAGCTAATAGTGAATTTAAAACATTATGTTTTCCTAAGGCATTAACCTCAAAATTCTCATCAATTTGTAAATTATTTTCTAAAATCTTAAACTTTATATTTTCTTCACCTATAATTATGTCACAAGCTTTAAAATTATAATCACTTTCTATACCAATTTTTTCAATTTTATATTCATGACTTTCTACTTGTGATAATAAATCATTATCGCCATTAACTATAAGTAAATTTTCATTTGTAAAGAAATCAGTTATTTCCATTTTTGCTTTTAATATATTTTCTCTAGTTTTTAAATTTTCAATATGTGATATACCTACATTCGTTATAACTGCTATATCTGGTCTTGCAACTTTAGAAAGCCTATGAATTTCATCTAAATTGCTCATACCAAGTTCTAATACAGCTACTTCATAAGATTTATCTAATTCAAAAACCATAAGTGGAAGACCTACTTCATTATTAAAATTCCCTTTAGTTTTAAAAACCTTATATTTTTCCTGTAATACTGCAGCAATTAAATCTTTAGTTGAAGTTTTCCCTGTAGATCCAGTTATTCCAACAACTTTTATATCTAGTTTTCTTCTGTAATATTCAGCTAAATCTTTTAAAGCTTCTCTTGTGTCCTTAACTAATATTATTGAAGTATTTTCATTTATATTCTCTTTTTTAAAATTTTCTTTATGAATTATTAAAAGTTCAGCACCACTTTTAGCACAGTTTTCTAAATAATCATGCCCATCAAAATTTTCACCTTTTAATGCAAAGAAAATATCACCTTTTTTAATTTTTCTACTGTCTATAGTTACATTATTAAAACTTTCTGTAGTTCCTTTAAAAACTAAATTTCCTTTTGTCGCATCTATAATTTCATTAATAGATAAGTGTTCCATGAATTACTCCAACTCCTTTATAATCTCTTCTATAACTTCTCTTTCGTCAAAATGAATTGTTTTATCTTTTAACACTTGATAATCTTCATGACCTTTTCCAGCAACTACTATAATATCATTCTCATTTGCAATTTTCATAGCATGTTTTATAGCATCTCTTCTATTTTCAATAATTATATAATTATCTTTTTTTATTCCTGCTTTAACGTCATCTATTATTTGTAATGGTTCTTCACTTCTTGGATTATCTGATGTTAATATTGCTATATCACTAAGTTCTGATCCTATTTTCCCCATTATAGGTCTCTTAGTTTTATCTCTATCACCGCCACATCCAAATACAGAAATTAATCTTCCTTTAGCTAATTCTCTAACTGATTTTAAAACATTTTCTAGTCCATCTGGTGTATGCGCATAATCCACTATAACATCGTATCCTAAGTTATGATTTAATGTAACTATTTCACATCTTCCTGGAACTTGTATATTTTTCAATCCTTCTCTAATATTTTCTACTGTAGCCCCTTCTTCTAATGCTGCTATTATTGATCCTAATGCATTATAAACATTGTATTTTCCTGGAACACTAAGTTCTATTTTCTCATCTTTTCCATTTATATTAACTGTAAACTCCATTCCTCTTGAATGTAATCTTAAATTTTCAGCCTTAAATGTTGAGTTTTCATCTATAGAATATGTTAATACTTCATTTCCTAATTTCTCCACTACAGTTTTCCCATATTTATCATCTATGTTAACTATGGAAGTATTACTTTTTTTAAATAATTTTAATTTTGCATTGAAATAATTCTCGAAAGTTTTATGAAAATCTAAATGGTCTTGTGTCAAATTAGTAAAAATACCTTCACTAAAGTTCACATTATAAACTCTATCTAATTCTAATGAATGTGAAGAAACTTCCATAATACAATGTGTAACGTCATTTTTTACCATTTTGTTAAATATTGCTTGAAGTTCTAATGACTCTGGAGTTGTCCTTTCACTTTTTAGCTTTTCCGCACCTATATAATTTGCTATAGTTCCTATTAAACCTACTTTGTATCCACATTTTTCTAATATAGATTTCATCATAAATGTAGATGTGGTTTTCCCATTAGTCCCTGTTATTCCTATTATTTTTAATTTTTCACTAGGATTGTCATAATAATTAGATGCTGCAACAGCTAATGCTTTTCTAGTATCCTCAACTTTTATAACAATAACATTTTCATTTTTTATATCTATGTCCTTTTGAACAACAATCGCTAAAGCTCCATTATTTATAGCAGAATCTATATACTTATGACCATCTACATTAAACCCTTCTATACAGAAGAACATGTCATCTTTCGAAATTTTTCTTGAATCATATTGGATATTTTTTATACAGCAGTTTTCATCGCCTTTTAAAATTTTAAATTCTATATTATTTAAAAGCTTTGATATTTCCATATTTACAACTCCTTCAACCCTTATGTATGTTTATATGTAAAATTTATATTTTTAACTTTCAATAACTACTTAGATAATAAATTTATCTTTTTTAATTGGATTTAATTTTTATTTATCTATAGCATGGCAATAGGTAGCATACACACTTCTTGTATGCTACCATATAAATTTACTAACATATATATTTATACACCATATATACAAGGTTATCAATAAAATTTGATCTATTTTTATTTACAAATCCAGATCCTATTCTGTGCTAGGTGCCAAATGAATCGTTATTGTAGTACCTTTTTGTGCAGTTTTCCCTTTTGAAATACTTTGATCAGTTATAGCACCCTCACCTTGAAATTCGAACTTTAGTCCAAGATCTGTTAGTATTTTTTTTGCATCTTCAATACTGAATTTAGTAAGATCTGGAACTACTACAATATCTCCCTCATTTCCCTCGTCACCTAGTTCTATAATTATTTCTGTATTTTCTTTAACTACATATCCAGGCTTAGGATTTATATCCTTTATATAACCACCATCTCCATCTAATCTATATTTTAAATTACTATCTTTTAAAATTTTAAATGCATCTTCCTTTTTTAATCCTCTGATTTCTGGTATTGATACATCCTTTAATTTACCTTTTTCTGAATCTATACTATACTCTGGATCTAATGATAAATAATTTGCTAAATCTGTAAATATCATTTTACCCACAGGTGCAGCTATTTGACCTGCATAATATAAAGATGGATCTGGCTCATCAATTGATACAAAAACTGTAACTTTAGGATTATCCGCTGGCATCATTCCTGCAAAAGATGCTATATATTTGCCACTAGCATAAACTCCATTTTGAACTTTTTGAGCTGTTCCAGTTTTACCACCAATTTTATATCCTTCAACATATGCCTTAGAACCTCCACCATTTGAAACAGTTTGTTCTAAATGTTCTCTCATCTCTTTCATTGTTTCTTCTTTAAAAACATTTTTTTCTACTTTCCCATCATAACTTTTATCTACAACTTTTTTTCCATTTTCATCATAATGTACAATTTCTTTCATAACATGAGGTGTTATTAAATTTCCTCCATTTGCAATGGAATTGAAAGCTTTCATATATTGCATTATTGATAATGTATTACTTTGCCCAAAAGAAATTGTTGCAACGTCAACGGTTGTCATATTGTCTGGTGTTTTTATAATTCCTGATGCCTCTCCTGGTAAATCTACTCCTGTTTTTTGTCCAAATTCAAATTTTTTAATATACTTGTATAAATTATCTTTTCCAAGTCTTTCACCCAGCGTCATAAATCCTACGTTACAAGAATTCTTTATTATACCTTCAAAGTCAAGTTGACCATGTCCAGATCTTTTCCAGCAGTGTATATTTCTACCACCAATCGTCAAAGAACCTCCACAATTAAAACTATCCTTTTCTTTAACGTTTCCTGTTTCTAATGCCGCAACAGCCGTTACAACTTTAAAAATTGATCCTGGTTCAAATGTATCACTTACAGCTCTATTTCTCCATAATTTTTGTGTTTCTTCATCACTTAATCCTTCTTGCCAAGGTGTGTTTAAATTATAATCTGGTTTATTCGCAAGTGCTAATATTTCACCATTGTTAGGATTCATAACAACTACCGATACTGCCTTAGCACTATTATCATTTAATGCTTGCTGTGCAGCTTTATCAGCAAAAAATTGAATATTCTCGTCTAATGTTAATATTACATCCCTACCATCTACAGGTTTTGAATAGTCAGATATACTATAAGGTATGTTACTTGTTTTCGCATTTAATTCATCTACTTTTATTCCTGGAACTCCTGATAAATATCTATTATAATATAATTCTATTCCAGTAAGTCCATCGCCATCAGAATTTGTATGCCCTAAAATATGTGATGCAAAATTATTATGTGGATAATATCTTTTCGTATCTGGTGTTACTACAAAACCTACTAATCCTTTTTTTTCTTTATACAGATTTATTTTGTCTACTGTTTCTTTTTCAACTCTTCTTTTTAAAATAGCACTTCCCATTTGCTTACCATTTGGCAATCTTTGGGTCATTATTTTAAAAACCTTTTCTTTGTCCATTTCTAATATTTCTGATACATCTTTAGCTATATCTTCCATAGTTAATTTTTGTTCTTCTAATGATTTTCTAAGTGCATTTAAATCTAAATCTACTCTATATACATTTGCACTTACTGCAAGTTCATTTCCATCTCTATCTAATATTCTTCCTCTTTTTGCATTTACTCTCACATCATTAGTCCATTGAACAATTCCCTTGCTTTTGTATTCATTGCTCTTATTTATCATAATATAGCTAAGTCTAAACGATAAAGCTATAAACCCTATAAAAGCTATTGAAATAAGAAATACTATTCTTCGTCTTGCTTTTATCCAGTCTCTTAATTCTGATTTTCCCATAATCATTCCCCCATAAATTCGATAATGATTATTCGTTAAACATATTTTTTTATCCTCTCTCATTACAAATATTTTCATTTTTTTATTTTTATACTTGTAGATAATATTAATTTTTTCTATATGTTTAATTCATCTTAGCTTTCATCGTTTTTTATGGCAATTTTTAAGAATATAATTAAGGCCCTATAAAATTATATAATAATTGTTCATAGAGCCTCATCTTCTTTTACTATAGATTTTTAAAATAATATTTTCTTTATTTTCGATATAATACTATTAGAGTTTGATTTGTTAGTATCACTTTTAGAACTTGGTTTTTCAGCATTATTATCTATGACATTAGTTAAACCAACATACATAGCTTTTTGCGCATCAGGTTTTACCATTTTTAATTTATTTATAGCTATATCTTCTATATAACTTAAATTATTTAATTTTAATAATTGAACTTTCATAGATTCATTTTCTGCTTTTACATTATGAATCTCAGTTTTAATATTATTAATTTTTATTTGATTGTTATAAATAATAGAATATCGAAATAAAACTGCAGTTATAACTACAAAACCTATTGCCATATTTCTAATGAAGCACAATTTGTTTTTTACAATTCTTTGCTTGTCTACTTTTCCCCTATTATTTTTGTCAGGGTTTTGGTGTCTAACTTTTTTTTCTACTGCTACATTGGATTTTAATGCATTACTTCCAGATATAGTGTTATTGTTTTTTTCTACTACCATTTTACTCCCCCTATAGTATTTTTAGAACTAAATTTTCTCTGCAATTCTTAATTTTGAACTTTTACTTCTTGAATTATTTTCTCTTTCTTCATCACATGGTTCTATAGGCTTTCTTGTTATTAATTTTATTTTTGGTTTTTTATTACATACACACATTGGTAATTCTTTAGGACATTCACAAGGATCGTTTAATTCTCTAAACTTATTTTTTACAATTCTATCTTCCAAAGAGTGGAATGTTATTATTGCTATTCTTCCATTCTTGTTTAACATTTCTACAGAATCTTCTATTGCTTTATTTAATATCATAAGTTCTTTATTAACTTCAATCCTTATTGCTTGAAATGTTCTTTTAGCTGGATGTCCACCGTCTCTTTTATATTTTGAAGGTATAGCTGCTATTACTATATCAGCTAATTGTAAAGTTGTATTTATAGGTCTTCTATTTACTATAAAATTGGCTATTCTTTTAGCAAATTTTTCTTCTCCAAAACTTTTTATAACATCAGCAAGTTCTTCTTCACTATAATCATTTACAACATTGTAAGCTGAAAATTCGCTTTCTCTATTCATTCTCATATCTAAAGGAGCATCTTTCATATAGCTAAATCCTCTTTCTGCATTATCTAACTGATATGATGATACACCTAAATCCATTAATACTCCGTCAACTTTTTCTATATTTAAACTTTCTAATATTTCTTTTATATTGTAAAAATTATTATGAACATAAGTTACATTGTCATAATCCTTTAGCTTTTCATTTGCTGCTTTTAAAGCATCTTCATCTTGATCTATTCCAATAAGCCTTCCTTTACTTGAAAGTTTTTTTAATATTTCACTTGAGTGACCTGCTCCTCCTAATGTACAGTCAACATATATGCCATCTTCTTTTATGTTTAGTCCATCTATACATTCATTTAATAAAACTGAAACATGTTTAAATTCCATTGTAATATCTCCTTTTAAATTTTTTCTAAAGGTAAGCTTTTCTTATGTTTAAAACTAACTTAATTTACTTAATACTAACTAATTGTAAAAGATATCATTTATTATATCGTCTACTTATAGTATTTTTTTATATTTAAAACACTAGTTTCTTACTCTTTTATGTTTTATAATACATTATCTATATTGTTTTTATTTATTCACTTTTATATACTTTAAAATAAAATTTAAAGTATATATTTGTTATGCAATATTATTTCTTTATTTGCTTTTTAATAATGTTAATATCAATACCTTATTATCACCAATTAATAGTTTTAATATGATAAATAGTAATTTTGAGACAATAATTTTGTTATTTATCTCATTCTCAATTGATAAATAACAATTAATATATTCATCGAAAAGAAAAGAAAAAAATTTAACTCTATTAAATATTTATATCATAATTTATTCTATGAGTACATATAAATTCCTTTAAAATCTTCAAAGTTTTAAAATTTATTTTTTGCCATATACTTGTTTTTTTCGCATATGAGATTAAAAAAAATGTAAAAATATCCATTTTAATTGTATTTTATATTTTCCATATTTTTATTGTATTTTCTTTACAATATTTTTTTAAATTTATATTGTTTACCTTTTGTTGAAATAAATTTTGTTCTAGAGTATAATTTTAAAAGAGTTTAAATGTAGAAAAATAATATACTTTGTGTTAAACAAATTAATACTTAATTAATTTTAAGTATTAATTTGTTATTGTAATAAGTTTTAAACAATATATATTATTTATTATTAAATGTGTAGTTAAAGAAAGGATAGATTTTACATATGAAATTAGGAATAGTAGGATTACCAAACGTAGGAAAAAGTACTCTTTTCAATGCTATAACTAAAGCTGGAGCAGAGTCTGCTAATTATCCATTTTGTACAATTGAACCAAATGTAGGTGTAGTTAGCGTTCCCGATAAAAGATTAGATGTACTTGAAAAAATGTACAACACTAAAAGAAAAGTTTATACTGCAATTGAATTTTATGATATAGCTGGACTTGTTAGAGGTGCTAGTAAAGGTGAAGGACTTGGAAATAAATTTTTATCTCATATAAGAGAAGTTGCATCTATAGTTCATGTTGTTAGATGTTTTGAAGATGAAAATATAGTTCACGTAGATGGTTCTGTTGATCCAATAAGAGATATTGAAACAATAAACCTTGAATTAATATTTTCAGATTTAGAAGTATTAGATAGAAGAATGGAAAAATCATTAAAATTAGTTCGTTCTGGAGATAAAACTGCTAAATTAGAGTATGAATTAATGGAAAGAATAAAAAAACATCTTGAAGAAAACAAACCAGTTAGAACACTTGATGTTTCTGAAGATGAAAGCGAATTTGTAAAAAGTTTATTCCTTATAACATCTAAACCAGTGTTATATGCATGTAACATAAGTGAAGATGATTTAATGAGCGGTAACTTAGAAAATGATTTAGTAAAAAAGGTAAAAGCATATGCTGAAGCTGAACATTCTGAAGCTATGGTTATATGTGCAAGACTTGAAGAAGAACTTTCAACTCTTGAAGATGATGAAAAGCTTTCTATGCTTGCAGAGTATGGTCTTGAAGAGTCAGGACTTGATAAACTTATAAGAGCTAGTTATAAATTATTAGGACTTATGAGTTATTTAACTGCTGGTGTTCAAGAAGTTAGAGCTTGGACTATAAAAAATGGAACAAAAGCACCTGCTGCTGCTGGTAAAATCCATAGTGATATAGAAAGAGGATTTATAAGAGCAGAAGTTGTATCTTATGATAAACTTGTAGAATGTGGTTCTGAACCTGCTGCTAAAGAAAAAGGATTCTTTAGACTTGAAGGTAAAGATTATATAATGCAAGATGGAGATGTTGTTAACTTTAGATTTAACGTTTAATCTTTATAAGAAAAATATAATATAAAACTAAAAAAGAAATGGAAAGGTATCAATACCTTTCCATTTCTTTATTTATCTAGAAATTTTTTAAACTTTTTTAACTTATACAAATTAATTTTATATTTTTTATCATGTTTTAAATCTTTTATCGTAACTGTTGGTTTTTTTCCCATTTTAGCTTTCACTTTCATATTGTTAACTCTAACAGTTATATCCATATTATTAGAGTGATTATTTTTCATTGTATTTTAAAAACTCCTTTTGCATAGATTCCTTAACTTTATCTATATTTATGGAGCTCTTATCCATAAGAACTTTTATAGCATCATCTATACATTCCATAGTGTAAATATTAAAATCTCCATTTTGTATAGCTTCTTCAACTTCTTTAGAGAGCACTAAATCATTTTTATTTGAGAAAGGTATTAATACTCCTTTATTTTTTATGGAATCGACATTTTTACATACTTTAAAAAATCCTTCAATTTTTTCATTAACTCCACCTATAGGTTGTATTTCTCCAAATTGATTAATGGATCCTGTTACAGCTATATTTTGTTTAACTGGAATTTTAGTTATAGATGATAACATACAAATAACTTCACCAACTGATGCACTATCCCCATCAACAATTCCATATATTTGTTCAAAATTCAAGTGAAAATCAACTGGTATCTTTTTATAACCACCAACTAAATTGTTTATATAACCATTTAAAATACTTATTGCTTTATCATGAATTTTCCCACTTAGATTTCCTTCTCTTTGAGCATGAATTATTGTGCCATTTCCCTTATAACAATTACATGTTATTCTAATAGGTCTTCCAAAACTTATATATCCTATATCTATAACTGACAACCCATTTACTTGACCAACTTCACTACTATCAACTTTAATTAAATTTCGCTTCTCTTTGTAACTATTCATAACTTCTTTTTCCATTATTTCTTCATTGTATGCTATTTTTATTATTTCCTCACAATCAATTTTGTCCTTTTTATTTCTTTCTGAATCATTCTTAGCTAACAAAATTAAATCTTTTATTATTTCTGTATCAAAATACATTTTATCTCTACTTTCACATTTTCTACATAAATACTTTCCTATTTCACTTATAGCCTCTGTAGTAATTTCCCCTACATTATTTTGCTCACAACAATCCATTATTTCCCTTAATAATGCTTCTTTAGACATTTTATCTAACCCTATTAGTGGATTGCATTCAGCTCTAATTTTAAATATCTTTTTAAATTCTTCATCATTATTGTAAAGCACATCATAAAACTCATAATTACCTATCAAAATAACTTTTGTTACAGCTTTAATAGGTTCTGGTTTTAATCCACCTAAAGCTAATAATTCAAGATATCCTTTATTATAATCCAAATCAACCTTTTCACTTAATAATACCTTTTTTAAATAGTAATATGATTGTGGATTACTTAAAAGACTATTAATTCTTATAATAAGACATCCTCCATTAGCTTTTAAAAAACTTCCTGCTTTAATTAAGGATACATCAGATATATATACTCCATTATGATTTTCATACTCTATACTTCCAAGTAAATTATTTAAACTTGGATCTTCCTCAAATATAACTGGTGGAGATTTTTTATCTGAGTTATCTACTATAACATTTATCATATATTTAAATATTATTTCATTTATTTTATCTTCATCTTCATCATAATCTATATTATAATTTTCCAATAATTCTTCTAACATTTTCTCTATAATATATATTAAATAATTTTGTGCTTCCACATCTTGATCTAATATTTTTATACATTCTTCTTCTTCTATTTTCATTATTCCATATAAATATTCTTCCATAATCTCTTTTACTTTTTCTAATTCATGAGATTCAATATCTTTTAAATCTTCTAGTATTTCTTTAGTTTTTATTTTAAGTTCATTTACTTTTGTTATCATATCTTCTTTTTCTTGCTCATCTAGTTTGTCATATTCGTCTTCTGTCATTTCTTTTTCTTCGCTTAAAGGAATAAATGTAAACCCCTCTTCACTTGTTCTTATATCAAATCCACTGTTTTTTGATATACTTATAAGTTCACATAACATATCACTTCTTTTTTTCTGAATTTTACCCACTAATTGTTCTTTTTCTTTACTTATTGAACTTGTATAAAATTCAAATGTTTTATCTGCAATTGTATTTTGTATATGCTCTAATAATTCTTTAAAAACTTTTCCTTTTCCATTAGCTACAAGTAGAGGTATAGGTTTTTTTATATCATCCTTTATAACATAACATATATCTTTAGGTGCTTCTTCGCTTTTTAATATTTCATTTACATATTTCATTATACTTTCAACATTACTTTTTGAATAATCATCTATTAAATATACATTATACCCTTGATTCTTTATCTCTATTGCAGTTTTTATCTTATTATATGCTATATCATATTGTGGTAGCATATCAATGCTATCCTTTAACTTAACTTTTTCCATATCAAATTTAAAAACCACTTCTTTTGGAGTCAACTTTCTTCTCATCATAACCTCCCATGAATAAATCGCTTATTATATTACTATTCTTAACAGGAAACTTTTGGAACAAATTTATAAATTTAAAAAATAATTTATTATACTTATAATTTATGTTCTATATTTTATGTATATATTTTATTGTAATTTAATATGCTATATATATATTTTATTTTAATATTTTTTAAAATTACAAATACATTTATAGGGTTACAAGTTCAAATTAATATTTTCATCAAATGATACTATTAAGTTTACAGTTTATTCTATTATAATGTTGGGAACCAAATAAAAAGTAAGAGTGAAGAGTGAGAAATTTTTATAAGAATTGATTTTTAAAACTGATACTTCAGTTTTATCTTTAATTGTTCACCGTTATTTGTGCAACACTTTAAATTGCTCTTTCTAAATTAGAATAAGACTAATTTAATTTTTCAACTTGTATTCTTATCTAAGCTTTAATTGCATTCATATTTATCTATAGTATTTAAGCTTAATCTATTGTATACTTATATGTTGTATAGAATTTTTAATTTAAACTTGTGAATTACTTAAAGTTTCGATATAATATTTTTATCATTGTTATTTTAGTGAGTTAAATTTTTATTATAAAAATTTAATCACTTTTATTATGAATTTATAGATTTTTACTGAAAAGGAGTTATTTTTTATGGGATTTAAAGATAAGTTATCTCAAAGTTATACTAATGCTTACTTAAATAGATATGGTGACAGACTTACTCAAATTCAAGGAAGAGTATTATCTGTAAAAGTTGAGGAAAAAAGCTTTTTAGGTATTATAAGAACTTTAACAGCTTTAATTGTTGTTAAACCAGTATCATCTTCTGGTGTTAGTACTTGTTACTACAAGAAAAAGAAATGGTTTAAAAAGCCTACTTTTATGAACCTTTCACAAGGACATTCTGTAATAGTTCAAGGTTTAAAACCTGATAAAAAGAAGAAGAAAAAGAAGAAATATCAAGAATATTTATCTGTTGTCAACATTGTTAATATGACAAATAGGTCTGAATTAGTTCCATCAAACGGTGAAATACCAAAGAAACTTCAAAAGACTAAAGTTGATAGAAGATATAAATAAAGTAGGAGATTTTTATTTTAAAATCTCCTACTTTATTTTTATTATCTTCTTTTTTTATGTCCTATATAAATGTATAAGCTATTAACCATAGCAATTGTTCCTGAGAAAAAAGCTATAATAAGCCATTGTCCTAAGTTTAATGCAACAGTGTGGAATATATTTTGAAATACTGGTATGTAAATAATACATACTAATGATAAAAAGGAAACTAAAACAGCCCCTAGTAAATACATATTAGTAAAAGGATTTATTTCAAATAATGAATATCTTTCTGATCTACATTCAAATACATGCACAAGTTGAGACATTATAAGTGTACCTAGTGCAATAGTTCTACATACTTCTAAATCCATTCTATAATACTTTCCTGCAATAAAAGCCATTACTGTGCATATTCCAATTAAAGTACCTCTTAATAGTATTTTTTCCTTTAATCCTCCTGCAAATATGCTTTCATCTCTCTTTCTAGGTTTTTGCATCATTATATCACTATCTCCTGGATCAACACCTAACGCTATAGCTGGAAGTCCATCTGTAACTAAATTTACAAATAATATTTGTATTGGTAATAATGGAGATTCTAAATAAAATAATGATGATAAAAACATTGTTAAAACTTCACCTAAGTTACATGATAATAAATATCTTATAAATTTTCTTATATTATCATAAATCTTTCTACCTTCTTCTACAGCTGCAACTATAGTAGAATAATTATCATCTAATAAAATCATAGCTGCTGCTTCTTTTGTAACATCTGTTCCTGATATCCCCATTGCAATTCCTATATCAGCCTCTTTTACTGCTGGTGCATCATTTACACCATCACCACTCATTGCAACTATATGACCCTTTTTCTTAAACATTTTTACTATTCTAAGTTTGTGTTTAGGACTTACTCTTGCAAATACTCTATATTTATCTATATTTGCTTTTAAATCATTATCTGAAAGCTTGTCTAGTTCTTCGCCTGTAATAACTTCATTTAAATCCCCACATATTTCTAAGTCTTTACCTATTGCATATGCAGTATTTTTATGGTCACCTGTAATCATTATTGGCTTTATTCCCGCTAACTTACATTCTATTACAGAATCTCTAGCTTCCTTTCTTGGAGGATCTATAATTCCAGCTATACCTACAAGTACTAATCCACTTTCCAATGAGTTATCATTTTTTACTATATTTTCAGTTTTATATGCACCAGCAATACATCTTAATGCATCATATGACATTTGATCTATAGCTTTTTCTACTGTTCTTTTATGATTAATAGTTAATGGTTCTATTTTTCCCCTTACTAATATATGTGTGCATTTTTTCATTACCATTTCTGGTGCACCTTTAACATAACAAGTTTCTTTTCCGTTTTCTTCAACTACAACTGACATCATTTTTCTTGTAGAATTAAATGGTATTTCATAAGTTCTCTTAGCTTTAGATATAAACCTTTGTAAAGTTTTTGGTTCATTGAAAAATGCTTTTATTAGTGCTGTTTCTGTTGGATCACCAATTAAACATTTTTCTAAGTTTATATCTTTAAAATTGTAATCACAATCATTACAATAAACAAATGTTTTTATAATTAAATCATTTATATCATTAAATTCATCTCTTATTTTTTCATTAAAATATACTTTTTTTACTATCATTTTATTTTCTGTAAGAGTTCCTGTTTTATCTGTGCATATTACTGAAGTACATCCCAACGTTTCAACTGCCGGTAATTTTCTTACAAGTGCTTTTCTTTGAAGCATTCTTGATACACCTAAAGCTAATGCTACTGTAACTATAGCAGCAAGTCCTTCTGGTATTGCAGCTACAGCTAATGTAACTCCACACAAAAACATTGTATATGGGTCTTGTCCTCTTACAATTCCTAGTATAGTAACTATTGCACATATAACAATACAAACTGCAACTAATATTTTACCTAATGAGTCTAATTTTTCACTTAGCACTGATTTTTCTGTCTCTATGCTATTTAGCATATGTGCTATTTTTCCCATTTCAGTATCCATACCAGTGCAAATTACTTTTGCCACACCTTTTCCAGTTAATACTGTAGTTCCCATAAAAATATTATTTGCACTTTTTTCTTTTGAATTTTTATAGACACCTACTGATTCACCTGTTAATAATGACTCATCTACCATAAAAGAGTTATCTTCAATAAGACAAGCATCAGCTTGTACCTTATCTCCGCTTTCTAATACAATTAAATCTCCTGGTACTAAATACATTGAGTTTACAACCTCAATAGCCCCATTTCTTATTACCTTAGCTGTTGGAGATGCCATTTCTTTTAATGCTTCTAATGACTTTTCTGTTTTGTATTCTTGTACAAAACCTAATATAGCATTCATAAATACTATTATAAGTATGGTTATTGCATCTGCCAAATCTCCCATAAAACCTGATATTATTGTTGCGCCTATTAACACCCAAATTATAAAATCATTAAATTGACTTAAGAATATTTTTATGGCAGAAACTTTTTGCTTATTCTCTAAAACATTTAATCCAAATTGTTTTATTTTTTTCTCTACTTCTTCATTTGTAAGTCCTCTTAATTCTTTATCATACAATCATATCCCTCCTTTTATTCTTGCATAATACAAATATAGGGTTTCAAGTTCAAATTCAAAATAATAGCTTTATCAAATAATACTACCATCCTTACAGTTTATTCCATTATCATATCGAAAACCAAGTAAAAAGTAAGAGTGAAAAGTGAATAGCGATGGTTAATATTATTCATTTCATTCCTAATATTTAAAATATAAATACATAAAAACTAAATTTTTATGTTGTTTTCAAATAATTTGCTCTGCAAATTTAATAAAAATCATTCTTTTAAATTTTGAATCCAATTTTCACCTTAACTTTCTACTATCAATTGTCAATTTTAAAATATAGATTAAAACTTAGAGTTAAAATTCTCAACTAAAACGTTAATTTTTGAAGTTGAGTTCCTATAAATTTGTATTATATTCTTGTATAAAAAGTTTTAAGAAATGTTTATAATTTCTTACTTTAAAATATATGTATTTAATCCCAATTATATGAAATAAGCTCTAAATTTTAATGGTAATAAATATTTTTACTTTACATTAATAAATTATCGTTTTAAAATACATATATACTGTTTTATAGGTATCTATAAAAATAACTTGTTATATTTAATTTATTTTTTGTCATACTAGAACTAATATATGAATTTTAAATCTATATATTACTTCCAGTAATTAAAATAATTTTATTATTTCATGTTATTTTATTTTTGATGCCTTGACAAAGATTATTTTTTAAGGAGGATATAAATTTGAAAAATACAATTTATATAACAGGACACAAAAACCCTGATTCAGATTCTATATGTTCTGCACTTGCCTATGCAGAATTTAAAAATAAAACGCAAAAAACTCCTGCAAAGGCGATAAGATTAGGCGAAGTTAACAACGAAACTCAATTTATCCTTAATTATTTTGGAGTGGAAGCACCAGATTTTATTAAAACAGTAAAAACTCAAGTTGCTGATTTAGATATAGATACAGTTGCACCTATATCACCTGATATTTCATTAAAAATGGCATGGACTATAATGAAAAAGAATAATACTAAAACTCTACCTGTAGTAGATGAAAATGAAAGATTAATTGGTATTACATCTGTTTCAAACTTAGCATCTAGCTATTTAGATATATGGGATAATTACATACTTGCCAAAAGCGGAACTTCTATTGATAACATATTAGATACTTTATCTGCAAAAGTTGAATATTTACATGAAGAAAATAAAACTTTTGAAGGTAAAATAGCTGTTGCAAACATGTCACCAAATGATGAAAAGACTATAATTGAAAAAAATGATATAGTTATTTGTGGTGATAGAGAAGATATCCAAAACTTTGTAGTAAACAAAGAAGTTTCTTTAATGATTATAACTGGAAATAGAGAACCTCTTCCTGGAATACTAGATAAAGCTAAAGAAGTTGGTTGTACTGTTATAGTTACTCCATATGATACATTTACAACTTCAAGACTTATAACTCAAAGCATACCTGTAAGTTACGTTATGAGTAAAAATAACTTAATTTCTTTTGAAGTTACAGATTTTGTTGATGAAATAAAAGATATAATGCTTGAAACTAGATACAGAAGCTATCCTGTAATTAATGAAGAAGGTAAAGTTATTGGAACTATTTCTCGTTATCATTTAATTAATCAAACTAAGAAAAAAGTTATATTAATGGATCATAATGAGACTGCACAATCTGTAGATGGATTAAGCGATGCTGAAGTTATGGAGATAATAGATCACCATAGAATAGCAGATGTTCAAACTGGACTACCTATATACTTTAGAAATGAGCCAGTTGGAAGTACTTCAACAATCGTTGCTTCTATTTACTTTGAAAATGGCATTAGACCTAGCAAGCAAATTGCAGGAATCTTATGTGGTGCAATAATTTCAGATACACTTTTATTAAAATCACCAACTGCAACTTTAGTTGATGAGATAATTCTTAAGAGACTTGCTCAAATTGCTGATATAGATATTGAGGCATTTGCAAATGAAATGTTTAAAGCAGCTACTTCTCTTGAAGGTAAATCTGCTGAAGATATTTTAGGTCAAGATTATAAAACATTCACTATTGGTGAAAAGAAAATAGGTGTAGCACAAGTTACAACAACTTATATAGATGGTTTTAAAGATATAAAATCTGATATTTTAAGCTTAATGGATACTATGGCCTCTGAAAAAAATCTTGAAATGATAACTATAATGATTACAGATATCTTTAACGGTGGATCATTATTCTTAGTATCTGGAAATAAAGATTTATTTACAGCAGCATTTAAAACTACACTTGAAAATAATGAAGTATATTTGGATGGTGTTGTTTCTAGAAAGAAACAAGTTATACCACCAATTACAGAAGCTATAGATATGTAAATATAAATACAAAAAAGGAGCTAGATAAGCTCCTTTTTTGTAATATATATTATCTTATATTATTAATCATTCCCCACATTTCATCTGCAGTCTTCATTCCTGTAGATCCTAATTGGAAAGCTCTTTGTGTTAATATCATCTCACTCATTTCTTCTGCCATATCAACATTTGAGTTTTCTAAATATCCTTGTAGTATGTTTCTGTCCGTTGTTTCATATATTGTTATACCCTCTAATGGTACAAATAAACTTTCGCCTACTGACATAAATGAACTATCACCTACAGCTTTATATGTTTTAATTGATCCTAATTCTACAATATCACCATTAATTTTTTGAGTAATACTACCATCTTTATTTATTGTAAACTCTCCATTTTTTAAATTAATTGGTCCACCTGGCTTATTTATTTCTTGTCCTGCAGCATTAATTATGCTTATTCTATTACCATTTGCATCTACTAAGTTTCCACTTGCATCTACATTAAAGCTTCCTGCTCTTGTATATGCCTCTTTACCATCAGCCATATAAACCTTAAAAAAGCCTTCTCCATCTATAGCTAAATTAGATGATTTTCCTGTTTCTCTCAAGCTTCCTTGATTAACTTGTCTTATAACTTTTCCAGCTTTTACACCAGTTCCATAAGTTAAGTTATTTCCACCTTCAGTAATTGGATAGCCTTTTCTATTTAAACTATCTTGATATAAATCTTCAAATTGAACATTTAATCTTTTATATCCAGTTGTATTAACATTTCCAATATTATTTGATATAATATCTAATTTTTTTTGTTGTGCTGCCATAGTACTTCTATTAGTATATAACGCTGTATACATTCACTTCACCACCCTATTTTCTTGCTATTTCATTAACTGCTTTTCCTAAAGATTCATCTAAAGTTTTTAATACCTTTATTGTACTTTCAAATCCTCTCATTGTGGTCATCATGTCCGCCATCTCATCTACTGTATTTACATTTGATTGTTCTAACCCATTTTGAATAACAAACGCATTAGATCTAGTTGGAGCTTCATTAGTCTTGTATAAGTTATGTCCACTTTTTTCTAAATTATCATAGTTTTGAAAATCAGCTATTTCAAATTGATAATTTAGATTACCATTAATTTGAATGTTACCTAATTTATCAGCTGTTATTTCGCCATTTCCAATTCTTATTTGTTCTACAGCTCCAGTTCTAGAATTTCTACCAAGTACATAATCTCCACCTTGAGTTATTAAATATCCTTCATTATCTACTGAAAAATGTCCATCTCTAGTATATGCAATTTGGTTATTATCTCTTTGACGTACTGTAAAAAAACCGCTTCCATTTAATGCAAAATCCTTTGAACTATTCGTATCTTTAATAAATCCTTGTTCAAAATTAGTGAATTTGCCATTTATTTCAGCTCCATTTGATAAAGTTCCTATATCTGTTTTATAATTTTTATTATTAAATCTTTTATCTTTATTAGAAATCATAACTTCATCAAAACTTTTTATAGATAATTTTTCTGATTTATATCCTGTTGTATTTACATTGGCCATATTATTCATAATAACATTTTGTTTTGCTTCACTAGTTATAAGTCCCGATGCTGCTGTATATAATGATCTTATCATTTTTTCACCTCGTTATCTTCAATTTTAACCTTCATTTGATCTTTGTATTCCATTCCCATTTTACGAGCTCTTATCTCGATTTGAGCATCACTTAAATTATAAGTTAGCTTTGATATGCCCATTAAAAGTGAACCTATAAGTATACCTATACCTATACCTAATATAATTTTTTTATCTTTTAGGGAGTTTTTTATTAAATCTATTTTATATATAATTCTTTTATTAATAATACTTCCCCCTTTCCCATTTCCAACTTTTCAGCTATTTCCTCAACTGATATATTTTTCTTACAAAGTTCTCTTATTTGTTCAATTTTTACACTATTTTTTTCAAATTCTTCATTATATGTATGATAGATTTTTTCCATATTATTATTATCTAATTCATAATTTCTATCATTTTTGTTTATATTATGTATAGATATTTCATTTATAACATCTTGTTCTTTTAAATTATTATCGTTATAAATCACGTTTCCTTTACTTTTAAAATTCGATATTTCTTCTTTTAATTCCTCTATTTCAAGTTGAAGGTCTAAAATTGTTTCACTAAATTCTCTTCTAAGCTTCCCTATTCTTACATCAACCTCATCTATTTTTTTCTCTTCATAACTCAATATTTGTGAAAATCCACTTTCTTTTTTCATAGATTTTAAACTAAACACTATAATAGTTATCCCTATTATGAGTAATACAATTAACACAGTTAACACCTCTAATTGATATCATACTTCATTTTTTTAAGCATTTTTCTTAAATTAATTATAGCTTTACTATGAAGTTGACAAACTCTTGATTCAGAAACCTCTAAAATCTTTCCTATCTCTTTTAAAGTAAGCTTTTCATAATAGTATAATGTAATTATTAATCTATCTTTTTCTCTCAAAAGGTCTATGGCATTAGACAGATATTCTAACAATTCTTTCTTTTCTAGTGATTTTTCTGGTCCAATAACTTTCTTATCTTCAATTTTTCCGATAAGTGCTATATCATCATCATCACTAAACATTAAACTTTCTAAAGATACCACCGAAATATAATTTATATAGTTCTCTATTTTACTAAGCTCTGATACTGTTATTTCCATTTCTTTTGCTATTTCACTTTGAAGTGGCTCTCTTAATAATTTATTTTGAAGTGTTTCTACTGCTTCATTATATTTATTAAGTTTATCCATAGCCCCTTTAGAAATGGGGCTATTTTTTCTTAGTTCATCTATCATAGATCCTTTTATTCTTATTGCTGCATAAGTAGAAAACTTCATTCCTTTGCTTTCATCAAATTTATTAAAAGCATCCATAAGTCCTATCATGCCATAACTTACTAAATCTTCATATTCTACATATTTAGTTTTACCCATAATTATTCTAGATGCAATATATTTTACAAGTGGTATATATTGCTCTACTATATGTGCATTTTCATTTTTTAGAGTATTCAAAGAGCTTCACCTCCAGAAGTTTTAAGCATTCGTCTCATTTCCATAAAAATATATCTTATTACTTTCTCTCTTTCAGTTTCTTCAATTTCAAGAAAGTCTATTCCACATAGATATTTTCCATTTCCATCTTCTTCTATTCTAACTACTTTACCTAAAATTATAATTTCTTCATTTAAATTTAAATTAATTATCATATAGTCATCTAAATCTGGTTTTTCCGACATTCTCATCCTTATTCCGCCACCACTTAAATCAACTGTATAGCCAACTTTAAAATCTAGAATATCATAACTCATAAGTTCTTTTTTAGGATATGTCTTTAAAAGATAATAATTTATAATTCCTGTATAGCTTATTCTTACATATTTTCTTCTTTGAATTTTCTTTATATCATAAGGTTCACCTAAAACTATAAGTGGAACTTTATCATACTTGCGACCTTCAACATCAAATTTGAATTTATAAACTCCACCTTTTTTATCATTATAAATTGCCTCATACTTTTCACCTTGTCTCATTGCAACATAAGTGCTATTTATTGTAGGTATTAAAATCGCAATGTTTTCATCTTCTACATCTTGAATTATAGTTTTGGCATATCCATCTTCCGTAATTATTTCTAACTTTGTATTTGGATGAAATTTTATATTACTCATTATATATCCCCCTACGAAAAAATATTAAAAATTCTTTTAAATAACTTTTGTATATTTCCATTGTTTTCTTTTATAAGATATCCTTCTATTTTTTTTGCAATATCTTCTATATCTTTTGTAGATTCAGCCTTAGGATATTCTATACAAACCGGAACTTGCTTTCTTACAGATTTTATAAGTTTTGTATCTTCCGTGATCATACCTAAAAATTCTAAATCTATATCTAAAAACTTGTTTGCTGCATTTTTTAATTTAGAAAATGTTACCGTACCATCTTGTATCTCTATAACTCTATTAACTATAATTTTAGCTTCTTTCTTTATTTCGAACTTATTTATAGCCTTTATTAAACTATATGCATCTGTAAGTGATGTTGGTTCTGGTGTCGTAACTATTAAAAGTTCATCACTACATGATATAAATGCAAGAATACTTTTATTAATACCCGCTCCTGTATCCATAAGTATATAATCAAATCCTTGTATACTTTCTAACTGATTTAAAAATTTTTGCCTTTGTATGTCTGTTAAATCTTCTACTCTTGAAAGTGCTGATCCACCAGGTAATAATTTAATTCCCATTGGACCATCTATTATTACCTCTTCTATGTTTTTATCATTAAATATGATATCAAACACACTATATCGTGGAAAACAGCCCATTAATACATCATCATTTCCCATTCCTATATCTGCATCAAATATTAAAACTTTTTTCCCCATTTTTTGTAATATAATAGCTAGGTTTACTACTATATTACTTTTTCCAACTCCACCTTTTCCTGAAGTTATAGTTATTACTTTAGTACCGATTTTTTCAAATTTGTTACTCACTGTATTTTCATTTGCTAATTGCCTTAATTTTGATGCTTGGTCTAACATACACTACTCTCTCCCATTATCAAGTTTACAAGATTATCTTTTTTAGGACATTCAATATCTTCTGGAACATTTTGTCCTGTTGTTATAAAACTAATAGGAACTTCTACTTCCTTTAATATATTTACAATAGAACCATAAGTAGATGTTTCATCTAGTTTTGTTATTATAACCTTATTAAAATTTAATACTTTATATGCTTCATTTATTATTTTTACATCTTTATCTTTTATTGTTGAACTTAAAACCAAATTTATATTTTTAGAATTAGCTTTTTCTACATATGCCCTTAATTCTGAGATTTGCATTGTATTTTTACTACTTCTTCCTGTAGTATCAATTAATACAACATCACAATCGTCCATAGAATTTATTGCAATTTCCATATCTTTTAAATTAAAAACAACTTTAAATGGTATATTCATTATCTCAGCATAAGTTTTTAACTGTTCAACTGCACCAATTCTATAAGTATCTATTGTTATTAACCCTACTTTTTTCTTTTCAATTAATGCAAGTCTACCAGCAAGTTTTGCTATAGTGGTTGTCTTTCCTACTCCTGTGGGACCAACAAACACTATATTTTCATTCATTTCTATTGGCTCTATTTTTATTTTTTTAGTTATTAATTCTTTAATCTCTTCTAATCTTTCTTTTTCATCATTAATATCTTTTGTCTTTTCCAGTAGTTCATTTCTTATCTCTTTACATATGTCCTGTTCTTCTAAAAACTCTTCTACTTTATTTACTTCTGCATTAGTGCTGTTAACTAAATTATTAATCATATTTTTCATTTCTTTAACTTCATTAAAAAGTAAATCTTGGTTTTTATTAGATGACATTAAATTAGTTTCTCTACTAATGTTATCCTGTTTTCTTATTGGTTCTTTATTTGACTCACTATTTTTTAACAATGCTTCTATTAAATTTTGTTCTATATTTGTTTCATCTTCCACTAGCTTTTGTTTTGCTACACTATATGTTTTAGGTGCTGATGACTCACTACTAGACTCTATTGCTGCTGTAACTTCAATAAGTTTTTTAGAAAATAAACCTTTAATTCCTTTTTTCTTAATTTTCCTTTGACTAATTATAACTGCATCTTTCCCAAGTTCTTGTTTAACCTTGCTTATTGCTTCATTTGCACTTTCACCTATATATTTTTTTATTATCATTGTACTGAAACAACTCCTTCGGCTTTAATATCTATATCATTAGGTATTTCATTTAAAGATAATACAACAATTTGAGGGAAAACCATTTCTATTAATTTTCTAAAAGCCGGCCTTATCTTAGGTGATACTAATATTACTGGTATATTATTATTAAAATATGTAATATCAAGTAATTCTTTTATAGCTGCAAATATTTTAGTAGTAACATCTGGATTTATAGTTGGGAATGAACCCTGTGGTGATTTTTGTATACTATTTGCAATTAAATTTTCTAAGTTAGGATCTACCGTAACTACAGTTATTACTTTTTCTGATTCTATAAGTTCACTGCATATATTTCTTGACAATGCAAATCTTACATATTCAGTTAATACCTCTATATCTTGTGTATTTCTAGCATTATCAGCTAATGATTCTAATATTGTAACCATATCTTTAATAGATACTTTTTCTTTTAATAAGCTTTGTAATACCTTTTGAACTTCTCCAATAGTCATTAAATCTGGTATAAGTTCTTCTACAACAGTACTGTATTTTTCCTTTACAGAATCTATAATCATTTTTGTCTCTTGTCTTCCTAATAATTCATATGAATGACTCTTTATAGTCTCTGTTAAATGAGTTATCATAACTGTTGTTGGATCTACTACTGTTAATCCTTTAATTTCTGCCTCTTCTCTTTGGTCTTTATTTATCCAAATTGCTGGTATACCAAAAGTTGGTTCAACAGTTCTTATGCCTTCCATTCCTATGCTTCCACCAGACGGATCCATACATAAAAACATATTTGGCATCAATTCTGCTTTTTCTATAACAGTACCTCTAATTTTTATTACATACTCATTGCTATTTAATCTTAAATTATCTCTAATTCTAATGGGTTGTACAACTATTCCCATCTCTATAGCACATTGACGCCTTACTGAAGCTATCCTTTGAACTAAATCTCCTCCTGCTGCATCATCTGCAAGTGGTATTAATCCATAACCTATTTCTATTTCTAAAGGTTCTACTGAAATTAAAGTCATAACATTTTCAGGTTCCCTTTTTTCTGTTTCTATTATCTCTTGTTCTTCTATTTCTATCTCTTGTTTTACTTTTGCTTTTTCATCTTTTAACAGTAAATATGCACTATATCCTGTTAATGCAGCAAGTGCCCAAAATACAAGTGTAGGCATTCCAGGTATAAAAGATAAAACAACTAGAATAATTGCTGCCATAGCTATTACTATAGGAAATGTTGTAAGTTGTCCACCTAATTGTTTACCAAAGTTCTCATCACTACCTGAACGAGTTACTAATATACCTGACGCTGTAGATATTAGTAATGCTGGTATTTGTGATACAAGACCATCTCCTATTGTAAGAATTGTATACTTACTTGCTGCTTCTCCTATGGAAAGACCATTCATCATTGCACCAATTACTATACCTGCAATAATATTTATTAGTGTTATTATTATACCAGCTATGGCATCTCCTTTTACGAACTTAGATGCACCATCCATAGCTCCATAGAAATCTGCTTCCTTTTGCAAGTTTCCTCTTCTAATTCTTGCGTCTTCTTCTGAAATCATACCTGCATTTAAATCTGCATCTATACTCATTTGTTTACCTGGCATAGCATCTAGTGTAAATCTTGCTGATACTTCTGATACCCTACCAGCACCATTAGTAATAACTACAAACTGTACAATTATGATAATCAAGAACATAATTACTCCAACTACATAATTTCCACCAACAACGAACTCACCAAAGGTTTCTATTATTGCCCCTGCATATCCTTTTCCTAATATAAGTCTTGTTGATGACATATTTAGTGCAAGTCTAAATAATGTTGTTATAAGTAACAATGTTGGAAATACTGACAATTGTAATATACTTGTTGTAAACATTGTTATTAACATAATAATAACTGACACAGTTATATTTATTGCTAAAAGAACATCTAGTATAACTGATGGAAGTGGAATTACCATCATAAGTACAATTCCAATAACTCCAAAAGCTATAATAATATCTATATTCTTTTTAAATTCTATATTTTTAAAAGCTGCCATATCATCATCCTCTACTTTAGTTTATATTAGGCTTAATATTAAAACATAATATTTTTACTTATTCTTTAAACTATTATTCATATTTCTAATTTCATATTAAAAATTCTTCATTTGTAACCTAATTTACTTTTTTAATTTATAAACTACAGCTAAAATCTCTGCTACAGCTTGATACATATTGTATGGAATTTCCATATCAATATCGACTTCTTTATATATAAGTCTTGCTAGTTCCTTATTCTCAATTATTGGAACATCATTTTCTTTTGCTATTTCTTTAATTTTTATAGCTACATTATCTGCTCCTTTTCCAACGACCATTGGAGCTTCACCACTGTTTTCAGTATATTTAAGTGCTATAGCTATATGTGTAGGGTTTGTTATTACCACTGTAGCATCTGGAATATTTTGCATCATTCTACGCATAGACATTTCTCTTTGCTTTTGCTTTCTTTTTCCTTTTACTACTGGATCTCCTTCTTGTTGTTTAAATTCTTCTTTAACCTCTTGTTTTGTCATTCTTAAATCTTTTTTAAATTGATATAATTGATATACATAATCTGCTACCCCAATTATAAATAGTACTAAACTTATCTTCTTAAAGATTTCTATTATTAAATCTCCAAAACTTGAAATTGTTGCTGCTAATCTTAAATTTGCAAAATTTAAGATATTATTATAATTAGATAGTATAAACTTATATCCAACATATCCGATAATACATATTATTACAAGATTTTTTAATAAATCTACAACAGCTTTCATAGAAAACATTCTTTTAAATCCACTTATAGGATTTATTTTTTCAAATTTTGGCTTCAATGGATCTGTTGTAAACATTTTTCCAACTTGTATAACATTAGCAACAATTCCTATCACCATTATTGGTAACGCAACTGGTAAAAATATCATTATCAGTCTTAAAACTACTGTTTTTATTATCATAATAGTGTTATTAGGATCTAAGTTTAACGTAGCATAATTTGAAAAAAACATTATTAAAATTTCTTTCAAATTGTTTAATATATATTCTAATAAGAACATCAAAACAGCTGTTATACCCAAAAGTCCTATGGCTGATGTAAACTCCTTACTTTTAGCTACTTGACCTTTTTTTCTAGCATCACTTTTCTTTTTAGGTGTAGCTTCTTCAGTCTTATCACCGTTTTCATTAGCAAAGAATATAAGTATACATGGCATAATGTTAAATAATCCCCGTATAGCTTCTAACATTTTGTCAAAGTTATCTATGAAAAGATTCATAAATACTGGTATTGCTAAAGATACAGTTAAAAGTCCCAACATTATTTTTATAGGTATACCTAACATCATAATATTAAGTTGTGGCATAACCCTAGCAACTAATCCTAATGTAAAATCAGTAATTATTATTACTAATATAATAGGTAACGCCATTTTAAACCCTATTGCAAAAAACTCTATTATTACATGTATCATATATGTAAATATTTCTGGCTTTATTACAAAGGTGCCCACCTTAACTAAGTTAAAGCTTTCCACTAATGCTGTTATTACTAAATGATGTCCATCAACTAATACAAAGACTATAAGACATAACATATAAAAAAATCTTCCAAGTATTGTTACCGATTCACTTGATAGTGGGTCAAATGCAGCTGACATTGAAAAAGATACATGAAAATCTAAAAATTGTCCTGCCATTTGTGCCATATAAAATACTACTGTTGTTATAAAACCTAATAATAAACCAATTAAAATTTCTTTTCCTATTAATACTGAAAAAGTAAATATGTCATTAATTGCTACTATATTTCTTCCTACTATAGGTACTAATATAAATGTAAGTATCAATGATAATCCAATCTTATATCTTTGTGGTACACCATTTGGGAAAAAAAATGGTACATAAAGCACAAAAGATGTAAGTCTTGCAAATATCAAGATAAATACTAAAAATTCTTGTAAATTTACTGATTCTATCAAAATTATCCCACCTAAGCCTATATATTAGCTATAATTGAAAATATTTTACGAGTAAATGACATTATTACATTTCCTGTAAATCCTGCCATAAGCACTCCTACTAATGCAACAGCTATTATTTTAGGTACAAAGGTCAAGGTTTGCTCTTGTATTTGAGTTGTAGCCTGAAAAATACTTATAATAAGTCCTACTACTGTAGCTACAATAAGCATTGGTCCTGCTATCATAAGACTCACTCTTATTAGTTCTCTCATAAGTGATATAACTAACGTTTCTGACATAAAACCTTACCTCCCTTTATTTAAAGCTATGTATCAGTGATTGTGAAATTAAGTTCCAACCATCTACTAACACAAATAATAATAACTTAAATGGTAATGAAATCATAACTGGCGATAACATAAACATTCCCATTGCCATAAGTACACTAGAGGTTACTATGTCTATTACTAGGAATGGTAAAAATAATAAAAATCCTATTTCAAAAGCAGTTCTTAATTCACTTATCATAAATGCAGGCATAATTGCATAAAGTGGAACATCTTTATATACTGGAACTTCTACATTATTTTTATCTTTTTCTGTTTTAACTTTTATATCGCCAACCTCTATAAACATTTGTAAATCTTTAGTACGAGTTTGTTTAAGCATAAACTCTTTCATAGGCGTTATTGTATTTGTATATGCCTGTTCTGTTGTAATTTTACTTTCCATGTATGGTTTTATAGCTTCATCATTTACTTTATTAAATGTTGGTGTCATTACAAAGAAAGTTAAAAACAGTGCAAGACCTATTATAACTTTACTTGGTACGGATTGTTGTACCCCAATAGCATTTTTTAATATAGATAAAACTGTAACTATTCTCACAAATCCTGTAGTCATTATTATTATTGATGGTAATACAGTTAAAACTGTAAGTAATAGTAATATTTTTAAGTTATCTACAAAATCTACCTTTCCTGCACCTTCTCCAAAATCTATATTTATATTTGGAATTGGAATAAAACTATCACTTGGTGCTGCAAATGCTATTTTAAAACCTACAAAAGAAATTAATATGCCTATAAAAATCGCCATAATGTATTTCTTTTTATTGTATATTATTTTTGTTTTTTCCATATAATTTCCTCTTTTGGATTCTTATTTGTTCTTATTTTTAAATCCTTTTATATTGAAAATATTAGCATATTTTTTTAAGTCTTCATTATATTGAATTTTACACTCTTCTATTTCACTTTTATCAATTTCTCTTAATAATTCTATATTATTAGATGTTGCACTTACTAAATATGTCTTTTTTCCTATCTCTACTATTAAAATTGAAGCCTCTTTTGATAATGGAAGCTTCTCAATAATCTTCATACATCTACTTGGAGACGTTACATTAAACTTACTTCCTAGTCTTCCAAGTAGATATATTAGTGTTATTATTAATGGTAAAAATATTATAAGTTGTATAAAACTCTTAAAAAATTGACCATTCATACTTATTGCCTATTGAATTAATATTTCTGAGAAATAAATATTGTGTAATTGACCTTGTGTTAATAATTCATCAATTCTTTGAATTAATTCTTCTTTAAGTTTTGTTTCTCCATCTACTGTTCCTAAATCAGTTGTCTTTTTAGTTCTAAGAGTATTTGTTATTGAATCTCTTATAGCTGCTTTTCTTTTTTCTATTTCTGGAAGAAGTTTTGAATTTTCTTCATCATATCCTAAAGAAATTTTTATTTTTAAATATCTAGCTTTTCCTTCATCTGATAAATTAACTAAAAACTCATCTAAATCATAATAAGCTTCTGTTTTTAATTGACCACTAGCTTCAACTTCTATAATTTGTTTTGGAGTATTTTTGCTTGCAACAAAATATCCAGCAAAAGCAGCCCCTCCAACTAATATAAATACTAATAAAACTATTAATATAACTTTTAAAATATTGCTATTTTTCTTTTCTCCATTTTCAACATTTTTTTCTTTTTTTCTTTTTTCTCTTTAGCCATACCTCTACTCCTTTTTATCAGTAACAATAATTATGTTTACTCTTCTATTTTTAGCTCTATTTGCATCACTATCATTGGGAACTAATGGACTATATTCGCCATAAGCAGTAGCTGTAAATCTTTCTGGATTTTTATTTCCTTTTTCATTTATAAAATATTGTAGTACACTTAATGATCTTGCTGATGATAAATGCCAATTGCTTGGATATATGGAGCTACTTATTGGCACATTATCAGTGTGTCCTTCTATAATTATTTTATTATTTATACCAGCTATAATAGTATTTACTTTTTCTAATATATTTTTGCTAGCTGGAACTAGTTCCGCTTTACCTGAATCAAAAAGTACAGTTTCTTTCATTTGAATGTTTATACCTTTTTCATCTTCATAAACATCTATTTCCTTTTCCATATTATTTTGTTTTATTAATTCTAAAACCTCTTGATATACTTTGTCCTTAGTGTCTTCCATATTTTCTCTTTCGCCTTCTGTTATTTCTGGTTGTCCAACCACCGGAACTTCACCTGAAGCTTCATTAAAATTCAATATGTTTTGTGACACTTGTCCTGTAAACATTAATTGGAAAGAACTTGATATTTGCTTTAATTTATCCTCACTTACCGTAGACATAGCATATAACATAACAAAGAAAGTTAAAAGTAATGTCATGGTATCTGAGAATGTAGCTAGCCATGCATCGGTTTTTATATCATCTTTCTTCTTTTTTGCCATTACTCTGCCCCTGCAGCACCAGCTTCTGCTTTAAATGCTTCCTTTTCTGTTGGTGATAAGTATGCTACTAATTTATCTTCTATAACTCTAGGATTTGCTCCAGATTGTATAGCAATTACACCTTCAACTATCATTTCCATATTACCAACTTCTAATTCTGTTTTAAGATCCAATTTTTGTGCAACTGGAATCGCCATAATATTTGCTATTAATGAACCATAAAATGTTGTTATAAGTGCAGCTCCCATTCCTTTTGCTAATGCATCAGAATCGGTCATATTTCCAAGCATTTGTATAAGACCTATAAGTGTACCAGTCATACCCATTGCTGGAGCATATGCACCTAGTGATTTTAACATTGCTGAACCTTGACCATGTCTTACAGATAATTGATCTATTTCTAGTGCCATAATTTCTTTTATAGCTTCTGGTTCTACTCCATCTACAACCATACTAAGTGCTTTTTTTGTAAATGGATCTTTAATTCCTGATATATCATCTTCTAATGATAATAATCCTTCTTTTCTAGCTTTTCTTGATAATGTTGTAAACAATACAACTATATCTTTTTTTGATGTAGTATCTTCTTTAAAAGCTTCCATAAAAACTTTACCTAAAATTTTTATGTCTTTCATTGGATAGGATATAAGTAATGCACCTATAGAACCTCCACCAGTTATTGCTATTGAAGGTAAATCTACGTATAACTTTAATGCTCCTCCACCTACTACAATTCCGTAAGCAACTAGTCCCCATGCCACTATAAATCCAATTAACGTAAGCATATCATTTTTCTTCATTGTTATGCCCTCCTAAAAGTTTCCTGTAAATATTTTTCTTTTATAGTTTATTATCCTTTGTATAACTTCCTTTCGTTCTTCTTTTACTAAATAAACTTTTCCATTACTCAAGGTAATAACTGTTTCCGGTACAGACTCTATTTTTTCAATAAGATCACAATTTATAACAACTTCTTTGCCATTTAAAGTTGTAACTTCAACCACTAGCATCACCCTTTTCTTATTTTAATTTATATAAATACAAACTACTCTGTATGATATTCAATGTAATATTTTAATTTATAAAATCACTTAGTATATTTATTTATGTATTTATACTTTATATAGTTTATATTTATCCAACCTGTACTACGACAGGTTGGACATTTTTTATTTTTATATTTAGATGTAAATTTAGAAGTAATTTATTAAGTCTTTAAATTATCTTTTTAAATTAACAAGTTCTTGAAGAATTTCATCTCCTGTTGTTATAACCTTACTACAAGCTTGGAAAGAACGACTAGCAACTATCATTTCTGTAAACTCTACAGCTAAATCAACATTAGACATTTCAAGCATTCCATTTATAATATCTCCATATGCCTTTTCAGCACCTGGTCTTGTATCATTACCTTTTCCTGGTCTTAATATAGGTTCACCAGAGTTTGCACTTGGAGAAACTTTGTTTCCTCCTACAGATTGCAATCCACTATCATTAACAAAGGATGCCATTGCAATTTGTCCTATAGCCACAACACTATTATCTTCTAAAGTTGCTTTTATTAAACCATCCTTCTCTATAGTATAACCTACAAGTCTAACACCTGGATCACCTATTGTTTCTGGAATAACTAATGGAATTAACTCATCTCCAGCTTTAAGATCTGCTGCTTTCCCATCATCATCAACAACGGGAACCTTAATTACTGTAGTTGTTCCATCTTTATGTGTTATGCTACCATCTATAGCATATCCCATAACTCTATAACCATCTGGTGTTACTAAATTTCCTGTGCTATCTCTTTTAAACTCACCGTCTCTTGTGTAATAAACTTCCATAGCTCCATCATCTGCTGCATCATCTGCTGCACCAATAACACCTTGATCACTAAATTTTATAGTATCAGTAATTGAACCTTTTCCAACTATAAAATATCCATTTCCATCTATAGCATTATCAAGTGGTCTTCCTGTAGGATTTAAGCTTCCTTGTCCAGTGTTTACATTAATACTTTGAAGTTGAACGCCCATACCTATTTGTTTAGGGTTACTACCTCCAAGTGCTAAAACTGGTCCACTACCTTTTCCTATAGTTTCTCTCATAGTATCTTGAAAAGTTACACTTGATGATTTAAAAGCTGTAGTCCCTGAGTTTGCTATGTTGTTACCTATTACATCTAGTTTCTTTTGTTGTGCATTCATTCCTGAAATTCCTGAGTACATTGATTTTATCATTTATATTTCCTCCTCTTAATATATCTTAACTCTGTCATTCGTTAAGATAGAAGGCTTCCTTATAGGTCCAGCCTTAAAATTTATAATAAAACTACTGAATCAATATTAGTTATTACATTTATATCTTCTTCTTGTCTATTCATTGCTGTTATTATAGTTCTATTTTTTATACTTGCTATTAAGGCTATATCTTTATAAAGAATTAATGACTCCCTACTTCCCTTTTCACTGGCTCTATTTATACCTTCATTTACTTTACTTAAAAATTCAGAGTTTATCTCTATATTTCTCTCTTTAAGCCTTTGTGCACAGTGATTTGATAAAGTAAATCCTTGGCTTTTTATTTTTTCAGATTGTAATATTTCTTTAAAACTTTTGCTATCCTTAGCTAAATTTTTAGTGTCACTTTTTTTATGTAATTCACTAAAATCGCCTACGGGATACAAAACTCCATTTATAATTCTATAACCCATTTTAAAACCTCTCAATTTACGTCTAAATTCTATTTTTTAGTATTTGTATCTCTAATATTCATAATATGGTCAAATGCGTAATCTTTTATTACTGGTTTACCATCTTCATATTTTAAATTACCATCTTCATCTTTTAGATGTACTCTTATTTTTACACCATCTTTATCTCTAAATACTTCTTTTACAGTACCATATGGTCTTTTTGCATCTGGTTTTTCAGTTTCACCATCTTCTTTATCATCATCTGGTTTTGCTCCATCAACTGCTTCATCCCAAAGTTCTACATCTTTACCAATTAAGTTTGATGCATTTATAAAGTTAATATAATCTAATGTATTGTCCTGAGCTTCCATAACTTCTAAAACTTTGTCATAGTTAAAGCTCTTTATTTCTCCATCAGAAGTTAAAACAGTTACATAAACACCAGATCCACTTTTATATACAGATTGTACAAGACCAAATTCTTGCTCACCCTTTGAGTTGGTTGCATTTAATGCTACATATTTTCCACTTAGCCCCTGAGCTGCAGAAAGTCTCATTGTAGTGTTTAAGTTAGACATTTGTTCTAAGCTTGCAAACTGTGCCATTTGAGTTACATATTGTGTATTATCTTGTGGCTGTGTTGGATCTTGATTAGATAACTCTGCTGCTAATATTCTTAAAAATGCATTTTTATCCATTTCTGAACCTGGTTGAACAATTGCTGTTCCTCTATCAGTAGCATTTTGTAATACACCTGATTTAGTCTCTTCTAATGTATGCATAGTAGCACTATTAGAAGTGTTTTTTTGGTTTTCTTTTGATTTCTTATTTTCTAATTGTAAAGATTTCATATAAGCATTACTGTTTATAGATTCCATCTTATGCCTCCTTCCCTTATTATTAAACTAACATATTTAAATTATCATTAGCTCCTAATTTTTCTTCTGAAATTTCTTCTGAAATTTCTTTTAGCGATTTTTCATTATTATTTTGTTTTTTATTTTCATTGTTGAAGTTATTCCTTCTGTTTTCTTCACCACTAAAATAAGTAGTATCTTCATTATATACTTGAACTTCAACTTGACTTATTTTTATAGATTCACCATTAAGCTTATCCACTATTTCTTTTACATTTGCATTTAACATTGCAAAGGTCTCTTTATTAGCTGACTTTAATTGTGCCTTCATGGAATCACCTTCCATAGTTAAGCTTATTACAATTTCACCTAATTGTTTGGGATTTATTTTAACGGTTAAATCTTGTATATCATTAATATTCATGTATTTTATAGACTTTATAATATCTTCATTAAAAGTCATTTTATTTATAACCACATTACTATTTTGAACTGATTCAGTAGAAACTTCACTATTTTTAAAAACATTATTAAAATTAAATTTGTTTATTATGTTTTCATCTTTCTTATTTCCACTAAGCTTTTCTAATAATTGATCTTCCTTTGAAAGATTTTGATTTAAACTTTGTTTAGAATCTTCTTTACCATTATTCATTGCATCTTTAAAACTAGTTTTGTAGTCATTTTGTAATTCAACTACTGTAGGTTTAACCTTGTTATTAGATAGATTAGTTGAATTTTTTTCTTCTGTTACAGTATTGTTTATCTTTTCTAATATATCTCTAATATCTATTTTTTCATCTTTTGATACATTAGTTATCTCACTTAGTAATTCTTTCAATACATCTGATAAATTTTTATTTTCTAACATTGATGTTATATCTTCATTAGAAGATATAAATTCTGAAATCATATTTTTTAACTTTTCATTATCAATTTGGAAATTATTTATATCTAAATTTCCCATTAATATTAAATGTTCAAATAATCCCTTTAACTCTTCTACAGTTTTTTCATCAAGGTTTTCTATTTCTTCTTCAACTATATCTTTTATATCTTTTTTTTCTATTTTATTGCTTTTATTATTATCACTATTTTTATTATTGGCAGTTTTTTTTGAATCTTCATATTTTGTAGTAGGATTTTTGTAATCTTTTTTTACTTCATCCTTTTCTTCATTTTTCTTATTTAATATTTCATCAAATGCCCCAGATTTTACAGATTTTTCATCAGATTTTCTTGAATTTTGATTTTCATTAATATTTAATGAAGCATTCAAATCTATTGCTCTTAAATTTAGTTCCACATTCTTCCCTCCTTTACCTCTCTTTTCTTACATACCCATATAATGCAAATTCGTCTATTTGATTTTGCTCTTTAAGTGCAGCTTCCTTTACTGCTCTTTCATAGTCTTTTTCTTTTAAAATTTCTACAGTTTTTCTTTCAACTTGTGCACTTACAAGTTCTATTCTTTTTTCTTCTGTAATTTTCTCATGCTTTTTTAGTTCTTTTTTATTTTCTTCTATTAAAGATGTTAGCGAATTTAAATATCTTTGTGTTATTTTTTTTTCTACTATTGATTTTTCTAAAGGTATTTGTCTATATTCATCATAACTTTCTTCAAATTGTTTTATTTTATTTTCAATTTGCTGTTTATGAGACATTGCTTTCATAAGCTCTCTTTTTTTTTCATCTTCTTTTTCTTGTCTCATATCTAATAGCTTTTGAAGTCTAAATTTATAATGCATAAAACACCTCTTTTATATATTTGTAAAAGTATTCTCTAAAAACTCTATACTTTCATTGAACTGAGATTTTTCACTTATACCTTGCTTTAAATAACTTATTATAAGTTCATTATATTTTATTGCTAAATCTACTTTTGCATTGCTTCCAGTTACATATGCACCTAAATTAATTAAATCCTCTGTATCTTTATAAGTTGCTAATAAATCTCTTGCATTAGATGCTGCCTTTTTATGATTAGTATCTGCAATTTCAGACATAAGTCTACTAACACTACTTAACACATCTATAGCCGGATAATGGTTTTTAGCCGCTAATGCTCTAGATAAAACTATATGTCCATCTAATATACCTCTAACCGCATCTGCAATTGGTTCATTAAAGTCATCCCCATCTACTAGTACTGTATAAAATGCTGTTATAGAGCCCTTGTCAGACATACCACTACGTTCTAGTAGTTTTGGAAGCATCGCAAATACAGAAGGTGTATATCCCTTTGTTGCTGGTGGCTCACCTATCGCAAGTCCAACTTCTCTTTGTGCCATTGCAAAACGTGTTACTGAATCCATCATTAATATTACTTTTTTACCTTTGTCTCTAAAATATTCTGCTATTGCCGTTGCTGTAAAAGCCCCTTTAAGCCTTACGAGTGCTGGTTGATCAGATGTTGCACAAACTACAACAGATTTTTTCAATCCTTCTTCGCCTAAATCCTTTTCTATAAAATCTAAAACCTCTCTACCTCTTTCTCCAATAAGACAAATTACATTTATTTCTGCTTTTGCTTCTCTAGCTATCATTCCAAGTGTTGTACTTTTTCCAACTCCACTACCAGCAAAAATACCGATTCTTTGCCCTTCTCCACAAGTTAAAAAGCCATCTATTGCTCTAATCCCTGTAGGTAGTACTTCTTTTATTCTTCTTCTTTTTAAAGGATCTGGCGGCATAGCTTCTAATGGATAATTAGTGTAATTTCTTATTTCTTCTTCATTTAATGGATTTCCAAGTCCATCTAATACTTTTCCTAAAAGATCATCACTACATTTTGCACTTAATAACTTTCCTGTAGGCACAACTTTACATCCTGGTGCAATTCCTTTTAGTTCTCCTAATGGCATAAGTATTACATTTTCACCTTTAAATCCTGTAACTTCTGTTCTTATAATTTCATTTACAGTATTATAAACTAAACAAACCTCACCAACAAAAGCTTTAATTCCTTTTACTTCTACAGTTAATCCTATAACATTGGCTACTATACCTTGACAATACACGTAGTTTGAATTTTGTATTTTTTCATTAATCTTCTTAAAATCTAAGGATAACAAATAATCACCACTTTATAATCATCTTTCCATTATTAATTCACTAAGCTTTTCAATAATATTATCTATACTTATATAACTTGTACCATTTTTCTTTTCAATAATTGCACTACCATCCTCTAATGAATTGTCCTCTACAATAAATATATCACCTTGGAATGCTAACTTACTAGCCATATTTTGCTTTTCACTCTCTAGACTTTCCTTATAGTTTTTATTACATCTTATTGTAAAATAATCTTCATTTTTTTCTTTTTCCATAACATCATATATCATGTTATTAAGTGCATCTTCATCTTTAACTTCTCTTTTTAAAGTTTCTTTGATACAGTTAATTATAAGATTTCTAAAATCTATTTCTTTTTCTTCTACATATTTTATATATTCTTTTTTTGCATCTTCTAATACATTCAATGCATTATCTATTATAGCTTGACCGTCTGCTTTGGATTTTTCATAACCTTCATTATATCCTACGCTATAACCTTTTTCATAACCTTCATTATACCCTTTTTCATAACCTTCTACTTTAGCTTGTTCTTCTAGATTTTTTGCATTTTCAGTAGCTTCTACTAAAATCATATTGCTTTTAACTTTAGCATTTTTTATAATATCATCTGCCATATTTTGAAAGCTTAAAAGCATATCATTTTGATTTTCTTCAGAATTTGAAGTTTCTTCAATATCTTCTAAATCTATTTTAACCTTCGTGGAAATTTCTTGCTTTCCCTCTGACATAACATAATCATTTTTTATTACATTATAAGATGATTGCATCTTCTCCACCTCTCGCTATTTGAATTTCTCCTGCATCTTCTAACCTTCTTATTATACCAACAATTTTTTGTTGTGCTTTTTCAACTTCAACAAGTCTTACTGGTCCTAAGAATTCCATATCTTCTTTTAAAGTTGCAGCCGCCCTCTTAGATTGATTCTTAAATATAGCTGTTGCCACTTCTTCTGAACAACCTTTAAGTGCAAGACATAATTCTTTATTGTCAACTTCACGTAAAATTCTTTGAATAACTGGGTCTCCAAGAGTAATAATATCTTCGAATACAAACATAGACTCTTTAACTTTTTCAGCAAGTTCTGCATCTTCATGTTCTAATGCTTCTGTTATATTCTTTTCTGTGCTTCTATCTACTTGGTTAAGTATATTAACAAGTGATGGAACACCTCCAACAACACTGTTTTCACTATTGTGAATTACATTTGAAAGTTTATCATTTAAAACACCTTCAATTTCTTTTATTACAACTGGATAAATTGTATTCATTGTTGCCACTCTATATGCAACCTCTGCTTGCAACTCCGCAGGAAGTTCTGACATTATTTGTCCAGCCTTATCTGCTTGAAGATAACAAAGTATCAATGCAATTGTCTGTGGATGTTCATTACATATAACATTCATAAGTTGACTTGCATCTGCTTTTCTTGCTATTGCAAAAGGTCTATATTGTTGTGTTGCTTCTGTAACCTTATCTAAAATTTCAGATGCCCTTTGAGTGCCTAATGCCTTGGCTAAAAGATTTCTAGCATATTCAAGTCCACCTTCTACTATATAATCTTTGGCTTTGTTCATTTCTAGAAATTCATCTAGTATAGCTTTTCTTTGACTTCCTGAAACAGTGCTCATATTTGCAATTTCGTAGGTTATTTTTTGAATATATTTTTCAGGTAATTTTTTTATAATACCTGAAGATGCCTCAGGTCCTAAGGTTATGAACAATATTGCAGCTTTTTCAACGCCACTAAGTTTTTCAACCTTTGCCATATATACCTATCTCCTTTCATCTTCAGCTATCCATGATTTAATGATATCTGCAACTTGCTCTGGTTTACTACTTGCATATTTTTTAACTTCACTTGCAACATGTTCATTTTCACTATCTGCTTCTAAATTTAAATCTTCAAATATATCTTTTGCTTGTGGTTTATCTCCAATTATTATGTCAAAGTTTGAATCTTCATCTTCATCAAATTCATCCTCTTCTTCCACCGCTCTAGATTTCTTTATTGCACGAAGTACTATCATTAGTATTATAAATGCTGCTGCTCCTGCAACTATCATAGATATTAATTTTTTTCTTTTTGCTGCTTCTTCAGCTTTTTTCATTTCTTCTAATTCTTTTTCTGCTTGCTCTTTTTCCGTATTATCAAACTCTAAAGATTCTACAGTAACTGCATCACCACGTTTAGTGTCTAAACTTATAGCTTCACTTACTAAACTTCTTATAGAATTTTTAGTTTGATTATCAATTGCTCCATCAACTACTACCGCTGCAGTTACTTTTTCTACTGCACCTGGCGCCTTAATAATTGTTTCTTCCTTTTTAGATAACTCATAGTTTGTAGTATTTTCTTTATGAGTTGTACCATTAGTAGCAGTTTCATTTTCTTGAGTTTCATTCATATTATTATCTACAGGACTTCCTGAAGTATTCTCTGCACTTCCTTCTGTCGTTGTAATATCATGTTTACTCACTACTGTTCCTTCTGGTTCATACTTTAAAGTATTTTGTTCTATTGCATCAAAGTTTAATGCTGTATTAACTGAAACCTTAACTTTATCTTTATATATAGGTTCTAATACATTCATTATTTTATCTTTGTATTCTTCTTCTATCTGTTTTTTAATTGCTAACTGCTTATCACTTGAATTATTGGAAGTACTATTTCCTTTTTCATCATATAATCCCTCAGTTAAAAGTTTAAAATTATCAGATACAACTGATATATTTTCTTTTGGTAAATTTTCTACACTTCCAGATATTAAAGAAACTATTGCTCTTACTTGATCTTCACTAAGTTCTTTTCCCTTTTTCATTAAAAGAGTAACCGATGCTGATGATGGTGTTGGTGTGGTAATAAAAGCTGATTTATCTGGTATAACTAAATTTACTTTTGCACTTTCTACTTCCTCGAAAGCTTTAATAGTTCTTTCTAATTCTCCCGATAATGCTCTTTGGTACATAATCTTTGCTTCTCTATCTGTTGAAGCTGTTGAATTTTTTTCATCAAAAAGTTCAAAGCCATTGCTTCCTTCTTTTAAAGAAACCTCTGATAATACTTCCATTCTAAGCTTATCTACATCTTTTTGTTCCACTAAAATAGAATCTCCTTCTATTTTATATTTTGCACCTTTCTCATCTAATTTTCCTATAATTGCCCCTGAATCTTCTGTTGTCATCTTTGAAAACAACACCGTATACTTAGGCTTAAGAGCAACTACTGCTATAGTAATTATACTTATTAAGGCAACGGAGGTTATTATGGCTAGAGCTATCTTTTTAGCCTTGCTCATTTCTTTTAATTTTTCTTTTTGCTTATTTAAGCCATCAGATAGCTTACTCATTGTATACACTCCTCACTATACTTGCATTTTGTTAAACTCTTCATAAGCATTTATAATCTTATTCCTTACTTGAACAGCAAGTTCTAGCGATAACCTTGCTTCTTCAGTTGCAACTAAAGCGTCATGTAAGTCAGTGTCTCCTTGTATAAATCCCATAGTTTTACTTTCTGCAGTTATTTGCGATTCATTTACATCTTTCAATGCAGATTTTAAAGTTTCTGAAAAGTTGCTTTTATTAACTTTTTGACTTTCGTTTTCTTGATTCACATTTAAAGTGTTCTTTATACCATTAGTAAAAACACTTCTATCTGGTACAAAATTATTAATAATCTCCATATACTCCTCCTTATCTTCCTATTTCTAATGTCTTAGATATCATACTTTTTTGAGTGTTCAATGCTGTTATATTACCTTCATAGGCTCTTGACGCAGCAATTAAATCTACTGTTTCATTTAAAATATTAACATTTGGCCTTGTAACATACCCTTGTTCATCTGCATCAGGATGAGTTGGATCATACACTCTTTTTAATGGCGATTCATCTTCTTGAATTCCAACAGCTTTAATTCCTAAAGGCCTCGCTTCTACTTTTCCTGTAGACTTATTAATTTCATTATCTAAGTTTTCTTGAAATACAGCTATCTTTCTTACATATGGTTTTCCATCTTTACCTCTAGTGGTGTTTGCATTTACTATATTAGATGTTATAGTATCCATTCTTAAACGTTCTGCTGAAAGACCACTAGCACTTATTCTCATTCCTCTAAATGCTTCCATTTATTTAATTCCCTCCTTTTATAACTGAGCTACGCATATTAAACCTTGAGTTAGCTTCTTTAACAAGAGCATCATACATTAAACTATTAGATGCAGCACTAGTCATTTCACTTTCTATGTCTACATTATTTCCATCTTCTCTCATACTTGAAGCCTTGTCTCTTTTTACTTCTATATCAGTAGATGAAATTCCTAAATGCTTTGAATTTGTTTTTCTCATTAAATCCTTTGATGTTTCATTTTGAAGCGCTTCATCAAAGTTAACATACTGTCTCTTATAGTTTTTTGTATTAACATTACTAATGTTGTTATTTATAACTTTTCCACTTAAGGTTGTTACATCCATACCTCTTTTTATAAGGTTATATGTAGCACTATCTATAACACTCATCAAAATCCCCCTTTCCAAAATATTATAATATGAATTTAATTCATATTAATTTTAATACTATAAGTAATAATTTACAACAAAGAATTTACTTTTTCCCTATATTTTGAATAGCACTTAAGACATCTTGTGGCAATTTGTTAGATTGTGCCATTAAAGATATTCCTGCATTTACAAGTACAGTTTTACTTGTAAGTTCTACCATTTCTTCTGCAATATCTGCACCTGTTAACTTACTTTCTGCATTTTGTATTTTTAGCGAGTTTTCTTCAACTATATTTACATTACTATCTAGTCTATTTGCTATAGCACCTAATTTACTTCTATAACTAGTATTTGTATTTATAGACTTTTCAATCATTTCAAGTGAAGCATCTATATCTTCTGGTTTTTCAACCTTTAAATTTTCAATTTTTATTCCCAATCCCCTTGACGTAAAATCAAACATATTAATTTCAGTAGTTTCTCCTACCTCACTACCTATTTGAGCTTTAATTTTTTCAGCTCCTGTCATAATTTTCTTTCCATTAAATTCTGTAGAATTAGCTATATCATTTATTGACTCAGAAATCATGTCTAATTCTTGTTGTATAATTGCTTTATCTTCTGGTGAAGCAGTTCCACCAGCTTGTACCACAAGTTCTTTCATTCTTACCAATGATTGTGATATATTATTTGCTGCTCCATCTACTGTTTCAAGCATACTAATTGTATCTTGAGTGTTTCTAGATGCCATTTGAAGTGATCTCATTTGGATTTTCATATGTTCACTAGATGCAAGTTTATTAGGATCATCTTTTGCTGTAGCAACTTTAAGTCCTGAATGTATTCTATTCATAGCATTGCTTTGTTTATTTAAATTCTTACAGTATTCCGTATACACATTTAAGGATGGTATGTTTTGATTTAATCTCATTTAATATCATCTCCATATTTATTATTTAGTAACATTTTCTATATTATTTTTAAAATCTATATAAAAATTTGCACATTTTTACTTTTTTTGTATTTTGTTTTTATATATTTATAACTTAATTCTATCTTTTATAAAGTATCATTTCAACATTTTTAAAAACTTAACAATTAGTTAACATTTCCTATTTTCACTATTAAAATTTACCAATTATTTTATACATATTCTTTTAGAATACAGTTCATAAAAAAATTATATCTGTCCCTTTTTCATCATTTTTCTACATAATATACTATATATGATATTGGAATTTGACCTATTATGTCAATAGAATTTATATGTAATTTTTGCCATAAACCTTTACTATTTATGCCATAAACCTTTACTATTTATGCCATAAACCTTTACTATTTATGCCATAAACCTTTACTATTTATGCCATAAAAAAATCTGCAATAGATGTCTATGCAGATTTTTTTATTTACAAACATTGTATTACAAATTTCCTTTTCATTAAAAAACATCTTATTTAATAATTATAATACAAATTTCACTTTGCTTCACCGATTTTTTCGATTTATTATGATTTCTTCATGTTTTATTCATAATAGTGAAATTTTTTTATGCTCTTTCATAAAACAATCTAAAAGTAGAATAAAATTCTTGGTTATACATACTATTAGCACTTTTACCTAATGATAACTCTTTCATTTTACTTTTCAACTCATTTCTTCTTGAATTGAAAAGTTCATTTATTTTAAGTTCATCATCTAATAAATTTAACTTTTTTACACATTCTTTTATATCTTCTTTATTATAACTTTGCAATTTATTTATTATAAATTGTCGCTTAGTTACTAAGTCATCTATATTAGAATAATCTGCCTCATCAATATTTTTAGATAAAATTTCTATAATACTTTCACTTAAGTTACTATAATCTTCTAAAAGCTTTACTAAATCATTACTCATTCTTTTTAACCCATCATCTGAGTAAGATAACCTAATTGTGAATTTAACTTATTCATAACTGTTTCTAAATTTGAAAACTTTTTATAATAATTAGTTTCCATTGTAGACATCTTTTTGATTTGTGTATCTATTAATTCTTGTTTTTCCCTAATCTTTTTAGTAAGTATGTTATTTGTAACAGTAGTTGTTCCCTCATAACCAGCTTTTTCTACTAAAAGACCTCTTCTCTTTGCATCTTTACCATTTACCCTTACATTATTAGTACTTGTATAATTTTTTAAAGTCTCATCTAATCTATTCATTCCATTTTTGAATGTGTCCATAGTTTTTTCTGGATCTTCATTAAGCTTCTTTAAAAACTTTTCTTCATCAAACTCTAACTTTCCACCATCATTATAAGAAGTAGTTGTACTTATACCTATACTAAATAATGTATCTCCTGATTTTCCAAACATAGAAGTTCTTAAATCACTTAGCATATTGTTTAGATAGTTATCACCTTTTAATATACCCTGCTTAGCCTTTGCTTCCCACTTAGCAATTTGATCATCAGTCATATCCTTCTTCTCTGCATCTGTAAGTGGTTTATAACTATAATTTCTCTTCTCTGTGTTTAACTTATTAACCTTATCTACAAGCTTATTATAATCCTCAACAAAAGACTTAATCTTCTTAACTGCCTCATCATTGCTTTTAGAAACTGTAATGGTTACTGTATCATCTTTTGACATTCCATTAATATCAAAATTTATACCATCAAGTGAAAATTTATTATTTGACTGATCAAACCCTCCTGATTGTCCATTTGGCAATGTAATTGTACCTGTTGCATTACTTCCATTAACTTTTCCAGAACTTTTAATATTCATCTTTTCAAATACATCTACCGCACTTATACCTTTATAGGTTACTTCTATTTCTTTACCATCCTTGTCTTTTTCTATTATTTTTACATCACTACTATCACTTGATATACCTAATGTTACGTTTTTACCAGCGCTCTTTGTAGATATCTCAAAGCTTTTAGAAATCTCACTATACTCTAATTTAACCTCACCATTAGTTTCTTTTGAAATTTCACTAGCTAATTCTTTAATTGTCATATCAGATTTAATTTTTATATTAATAGTTTTTGATTCAACTTTTCCATCCTTATCAGGAATTTCTACTTCCATTTTCATAACTTGAGTATCTGTAATAGCAATTCCTAAATCTTCAAGTTTTGTCTTACCCATATTTATATCTTTAATTTCAGACCCACTAATCTTTGCATTACTAGCTAAACTTTTAACTTCTATTTTATAAGCTCCTTCTTTAGCATCTGCACTTGCTGTCATGTTTAGTAATGGGTTGCTTGATGTAACTTTTGTTGTTGTTAATGATGAAGAACCTAATAAGTAGTTATCTTTATTTAATACATCAAAGTATTTACTCATAAGGCTATTTGTTTCTTTTATTATGTCTCTATATATCTCTTGTTGCCACTGAACTATTTCTTGATCTTTCTTCATATTATCTATCTTAGTTTGTTGTGGTTTAAGCATTTCTTTTATAGTAGCATCTGTATCCATTCCAGTAGCTAATCCTGTTAATCTCATTTGTACCACCATCCTTTAATATTCTCTGTAGAGCTATTTTAGTTTAATTTCTTTATTAAATGATAATTATAGAGTTCTTTCTATTTTTACATTTTGAACAAAGTAACAGTTAACAATTAACAATGATGGTGAATATCCCGGGGATTAAAATCCCCGCTACAATGTTTTATTTGCACCTCAAATAAAATCAACATAATATTTATCCATAAAAAAGTTTATTGTGGATAATAAATTCCCCCTTATAATACCTCTACTAATAATAGGTTTAATATTAAATATCACTATTACTTCGAAGATTTTTTTAAGATGAAATTTTTATATAGTCTTTAAATAATTTACTTTGCAAATTATTATAAAAATTCATTCAAAAAGAACTTATACTTCAGTTTTATCCTTCATTGTTCATCGTTAATTGTTAATTATTCATATTTGATTTTAATTTGTTTTATTTTTGTTTTGAGCTTATTTTGTGAGCTTCATACCACATGTTTCTAATGTCTTCTATTAGTGGTATTACTTCATCCATTATAGCTACATCACATTTTATGTTAGCTTCCATTAGTCTTGAGTTTATAAACTCATATACACCAGCTAATCCATCTATCCATTCTAAGTTTGTACTTCTATCTAGAGATATTATAAGCTCATAAAAAATATCTTGAGTTTTAACTAGATTTTCATGTCTTTTTTTAACATCTCCATCTATTATAGCTTGTTTACCTATTTTAGAGTATTTAACAGCTCCATCTAAAAGCATCAATAATAATTGCTCTTTGGATGCATAATTTACACTGTTGTTTTTATAAGCATTATATCCATTGATATAGTTGTTCACTTTTTACTCCACCTCTTCTATGCTTTTTCATCTACGATAACTCCTGCAATTTCACACAATGATGCTATCATATCTAATATTTTTTTAGGCGGTATTTCCTTTATAGTTTCCTTAGTTTCTTTGTCTATTATTTTCACTATAAAAGTATTTTTAAAAACTTTATGTCGCTCATATTCTATATATGATTTGTCATTATTAAAAACTTTATTAAGTTCATCTACCGCCTTTTTTATATCCTCTTCTCTATACTCATCCTTTGAACTCTCAAAACCCTCATTTTTACTTTCACTTGTTTTCCCAATAACTTTACCAGAAAATTCCTCAATATTTTCTGTAGAAACATTTTTTATAGAAGGGCTATAGCCTAAATCTACTTCCTTGTTGATTTTAGGTTGTATTGCTTTAACTTCCATAAACTTTCACCTCACTATTATTTTTTTAATTTAGGTAAAATGAAAGTATTGCTTGAAACTGCATTTTTATTTTCTATAGTTACCTCTTCCTTCAATTCCCTTCTTAGGATTGTAACATCTTTCGGTGCATTTATAGATAACTTTACTGAGCCATTGTCTAACTTTACTACAGTAACTTCAATATCTTCCCCTATAAGTATAGATTCACCTTTTTTTCTGCTTACAACTAACATAATTAATTCTCCTTAAATATTTGTTCTTTTACTAGGTAATCCTTATTATCTACTATTATTTGTTTTCCTATGTTTTTACATACATTAATAATTATAGGAGCTTTTAAATTAGTTGTTATTTTCTTTAAATCTGAATTTAACGTCACCGTTGTATAAACCATAACATCACTTTCATTTTCAATTTGCAAGCTTTTTAGAATGTTCTCATTTAATTCAAATTCATAATCATTTCTTATTAAAAATGGAGACATAAGTACTAAACCAACACCTTCATCTTCTATAGAATGAATAATTTTAAAATCTTCATTATCTTTTAAAGAAAATATTATATATCTTTTTAAATTTTCAAATCCTAAAATTCCACTTTCAAAACTTATAACATCATCTTCATTATAATCTATAACTCCATGATATTTTGTATTAAGCTTCATAACTTATTCTCCTTAATCTATCTTTATCTTACATAGTCTAAAAGACTATTTTGTAATATTCTAGCTGAAGATTGAAGTGATGCCATATAAATAGTTTGTACTGTAGCCATCTCCATACTTTTTTCTACCCAATCTATATCTTCATTGTGTGATAATATTTCCTTTAAATTTGTATTTTGAGATTTATTTATAGTTTCAGCACCTTCCATTCTATTTTGAAGAGTACCAACCTTTGAACGAACACTTAAAACATTGCTAATAGCACTATCAATCTTTGACAAATATTCACCTGTAACATTAGATGCATCACCTGATTCTAATGAATTGGTAATATCACTTAATAATTTTCCTAGTTCACCTGTTTCTTTTGATTTAATCACTTCAATTTTATTATCTATTTTAATTTCTGGACTAATATATGTTCCATCTTCTTTTTGCAATTTTCCATTGCTTTTATCTACTTTTAAAACAGTTCCATCATGACCCTTTAAATTTCCTTCGCTATCTACACTAATAGGTTTACCATCATATAAAACATTATTATTTGCATTATCTATTAAATTAGACGTTGTAGAATTTATCCTTAGTGTATTTCCATTCTTGTCCAATTTTATTATACTTCCACCTGTTCCATCAGGAAGCTTTTCCTTTAAAACTTCATGTTGAAAATTTAAAATTTCATCTGCATTTATACTATAATCAATTACGACACCTTGAGATATTTCAACTTTTAATGTATCACCTTGATCCTTTGCTACAATTTCACCTTTATCATTTACTGATGAGGGTTTCTCTCCTTTTGTTCCACCAAATATATATTTACCATCAAAAGAAGTATTTAAAATTTGTGATATTTCATTTGTTTTTTCACTTATCTCATCTTTTATAGATTTTAATTCATCTTCTCCATAAGAACCATTTCCTGCGGAAACCATAAGTTCTCTTATTCTTGTCAATGCATTTCCTAAGCTGTTCATTGCCGTATCTGTTGTATCTAGCCAATTCACAGTATGTGAAATATTTGTATTGTATTGCTCATTAGAATATATCTCACTATACATTTGCATAGAACGAGCAGCTTTATATGGAGAATCTGATGGTTTACTAAATTCTTTTCCAGTATTTAATTGCTTTTGTCTATTACTCATGTTATTTAAATTTACATTCATATCACCTAAAAAAGTGTTTGTCATCATACTTGTAGTTATTCTCATGCTATCACCTCACTATTTTTTTAGTCCATTTATTACTACATCTAATAATTCATCAACTGTTGAAATCATCTTAGCATTTGCTTGATATGCATGTTGGAATTGAATTAAATTTATAGTTTCTTCATCTTGTGAAACTCCTGATACAGAACTTCTTCTCTCTAATAAGCTCCTTAGTAATATGGTTTGATTTTCAATTTCTTTTTTAGCCTTTTGAGTTATAACTCCTAAACCATTCATACTACTTTTAAAATATCCCTCTGTAGTAGCCCCTTTTTTATCTCCCTCAAAAGTATTAATAATCTTTTTATCTGTACTTGTTCCAAATTTATTTGCTGCTTTAAATTCATTATAATTCATAACAGTATTGTCATCTTTTAGAATGGAGAACTTTATGTTCCTTAATTGAGCTATTGCTAAAGCCCTTTTACCATCTGCTACATCATCTTCAGTTGCAGTATTTACATTTGCTGGATTTTTAAGTAAAGCATCATTTACAACTATATTGGCAGCCGTTACATCTTTACCATCAGTTGTTACAAAAAAATCACCTTTATTAGCTCCACCTTCACTATGTATAGCATTTACTGAATATGCTAACATTTTTGCCAAGTTATCTAATTCTGCTTTATTAGCATTTATTGTATCTTCTACACTCTGAAGCCCTTTTATAGTACCTCCATCTGGCTCAAAATCTATACCAGCACCTATTTTTTTGCCGTCCTTATCCACTTCCACAAATTGAAACTTACCTTGCTCATCATCTTTATCTTTTACATACTCTAAATGATATTTTTTATCTTTATCTGTATCTTGTATTAAATTAGGCCCTCCACCAAGTGGCTTAATTTCTATTCCATTTAAATTTCCATCAGCTTTTACATCAATTCCAAATTTAGTACTTAGTTCATCTAATAGTAAATCTCTACTATCTAACAAGTCATTTGGGTTATTTCCCATCAATGTAACTTTTTTTATTTGCTCATTTACTTCATTTAACTGATCTAATATTGTGTTAACTTGAGTTACTACATCTTTTTTCTCATCTTCTAAATTTGAAAAAGCCCCATCAATTTGCTTACTTGTATGATTTAAAAATTCTGTAAGTTGTTTTCCTGTTTGAACAACTACTTGTTTTGCTTCTAATTTTTCTGGATTTAATGATAATGTTTGCCATGCATCAAAATACTCTGACAAAAGTTTAGATATTCCACTATCACTTGGTTCATTATATATGCCTTCAAGTTTAGATAGATATTTTTCTTTTGCTGTTGAGCTTGCAAGATTGCTTGTCTCTCTTCTAACTTGATGATCTAAAAATATGTCTCGTGTCCTTTCTATTGCTACAACATTAACACCAGTTCCAATTTGTCCTGGTCCTGTAAGTGTTATTGGTCTTGCAGTTTTAAGCACAACGTGTTGTCTTGAATAACCTGGTGTTGCTTGATTTGCTATATTATGTGATGTTGTATTTAACGCTGATTGTTGTGCAAACATTCCAAGTTTCGATACGTGCATTGTTCCAAATAATCCTGACATTTTTACACCTCTTTATCTTCTTACCTTTCCATATGAATTGTAAGTATTGCTATATGCTTTTTCTTGTGGTTTCATCATATTTATCATTGAATTAGTATATACAAGAGCTTGCTTTAAAAGCAAGCTATTTGTATCTTTTTGCATTGTTGCAATTTCTAAACTCATTATGCAATCATCATAGCATTTTTCTAATTCTTTATCTTTAATTTCACTTATAACTTCTGTAATTTTTTTATCCTTGCAAAGTTTCCTTCTTTGCATTTCTATTATTGCAATATTTTTATTAGCTTCTTCAATTTCATCTATAATTGATTCTAATGCAAATGCTTTTTCATTAACTATTAATTCATGTTGCTTTTCTAGTAATGTTATCATTTCATCTATAACTTGCTTTTCTTTTATTAAAATTTCTTTTAATTCTACAACCATTAATAATATTATCTTCCTTTCATAGCTTCAATCATTTTTTCTGCAACTAATTTGCTATCAATTTTATAAGTTCCATTATTAATTTGATTTTTTATTTTTTCAACCTTTGCCTCAGAATTTCCCTCTACCGTATCTAGTGACATATTGTTTAATTTCTTTCCTATATTAGAAATTTCACAACTGTCTTTCATAGGATTTTGTTTTGATATATTCCTACTTTTATTTATATTATTATATGGATTTATCATCATTCTATTAGATACATTATTTACTTTCATACCACACTCTCTCCTACCTTACTTTAATATTTTTAAAATATAATATAAGAATTTGTAAACTTTCCTTACTATAATATAATAACATTACTTATGAAAATTTTGCTAAAAAATCTAAATATTATATTTCCACACACCTCTTATTCTAATTAATATATCGTTTCTATTTTTTAAAAGTTTATAGAAAAAACATACAGAAAAAAAAGATTTAATTTTTAAGACTACTTAATCTTATTGTATAAATTATATGCATATTTTATATTTATTAATCATATAGGGTTCCAAGTTCAAATTCAAAGCAATCTCTTTATCAAATGATAATTATAGGCTTAGAAGTTATTTGCATAATTGCATTTTAAACTAATCACCAATTATAGAACTTCCCGGGGATTAAAATCACCGCTACAATATTTTATTTGTACTTCAAATAAAATTAATATAATACTTATCCATAAAAAGTTCATTTTGTAGAATAAATTCCCCATTATAATATTCTTACTAATCATAGTTTTAATAGTAACTCTAACTATTAATTGGAATATTTTTCAATATATGTTTTAACTAATTTGCTTAGCAACTTATTATATAAATTGATTAAAAAAACTGAGACTTCAGTTTTATCCTTCATTGTTAATTTGTGATTTTTGTATAACACTTTAAATTGCTCTTTATCAATATGAATAAGAATAATTGTATCTTCCAGCTAGTTCCTTATATAATATTTTCATAAAAAAAGAAGCATTAAAATGCTCCTTTTTTATCTTCCCAAACTCTTAATTCTCTCTTCACCACTTACTATACCAGTAATTTTTATGCCAAAATTTTCGTCAACAACGACAACTTCTCCATAAGCTATTTTCTTGCCATTTACTAGTACATCTACCGGTTCTTCTGCTAAAGAATCTAACTCAATTAGCGACCCTGCACTTAAATCTAAAATATCTCTAATATTTTTTCTTGTTCTACCAAGTACTACCGAAACTTCTAACGGAACATCCATTATTAAATCTATGTTATGAGGTAAATTCATAGTTTGTTTTGGTTGCAACTGTGAAAAACTTGCCTCTTTAACTTGAACTGGTTCCACTCTATCTTCTATTGGTTTAGGCTCATACTGATAATCATAATTACTGTTCGAAACTTGTGATTCTATACTTCTTGCTGGTTCAGTTTTTGACTCCTCATAAGTAGTTTGTGCTACTTGTGCCTTTGGAGCTTCCTCCACAGGTGCTTGAGGTTCTGAATCTTCTGTCCCCATCATTATAGAAACTATTTTTTGAGCAGTAACTAATGGTAAAACCTGCATTATATTACTATCAACCAACTCATCTATATTCATTCTGAAAGAAATAAATGCTACATCTTCATCATCATTTATTTCTTCCGATATTGGTATAGTTTTCTCTTCACATATACTTGAAACTGGAGGAGATATGTTTACTTCTCTTCTAAACATAGTTGCCATAGAAGTTGCTGAGGAACCAATCATTTGATTCATCGCTTCTGAAACTGCACTAATTTCAATTTCTGAAAGTTCTAGACTTCCCTCAACTTTTCCATCTCCGCCCATCATCAAATTGGCAATTACAGCTGCATCACTTATTTTCATAATAAGTAGATTTCCGCCTACTATACCACTAGTATATTGAACATCTAAAACAACATTAGGTGTTTCAAAACTATCCTTTACTTTTTTTAATGAACTTACTTGTATTGTTGGTGTAGTTATGTTAACTTTTCTTCCAATAATAGTAGAAAGCGCTGTAGCCGCTGATCCCATTGAAATATTTCCAACTTCACCAAGAAGATCTTTTTCTATATCACTAAAAACTTCTCTATCTTCACTTATTTCCTCTGTAGAAGATGAATCTCCACCATTTAAAAGAGAATCTATTTCTTCTTGAGATAGAAATTCGTTATTCATACTTATTCACATCCTCACCTATAAATTCTAATACTTGAACTGCTCTATGCTTTCCACTTAATCCTGGTTTAGCCATGTACGTTAATTGTTTTTCTACATAAACTTCTACTGAATCATCTATAGCACTATTAAGCTTTATAACATCTCCTACATTTAACATTAAAAAATCTTCTACTGTAATTTCAGCTCTACCTATAACAGATGATACTTCTACATTAATTGAATCTAAATTCTTTCTTACTTTAGTTTTAGATTCTCTATTAACATCCTCATCTTCATCACTAAACCAATATCTTGTAACTAATTTATCTAATACTTTTTCTATACTTAAATATGGAATACATATATTCATAAGCATAGATGTATTAAGCATTTCAACAGTAAATGTTATAAGTGCAACTGGTTCATTAGGTGCTAATGTTTGATTTAACGCTGGATTTGTTTCTATATCATTTATCTCTGGTTCAACATCTAATATATCTTCCCATGCAAGTTTTAAATTAGAAATTAACCCAGCATTTAAAACCTTTATAAGATTTTTTTCTATTTCTGTAAGTTCTTTTAATTTAGGCTTCTTATAACCTGAACCTCCTGCTAAAACATCATACATTCTAAGAACAAACTCTGCATTTGTTTCAAGTAATATATCCCCACTTAATGGTGGCATTTTAAAAAGTGTAAGCACTGTCGGATTAGGTACAGAGTGTATGAACTCTTCATAAGTTATTTGCTGAACACTCTCTACCCTAACCTTTATATTACTTCTAAGCTGTGCAGTTAAATAATTAGAAATTATTCTACTGTAATTATCATGAACAAGCTCCAAAGTTCTTATATGATCTTTAGTAAACTTTTGAGGCCTTCTGAAATCGTAAGGCTTAGCCTTTACTTTTTCTTCTTTGGTTTCTAATGATTCTGCCTCTAAGTCCCCAGAAGATAAAGCAAGCAAAAGAGCATCTATTTCGCTTTGAGACAATACTTCTGACATTACTCTACCTCATTCCTATATACGTAGATTTTTATATATTAATTTTATCAAAGTCTAATAAAGTTATAATTCTATCTTTTAAGTTTATTACCCCTTTGATAAATATCTTTTCCTTTTCTCCTAAAGCTCTTTCTACGGAACTATCTTCTATGTCTAAAACTTCATCTACAGAATCAACAGTTATGCCAACTGATTCATCTTCTAAGTTTAAGATTATAATGTTTTGTTCCTCTGCATAACTAGGATTCATATCCAATATTAAATTGATATCTAATATTGTTATTATTATTCCTCTTAAATTTATAAGTCCTTTTATATGGCTTGGAGCTTTGGGTACCATTGTAATATTAGTCATATCACTTATGCTTTGAACTTTGCTAGTTTCAACAGCAAATTGTTCATCCCCAATCTTAAATACAACAACTTGCATCACAATTCCCCCTATCCAATTACTTTATTTATAGCTTCTAAAACCCTATCTGCTTGGAACGGCTTAACTATAAAATCTTTTGCACCTGCCTTTATGGCATCCATTACCATGCTTTGTTGACCCATCGCACTACACATTATTATTTTAGCTGCTGGATCAAAAGCTTTGATAGCTTTAACTGCTTCAATACCATCCATATCAGGCATTGTTATATCCATAGTAACTACATCTGGTTTTTCTGCTTTATAAATTTCAACTGCTTTAATACCGTTAGGTGCTTCTCCCACAACTGTAAATCCATTCTTTTCTAATATATCCTTTATCATCATTCTCATAAACGTTGCATCATCAACTATTAATACTTTAGCCATTTAAATTTCCCTCCATTATTCCTAAAGATTTTAGTATTTTTTCTAGTGAACCAGGCATCGGAACATAATAAAAATGCCCATTCAAAGTTTCATTTTCTTGAACAAATTCCGTTTCAATATCTAAAACATAATCTCCATACTGTCCAGCTTCCATAAACGTTGTAGTTAAAATTGCACATATCATGTCTGATGCTATTGCTGGAACAGACAATGATAGTTGTAAATTGGTAAGCGATGCTATTGCATTTATATACGTACCTGAGATTATATTTCCTATTTCACCTAAAACTGAAATTCCAAGTTCATTTATTTCATCATTATAACTTCCACAAAGACTACCAACTATATTTATTAGAGATTGTTCTTCTATTATGAAAAGCATATTTCCAGGAGCTTCACCTAAAACTCTTGTAACAACTGCATAAACACAACTTTCACAATCACTTTCAAATAATTCTTCGTATCTAATTAGATTAACCTTAGGAAAAGTTATATCGATTTTTTTATTTAAAAGTTTAGATAGTGCTGTTGCTGAATTTCCTATTCCAATATTTCCGACTTCTCTTAGAGCATCTAACTCAATATCACTAAATTTGCTATATTCCAAGTCTTAACACCTCCTTATATTAAGGCTGCAACATCCAATATTAGTGTTACTAGTCCATCTCCTAAGATTGTAGCTCCTATATATTCATCAGTATTCTTTAATGTTTTTCCAAAAGATTTAATAACTATCTCTTGTTGTCCTAATAGAGAATCTACAAGTAATCCAACTTCTTTTTCTCCAATTTTAGCTATCACTACATATTTTTTTCCATGATTTACTTCTTCTAAACCTAATTTTTCATTTACTCTTATAAGGTTAATTATATTATCGTTATATATAATTACTTCTTTATTATTAGTCTTCTTAGTCATTTCATCTTTATATTCTATAACTCTATCTATATATCCTAAAGATATAGCCATAGTTTCTGTTCCAACCTTTACTAGTAAAGCTTGGATAATTTGTAATGTTAGTGGAAGTCTAATTATAAAGCTAGTTCCTTTACCTTCTTCACTTATAGCTTCTACCGATCCACCTAGTGTAGAAATTTTTGTTTTTACAACATCCATTCCTACGCCTCTACCAGAAACGTCTGTAACTACTTCGTTAGTACTAAAACCTTGACTAAATATTAAATTTTTAATATCACTTTCAGTCATTCCTTCAGTATTTATACCTACTCTTTCAGCTTTAGCTCTAATTTTATCTACTTTTAGTCCAGCACCATCATCTTCAACTTTTATTACTGCTTTAGTACCTTCTGAATACGCAATAAGTTTTATCTTACCACGAGGATCTTTTCCTTGTTTAATTCTTTCTTCTGGACTTTCAATTCCATGATCTGCAGCATTTCTTAATAAGTGGATTAATGGTTCACCTATTTCTTCTATTACGGTTCTATCAAGCTCTGTATCTTGTCCTTGTATTTCAAAATCAAATTCTTTTCCAAGTTCTATAGATAAATCTCTTATCATTCTTGGGAATCTATTGAATACAGTATCTAAAGATAACATTCTAATCTTCATTACTAAGTCTTGTAAATCAGATGTACTTCTAGCCACTTGTTCCAAAGTTTCATTTAGTTCAGGTATTTTATGATTTGAACTTATTTGTTCTAATCTTGTTCTATGAATAACTAGCTCAGAAACCATATTCATAAATTTATCAAGTCTCTCTAAATCAACTCTAACAGATTGTCCAACAGTTCTTCCCTTTGGATGTTTTTCTGAACCATTTTTCTCATTTGCTTTTTTCTTTTCAGTTTTTGGTTTTTCACTAGAATTCTTTTTTATTTCTTTAGGTTTTATCTCTTCTTTTTTTACTTCTTTATTATTAGCATTTTCTTTAATTTTGTTTTCTTTTGGCTTACTACTTGCAGATTTTTCATCTATTTCTGTTACCGATACTAAGCTAATTTCTGAAATTGACTTAATTGCATTTTCAATTTCTTCAGAACTTTTTTGAGTTAAATAAACAAAATTTATATCTAAATCAAAATTTTCATTTTCCAAATCTTCAAGTACTGGATTAGATTTTAAAATCTCTCCATATTCTTCTAGTTTTTGCATTATAATGAATACTCTAGCTGACTTTAATAAAGTTCCTTCATCTAGTTCTATATTTATATTATAAGGATTATATCCGTTCTGTCTAGCTTGTTTTATAACATCTAAGTCATATTCATTTAAATTGCAATTTTGAGATACTAGATTTGCTCTACTTTTAGCTATTTCAAAAACATCTACATTTTTAACTTCTGAAATATCTTCCAGTGATTTTTGTATCTTTTCTTTACATTCTTTAGTTACATATGCAAAATTTATATCTAAATCAAAATTTTCATTTTCTAAATCTTCTAAAGTAGGATAAGCTTTTATTATCTCTCCATATTCTTCTAATTTTTGTACTATTATAAATGTTCTAGCTGACTTTAATATAGTACCCTCATCTAATTTGATATGAATATTAAATGCATTAAACCCACTATCTTCAGCTTGTTTTATAACATTTAAATCATATTCGTTAAAATTAACAACATTCTCTTCTAATGCATTATTTTCAATTTCTTCATCTTCAACAAATTCTTTAGTGTCAGATTCCTCTTCTGATACTTCACTTTGTGAAATTCCTTCTAAGTGTTCTACTATTTCTGATACATCCATATCTAACTCATCACCATCTGAAATAGTATTAACCATATTTTCTAAGGTATCCAAGCATTTAAATAATACTGTTACAACTTTTGGAGTAACACTAAGTTCTCCTTCTCTAAATTTAGATAATACATCTTCCATTTTATGAGTAAGTTCTGCCATAGTGCTATAACCCATAGTTGCAGCCATGCCTTTAATAGTGTGAGCCACCCTAAATATTTGATCTAATATTTCTTTATCATTTGGCTCTTGTTCTAAAATAAGGAGACTTTCATTTAAAGTTTGAAGATTATCCATTGACTCTTCTAAAAACATTGAAAGGTATTGAGACGTATCCATATTATTCCTCCTTAAAGCTTCCTATAAATAAAAGTAGATACTTTTTCAAAGTTAAATGCTTTGTAATTATATATACTCTCTGTAGCACCTACAAAAAGTATCCCTCCTTTTTTTAAGGACTTGCTAAATTTTTCATATATTTTGTCTTTTACATCTTGATTGAAATATATAACTACATTTCTACAAACTATTATATCAAAATTATTTTCATAGTTATCTAAAATTAAATCATGTTTTTTAAAAGTTATATTCTTTTTTAATTTATTATCTATATTGTACACTCCACCATCATTTGCAAAATATTTTTTAAGCAATTGTTGTGGCACAGTTTTTATTTCTAAAGAATTATATTGACCCTTTTTAGCTTTATTTAGTATGGTATTATCTAAATCAGTAGCTAAAATTTTATGATTTACACCTGGTGACATTTCATCTAATATCATTGCTAAAGTATATGGTTCAGCTCCTATGGAACAAGCAGCACTCCAAATTTTTAAAGGAGTATTATATTGAAAATCACTCTTTATAACATCTTTAAATTCATTAAATATCTCAGGATTTCTAAAAAACTCTGTAACATTTATAGTTAAGTAATCTATAAATTTTTCTCTTTGGCCTAAATCACTTTTTAGTAGCTTTATATACTCATCAATTGTACTTACTCCAACTCTTGTCATTAAACTTTGAATTCTTCTATGCAATTGATTTGATTTATATGCTGTTAAATCTATTCCTATTTCTTTTTTTACCCATGCCTCTAACGGTTTAAAATCCATTACTCTTATTCAACTCCTCTAACTATCTTAGCTATTCTACTTGAAATATGGTGTAATGGCAGTACTTCATCTACTTTGTTTGTTTCAAATGCAGCTTTCGGCATTCCATATATTACGCATGTAGATTCATCTTCTGATATTGTATAGCCACCTTTATTCTTAATTTCAATAGTTCCATTAGAACCATCTCTTCCCATTCCTGTTAATACCACACTTAAAAGTCCATTTCCATATACTTTTGCACATGAAATAAATAAATTATCTACTGCTGGCTTTACTCCACAAACAGGAGCACTGTCAACAAGTTTAATACTATTTCTTTCAACTTCCATATGGTATCCTGCTTTAGCTACATAAACAACATTTTTTTCAATATGCATGCCATGTTCTGCTTCCACAACCTTTAACCCACTTGATCTATCTAATCTTTCAGCAAATGCTTTAGTAAATCCTACTGGCATATGTTGAACGACAAATACCGGAACATCAAGATTTTTAGGTAATGCTGTAATAACAGTGTATAACGCTTTAGGTCCTCCAGTAGAAGCCCCAATTGCAACTGCACTTATTTTACTAATCCTTTTAACTTCACTTCTTTTTGTTCTCTCTACAAACGAAGGTTTTGTTCTATTTTTCATTGCAAATGAACTTTTTAATGTTTTTTTTCCATTTCTAATTTTATCTATTAAATCTTCTTTTACTATATCTATGTCTAGTGATATAGATCCTGAAGGCTTACATACAAAATCAAAAGCACCTAATTGAAGACAATCCATAGTGATTTCCGCACCATCTTTTGTTAATGAACTAAGCATAATGACTTTTGAATCTACTCTTTTTTCTTTTAACTTCTTAAGTGTAGTAATCCCATCCATTATAGGCATTTCAATATCTAATGTTATAATATCTGCATTTACTTCATCTAGTTTTTTTAAAAGATCTTGTCCATTTCTAGCAGTTGCTACAACTTCCATATCACTTTCTGAATTTATCATGTCAGATATTATTTTTCTCATAAGTGCGGAATCATCAACAACTATAACTTTCAACTTAGTATTCATAAAGCATCACTCTCCATAAAAAATTATAGTTTAAATTTCTTTAATGCCTAGCCCAATAGTTTTAATCTGTAACATACCATTTACAGTACTTAATGTAATTGTCCTACCTTTATTTCCACCTACATCTTCTGCTTCTATAGATATATTGTTCTGTTTTAAAACTTCTCTTACGGCTTTTATATTTCTTTCTCCTACATCCATATTCATGCTTTTATCTGAAAAACTAAACATAGATGCTCCACCAGCAATTTTAGCTTTTATTAAGCTTTTATTTGCTCCTGCTTGTGTCATTTTCTTTATAAGAATAGGTATTGCTAAATCAGCAAATTTTAGTTCATTTGTCACTTTTGTAAACTTAGTACTGTCTGGTAGCATTATATGTGCAAGTCCACCTATTTTAGTACGTTTATCAAATAAAGCTATCCCAATACAAGAACCAAGTCCAATAGTCATTAACGTGTCTGGATCTTTTGCTATATTTAAATCGCCTATACCAATTTTTATATTTTTACATTCCATATTTTCACCTTAATACACAAGTTCTTTTTCATCTTCTGATAATATAGTTGAAAGTGATAAAAATATTATTATTCTATCTTTTTCCTTTATAAATCCCTTTATATATCTTTTTGAAATATCTGCTACCATTTCTGGTGATTCTTCTATCACTTCTTCTTTAACTGACTTTACTTCTGACACAGAATCAACTATAATTCCTATCTTTCTATCGCCATCTCTTGTTACTATTATTTTTGAGTCATTACTTTTCTCATTTGTAAATCTATTAAATTTTTCTGATAGTGATATAACTGGTAGAATATTTCCTTCATAATTCATTATTCCTTTTAAAAACTGTGGAGAATCTGGCAATTCTGCTAATTCTTCATAATTTAATATTCTTTCCACTTCCATAATATCTCCAGAATAAAATTGATCTCCTATCATAAAGACCAACATCTTTATTTCATTACTCATGCATTCACCCTCTATATTTTTAATTTTTCTACACATATTTCACCATCTTTATCCAAATAAACGTGGACATCTCTGCTATTTTCTTCAAGCACATAAATTTTATTACCTACAATAAATTTTGTATTATAGTATGCATTATCAACATATATATGTCCATGTTTTTTCACCTTTAATATATTTTGAACAGCATTAGGTGTTCCAACTATTTTAGCCTTTATTTCATTTTCTGCAACTAATACTCCACCTCTCATTATGCTACTGTTCTTTAAAAAGTAGATACTATCAAGTGCAGTGACTTCCGATTTATAAATACCTTGTCCATTAACATATATTGACCCTGACATACTAATGGTGCTATTTTGAACATAATTTACATACAAATCAGATTTTCTTTTATTCTTTGATTTTATATCATATAGCCTTTTTTCTAATAGTGAAACTGCTTTTTTTATTTCATCAATACTTTCAAAACTTGAAAAATATGTGGTGTACATCTTTGATTTAATTAATCTATAAAACTCATTCTCAACATCATATTGTTTTTCCATCATATTTATTAAAATTTTTAAATCCATGTTAAAATTCTTAAATCTAGAATCTATAATTGCATTTATTAATTCTTTTTCATTTATATGTGTTGTTAAAAGATTTCTGTGATTTATTTTTATTAAATTTTCATAAATATTACTTATAACTTGATAAAATTTTTCTAACTTATCAACATAAATTATATATTCAGCACTAAAATTTCCACCACATATATTAGTCGATATAACATTACCATTTATTTCTATGTCACCTTCTGCAATCAAAGTTGCAATCAAAGTGTTACCATTAACTAATATATTGTTTCCACTTTCTACTTTCATATCTTCTTTTACATCACCACTTACTATAACATCACCTATAAAACTTACATTGCCTTTCGATATATCTACATCTCCAGATATTTTTAATACTTTTTCTACCGAAAATACAGTTCCTCTAATATTAGGTCTACCATCAATTGTTGCATAAACTTTATTGTCAAGTATTCTACATCCATCTTTTGCAAATATTCTTTTTTCCTTTTTTCTATGTGGCTTCACTACTTGTCCATAAACATTAAATCCAATTTCTCCATTTTTACCAATTTCTAATTGACCTATTAGTTCACCCGTCTTAACATTTGCAACATTACCTATAGATTTGAAATCCACATTACCTTGTTCATCTTCTATAAGCTTTCCTTCTTTATTGTCGTCAAAAAATAATGTTACTTTATCATCTATTGGCTCCACACATTTCTTTCCCTTTGCTATGATTACATTTTCAACCATATCATTGTTACAACACCATCTTATATTATCATTGTCAAGACCATAAATGATTCCCATTTTAGATAATTGTGACAATAATTCGATTTCTGTATATCTAGGTGCTGTAACTTCTGCTTCTATTTCAAGAGCTGGAACAAAAACAGGAGCAAATGAAGACTCTCTTATCTTATATTTATAAGATTTTTCTTCTTTAATAGTTATACATGCTTCCATTTTATCTTCTGAGACATTTAATATGATTTCTCTCTTAGGTATAGATTCTTTTTTTATTTTAAGTTCTATTTTATTTTTTTCATGAACTTCTGATGGAATTGAAACTTCTTTACCATCTATTATAACCGCCACATCTAATGAAGGTAGTATTCTAGCTGGTAAGTTTCCTTCTTTTGGATCAATAATAATAATCTGATTATTTTCAAACTTTATAAGACCTATGCCTTTACTTTTTAAATCCCCCATCTATTCCCCTCCAAAGCTAAAATATTTTTTATCTTTGTGGAACTTATTTAGATAATTAATACCCATGTTTTATATAAATTATCGTCAAAAGTCCCTATAACTTTATCTTTTTCACTAATTTTTAATAGTTTATATCCTCTTTTATTATTTTGTTAAATTCTTTTAATATTTTTTGAATTAATTCATTACTTTGAGAATTTATTTTTATATTTTCACAGTTTCTTATTGGCAAAACTTTTGGTGATGTTCCTGAAATAAACATTCCATCCAAATCTTCAATTTCTTTATAATTAACTTCTTTTTCAATTACTTTTATATTAGATCTTCTACAAGCTTCTAATATCTTCATCCTAGTTATACCTGGTAAAACATTTTTTACAGGAGAAGTGATTACGTTTCCATCTTTAACCATGAAAATATTAGATCTACTTCCTTCTGTTATATTTCCATTTCTATCAATTAAAATAGCTTCATACACATTTTTATTGTCTATCTCTATATTAACTTTATTCCTAAAATCATTATTTATGATTTTAGCATTAGGATTTTCTCTTTCACCAAAATATAATATAGTATCTACACCATTCCTATACATTTCTTCTGTAGGGTAACTATGTTTTATAAAAAACATAATAAAATTTTCTTCTTGTAATATAACTTTAACATTTCCTTCTTTAACATTGTTTAATGTGACAAGCTTTTCAAAAGACTGTATTATTTTATCATCACTTATACTATCTTTATTAGAAATCATTCTTCTTGAGTTTCTCAATCTTTCCATATGTTCTTTAAAAAATAATGGTTTACCTTCTATTATTCTTATAACTTCATATATTTGATTATTGCCTTGCAATTTAAATTTTTCATATTCATTAGTTAAATATTCATCCCCATTGTATATAAAATATTCTTTTAAAGCTTCACTCATTTTTACCCCTACTTCCATTTTAGTATTTTTATATAATCATGTTTTTTCTTATAATTTATTAAATATGGATTTCCTACCAATTTGAATAATGGCATATCTGATAATGAATCAGAAAACATATAAGAATTTTTAAAATCCACCTCAATATTATCTTTTTTTAACTCTTCCTTAAGCCTTATAACTTTTTCTTCACCTTTGCAATTTTCCCCCTCTATCTTAGGTTTATGGATATTATTTTCTAATTTAAATCTTGTTCCAATCACCTTATCAACTTCTTTTATATTATATAATTCATTTAAATAGAATTCAGCTGATGCAGATATTAAATATATCTTACAGCCTTCTTTTTTTAACTTTTTCATCATTTCAATTGCATCTTTATAAAAAATCTTGCACAATCTTTCTTCATAAAATTCTTTAACCAAACACTTCATTTCAACATCTTCTATGCCATCTATAAATCTTATAAATGTCTCTTTTGCTTTTGAAGCATCTCTAATCTTTAAACAAAATAATATAGTTGATATTATATTTCTCGGTGCGTGCAATACAACTTTAGGCTTTTTCTTTATCATAAACATATAAAATTCAAATAAGGTTTCCCTTTTAGTTATAGTGTAATCTACATCAAATATAGCTAATTTTTCCATATATACTCCAGTTCCTATTTTATATTTAAATAAATTTAATCTTTAATATTTGTTCTCATTTATTAATATTATTATAGAATATTTTTACTTATATTCATATACCTTTATATTATTCAAAATTTAGTTTTCAACTTATACATTTAGTATTTTATAGGGTTTCAAGCTGAAATTCAAAGTAATCTCTTACTCAAATGGTACTACTTATCTTGCAGTTTATTACATTGTTATATTTGGAACCAGTTGACAGTTAGTAATTAACAATGATGCTGAATATCCCCGGGGATTGAAATCCCCTCTACAATGTTTTATTTGTACTTCAAATAAAACTAATATAATATTTATCCATAAAAAGTTCATTTTGGAGAATAAATTCCCCATTATAATATTCTTACTAATCATAGTTTTAATAGTAACTCTAACTATTAATTAGAATATTTTTGTAATATATGTTTTAACTAATTTACTTAGCAAATTATCATAAAAATTGATTCAAAAAAACTGAGACTTCAATTTCATTCTTCATAATTAATTTTTAATTTTTGTACAACACTTTAAACTGCCCATTTTCACCCAAAACATAAATAACTAAAATTTTAATTTTCAAACCCTATACTTATATATTATTTTCATTTTTAAATAAAAAAAACCGTCTTTTACAACGGTTTTTTCATATTTCATTAGTTTTGAGAAGCTACTTCATTTTCATAATATGCTCTTGCAGCATTATATTCGTCGTCTTCTGGAACTACTAGTTCTCCTATTTCATCATCACCAACAACTTTAAATAAGTAAACTGAATCATCTTCAGGATTTTGAACTAATGCATATTCGTTATTTTCAAATACAAAACCATCTACTATTTCACAAATAATGCTATTTCCTTCTTCATCTTCTAATGCAACTGTTAAAACTTCGTGATCTTCACATCCACATCCGCATCCACAATCTGAATCTTCATGGTTGTGATCATGTCCGCATCCACATCCATCATGTTTTACTTCTTCTGTACCTTCACAGCCACATCCACATCCGCATTTCTTTTCGTCACTCATTGTTAAATACCTCCTGTATCTCGTTATGTATTAATTGTACCCTTAAATCTAATATTTTAAAAGCTTTTTGTTATAAAAATATAATTTTTATTTAAAATTCACATTTAATATAAATATTTCATAATTAAAAATTAATCCTATTCATAAAAATATGCATTTCATTATTTTTATATTGTTTTACAAAAACAAACTTTCATCAACTTTATTAATTTACAGTTATTAAATATATTATTCATTTCTAATATTTAAAATAACAAATTTATCAAATGATAATTCTAGAGTTGCAGTTTATTCCTATTTTTATATTTTGAACCAGTTGACAATTGAAAATTGATAATTGACAGTTATGCTTAATATTACTCATCTCATTCCTAATATTTAAAATAGAAATACCTAAAAACTAAGTTTTTATATTGTTTTCCACTAATTTGCTCTGCAAATTATTATAAAATTTGATTTTAAAAAACTGAGACATCAATTTTATCCTTCATTGTTAATTGTTCATCGTTAATTGTTAATTTTGTATAACATTTTAAATTGCTCTTTCTCAACTAAAATATGAATAACTTAAAATTTTAACTTATATTTCTATAGTAAATAAAAAAACAGTCTCAAATATAAATTCGAGACTGTTTTTTTATATATTTTAAAGACTATTGTTGTTCTGCAAGTCTTTTGTAGTTTTCTCTTCTTTCCTTAGCATCAGCTTCTGTTTTAGCAAATAATGCTTCTGCTTGTTCTGGGAATGATTTTAGAAGAGATGCATATCTTACTTCACCCATTAAGTAATCTCTAAATGATAATGTTGGCTCTTTAGAATCTAATGAGAATGGATTTTTTCCTTCTTCTTTTAATACTGGATTAAATCTATATAATGACCAGTATCCTGATTGAACAGCTAATTTAGACTCTAATTGAGTTTTGCCCATACCATTTTTGATTCCATGGTTTATACATGGTGCATATGCAATTATTAATGATGGACCATCATATGCTTCTGCTTCTTTTATAGCTTTAAGTGTTTGATTTTGATCAGCACCCATTGCTATTTGAGCAACATATACATAACCGTAGCTCATTGCCATCATACCTAAGTCTTTTTTCTTAGTTTTCTTACCTGATGCTGCAAATTTAGCTATAGCTGCAGTTGGAGTTGCTTTAGATGATTGTCCACCTGTATTTGAATAAACTTCTGTATCAAATACAAAAATATTAACATTTTCACCAGTTGCTAAAACGTGGTCAACTCCACCATATCCGATATCATAAGACCAACCGTCTCCACCGAATATCCATTGAGATCTCTTAACAAAGAAGTCTTTTTTGTTTATTACTTCTGTTAATGCTTCATTTGATTTTTCAGCTTCTAGTAATGGTAATATTTTAGCTGCTAATTCTTTAGTAGCTTCTGAACAATTTTTCTTTTCTAACCATTCATTTAATAATGCTTTTAAATCAGCATTTATATTAGCTTCAACAGCTTTTTCAACTTCTATAACTAATTTGTCTCTCATTTGGTTTGCACCTAAGAACATTCCAAGACCGAACTCTGCATTATCTTCAAATAATGAGTTTGCCCATGCTGGACCTTGTCCTTTATGATTTACTGTATATGGAGTTGAAGGAGCACTACCACCCCAAATTGAAGAACATCCTGTAGCATTAGCCACCATCATTCTATCTCCAAATAATTGAGTTATAAGTTTTGCATATGGAGTTTCTCCACAACCTGCACAAGCACCTGAGAACTCTAAAAGTGGAGTCTCAAATTGACTTCCTTTTACGTTAGAAACACCCATTGGATTTTGAGCTTTAGCTGGTAATTTTTCAGTAGCAAAATCCCAAACTTCAGCTTGTGCTTCTTGAGTATTTGCTGGTTTCATTACTAATGCTTTTTCTTTTGCTGGACAAACTTCTGCACAGTTTCCACATCCAGTACAATCTTCTGCTGAAATTGTCATAACAAATTTTAATCCTTCAAACGCTTTTCCGCCTTTAGCATCTGCAATTTTCATAGCTTTTGGAGCATCTTTTAATGCTTCTTCAGTTACTGCATATGGTCTTATTGTTGCATGTGGACAAACATATGCACATTGGTTACATTGAATACAATTTTCTGGTATCCATTCTGGAATACTTATAGCTACATTTCTCTTTTCATAAGCTGCTGTTCCTGGAGCAAATGTACCATCCTCTATACCATTAAATGCACTTACAGGAAGCTTGTCTCCTTCTTGTCTATTCATAACATCAACTACATTCTTAACGAAATCTGGTTTTGATTTCATTGGTAATGCTTCATCTACTGCATCTTTCCATGATGCTGGAACATTCACTTCAACAATTGATTCTATTCCTTTATCTATAGCAGCATTGTTCATGTTAACAACTTTTTCGCCTTTTTTACCGTAAGATTTAACTACAGCATCTTTTAAATGTCTAACAGCTTCTTCAACTGGAATTATGTTAGCTAATTTAAAGAATGCAGCTTGCATTATCATGTTAATTCTTCCACCTAAGCCTATTTCTTGAGCTATTTTTACAGCGTTAATTGTATAGAATTTAACATTATGTTCTGCAATGTATCTCTTCATTGATGCTGGTAAATGTTTGTCTAATTCTTTTTCATCCCAGATACAATTTAATAAGAATGTTCCATTGTCTTTAATTCCAGCTAAAACATCATATTTTGTAACATATGATTGGTTGTGACATCCAACATAGTCAGCTGCGTTTATTAAATAAGTTGCTTTTATTGGTTTTTTACCAAATCTTAAGTGAGAAACTGTTATTCCACCTGATTTTTTAGAGTCATATGCAAAATATGCTTGAGCATACATATCAGTATTATCACCGATAATTTTTATTGCACTTTTATTTGCTCCAACTGTACCATCTGATCCTAATCCCCAGAATTTACAAGCTGTAGTTCCTTCATCAGCAACATTTATGCTTCTTGTAATATCTATTGAAGTATGAGTTACATCATCATTAATACCTAATGTAAATCCATTCTTTAAGTTTTCTCCATTTAAGTGATCGAATACAGTTACTATTTGATCTGGAGTTGTATCTTTTGATCCAAGTCCATATCTTCCACCAATTATAACTGGTTTTTCACTACATTCATAATATGCATTTCTTACATCTTGATATAATGGTTCTCCAGCTGAACCTGGTTCTTTAGTTCTATCTAAAACTGCAATTTTCTTAACAGTTTTTGGTATATATTTAAAGAAGTGTTCTAGTGAGAATGGTCTATATAAACGAACTTTTAATAAACCTACTTTTTCTCCTTGTGCTGTTAAATAATCTATTGTTTCTTCTATAGTATCACAAACTGAACCCATTGCTATTACCATTCTTTCAGCATCTGCTGCTCCATAGTAATTGAATAAGTGATAGTCTGTTCCGATTTCTTTATTTACCATTTCCATATACTTCTCAACAGTTTCTGGAATTGCATCATAGAACTTGTTTGAAGCTTCTCTAGCTTGGAAGTATACGTCTGGGTTTTGAGCTGTTCCTCTTGTTACTGGGCTATTTGGATTTAATGCTCTATTTCTAAATGCTTCTACAGCATCCATATTTGCAAATTTAGCTAATGTTTCATAATCCCAAACTTCTATTTTTTGTATTTCATGTGAAGTTCTGAATCCATCAAAGAAGTTTAAGAATGGTATTCTTCCTTCTATTGCAGCTAAGTGTGATACTGGTGATAAATCCATTACCTCTTGAACACTATTACTTGCAAGTAATGCAAAACCTGTTTGTCTTGCAGCCATTACGTCTTGATGATCTCCAAAGATTGATAATGCTTGAGCTGCTAAAGCTCTAGCACTCACGTGAAATACACCTGGTAGTAATTCTCCTGCTATTTTATACATGTTAGGAATCATAAGTAATAATCCTTGAGAAGCTGTAAATGTAGAAGTTAATGCTCCTCCTTGTAATGATCCGTGAACTGCTCCTGCTGCTCCTGCTTCAGATTGCATTTCCATCATTTTTACAGTTTGACCAAAGATGTTTTTTCTTCCTTGGGCAGCCCATTCATCGCAGTGTTCTGCCATTGGTGATGATGGTGTTATTGGATATATTGCAGCTACATCTGTGTAAGCATATGCTACGTGAGCAGCAGCTGTATTTCCATCCATAGTTTTCATTTGTCTCATCGTCCAAACCTTCTTTCTTTATATTTACTTTAAGATTTCATTTTAAGCAAAAAATTCTAAATAATATAATTATTCTAATAACAAAAAAATTTGCTTAAAAAGTCAAAAAAACCTAACCTTATAATATTTTTATTAAAATAACATTTTATACATCCTTCATTTATAATAATAATGCCATCCTAACTAAATTTCAAGTATTATTCCTTTACTTTCTTTGTTATATTTTTAACTATCTATGATTTCGCTTTCTCCATAATTAGGTATTTTCACGAAATATCCTGCTTTTTCTAAATTTTCCTTAAATTTTGAAAGTACAATTTCCTCTCCATGAACTAAATATATTTTTTTTGGTTTCTCTAAAAAATTGTCTATCCAGCCCTTTATAGTTTCACAATCACCATGACCTGATAAACTTTGCAAGTTATAGATTTTACTTTTAACCTCTAATGTTTCACCTAAAATTGTTACTTCTTTCTTACCTTCTAAAATTTCTCGTCCTAATGTTTTATTTCCTTGCGAACACACAAATACTAATGCACTATTTTCATCTTCAATGTTGTTTTTAATATGATGAATTATCCTACCTTTGTTACAATCACCACTTGCAGCTATAATAACAACACCTTTTAAGTTTTTAAGTTCCTTAGATTCATCTATACAACTTGTGAAATATAAATTTTTAAAATCTAGTGGATTATCATTTTGTTCTATATATTTTTTAGCTTGTTTATCAAAATACTCAAAATTATTCTCAAAAACATCTGTTATTTTTGACGCTAAAGGGCTATCTACGTAAACTTTTACCTTTAACTTTTCTTTTTCTATAAATTTATTTAATGTATATAGTATCTCTTGAGTCCTACCTAATGAAAAAGCTGGAATTAGCACATTTCCTTGTTTTTCAGTAATATCCTTTATAATATCTATAAGCTTTGCAAATTCATTTCTTTTTATTTTATGTACTCTATCGCCATAAGTACTTTCTAATATTAAGTAATCACCACGATATATTTTTTCAGGATCTTTAACTAAAGGTAAATCTAAGTTTCCTAGGTCTCCACTGTATATTAATTTTATATTTTTATTATTTTCTTTTATATTTAGTTCACATATTGCTGACCCTAACATATGTCCTGCATCTTTAAAAACAAGTTGAATTTTATCATCTATCTTTATAACTTGATTATAGTCATACCCCTCAAATTTATCTAAGTAACTTTCAATTTCTTTTTTTGATAATTCTTCATTTTGTTCTAATATAATTTTGCATAAATCTACTGTTGCTTTTGTACATATAACTTTTCCTGTAAATCCTCGTTGATACAACAACATAATTCTACCACTATGATCTATATGTGTATGTGATAATATCACTAAACTGATTTCTTTTGGATTAAATATGAAGTCTTCATTGTTTCCTATTTTTTCATCTTCACCTTGAAACTTACCACAATCTAATAAAATTTGTTTATTATTTATTTTTAATAGATGACAAGACCCTGTCACACATTTATTAGCACCACAAAATTTAATTTCCACAAAATCACCTCTAAGCTTAAATTTATTCTTACTTTATAAATAGTTTCTCCTAAATAAATCTTATTTATAAAAATAAATTTCATGCTATAGGGAAACAAGCTCAAATTCAAAACTATTTTTTAAACTGTAAATATATTGTTTTCAAAAGAAATACTTACTATAAAATGATTCCGAGCTAGTCTCACTCTTAAGGGTATCCAAGTTCAAATTCAAAATAGCAGATTTATCAATTGAAAAACTTTTTTCTTTCATCAAGAAACAGGAATTATTTAAATTAGTATTTCTTTAAAAATTGATTTAG
>NZ_CCAT010000066.1 GCF_000612845.1 Clostridium ihumii AP5
TAGACTTGTATTCCTATATAATGATTATATAATAAATTAATTGTCCATTATACAAATTAGGTATATACTTTCTTATATATTTATGTGGTGAAGGGAGAATTTTATGGCTAGTTTAATATTAGAGGGTGGAACATTTAGGCCTATATTTAGTGCCGGTGTAATGGATGCCCTTTTAGATAATGATATTATGTTTCCTTATTGTATAGGTGTTTCAGCTGGCATTACTAATGGAATATCCTACTTGTCTAGACAAAAGAAACGAAATTTAGAAGTTATGGAATCTTACAGAAATGATAGTAGATATTTCGGCTTTAGAAATTTTTTTAAATGTAAAAGCTTATTTGGTTTAGATTTCGTATTTGATGAAATTCCTAATAAATTAATTCCTTTTGATATGGAAACATTTTTAAAGTATGAAGGAAAAGCACTGGTAGGAGTTACTAATGCGATTACTGGACAAACTGAATATTTAGATGCTAAAAATTTAGATGATAAATGTACTATGCTTAGAGCTACTTGTGCTATACCATTATTTTTTCCTGCTATCAAAATCAATAATAATTATTATTTTGATGGTGGTATTTGTGATCCTATTCCTATAAAAAAAGCTATATCTGACGGAAATGATAAACATTTAATAATTCTTACACGTCCTAAGGAATATGTAAAAGAATTTAGTAAAAAAAATGTGTTTGCTTCCAAAGTATTATATAAAAAATATCCTAAACTAAAAGAGCCTTTACTTAATAGACATAAACTATATAATGAAACAGTAAAGTATTGTGAAACTCTTGAAAAAGAAGGAAAGGCTATAATAATACGACCTACTTTAAACCAATCTATCGATAGTTTTGAAAAAGATATAACTAAACTAAAAAAAGGATATACCGATGGATATAATGCAGCTATAGAAAAACTAGATGAAATAAAAAAATTATTTGCATAATAAAATTGCTGGGGCATTTTTTAATTAACTTTTAAATTAATTATAAAATGCCCCAATTGTGTATTTTTTATTTTTTAAGTTTAATTATTACCTTAAATAAGTCTCCATCTACTTTTATATCAAATTTTCCACCATGTAAATCCACAAATGTTTTTGCTATTGCAAGCCCTAATCCAGAACCTTCTGTATTTCTTGACTTATCTCCTCTTACAAATCTTTCAACCATTTCATCTACATTTAAACTTATTTCTGTTGCTGACATATTTTTAAGTACTATTTCAACATATTCCTTATTATTTTTAATATCAATATATACTCTAGAATTAGGCATTGCATATTTAGTTATATTAATTATAAGATTTTCAAAAACTCTAAACATACGTTGACTGTCTAATGATAACATTACTTTTTCTATTGGAAAATTACTTTTAATCACTAATCCAGATTTTTGTATTTTATCATCTAATTCCAATAAAGTTTGTTTCATTAAAGATACAACATCTACATCTATTAAATTTAACGTTATATTTCCACTTGTAGCTTTGCTTACTTCAAATAAATCCTCTATTAATTCTTGTAATCTTTCAGATTTTCTATCCAATATTTCCAAATACTCTTTTCTCTTTTCATCTGAAATATTTTCATCTTTCAATAAATCTGTATATGTTATTATCGCCGTTAATGGTGTTTTTAAATCATGTGACACATTTGATATAAGATCTGTTTTCATTTTTTGACTTTTTGTTTCTTCCTCTACAGCATTTTTAAATCCCTTTTGTATACTTTCAACTTCATATTTAAATGAATTAAATATACCTAAATCTTCATCTATTTTTATATCTAAATTTCCTTTTGCTATTTTATTTGTAGCTTCAAATAATTTATTATACTTATCCTTTATTTCATTAGTATTTTTAGTTATGATTCTAAATAATATTATTGTATAAATTGCAGCTACTATAATTCCAAAAAACCACATGCTACACATAATAACTAGTATTATAAAATTTATTATTAATATTTTTTTAACCTTCTTTTTATTATCATCCTTTAGATCTAAATTTTTAAATCTTACCATACTATTATTCCAACATTTTAATAGCCATTTAAACACCTTAACAGTCAAGCATTGTGTTTTAAAATATGCTTTTATACCTTTATTTAATATATACTTTATTAACAATATTTCTAAAAATATTATGAATAATAATATAAACCAATACATTACATTAACTAATGTTACCATCCATATAGCTAGAGATTGTGTAATATTTAATTTTATAAAGAAGTTTAAAAAACTTCCTTTAATAGTATCTATAATAATAATTTCATGTGAATTTGAAATATACATAAGAGCCATAAATAAAATTAAAAAATGAATTTCAAATGGTAATTTTGAAAATTTTTCAAATCCAATTATTTGCTTTGATTTTTTATATGGAATAATAACTGCCATCAAACCAATAATTATAAGTGCTATTTTTATAAAAAAGCTTTCTGCTTCTAAATAAGACCAGCCTTCTGTACTTTCCATATAATAAGTTATCTGATCATCATATAACAATTCTTTTGGCACACCATATACAAATCTTGTGTTTTTTATTGGATTAAGTTCTAATCCATTATAGTTTAATATTTCTTCATTATCCCACTCAAATTGATCATAAAGATAGTTTACATTAATTCCATGTGTATTTTTTATTGTTGCATTTCCTCTATCATCAAAATCTATAACAATATAAAATCTATATACATTATTTAAACTTTCCTGATCCTTAGGATCAATTTTATCATTCATTAAACTTTGTAAAATCTCATTTCCTTTAAAAACTGACTCATTGTTTTCTTTATTTTTTACACAATATTCTAAATTTCTAAGGCTAGATTCTATATCTCTTCTCCAACTTCTCAATTCATTTTTCCCATATTCAATTCTATCTTTTATATATTCTTCACTATATTCTGATTGCATTGAGTTTGAATTCATTACATCATTTGCATTTAATATAGCATTTATAGCTTCTTCATCATTTTTTGATTTGTTTTTTATTACATCAAAATATAATGCATAATTACTTCTATTCAAGTATGTTATAAATTCACTTCTTTCAAATGGATTAAAATTTTTTTCTTTTGCAAATTGTTCTATTTTGGGATATGAAAGATACATTCCTAATGCTACAAAGAATAATATTATTCCTACTATTAAATTTACAAATATTTTACTGTTTTTCGATTTTATATCCAACTCCCCACACCACCTTTAAATACTTTGGATTTTTAGGATTTATTTCTATTTTTTCTCTTATATTCCTCACATGAACCATTATTGTATCTGTATTAACTGCTTGCTCTCCCCAAACTCTTTCATATATTTCATCACTCGAAAATACTCTTCCTGGATTTTTCATAAGTAATGTTAATATTTTAAATTCACTTGGAGTTGTTTTTACTAGTTTTCCATCTACTAAAACCTCTTTTGTATCTGTATTAAGTTCTAATCCACCTGTAACATAAACATTTTCTACCTTTTCTTTTTCTTGTGCCATGCTTAAATATTTAGTATACCTTCTTAATTGAGAGTTTACTCTTGCTAATAGTTCTAATGGTCTAAATGGCTTAGTAACATAATCATCTGCACCTATATTTAATCCCATTATTTTATCCACTTCTTCTGATTTTGCAGAAAGCATTATAACGGGAAACTCATAATTTTGTCTAAGCTTCATTGTAAATGTTATTCCATCCATCTTTGGCATCATTATATCCACTATTGCTAAATGTATTGTTTCATTTTCTAATATTTCAAGTCCTTCGAAACCATCATTTCCTATAAAAACGTTGTATCCTTGATTTACTAAATATGCTTCTATTGCATTAGCTATGTCCTTCTCATCTTCTAAAACTAAAATATTATATAAACTCATAACTATCCTCTCCTACTATATTAATTAATCTTCATTAATTAATTATACAATATAAAATTACCTCCTCTACTTATTTATTAGGAGAACTTATTTTTTTTATATAAATCATATATAATGTTATCTTTATATTAATAATAAAATTTAAAGATTATTGATAAATAAAACTAAAGAATTCCTAAAGAATTTTTAAATTATAATTTTAAAATACAAAAAGCCGTAAATCAACGGCTTTTTATATACTATTTATTTATATCATGCTCTAACTTTCTCTCAATTTTTTCTTCTTTTTTAATTCATGTTCAATATCTCTTTCAATTTTATTTTCCTTTTTTACCTCATCTTCCATTTGATGCTTTATTTCTTTTGCAAATTTCTTTTCTGAATATCTTTCTTTCATATCTTCTATTATTTCTTCATTGTGAGATTTAATACCCTGTATAGTTTCTTTTAATCTTTCCTCAAAATCATTCATAAAAAATCCTCCTAAATTTAATTATAAATTTAGGATGTACATTTATCTTTATATTATAGGGTTCCAAGCTGAAATTTTAAATAATAGCTTTCTCAAATGATACTACTAATCTTATAGTTTATTCTATTATAATGTCTGGAACCAATTAACAGTTATCAATTAACAATAATGGTTAATATTATTCACTTCGTTCTTAATATTTATGAATAGAATTCCATAAAAACTATGTTTTTATATTGTTTTCAAACTAATTTGCTTAGCAAATTATCATAAAAATTGGTTCAAATAAACTGAGACTTCAGTTTTATCCTTCATTGTTAATTGTTCATCGTTAATTGTTAATTTTGTATAACACTTCAAATTGCTCTTTCTCAACTGAAACATGAATAACTTAAAGTTTAAACTTATATTCCTATATAGGGTTCCAAGTTTAAATTTAAACTAACACATTTATCAAATAATAATTCTAGTGTTACAAGTTATGCCTATTTTTATATTTGGAATAAGTTTATAGCTTATATAAATAAAGACTCATTCACTTATAGAATGAGTCTTTTTATTACATATAATCAGAAGTTTCTTCTGGCAATCCTTTTTTCTTTAATTTTTCTTCAATAATATCTTTAATTATTGAATAAATAATTGCAAATAATGGCACTCCTATTATCATTCCTAATAAACCTAAGAATTTTCCTGTTACTAAAAGTGCAAACAATATCCAAAAAGCAGAAACCCCTATAGAATCTCCTAAAATTTTAGGTCCTATAATATTTCCATCTATTTGTTGAATTATAAGTATAATTAATAAAAACCATAATGCTTTTATTGGTGATACAAATAATATTATTACAAATGAAGGAATAGCTCCAAAGAATGGTCCGAAAAATGGTATTATATTAGTTATTCCGATTATAACTGAAACTAATAATGTATATGGCATTTTAAATATTGTTAAAACAATAAATGTTAATATACCAATAATCAATGAATCTAATATTTTTCCACTTATAAATTTTTCAAAAGTCTTATTACTTCTATGTGTTAATTCTAATATTCTTTTAGTAGCTTTTTCTGAAAATAATGCATATGTAATTTTTTTGCATAATCCAAAAAACTTTTCTTTATCTATTAATAAATAAGCAGATACTATTATACCTAAAACTATATTCCAAACACGAGAAGCAACATTTTTTAACATATTTCCTAGTATAGGTATTAAATCTGTTAAGAATTGAATAATGTAGTTTACAAATTCATTCCACTTCTCTAATGCCAATTTAAAATATTCTTCATTTAAATTTAATTTACTCATTAATTGGTCTGACATTTCACTTAAATTTTTCACATAATGTGGAATATCATTAGCAAGTCCTACAATACTTTCAACTAATTGTGGAAATACAAAATTAAAGAATAAAAATAATATAACAAACAATGTTATATATGTAAATAGAACGCCTACTCCACGCTTAGATTTTGGCTTCATTTTTTCAAAAGCCTTTTTACTTAAAATTTTATCCTCATAAAACTTTAAAATAGAGTTTAAAAGATATGCAATTGCAAATCCTATTATAAATGGTTGAAATGTTGCCATAATGTTGTCTAATTCAGTTGTAAAAACTGTCAAATCTGATGCAATTAAATAAAATACAACACTTAAACAAATTACGATAAATGAATATACTGCAACAGTCGTATATTTTCTATTCCAATCTATCTTCACAGTTACCTCCAAATTTTTATTTATATTACTAAACTTTTTTAGTTATTTCTATACTTACTGATACCTCCTTTTTAACAATATTTTATATTATTATAAACTAATTATGTATTTTTTTAAACTTCTATAAATATTCTTAATAAAAACATAACAAAAGCATATACTTCCAGTCTACTATAAGGTTCTAAGTTCCAAAATAATAGCTTTATCAAATGATATTACTAAGCTTACAGTTTGTTCTATTATAATATCTGGAACCAATTAACAATTAACAGTTAGCAATTAACAATGATGGTTAATATTATTCACTTCGTTCTTAATATTTATGAATAGAATTCCATAAAAACTATGTTTTTATATTGTTTTCAAACTAATTTGCTTAGCAAATTATCATAAAATTGGTTCAAATAAACTGAGACTTCAGTTTTATCCTTCATTGTTAATTGTTCATCGTTAATTGTTAATTTTGTATAACACTTCAAATTGCTCTTTCTCAACTGAAACATGAATAACTTAAAGTTTAAACTTTTATTCCTATAATTATGTCCAAGTTTTTTTAATAATATCTTGATTAATTAGAGTTTTTAGAAATTATATAAATCCCCAATGAATAATTTTGATTGGAGACTTTTTTATTTTGCTGGAAGTTCTTTTATATTAGTAATATAATCACTATTTAATAATTGGTTTTCTTTTTTAGTTTTTACTTCTATCCAATTATCAACAACATCAATTATTTCACCTATAACCGCTCCCCCAATTCCTTCTGTTGATAACATACAATTCTTTCCTATATATTTTTTTATTAACTCATTACTCATCTTTATTCCCCCTCTTCTCTTTCTTGCTCTTTTTAATGCTATATCAGCATTTTTCTTATTAACAAATATTATAATTAAAAAGATAAATATTGGAATGCATAAATTTATCCATGATATCATCTCCATACTTTTATCTCCATTCATTTTATATTCTAATATTTTTTTTAATCCCCTAATATACTTTTAAAATAGAAACACCTAAAAACTACGTTTTTATATTGTTTTCAACTAATTTGATATTTAAATTTAATAAAAAGTCAATTTTAAAAATATAAATTAAAATATTCATAACTTAAAGTTTAAAATTGTATTCCTATAAATACACTTCATAATTTAATTATATCATCACTTAATTAATATTTACCCTTTCATTCAAACATAATTTTAACATGCAATAAATAATTTAAGAGCGTTAAATTGCAATATATTGTATACTAATATTATTAAAATAACTCTATAAAAGAAAGGAATTTTTTATGATTTTTTCTTTAATAATTATAATAGGAATTTTTCTTTATATAAACAATAATAAACTTTCCATAAATACTATAGTTTATGAAAACCATAAAATTCAAACTGATTTTAATGGATTTAAAATTATACATCTTTCTGACTTACATAATAAATCTTTTGGAAAAAATCAAAGTAAACTTATAACAAAAATTAACACTTTAAATCCTGATATTATTGTTATAACTGGTGATATAATAAATTCTTATAAAAAAGACACAAATAATGCTTTTGTATTATTAAAAGAACTTATTAAGTTATATCCTATTTATTATGTCCCTGGTAATCATGAAGCTAGACGTTCTGATTATCAAAAATTACTTTTGAATATAGAAAATTTAGGTATCATTGTTTTAAATAATACTACTTGTTCCATAAATATAAATAATTCAAAAATAAATATTTATGGATTAGAATATGATTTTTTTAATTATAAAAATCATTTTTCAACTGATATATTGAAATCTGTAGACGAAAAATATTTTAATATACTTTTATCTCATGGTCCTCATTACTTTGACTATTATGCTAAATTTAAGTTTGATTTAATCTTCTCTGGTCATGAACATGGTGGACAATTTAGAATTCCTTTTATTAAAAAAGGAATCTATGCTCCATCTGAAGGTCTATTTCCAAAATTCTCAGAGGGAATTCATAAAAAACATAACTCTACATTAATAGTTTCAAGAGGCCTCGGTAATAGCAGATTTCCTTTTAGACTCTTTAATCTTCCTGAAGTACTTTTAATAGAATTCAAAACTTCTAAATTTTAAATGAATTTAACAAATAAAACAGGTATATAACTATATTTTTATATACCTGTTTTTCATAAATTTCATCGTCCAGCTTGGAACCCTATAAAATTAACTTATAATATTAAATTATTCTATGCCTTATGTAGAGATTTTTCTTTAATTATTCCTACTATTGCAGGCAAAATAGATATAAATATAATTGCTAAAACCACCATAGTAAAGTGTTCTTGTACAAATTTTATATTACCAAAAAAATATCCTGAACATGAAACTAAAAACACCCAAAGAATTGCCCCAATTGCATTAAAACATAAAAATTTCTTATAATGCATATTGCTAACTCCTGCTACAAAGGGTGCAAAAGTACGAACTATTGGAACAAATCTAGCTATTATTATAGTTTTACCACCATATTTTTCATAAAATCCATGAGTTTTATCTATATATGACTTCTTTATAAATTTACCATCTTTTTTCATAAGTTTGTTCCCTAATTTATTACCTATAAAATAATTAACTGCATCTCCTAAAATAGCTGCTATTAAAACTACAATTACCAATATAAAAATATTCATATTTCCCATTGCTGCAAATGTAGCCGCTGCAAAAATTAATGAATCTCCTGGCAAAAACGGAGTAATAACTAATCCTGTTTCAAGAAAAATTACTATAAATAATATTATATATGTAAAAACCCCATATTGTCTTATAATTGTTCCTAGATATAAATCTAAATGCAAAAACACATCTAAAAACAAACTAAGCATCTCCATAAAATCCTCTCCTTCGAGTATATTACACCTATTATATATAATAATTTATCCCTTTTGATAATTTACATATTTTTTTAACAAACATTTAACTTACCTATTTTATTTAATCTTATCCATAAATTACTTGAACTTAAATTTTTACTCTATAATATATTTTTTTAGAATATCATTTGCTAAGATACTTATTTCTTCATGTATTGCATTTAATTCATTTAGTTCTCCGCTTTTAAGTGAATATACTTCTTCTACAATTTCTTCTGCATTACAAAAAAATTCTTCATACTCCTCTTCATTTAACTCTTCTAACTTATCATTTATAGGCTTAGGAAAATAAACCTCTTCACTTTCATATCCAAACATTTCTTTTGACTCAAATTCCTCTATCATTGCCATTATGATAACTATAATCTCATTTATTGTAAATTTATTTATCATTTCAATCTCCTTTTTACTATAGGGTTCCAAGTTCAAATTTAAACTAATCTTTTTATCAAATAATACTACTAAAGTTACATATTATTTATATTTTTATATTTGGAACCAATTAAAAACTAAGAGTGAACAGTGAAAAGTTATGGTAGATATTACTCTCTTTGTTCCTAATATGTAAAAATAGAAACACATAAAAACTAGTTTTTATATGATATTTAAATCATTTGATTAGCAAATTATCATAAAATTTGATTAAAAAACTGATACTTCAGTTTTATCCTTCATTGTTAATTGTTAATTTTCTATAGAACTTTCTCAACTAAAACATGAATATCTTAAAGTTTTGACTTGGATTCCTATATATTCTTTTCTAACTATATATTATATCAATAAATTGAATATAAAAAATGAGATTATTTAAAAATAAATAATCTCATTTTTTATTATTTTTCATATCTTAATTTAAAATGCTCTATCATTTTATTTAGTGTATCTACTTGCATTGTTAGTTCTTCACTTGCTGCTGCACTTTCTTCTGAGTTTGCAGAATTACAATGAACTATATCTGTAATTTTTAAAATTCCTTGATTCACTTCGTCTATAAAACTTGCCTGTTCTTCACATGCACCAACTATATCAGATACTAAATTACTTGTTGTATCTGCATTTAATACTACATCAGATAAATTCTTTGCAGTATTATCAGCTAATTTTCTTCCACGTTCTACTGTCTTAATTGCATTTTCTATAAGCTCAGTAGTTTGTTTTGATGCATTTGCACTTTGGCTAGCTAAATCTCTAACTTCTAATGCTACAACAGCAAATCCTTTACCAGCTTCACCAGCCCTTGCAGCCTCTATTGTTGCATTTAAAGCTAATAAATTAGTTTGATCAGCTATACTTTCAATAACATTTATTATTTTAGCAATATTTTTAGATGCTTCTTCTATATCATCCATAGCAATTAACATATCTGTCATTTTCTTATTGCTATCATCAATATTACTTAACAATTTCTCTGATATTTTATTTACATTTTCAGCATTATGTGCTGTTGCTTGAACTTGTTCATTTATTTCCTGCATTGATGCAGACAACTGAGTAATTGAGCTTGCTTGTTCAGTTGCTCCTTCTGCTAATGCTTGTGCACTAGCAGCAACTTCTTCTGAGCCAGCTGCTACCTGATATGATGAATCTTTAATTTTATAAAAAATACTATTTAAATAATCTAATATATTTTTTAAGGATGCAGAAAGTTTACCAATTTCATCATTAGATTTAACTTCTATTTCAAGATTTAAGTTACCTTTAGCAATTTCTTCTGACACCTTAGATATTTCTTTTATAGGTTCACTTATTGCTTTAGTTAAATATCTTATTAAAATTATTACAATGCATATAACTACTATTATAAAAGTAAACATAATACATATTGTAATTATTTTTAAATTATTTAGATTGTTTGAAAGTTCATTACCTCTATCTATATTAGTTTGCAGTAGTTCATCAATCCCTTCTCTCATCTTTTGGATATCTGCTCCACCATCCACTTTTAAAATTCTTAAAGCCTCATTGTTATTGCCAGCAATTGATAAGTTAATAGCTGTCTTTAAAATAGTTTGATATGCCTCTATTCCTTCTTTTGCTTTTGAAAAGGCTACATTCTCATCTTCGGAATCACATTGTGACTCAATAATAGGTAATTTTTCATTTATTATATTAAAACTATTGGTTATTTCTTTCTCCAATTTTGATATTTCCTGTTTATCTTTCGATATAATTAATTCTCTAGCTGTTGAATATGATCCTTCAACTTCTATTCCCAATTGTCCTATATTCCCCTGTGCAAAACCATAATTAATTAGGGCATATTTATAATCTTCATTAGTTTTTTGTAAAAATAGTAAACCAACAACTCCTGATATATTGGAAATAAACGCTATTAAAATAACGGATATAAGTAATTTTTTATGTATTGACATATTTTTAAATTTCATACTTGTCATCGTTATATAATGAAAATTTAGTATTTTTTTATATTGCAGCTACGAATAATCAACTTGGATTTGAGTATAGATAACTACACAATTAGATTAAACTTCATTATGATAACGATTTCCACCATCCCTTCATCTTTTAACTTTAATTTTTACTTCCTAAACTTATATAATTTGTTAACCCTACCCCTATATAATTTCTCAATACATATTTATTTAAATCATTTTCCCTCCTTCTCTTGTTATATTTTTATTTTTATTTATATTTAAAAAACATATAGTTTTTAATACCTCTTTGGATAATTTTGTCGAATATGTACACATTATATCAAAAACTAACAATATTTTATATATTTTTTGAAATTTTATTATTTTTATTTATTAATAAGCAAAAAAAATAAAACCTCCAGTATTTTATTTTTGGAGGTTTTATGTTTGTTTTTTAACATTTTCTTAAAATTTCTATTTCTTCACTGGTAAGTTTTCTCCACTTTCCAACCTCTATTCCATCTATTTTTATGTTTAAAATTCTAATTCTTTTAAGTTCTATAACATTGTATCCAAAGGATTTACTCATTCTTCTAATTTGTCTGTTTAATCCTTGAGTTAATACTATATTAAATGTATTATTATCTATTCTTTTAACTTTGCATGGTCTAGTTTTTGAATTACAAATTTCGACTCCTGATGACATTCCTTTAATAAATTCATCATCAAACTCTTTATCAATCTTTACTATATATTCCTTTTCATGCTCATTTTCTGACTCCAAAATCTTATTTGATAATTCACCATCATTTGTCATTATTATTAATCCTTCTGATTCTTTATCTAATCTTCCCACTGGGAAAATATATTCAGGATAATTTAAGTACTCAATTATATTATTTTTTACTTCTTTTGCTGCCGTACATGTAATTCCTACTGGTTTATTTAAAGCTATATAAATTTTTTCCTTTTTAGGAATTGGCTTTCCATCTATAAGTATAATATCATCATCTTCCACCCATTGACCTACTCTACAAGGCAATCCATTAACTGTCACTCTATTTTCTTCAATTATTCTATTTGTTTCTTTTCTTGAACAAAATCCTAAATTACTAAAAAGTTTGTTTATTCTCATTGTCATATCCCTTCATTTATTTTCAAAAAATATTACTTTTTTATTAAACTTCTAAGTTATTACTACCTATTAAACTAGCTAAAAGCACTAATACACTAGACATAACACTTTTCCAAGCCTTGCATATAGATTTTTCATTCCTATTTTCTCCTGTCATACTTAATTGTCTTTCATATTCACTTCCATTAATAAGCAGGAACATTCCTGTAGCATAAACAACCATATAATTTGTTATTCTAGGTATTTTACTTAAATCTGGCCCATTTTTTGTGTAGTTAGTCCCATTTATAGAATCTAACAATGTATTCCTTTGATTATCTAAATATAAAATATTAAATACTATAGCTACTACTATAACATATATAGTATCTATTGATAAATTTAATATGCCTAGTTGTCTTTTTAATTCATTGTAATCTACTGTGCTATCTGTTTTTTGTGCATTGCTATTTTCATAATTGCAATTATCCATACTATTAATCCGTCCTTTTTATTACTAACATGAAATACATAAAATTCCACTTACATATAATATATGATTTCATTTTAAATATTGACTACACATTAAATTAAGAATAATAATTAAAAAGTTATATTTCAAGGCTATCTACTCAACTAATTCCAATAACAATCATATACTATTATATAGTTATTTGTTTAGGAGGATACTATGGATATTGATTTTTCTATATTAGAAAAACTTCAAAATTCATCAATCTTTAAAGATGAGTTTAAAAATTTACTTTCCGATAAAAATTTAACTCATAATGATAAACTTACACCCTTACTAGAACTTCTAAAAAGTGAATTAAATGATATTTTTTACAAGGATTCAAATAATTTGTGTACTTCTATTGATAATTACCATCTTAAAAACTACGATTTCATAAATATAACACCATATAATGGTTTTGATTCATTAAATCCTACTAATGCACGACAAAATAATTATGCATGGTCAATGTGTGATTTTGGGGAATATATCTATGTTGGCACTGGAAGAAATTTAATTGCAGCAGCTATTCCTCATTCAGTAAAGAACATAAAACCTCCTATAGATTTTGTTTCTAAAAATTTAGATATGACTGCTGAAATATGGCGTTATAAAAAAGATGGTTCTCTTCCTTGGCAAAGAGTTTTTAAATCTAATGTCGATTATACTGGAAAAGCATGCTACTCTGGTTTTCGAGCCCTTGCAACTTTTAATCCTACTGGAGTAAAACCTTGTATATATGCTGGCGCTATTTCTCCTTATGGTGTTAAAATCCTAAAATCTACTAACGGTATAGACTTTTATGAAATTTCTACTAACATTTTAGGAACTACTAGAACCATTAAGGAATACAATGGCAAACTTTACATGGCTGTTATGAGAGATAACTTTGCATCTAATGATTTTCCATCACTATTATATTCATCTAAAGATCCTGATTTATATGGCTGGGAATTAGAGACTCCTAATGGTAAAGATGGACAAAATCCTGTTGGTTCCATTTGGACTATAGAAGAATTTAATAATCACCTTTATGTTGGAACTTCTACACCAGATGGATTCCAAATTTGGAGAACTATAGGAAAATACCCCAAAAAGGATGAGTGGAAATTAATTGTAGATAAGGGTGCTGGAGATGCAGCAAATGATGCTGCTTTAACACTTCAATCTTTCGGAGACTATTTGTATGTTGGAACTGCAAATAATACGCTTAATCCTTTATTTTATGTAATTCCTAAAGGTGCTGATTTAATTAGAATTGATAAAAGTGATAATTGGGAATTAGTAATAGGTGGTCCTGCCTTTACTCCAACCACCCCTTCTACAGGAAGTCGTAAAGCTCCTCTAAGTGGATTTTTAAGTGGTTTTAATAATCCTTATAATTATTACATCTGGCAAATGAAAGTATATAATGATAAATTATATGTTGCTACTTATGACTCCTCTATTGCTTTAGAACCTTATTCTGAACTTTTTATAAAAAATTATGAACTATTATGTGATATTTTATCTACTGAACTAACAAATCTATCTATAATTTTATTAAAACTACAATTAAATATACTTTCTAATTTGAAGGATTTCTTAGGTTGTGATTTATGGGTATCTAGTGATGGCATAACATTTAATCCTATTAGTCTTAATGGATTTGGAAATGTATATAATTATGGTGTTCGTAATATGCTTGTTACTAGAGAAAATGTTTTATATATTGGTACAGCTAATCCATTTCAAGGTTGCGAAGTTTATAAAGTAAGGAATCCACATAAAAATAACTCTATTGATTCAAGTAAAGAAATTTTTAACACAAGTCATTTTGATGTTATTTAAATATTCTTCTTTATATTTAAGTTAAAAAACATCTTGTTTATTTATTTTTAACAAGATGTTTTCTATATTCTAATTCTTATCTAAAGGAAGTTTTTAATGCTTCTTTTAATACTTTAGGTTGTTTTTTATATTGTGTTACTGGACATATATTTTTATTCTTCACATTAAATAATTTGTATATAGCAATTCTTGCTGCACGTACAGAGTATTCCTCAGTAAATACCATATCTTCTGGAATTTCAACAAATTGACTAATCATAGCAAAATTAGTAGATCCATTTGGTACAACTTTTGGTCTATCACTCATCTTTCTTGGTTGGAATTGTGCATCTATATATGGCATCATACATGGAATTACGTTTACTACTGTGTCCATAATTTCATCAATTTTATCTTCTATATGAAGATGATGTAAAAGTTCTGTAAGAATTTCTTCACCGGTGCATTCACGCATTGGCTTCTTCACATAATCCCCAATCCTATCTGTATATAGTCCATATCCCCAGAAAATAGTTGTATCTAATGGTTGATTTTTAAAGTGAGGTTGTGCTGCAACAACTATACTCATTAACCAATTAGAATCCTTAAATGTCATTAATGCTCCACTACCTGGAATATTAGTAGAGATTTTTTCAATAAGTTTTAAAAGCTTATTTCCTTTACAAGTAACGGTAAAACTTTCCCAATTAGTTTCATCTGGATGATTGAAAAATGGCTCTGGATTTCCAAGTCCATTTTTCTTTTTAGAAACCTTTTTCCAAAGCTCTCCTGATATTGGTTCTTCAGCATTAAATTTTGGTGCTGTATGCATATCTCCTAATGTTGCATTATCTGTCATACATCCATTAGTCATTATACAAACATCACCATTATTTAGATTTATAACTTTTTCACCATCACCATCATCTAGATGTATTGCAGTTACAGTTATTTCTTCCCCTGGTTTAAAGTCCAAGTCTGTAACTGTAGCATTTATACTAAAGTCTACTCCATAACTATCTAAATATGCTTTTAACGGAAGAATTACTGACTCATATTGATTGTATTGTGTACGCGTAACACCTTCTAATGTTTCTATACGTGAAAATTCAAATATCATACGTTCCATATATCTTTTAAACTCAAATAAACTAGACCATTTTTGAAATGCAAAAGTTGTTTGCCACATATACCAAAAATTAGTTTCAAAAAAATGTGGACTATTTTCGAACCATTCTGCAATAGTCATATCATCTAAATCTTCTTCTGATGTAATCATTAGTTTTCCTAATGCCATACGATCTGCATTGTTAAATCCCATACTTCTTACATCTTGAATAACACCATATTTATCTACTAATCGTGCTTGTGCATGTGTTGGATGTAAATGATCAAAATTTAAAATTTCTTCTGTTACACTTTTTCCAGGTAGTTCTAATGACGGTATACTTGAAAACAACTCCCAAAAGTTTTCATAGGTTTCTTCATTAAGCATTCTACCACCACGACAAACAAATCCATCATTAGGGTTTCCTGCCCCATCATTGCTACCTCCAAGAATTCTCATACCTTCTATAATATGAATATTTCCTCCTTTAAAGTTACAATCTCTAATAAGATAAGCAGCACCAGCCAATGAGGCTAATCCACCACCCACAAAATAAACTTGTCTATTATCATTATTTACATTACTAATAAGTTCTATTGAAGACTTTGATTTATTATTTTTTAATTTCTTTGCCCCTAATGTGGCTACAGTAGCTGCACCTGCTATTGCTCCTATTGCTAATAATGGATTAATATTTGCTTTGTTTTTAGACTTTCTTCTTACTTTTCTTTTCATTATAACTACCCCTTTCTATTTTTATATTTTAAGTTTATGTTTCTATTATATTTTTAAGCATTTCATTTGTATTTATACAATTTAAAGATTTTGTACAAATTTTAAAATATTTGTTTTAAAAATTCTATTCTTTTAGTATGACAATCTTGTTACATATTGTAGAGTTCCAAACTGAAATTTTAAATAATAGCTTTCTCAAATAATACTACTAATCTTATAGTTTATTCTATTATAATGTCTGGAATCAATTAACAATTAACAGTTATCAATTAACAATAATGGTTAATATTATTCACTTCATTCTTAATATTTATAAATAGAATTCCATAAAAACATAGTTTTTATATTGTTTTAAAACTAATTTGCTTAGCAAATTATCATAAAAATTGATTCAAATAAACTGAGACTTCAGTTTTATCCTTCATTGTTAATTGTTCATCGTTAATTGTTAATTTTGTATAACACTTGAAATTGCTCTTTCCCAAATGAAACATAAATAACTTAAAGTTTAGACTTGTATTCCTATATTTATATACTAAAAAAGATATGCTTAAATCTTAAAGCATATCTTTTTATATAAAATATTAAATAAATTAGTCCTAATAACAAATAACAGGCATTCCTGGTTGAATACTTTCAAATATTTTTCCTGCTAAATTATATGGTGCATTTACACATCCATGTGATCCATCATTCATATAAATTTCGCCACCAAAATCTTTTCTCCATGTTGCATCATGAATTCCTATATCATTATTAAAAGGCATCCAATAACTTACTTTTGTTTCGTAATTTTCACCCTTTAATGTTGCATTTCTTTCTTTGTAGTTAAGTTGGTACGTTCCTGGTGGTGTTGCGTGTTCATTAGTTCCCATTCCTGTAACTACTTTTCCTTCTGTCACTAATTGACCATCTTTATAATACCACATATATTGTTTTGTTAAATTTATTTCAACATATGTGTTTCCAACATCATTTTCACCTTCAACAAGTGCTGTTTGCAAATATATTGGTTTACGTGTTTTTTGTTCACCATTTTTTACTGATTTTATTAATTCTTGTTGTTCTTCGTCTTTATTTATTATCCATCCATAATTTCCGCCACTAACTTTAATAGTTTTGCCTTCAGATGTTACAAAATTTCTTGTTCCTTGCCAAGTATTATATTTACTTGCTAGCATAAATGCATAATTAGCTACTGCATCTTCATCTATAACTACATTAAATTCATTATCTACATTAAGCCATTTATTAACTATACTGGCATCTAAAACATCTTTTGTATTTGCAACTTCATAAGTAATTTTTGTAGAAACATATTTATCAAGAGTATCTTTTGCTTTTTTTACTTCATCAGATTTTGAAGTATATTTTGGTTTTTCATAACAATTAAGATTTTCTAAATCAATGCTAGCTTGTTGACCATTTATAGCTTCTATAATCTTTTCTTTAAATACATCCTCTTTTAATTTATTACCTTCTACTTCATCTATAATATTATATTTACCATCTTTATATTCCAATACAGGATTTTTAGGCTCTACTACATTATTTAAATCCATAGCTGAAAGCTTTGTTATAGCTTCATCTAGTAATGCATTGTCATAAATTATAGCATTATCTAGCTTATACTCTTTCTTTTTGAAAATTGAAGATATCCAAGCAAAAGGATTTTCCTTATCTTTTACAGCTTGTACTTTCCCTTCAATATCATATTTTAAGTTTATATCTTTTCCCTTAATTTCTTCAGTTTTATTATCAAGTTCTTTTAATTGTAATACATATTTTTCCGACTTTTTCATTAATTCATTTTCTATTTCATCCACAGTTTTTCCTGAAACACTATGTCCATTTATATTAGTGTTAAAGTAAAAATGATTTTTAAAATAAAATGATACTCCTAAATAAATTCCAAGTAAAATACAAAATAAAATTGCACATCCTATTTTAATATGCTTTTTCTTTGTCCCCTCCATAGTAAGTTTCTCCTTTTAAACTAAAAACAAAATTTCAACTCAAAATTTGTTAATTCATTTTATTAATGCACACAATAAGTAATTTTAATACTATTTTTTCTATTGTCAAACTCTAATTTTGTTGCTATTTCATATATAACTAAAATTATCTGTATAGCCAAAACTCATACTATTAAAATTACCTCTTTTTATTAACTCAACATTAATCATCTTCTTTCAGCACTTAATTAATCTTCACTTTTTATTATACTATCAACCTTATCCCAAATTATTACAAAGTAATTATAATTTTGAATAAAACTCAATTTTATATAACTCTACAAACATTAATTTATCACTATTTATATAGGCTATCTTAAAATTTCATCAAATTTTAAGATAGCCCATACTATTTTATTATCGTTTATTGTTTTTATAATTAACCCATATCACATTTTTTCTGAAAGAAATTCTTATTTTATAAAATTATCTTTTTCTAATAATTTATATAATGTTGGATTTAAATTAAAAGTATTCATTATATTTCTTACTTCATTCAAAGACTTTTCTTTTTTCTCATTAGAAATCTTAGATTTAGAAGCTCTAATTAAAATATTTTTAGGTGAATGTGCAATATCTATAAACTCTAATAATTGAGTTTTATACCCAACTGCTTCTAATAAATTTGCTCTAATTGAGTCAGTCATTAATGCAGAAACTCTTTCTTGCACTATTCCATATTTTGTAATAAGAGATAATTCATCTGATTTTATTTGTGCATTTAATTCATGTTGACAACATGGAACTGAAAAAATCATCTTACTATTCCATTTTATAGCATTATATAAGGCATAATCTGTTGCTGTATCACAAGCATGTAAAGTGATTACCATATCAACTTTATTATTATACTTAAATCCATTTATATCTCCTAATTCAAAATGTAAATTATCATATTTATATTGTTTTGCTATATCATTACATTTTTTAATTACATCCTCTTTTAAGTCTAATCCTATCATTTTTACATCTATCTTTTTTATCTCTACAAAATAATAATATAAAACAAATGTTAAATAAGATTTTCCACATCCAAAATCTAAAATTGTTAACTCTTTATAATCATTCTTCTTAATTTCATCATCAATAAGTTCTACAAATCTATTTATTTGCTTGTACTTATCATACATTGAATTGACAACTTTACCTTCTTTAGTGAATACTCCTAAATCTATAAGTGGTTCAATTATCATTCCCTCTTTTAATATGTAATTTTTTTCTTTGTTATGACTCTTATTAGCAACCTTAGCATTATCACTTTTTTTCTTACCTAAAAACACCTTACCTTTTTTAGATATTTTTAATTCAAATGTAACATCACTTGAAAATGCTGATACTTGTTTAAAATTACCTTCTACATATTCTAATAACTTTTCTTCTAAATCTTCTACATCAATATTCTCATGAAACACTTGTTTATCAGTATACTTTTCTATTTGATAATATTCTTTCTTATTATTTTCCTTTAAAAAGAAATTTATCTTATTATATTTCAATTCTTTATTACATTTATTACTTACAACTAACTTTAGAACTCTTTCATTTGCTATTTCGCTAATTGCACTTCTTAATTCTTCCATTTCTTCACACCTTACTTATTTATTTTTATATAAACAATTCTTTAATTTATTTATTTAACTCTTACCTTAAAAATTATATTTAAACTTAACATTAAATATCTTTTTAAACCTTATATAAGTTTAATATAATTTTCGACTAAAAAAAACCCCTTTATCCCTGTAACATTAAGTAAATTAATTTAGAACAATTTTTTTCCCTTCTCAGATAAAATTTTAACCTGTAAGTTTTTGATAGAAATACAGATTTAAAATAACATCGTGTATCAGCAAGGTTGAAACCTCGCATACTTTCATTGGCACATTTTTTATCCTTCGTAGCTGAGACTTTAGTCTTGGCGGGCTTTTATATTGATATAAATTTAAAACAAAATCGTGTATCAGCAAGGTTGAAACCTCGCATACTTTCATTGTCACATTTTTTCCCTTCGTGCTGAGACTTTAGTCTTGGCAATTTCTTATACGTACATAAATTAAAAATAACATCGTGTATCAGCAAGGTTAAAACCTCACCTACTTTCATTGGCACAATTTTTTTCCTTCGTAGCTGAGACTTTAGTCTTGGCGGTTTCTGATACGTGCATAAATTTAAAATAACATCGTGTATCAATAAGGTTGAAAACTCCTCTACTTTCATTGTCACATTTTTTATCCTTCGTAGCTGAGACTTTAGTCTTGGCGATTT
>NZ_CCAT010000067.1 GCF_000612845.1 Clostridium ihumii AP5
ATAGCTATAGTTTCATTTTCCTTAATTTTTAAATTTACACTATTTAAAGATTTATTTTTTGAATATGGGTATATAAAAGATACATCATTCATAACAATGTCAAAAGTATCTATATCTATATCTATATCTTTACCAGTTTCTTCAGGTATTTCTAAAAATCTTATAAAGTTTCTAACAGCTCCTAAACCTTTTGTGAGTTCACCTATATGATTACAAATTATTTCTTTCATTATACTAAACATTATATCTACCGATGCAAAAACAGCTCCGAATGCACCTATTGATATCTCTCTTTGCATTAATGCCCTAAACAATAAATATAAAACACTGGCATATCCTAAAAGTGTTACTATACTCATGCCAATTTCAATAAAATCTACTTTTCTCTCTGCTTTCCATATGTTTTTATTTAGTAACCTTAATGATTTTAAATGCAAATCTTTAAAATATCCAAAAATCCCTAAATTTCTAGTCTCTTTATAATACTCTTTTTCTACCATGCAACTTTCATAATAATTATTTTCTCTTCTTAATGGAGCTGCTTCATCTTCTAAATCTCCAAATACTTTCACCCTAACAAATTGTGTTAATGCTACTGGTATAAATATTAATATGATTGAAAATGCTAAAATAGGTTTTAATTTATAAAGATAAATTCCCATAAAAATAAAATAAGGAACATAAAATGTTAACAACAATACAATGACTATAACTATTTCTACACTAGCAGTTACTCCCTCTTTAGCCTTATTTATATCATCTAAAAATTTAGGGTTTTCAAAATAAATTGGTCTTATATTTCCAGACTTTTCATTTACTATTTTATTCATAGAACCTGTTATTTTCTTTACTAAATTCATACTTGCAAAGTTACTAAGTCCATTCAAAATCTGATTTATAATAAGTACTATTCCTAACAATATAGTCATATAAACTACATTCTTAAACTCACCTTTCATTTTTATAGTATTTGCCACCGTATCAAAAAACTTTTGAGTCATAAATGTGTTTACTCCAAAAGAAACTCCATGAAAAACACCTAATATACTACTAAAAATAAAATATAATGGACAAGTCAAAAAAGCTATTGGTACTACTGTTTTTAGCATTTTGAAAATAGATATACGTTTATTATTATTTATCATAAGTACCAACTCCTTTGACTTTCATACATTTTCTTATATGTTCCATTTAAATTCATTAATTTTTCATGTGATCCACACTCTACAACTTTTCCATTATCTATAACAAAAATTTCATCCGCAAGTTTAGTGGAACCAAGTCTATGGCTTATAAAGATAGTAGTTCCACCTCTACTTATTTTTTCAAATTCCTTGTACATATTGCTTTCACTTATTGGATCTAATGCTGCTGTTGGTTCATCTAAAATTTTAAGTGATGCATTACTTACGATAGCTCTAGCAATTCCTATTCTTTGCCACTGTCCCCCTGAAAGATCTATGCCATCATTCTTAATTTTTCCAAGCACAGTATTGAGTCCTTTAGATAATTTTTCTACAAATTCATATAATCCAACAGTTTTTAACGTTTCCTCTATATATTTATCTTCCTTTGCCATATTATTTATATTTCCTAATGCAATATTATCTTTAATACTTATATAATATTTTGAAAAGTCTTGCCAAACTACTGAAGTTAAAACCTTTAATTCACTTTTTGTATATTCATTTATACTTTTTTGATTTATAAGAATGTCTCCCTCAAATTCTTCATATAATCCTGTTATTAATTTTATTATTGTGCTCTTTCCTGCACCATTCGTTCCTACAAATGCATAATGCTTTCCTTCTTCTATTACAAATGAAAGATTTTTTAATACATAATTATTTGTTTCTGGATACTTAAAAGATACATTTTTAAATTCTAAAGACTTAACTTTAATTTGTTTTTTATATGGTTTATCTATGGCACCATCACTTTCATCTAATTTTACAAATTCATCTAAATCTTTTAGATATTCAGCATTCCTTGCAAGTTGATCTGAGTAATTTGTTAACTCCCATGACATCATTTGTATTAATGCAAACACTGCATTTGAAATTGATATAAAAAGTCCAATACTAATTTTTTCATCTAAAACTGGTTTTATAAAAACAAGTATTATTAATATGGAAAGTATTGCAGTTAATATGCCACTACATTTCATTTTTATAAACCACTTTACTTCCTCTTTATACTCTATTTTCCTTGCAATTTCATATTGTTCTTTCCAGTTTTCATTTATCTTATTTGTATATCCAAATAAAATTCGCTCATCTACACAGTCTCTTCCTAAAAGAACATCACTTAAATATTCAAATTTTCTTTTATATTTTGAAACTTTTCTCTCTGCATTATATGTAGCCTTGCCTCCTTTTAATGCTACTTTAAATAGTGGAACTGAAACTAAAACTATAGTAAATGGAGTCCACCAAACTTTGGTGAATAACACAATTAATAATCCTAATACCCTAATTACCATACTGCTCATTGATAATAAATCTCTATATGCATTTTTACATTTGCTTTCTGCATCTTTTGAAACCCTAGATATTAAATCCCATATATGTTCATTTTCAATATATTTATATTTTAATTTTGCTCTTTTTTCTATTATTTTAACTTTAAAACTTTCTCTTAGTTTAATTTCTAATTTTGTTTCTATCATCCTTATAACATTATTTGAAATCCATACATAAGCTATTAAAATCATTATTAGTGCTATATACATAAAAATATCACTATAATCTCTTTCACCTTTAAATATTAATATTGCTACATCTAAAAACTTAGCTGTAACTATTACTTGTAATGTTGGAACTACCCCATTTAAAATTGAAAATACAAATAATAATAACGAATAAATTTTTGATGCTTTAAATGGTATTTTTATAATATCCATAATGTTATAAGTTTTTGATTCTAATTTAAATTCCAACTCTATCATCATTTTAACTTATTTCCATTTTTTATTCATTTCAATAAATTCTTTCTGTTCTCCATTAGCATTCATTATAAACTCATCAATTTTTTTGAAACCTATTTTTTCATATACTTTTATAGCTCTCTTATTAAACTTTGCAACTAATAGATTAATTTCATTATACTTGAATTTGCTTTTTCCAAATTCTAAAGCTTTTTCTACAACTTCTTTACCAAGTCCTTTTCCCGTAAGTTCTGGCTTCATTTGAATGCCAAATAAAAGCATCTCTTTACCATTATCATCTTCATCTCTATCAAAACAACAATTTCCTATAAGTTCATTATTTTCATTGTAAATGACAAATGCAAATTCATCTTCAAACATGTTTTCTATACATTCTTTTTTGGCTTTTGTTTTATCATTGTCATAAAATGAATACTCCCCTTCAAATTTCCAATTTGCCATTAACTTTGACTCTTCTGTTGTAGCTTTTCTAAAATCTAAATTCATTTTTCCCCCTCCTCAAATAACTTCTATACTAAAATACTAACATAGCCCTAAAGGAAACTATATCCCTTAAACAATTACTAATTAAACTTGAGAATATAGACTTTCAAATAATAGAAGCATAAAAAAGAACCTAAAAAGCTTTAACTACTTCTTAGATTCTTTTCTATTTTACATATTTTAAAATTAAACTGTTTCCTCTTCTCTTAAATACCATTGTCTTTGTGCATCATACATTTCTCTATATTTCCCATTACTCTCCATTAGTTCTTCATGACTTCCTATTTCTGATATTTTTCCATCATCCATAACCACTATTCTATTTGCAATTTTAGCTGAGCCTAATCTATGAGTAACTATTATTGCTGTATTCCCCTTAGCCATTTCTGAAAACTTTTTATATATTTTTGTTTCTTCAACAGGATCTATTGCTGCTGTTGGTTCATCTAAAACTATCATCTTATGATTTTTATAAAATCCTCTTGCAATAGCAACTCTTTGCCACTGTCCACCAGAAAGATCCACACCATCAAACTCTCTTGAAAGCATTGTTTCATATCCATCTGGAAAACTTTTTTTATTTACATCTAAATCAGACTTATATATAGAATTATCAAAATTATTTTCAATGTACTTATCATCACCATCTACATACCCAATAACTACATTTTCTTTAAGTGTCATTTTATATCTTTGATATTTTTGAAAAACACATGAAATATCCTTATACAATGATTTCATTGATGCTTTTTTAGTATCTACATTCCCTATGTTTACAGTTCCTTCTGTTGGCATATAAATACCCATTATAAGCTTTACTAACGTAGTTTTTCCTGCTCCATTTTCACCTACAATAGCTATAGTTTCATTTTCTTTTATTTTTAAATTTACACTATCCAGTGATTTTTTATTAGCACATGGATATTGGAATGAAACATTGTCTATATCAATCCCTATTGCTCCATTTGTATAAATTTCTTCACCACATCTTTCAGGCATATCTAAAAATCTAATAAAATTTCTAACTAAACCTATTTCCTTGGTAATACTACCAATGTGCATATAAACTATTTCTTCCATCATTCCAAACATCATATCTACAGATGCAAATACTGCTCCAAATGCTCCTATAGATATTTCCTTTTTCATTAATGCATCTAATAATAGATATAAAACACCAGCATATCCCAAAAAAGTTAATATACTCATAGAAAGTTCTATAATTGCTGCCTTCTTCTCAGCTTTCCATATATTATTATTAAGCAACTTTACAGCATCAGTATATAATTTTCTAAAATAATTAAATGCACCTAAAATTCTAGTTTCCTTATAATATTCCTTTCCAACTATACAACCTTCATAATATTCAGTCTGCCTTCTTAATGGTGCTGACTTATCTTCTAAATCTCCAAATATTTTAACTCTAACAAATTGGGTAAATGCTACTGGTATAAATATTATTACTAATGATATAGCTAAAATAGGTTTTAATCTATAAAGATAAATTGCCATGAAAATAATATATGGAAAATAACACATAAGTATAAAACTAAGTACTAGAATAAGATTAATACTTCCCTTAGCTCCTTCTTTTGCCTTATTTATATCATCCAAACATTTAGGATTTTCAAAATCAACCTGATTAAGCTTTCCAGCTTTTTCATTAATTAACTTCAAAAACTTTCCTGTCATCTTCTTTTCCATATTATTGCTCATAAAATTAGAAACACCATTCAGTACTTGACTTATAACAAGCACAATGCCAAGTACTATAGCACCATAAAGTATTTTTGAAAATGATCCTCCTAATCTTACTTCTCTTTCTGTTAAGTCAAAAAATCTTTGTGTTACATAGGTATTTACACCAAAACTCATTCCATGAAATATTCCTACAATGTTATTAATAATAAAATATATAGGGCATGCAAACAACGCTAATGGTATTGTTTTCTTTAGTATTGTAAAAAAAGATATTCCTTTATTATTATCCATCATAAATACCATCCCCTTTGACTTTCATACATATTTTTATATATTCCATCTATATTCATAAGTTCATCATGAGAACCACTTTCTGCAACTTTACCATTGTCTATAACAAAAATTTCATCAGCTAGTTTAGTAGAACCGAGTCTATGACTTATGAAAATAGTAGTTCCTCCTCTACTTATTTTTTCAAACTCCTCATACATATTACTTTCACTTATTGGATCTAATGCTGCCGTTGGTTCATCTAAAATTTTAAGTGAAGCATTACTTACAATTGCTCTAGCAATTCCTAGTCTTTGCCACTGTCCTCCAGAAAGATCTATTCCATTGTCCTTTATTTTTCCAAGCTCTGTATCTAACTTATTTGGGAGAGTATCTACAAAATCATTTAATTTAACTGTTTTTATAGCTTCATATATATATCCATCATCAGATTTATTCTCCATAGAATTAATATTTCCTAGTGCAACATTATCTTTCAATTTTACAAAATATTTCGAAAAATCTTGATGCACTATAGCAAATAAAGATTTTAATTCGCTCTTTGTATATTCTCTTATACTTTTATCGTTTATAAGGATTTCACCTTCAAAGTTATCGTATAAACCAGTTATAAGTTTTGTTATTGTACTTTTTCCTGCACCATTTGTTCCTACAAATGCATAGTGTTTTCCTTCATCAATTTTAAAAGAAAGTTCCTTTAGTATATAATTATTAGTTCCTGGATATTTAAAAGACACATTTTTAAATTCTAAGGATTTTACATTTTCAGAAATGTTATAAGGCTTCTCTATAGCACCTTCACATTCATCTAAATTTACTAATTCACTTAAATCTTTTAAATACTCTTTATTTTTTGCTAAGGTATCTGCAATATTAGAAATCTGCCATGACATTATTTGAATTAAACCAAAAACTGCATTAGATATAGCTATAAAAAATCCTATAGTAATTTCACCATTTAAAACTGGCTTTATAAATACTATAATTATAATTACTGAAAGCAATGTTGTTATAACTCCACTAGACTTCATTTTTATAAACCACTTCAAAAGTACTTTATACTCTATTTTTCTAGCAGTTTCATATTCATTTATCCATTTTTCATTTATATCATCAGTATATCTAAATAAACTTCTTTCATCTACAGCTTCTCTTCCTGTAAGAACTTCTCCCAAATACTCAAATTTTCTTTGATACTTTGAAAGTATTCTCTCTGCATCATAACTAGCCTTTCCACCTTTTAAAGCTAATTTTAACAATGGCACTGAGATTGCTATTATAACAAGTGGTGTCCACCATACTTTTGTAAATAATATAAAAAGTAATCCTATAACTTTAATTGAAAATTTACACATAGCTAATAGATTTTTATACGCATCTTTACACTTAATTTCACTATCTTTAGAAACCCTTGACATTAAATTCCAAGTCTCATCGTTTTCTATATACCTATACTCTAACTTCGCCCTTTTTTCCATTATACTAGTTTTAAAACTTTCTCTTAGTTTAATTTCCAGCTTTGCCTCTACAAGTTTTGCTAACTTGTCAGAAACCCAAATATATGCAAGTAATACTATTAATATGATTATTGGAGCAATTACTTCATTATAACTTTTTTCATTTTTAAATACTGCAATTGCTGTATCTAAAAAAGTAGCTGTTACCACTACTTGAAAAGTAGGGACTATTCCATCTAATAAGCTAATTATAAACAACAATATTGTATATAGTTTAGATGCTTTAAATGGAATTCTTACAATGTCAAAGGTTTTGTAATATTTCTTTTCTAACCCAATCTCCAAAATTTTCTCCTCCTTAATAATTTTAAATTGCTAAAATATAAAAATTCTAAATGCATACAATTTATGTAATTTATTTCCCTTTTATATTATATTACTATTTTATTAAAATTCTATTTACAATATATTCTATTTTTTTAAACAAACTCCAATACATTATAAAGGTTTAAGCAAAAGCTTAAACCTTTATAATAAAATTATTATTTAATTATATTTCTCAGAACTTATTATTCTTCTTATACTTTTTTCAGAAAGATAATATTCTTCTGATAATTTTGAAACTGAATATCCATTACTATATTTATTAAAAATACATCTATTTCTTTCTTTAAGACTTCTTCTAGTTCCATTTTTTTCTCCCCAAGATTTCTTTTCTCCATCTTTTCTTGGAATATATAAACACTCTCCATCTATATATTTTTGAATTATTTTTATTACTTCATCTGGTAAAACAGTTTCAGCCTTAATATAAGCCATATCTTTGCTCCTCCTTATAATATTTATAAAGATTTATCAGCAAAGACTGCTATAATAACTTTTACGCTCATAACAAAAACATAAGTTTTTATCTTATATAGGGTTCTAAATTCATCTTTAAAATTATTAACTCCAAAACTTAAAATCCCTAAATAGTGAGACTAGCTCGCAACCATCTTAAATTAAATATTTGTTTTGAAATCAATATATTTACAACTAAAAAATAGTTTTAAATTGGAGCTTGTTTCCTCTATAGCAGTCATTGCTATGAGCCTTCATAAAGTCTTAAATAAAAGATAGTTCTTTTATCTACTGTAATTAACAATCTATATCCCTCCAAACATATCTTACATTATTTGAAATCATTTCCTTTTTATTATATCATTTTTTTATGTAAAAACATTGAAAAACTGTAAGATTTTACTCCTACAGTTTTTTTATTTATTCTAGTTAGGTTTTTTTATATTATTTTAATATATCTACATCTTCACCTTTTAAAACCTTTTTCATGTTTCTAACTGCACACATTTTTCCACACATAGTGCAAGTATCACTATGCTGTGGAAGTGATTCTTCTCTATATCTTTTTGGTTTTTCACTATCTATTGCAATTTCAAACATCTTATCCCAATCAAGATCCTTTCTTGCTTTGCCCATTTCATTATCTCTTTCTCTAGCTCCATTTACACCTTTTGCTATATCACCAGCATGAGCTGCTATTTTACATGCAACTATTCCTTCTTTCATATCTTCTAGATTTGGAAGTCTTAAGTGTTCTGCTGGTGTAACATAACATAAGAAATCAGCTCCATAAGTTGCTGCTATAGCTCCACCTATAGCACTTGTTATATGGTCATATCCTGGCGCTATATCTGTAACTAAAGGTCCAAGTACATAAAATGGTGCACCATGACAAAGTTTTTTCTCTAAAATCATATTAGCTTCTATTTCATTTATAGCCATATGTCCTGGTCCTTCTATAATAACTTGTACACTTCTTTCCCATGCTCTTTTTGTAAGCTCTCCAAGAACCATAAGTTCTTTAATTTGAGATGCATCACTACTATCATCTATACATCCTGGTCTGCATGCATCACCAAGACTTAATGTTAAATCATATTTTTCACATATATCTAATAATCTATCAAAATGTTCATAGAATGGATTTTCCTTGTTGTTAAGCTCCATCCAAGCATATAATAATGAACCGCCTCTTGAAACTATATTTGTAAGTCTAGGATTTCTTTTAAATGTTTCAACAGTTTCTCTATTTAATCCTGCATGAATAGTTACAAAGTCAACACCATCTTTAGCATGTTTTTCAACTACATCAAAAAACTCATCTACAGTTAAATCTTTAAGTTCTTTATCATAAAAACCAACTACATCATACATTGGAACTGTTCCTATTATTGCTGTAGACATATCAATAAGTTTTTTTCTAAACTCATAAGTTTTTCCATAGTTACTTAAATCCATTATTGCATCTGCATTCATATCTAATGCAACTTTAACTTTTTCAAGCTCTGCATCTACATTGCAGCAATCTCTTGATATACCTAAGTTAACATTTATTTTTGTAGTTAAACCTTGTCCTACACCCTTTGCTACTAAACTTTTATGATTTTTATTTGCTGGTATAGCTACTTTCCCCTCTGCTACTAACTTTCTTAAAGTTTCAACTTCCATTTTTTCATTCTTAGCTACTATTTCCATCTCTTTTGTTATAATATTTTTTTTAGCAGCATCCATTTGAGTTGTATATTGCATAATTAAATCCCCTTTCATACTTATAAAATTATACTTATATTTTTAAAATGATGTTGAAAAAACATTTCTTATTGAATTTATCTTTTCAGTGATGTCACTAGCTCCAACTAATTCAGAAATCATAGCAACACAATTTCCACCATTTTCTATAACTGACTTAATATTTTCTTCTTTAATTCCACCAATTGCAACACTTGGCATATTTATATTTTCTGAGACCCATTTTAAATAATTTAAACCATCACTTTTTTCTATGTTCTTCTTAGTATTTGTATCAAACATAGGACCAACGCCAATGTAATCAATTACATTTGAATAATATAATTCTAAAGCTTCTAAAGCTTGTTTCTTATTATGTGTTGAAAGTCCAATTATAAAATTTGGATTTAAATTTCTAACAACAACAGGTTTTAAATCCTCTTGTCCTAAATGTACTCCATCAGCATTAGCAGCTAAAGCAATATCAATATCATCATTAACTATAAAAGTTACATCTGTTCCTTTAAGAATTTTCTTAATCTCCAAGCATTGATTTATCTTATAATTCTTATCTCTATTTTTCTCTCTATACTGAATTACTTTAATTCCATTCTCCACTAACTCTTTTATAACTGTTATATTATCTTTTCCATTTGAAAAATCTTCACCTAAAATAGCATATATACTATCTTTAAAGATAAATTTTCTTTTAATCATTTCTTTTTCAAGTTCATATGATTTAAATCTTAATTTTTCGTATTTTTTACCTATTTCGTAATTTCCCAAAATTTTTAATATTTCTTCTATTGTTCTTAAACCTTCTTGAGCTCTTTTAAAATTAGATTTTATAATATCATCTACAGTATTCTTTTTATCCAAAGTAGATGCTTCCGAAATTTTTCTTCCAACATCGCCACTTGAATCTCTGCTATATATAAGTTCATTTGAACTAAAAGTTTTTCTTACTTCATGACGAAGCTCTCGAAGCTTCTTTGTTGTATATGTATTTTCAAAATGAAATCTTGAAATATCCTCTAAAACTCGTATACCTTCACAAACTCTATTAATATTTGCATCCACAGCTCTATATAATGACATAATCTTCAGTCACCCCTTTATTCTATCTCATAACTTTTTGCAAAAATAAAAAGCTTGCACCTAGGCAAGCTTAAAACATACAAACATCATAAATTAACTTAACAATTTGCTTCCCTACGGTGGTATTAACCACATCAGGTTCAAGAGTTAGACATAATCTTCTCAGCCTTAAGGCACCCCTAGCTACATTTCCAATATTCAATTCTTCTTACATCTTCATTATAACAACATTTACACATATTGCAACATAAATTTTCAAATTATTTATTTTATTTCCAAATTAATTTTATTTATAATTCTTACCAAACTCCATATTTACATCAACAACTTTTCCTGAAAAATCCACTTGCTCACTTGATACACTTAACAAATTATCTGCTTTCTTTTGTGTATCTACTATCGCTCCAACTGGAACATATTTACCTTCAGATATCCTAACACCACTAGTCACTATTGCTCCAGTATCAATATAACAGTTATCTTCAACTATAGCATTAGAAACAACCGCTCTAAATCCCACGAATGTATGATTTCCAATAATAACTGGCCCATGAATTAATGCTCCATGCGCTATACTTACTTTTCTTCCAACATAAATTGAATACTCATTATCATTTACATAAAATTTATTATTCTTTAATCCATGAAATATAACTCCATCTTGTATATTAGAACCAGATCCTATATAAAATGGACTTCCCTCATCTGCCCTTAACACTACACTACAACCTACAAAAACATCTTTTTCTATGCTTACATCTCCTATCACACTAGAAAATGGTCCTATAAATACACTTTCATCTATTTTAGGAAATACACTTGTAGTATTAAACACAGTACTTGGATTTTCAGAAACAAAATAAGCATACACATTTCTTAGCCTTATTGGTTCATACTTTTCATCTTTAATATTATACATCTCAACACCTTAATCACTAAGTAATATACTTTATTATATTAACTTTAATACAAGTTGTTAAAATTATAAACCCCAATACAACAAACTACTCTGTTACATTGGGGTATGGTGGAGGTGAAGCGTAACTCTTAGCACCCCGGACTTAGTTTTGTGAAAAATAATAATCTTCTTAAATATAATTGTTAAACATCCTTTGTAAGGCTAACTCATCAACTATTTCATTATATTCATTCAAATCTAATAACTTCTTATACTCTATGATCTCTAATATTTTTATAATTTCTATATAAACAACCCTCAATTCCTCTACAGCTTGATTAAAACTTTTATCATGCAATAAATCTCTCTAAATTATATATTTTTTTCTATACACATCACACATAGAAAAGCATAATCACTAAAACTTTTCTTCTGGTGATTCTACTTTTTTATCGTATAATATTTACTTTATTCTGTTCTAATATGAACTTTTTAGCATCTATTAATTTATCAAATGCCTCATTTATAGCTTTTACTATCTTAGGTCCAACTCTATTAAAGCCAAAAACTTTTGCAGTAATACTTATCAAATCATCTTTAGTAAGTCCAAAACTTTTCTGAACAATTGTAATCATAGCTTCTTGAAGTTCTTCCATAGATATGTATTGTATCTGTCTCACCTCATAAGCATTTTCTTCTGGTATCCTAACAACTGCTTTAGTTGCATTATTATACCAACAGTAACCATTTATCACATTAACAAATTTGCCACAATAGTTGCTAATAATGTATGACACTTCATTTCTTATTTTTGAAGTAACTTTTTGATTTCCCAAAACCGGAGCTAGTCTTTTACATAACAATTCAAAATTTATTGGATATTCTTCCTGTATAATACACTTTATTAACTCTGATATATATAATTTAAAATCACCATTTGGTATTATTCTAGATGTATTAGCTTCTTTATAGATTTTAAAACCATAAGGATTATATTTGTCAATGACTTTCTTTTCTTCTATTAAATAATCTTCACCTGATAAAATTTCATTACTGTTGTCTTTATTAGATTCTAGTGCACCTGTGTATTTTTCTTCAATTTTATTACCATATTGCGCAATGGCCTTTTCAATGGCTTTAATTAAATTATTACCTTCAGTATTTTTGTCTTTAATCCAATCTGTTGACCATATTCTATAAATTGTCCAACCTATATTTTCCAAAACACTTTGTCTCAACCTATCACGTTCCCTTGATGTTCTTGCACTATGATATGTAGCACCATCACATTCAATTCCTAATACATATGTTCCACTTAATGTAGGATGTTTTATTGCCATATCTATTCTATATCCTGAACAACCTACCTGAGTAGCAACATTATATCCTTTAGACACTAAATAATCATAAACTGACTCTTCAAATGGTGATTCTAAACATACAATTTCACTTTCTTTAATTTCATTTACAACAGCATTCATACCTTGCATTGCAAACTCCATGTAGCTCCTTAGCATTTTTACACCTTCTGCTTTTGTTCTACTCAAATCAATATCAGTTGGTAAAATTGACCCAACAAGTTTCACATTATACTTAGCTCTTGTTATTGCTACATTTAGTCTTCTATATCCACCAGTTCTACTTAAAGGCCCAAAATTCATATACATCTTTCCATTAAAATCTCTTGCATAACCAATACTAAAAATAATAGTATCTCGTTCATCACCTTGAACATTTTCTAGATTCTTTATGAAAAACGGTTCTTCTTTATCTTCATTAAAGAAATCTTCGTATTGTGGATTCTTTTTTCTTAGTTCTATTATTGCAAGTTCTATTGCATATTGCTGTGATTGGCTGAATGTAACAACTCCAAGTGATCTATTAGGTAACTTTCTAAAATGTTCCAAAACCATTTCAGCAACTTTATTTGCTTCTTTTAAATTATACCTCTTTCCTGATTTTTCATATACACCATCTGGTACATGTATATACTCTACTCCATTATCTTTTACTTTATCTATGTTAGATGGAAATGTAATTAAATTCCCACCATAAATTTTTATATTTGAAAAAGCAATAAGGTGTTCATGTCTACTACGATAATGCCATAAAAGTGTTCTTTCTGGTAATACACTGAGTGCTTCATCTAATACTGATTCATAAGAATCTGAGTCATCGTTTTCTTCTTCATCATTATCAAAGTCACTGTCAGACAAACTTGCATTAAAGAAATTTGTTGGTGGTAATTGTTCTTTATCACCTGCAATTATAATTTGTTTTCCTCTATGTATTGCACCTATAGCATCCTCTGTACATACTTGTGAAGCTTCATCAAATATTACAAGATCGAAGTTATATTTTTCTGATTCTAAAAACATACTTACTGATAATGGAGACATCATTAAGCAAGGTTTTAATGTTAAAATTAGTTCAGGAATATTATTAAATAATTTTCTAAGAGACATAATATTCCTCTGCTTACTAGCCTCTCTTTTTAAAACTCCAACTTCATCTTTGGCTGATGTCATATAATTAATATCAGGCAGACTATTGATTAGTCTTTCCTTTATTCTATTTTGCGCAATTTTAAACTGACTTGTATCCAGCTTTTTAAATTCTTTAATTCTATCTTCCTGACTTCTCCTTCTAAATTGATTTATTGCTGGCATTTCATTCATAATATTGTCTAGCCATAATCTATAAAATCTTTTTAGGAATATAGGAATAATCATAGAGCTACTAATTTTTTCGCTTTCAATCTTATTTATATAGTCACTTAATCCTATTTCTATACACTTTTCTCTAGCTGTTCTATAATCAATCCATAATTCAAGTGAAGAAATACTATGTAAACACTCTTCTATTCTTATTTGAAGTTCATCTATGTTTACACTTAAAAATTCATCTTTGAAGAAAATACTAATAAACCAATTTAAATTACTTTTAGTGTTATTATCATATTCTATTAATCGATTATAATCTGCTTTTAAAGCATCTATAAATGTCTTATCCGAACATATAGAGCATTTAAATTCATAATTGATATTATAATTTTTTGAAATGACTTTAAACTTTCCAACCCACTCTAATTTTCTTATAATATCATCCCAATTACTTTCAATTCCTTGATATAAAAATCTATATTTTTTTTCTAGCAAATCTTCTTTCTCTTTTATGTCATTACATATATTTTGTATTCTGATAAGTTTATTTAAATCCTGAAGATACACTTTGTATTGAAATTTTTGTTTCGCATATTTTATAAATGAATTATAACATTGGTTAGCTGAGTCAATATTATTCAAAATATCTTTTAAAAATTTCAAACAATCATTGAAATTAAATTCAAGCATATCTGCATTGGTCTTAAAATTTTCTTTAAATAGTTTGATATTCTCATTGCTCAATATATTTTCATTTAATACATTATAAATATTAATTAATTCCTCTAAATTACCACTGATAAGCATATATTTAATTTTTTTAGGAATAAGCTTATTGTTAAGTTCTGAGATAATGCTTTCAAAGTTATTCATTGATTTATTAATTTCGTCAAAGTCAGTATATTCAGCCTTGTAGTGTTTACCAAGATACAATTCAAATTTTTCTTTATTGTCTTCAAAATATTTTTTTAATTCTTGAATGCTCTTAATCTTATTAAGAACCTCAATACATTTTGCATTTTCTATTTTTTTAACTACTTCAATAGAATGTGATTTAAATAAATTTTTATCTACTTTATAATTTTTATTAAAGATTTTTAAAAATGAAGTATATTCAGTTTTAAATCTAACTATAATATTTTCATAATCTATATCCAATATTGATTTATCAAACTCTTTGAATAATTCATCAGTTTCAATTTTATATTTTTCATAATTATCTTTAAATTCTTGACAAATTCGTTTAGCTACTTGAAATTCTTCAAGTTCAAACCATTTAACAGTTGGCTTAGGATTTAAGATTATTAATTCAATTAGTTTTAGATTATTATTAATAAAAGCCATATTCATATCGGTCTCTTTAATATTAAATATATTTGATATATTTTTTGCTACTGAACAGATTTCCCTTGTAGAATCAATTACATCCAAGACTATTAACCTTAAATTACTAATACTATTTATTATCAAATCATCATCATTATCAAACTTTTCTTGATTTATTAGTTCTTTAAAATTGTTAAATACTGTAATAAAATCATTAAGCACTTTTTCCGCATTAATTATTAAGTATTCTTCACCATACCTAGAAGTAATAAAACTAATTAGTTCATTATATTCAGATTTAACATTATTAAATCTATTTGCCTCATTTGACAATTCATCTACATCTTCATCTATAAGCCAATTTTCTGGAACTATAAGAGACTCTGAACATACTAATAGGAATTCTTCTAATTTTTTTACCTCACTATATTTATTTTCAAATTCTATACTATACTTATTTAATAACTGTTTATATAAAACACTTAACTTCTGTACATTAGGTAATAAATCACCTAAATATTTTTCTATATCATGTCTTAGCTCATTTGTAACAATATTAATATTACAATTTCTCCAAGGATTTAATAAATAATCATTATTATTTTTCCCAACTGTTTTAGCAAACTCTTCTAAATAATACTTATATTCATTAAAATGCTTTTCATCCACATCTTTTATATTATCTATATTAAATATGATATTTTCTACATCAAGAAGCTTTGATAATGCCCCATTCACTTCATATACACTTTTATGCAATGGTTCACATATCTTATGGAGCTCATCACAATACTCATTCAATTTATTTCTTTCATGTTCTAATGTATCCAGATCATATAAAGCTTCTTCTCTCAATTTAACTTTATTAATTGTAAGCATTTCATATAATTCTTTTATTATATGTTTTTTATTTGCCTTATGACTATGTAAGGTTAAGCAGAAATCTCCAAGTTTTGCAGAAGATAATCTATTGTACACAACTTCTAATGCTGCCATTTTTTCAGCTACAAATAATACCTTTTTACCATCAGCTAATGCTTCAGAAATTATATTGGTTATAGTCTGACTTTTCCCTGTACCGGGTGGTCCTTGGAGTACAAAGCTAACTCCTTCCTTTGCATATAAGGCAGCGTCCTGTTGACTTGAATCTGCATCCAAAATTTGAAATACCTCTGATGGTCTTTTATTTTTATCGTGATTATAATTATTTAAACTTGCAGGTGGCTCCATAAGCTCATTCTTTTCTCCAGCTATTGCACTTACAATAGGGTTTAAACGTATCTTTTCTATGTTCTTTTCTAAATCATTATACATATTTATCTTCAAAAATGAAAGAAGCGAAATACTTGATTGCCTTTTAACAGTCCAATTATTCACTTTAATAATTTTTTCTAATAATTTCAAATAAGATTCAATACTATCTTCCTCATGATTAAAGTCAGGTAAAGTTATTCCATAATCATGTTCCATCTTAAATGCTAGTGTAGGATTAACAACAATATCATCATCTGTAGCACTTATAGTATATGGATCAGTTAACGATTCAAGCATCAATTTCACAGGTACTAATATTATAGGCGATAATAAAATTTGTTTAGAATTAGGACTCTCTGTCCATTCTAAAAAACCTAATGATAAATACAATGAATTAATCCCCTGCTCTTCTTTTGCAAGTTTTGATTTATTTCTCAAATTACCTAAAAGCCTCTGCTGCTCTTTTATAGCTAAATTAACCTTTAAGTCTCCTTCAACTATGCTATGCTTCTCATTCTCTTCTTCAGAATCATTACTGAATATTTCTGAAATTAAAGGAAAATCAAAATTTAATACCTTTTCATTTTCAACAAGTTCAGAATATAACTCATCTAATTCTAAATTTGTCACTTGAATTGATGATCTTCCATTTTCTTTATAATTAATCATCTTATTTCTTTTTCCTAAATCAAGAAGCCTCTTTTTCCAATTTTCTACCTTAACGTCTAAAAGTGACACTATTACCCCTCCATTATTCAACTATATACTATTTTATACAAATACTAACATTATGTCTATATATGACAATTATTAATATAATAATTCATATAAATCTGATTAAAATCACTTCTATATTTAAAACTTTCTTTTACAAGATTATGTGCAATCTCTAATACTTTCTTTGCTTAATCAGTGAATTTAATTTTAATATCTAAAATAAGTCTTTTATAAGGGGTTGAACACATATCATATTGAAAGTAATCATATTACTGGCAAGTGCTATTACGCACTCTTAACGTTCTGCCAATCGCATGCTTTTCCAAGCTGCACATAAAAGGTGTTTTTTACCTGACTTTTCTTAATTGCTTATACTCAAAATTTTCTTGTATTTGATTAGTTATATATTCCTCTATTATCTACCATTATTTCCTACTATATCCACACAATACACTCTACATCAAAATTGTCTATTTCCATATTTGTATTTCAAGTTTGTATGTCTATCAAATATCATTAGTGAACTTTTCACCTTTAAATACCCCATAAATTGCGAAATACTTAACTTCGGTAGAATACTTACAAATATATGTATAATATCTTTAAATGCATTTACTTGTATTATTTTTACTTCCTTTTTTTACATAACCTTCTAAGCATTACTTCTATATCTACTTTTATCTTTCCATAAATTATTTGTCTTCTATACTTTGGTACAAAAACTATGTGATATTTGCAATTCCATTTACTATGTGCTAAGCTACTATTGTCCATTTGGACACCTCCAATATAATTTAGTTTTGGTCGGCAAACCTAATTCTATTTTATATTGGAGTTTTTCTTTTTTCTACTCATAGCTATAAGCTTTTTAGAACCACTAGTTGAACTAGTGGTATTCAATATACAAAAGACACATTGAAAATTACTTCAATGTGTTTTTTGTAAATTATAACTTTTTTAATAAAGTCCTATTAAACTTCTTACATTATGGAAGATTTTTACTTAATATATAAGCAATAAAATTATTTAATATTGTTATAGCATATCTTTTTGTTACTATTTGAATTATTTTATTAAATTTTAATGTAGTTTTATTAAATTCTATTATTGATTTTCTTTACCTTAAACTTTTCTTACATAAGCTAGTTGTCATATACCCTAATGGAGTAATTATTCACTGTAATCCTTTTATAATAAGTTTTTTATTCTCATTTAACACAAAATGAATATCCCCCTAAAAGTAAGTTTATTTATTTGACATCGTACTATCTTTATAATCCTGATATAATTTATTAAAAGCTCTTTTTCCAACCGCCTTTGCAGTATCTTCTCCATAATATTCCTTCAATTCTTCCACTTTATCTATTGGTACTTCATACTGAATTATAACATTTTTACTTGCAAAATATGATTTGTTTTGTTTTATAAAGTTTATTACCTGTTCAAATAAAATGTTTTCTTCTTCATAAAACTTTGATTTATTTCCATGGTAAGTAATTTCTACAATACAATCTCTAAATGAGTAATTATGTTCATTTAATAAATTCCACTTAACTTTTTCTTTGCTTCTTTCTCCGTCATATATCATATAATCATTTATATATAAATCTACTCCATAACTACAATCTTTCTTTTTTCCAGCTCCACTTCCTCCAGCACTAAAATTTTTCTTACCTTTATATAAGTTTACTGTATATTTATCTAACAGGTGGCATGAATTTATCTTTTTAGCTTCAATATTCTTAGCTTCTAATTTTTCACCATTTAAATAAAGTATTAATTCTTTCTTGTTTATGAATTTACTATATATTCTTCCCAATTGATTATGTGTTTCTCTATTAAATAGTGTTTCATTATCCTTTTCTTTATATTTCTATTTAAATCACTTATATAAATTTTCGTTCCATCTACTTCATATGAGTTATACTTTATAGTTTCACTCTGAGACATTAATTCTTCACTTTGCGAGTTTATATCTAATGTAAGTTTTCTTGAACATTCCTTTCTATTCGAAGTTATTTCTATTTTATTTGCTAATGTGAAAAATGATTTTTTTATTCCTAATCCCGAAATATTCTCTCCATTATCATTTCCTATTTTAAATATATCTTCATCTGTTATGTTACTATTAATTCCTCCACTATTATCAACTATACTAATTGAATCCTCATTTATATTTATACTAACTTCACAAGGATTTTTATATGTTGTAATCATTTTTCTAGCTTCTATAGAATTATCTATGAATCTACTTAAAGATTTTGATATTTCCTCATTTTCACCTAAATATTCCTTTAGAATTTTTTTATTTATAATAACTTTAACAAGTCTTTTCATAACAACCCTTCTATATTAGTAATTTAATATTACTTTATGCAAAGAATATTTTTTTGTTACTACTATAAAATTTATACTTATATACTCTATTAAAGTTAAAACTTAATTTAAAGATAGTATAGTAAAAATTTATTTGTTTTCTTTTTTTATTCTTTTAGCTTCTTATAAGTCTATTTCTAATGTATTAGCAATTAACTCTTAAAATTATCCATCTTCAATGGTTTAAAAAATTTAAATATAGATTACTTTTTCTTGCAATAAGATTATTTTCAATTTATTTATATGTAAAAGAGATATTTGAAATAAATGTATCTGGTATTTTGAAAAATTCGTTTAATTTCTTTTCCTCTAAATTATAGCAATACAGTACATTGGGATAAACTATTATATTGCCATAAATAGTTTTTTCACTTGTTCCAGTTGGTACCGCAGCAAAGTAAAGCTTTTTCCCATTAGAACTAAGAACTGCAATATATGGTCTTGAAATTTCAAGTACTTCATTTGATTTCACAAGTTGTTCTTGTGTTAATAAAGTATGTATTTCTTTACTCTTTAAGTCTAATTTATAAAATCCTTTTTCATTATCATTAATACCTTTTCCACCTAGTATTATAGAATCTTTAGACTTTGATAAAGAAATTGAATCTAATGTTGAAGCCTTTATTTCAGTTATTACCTTTGTGTTACTTCCGTCCATATTCATTTCTATAATACAGTAATTAATTTTTGCTAAATCATCATTTTCCTTAAACTTTTTGGTTATGTATTCATTATATGAAAACGCTAATACTATAATCTTATTATCACTAATATCAAAATCTTGTACACCTAAATCAGTAGAACCTAATTCAATAGTTTTCCTTTCTTTTTCATTAACATCTATTTGAGATATTTGTGGAATTGGTGAGTTTTTATCTCCACTTTTTGCAAATATAATATTTCCCTTTTCGTCACCAAATTGCAAATTAAATTCACCTAAAGAATCATTAGTAATTTGATTGATTTCTTTAGAGTTAATATTAAGTCTAAAGATATCCCAAGGATCATTTCCAATGGCATCAGAATAAATCAAAATATCTCCAACTGTATTTATTTTACCTGATATCATTGGTTCTCTATTTTCTACCAATTTCTCTTTTACTTCAGTTTTTGTATCTACTAGCCATATGTCACTTCTATTATCATTATTGGTACTGGTAACAGACACAGTTAACCATTCACCATTATCTTCATCAAAATTACATATTACTGATTTGCTAATTCTCTTATTTAAAATAATAGAAATAGCAAAGATAATAGTTAAAATTATTATTAAAATGCTTTTCATATAACTCTTAATATTTAATATATTAAAATATTGTTTTAACATAACATTATAACACCTCTATATTTGTTTTTTGGTAAAACCTTTTCTCTATATAAGTTACCTAAGTTTACTTTTTTTATTATGTCTAACTGAAAATAAATTATCAAATTGTATTTATGTAAATAACGATTATATCCTACATAAAATTCCATTATGCAACTTCTTTTCACTATCATTATCCATAATATTATTGAAACTTTTTAACAACCTTAACTCTTTATTTATCTAAGTTTTGAAAGTGTTTTATGTGTACTCCTAATTATATCTTATATTGAATTTTTAAGTTTTATATCCCCACCAAGAGGGACAGGCCTTTTTGTGTTTAGTTACCTTTATTTATTGTAGTTTTCTATTATTTAAAAGATACTAATTATAATCATCAAAGCCAGTCCCTGTATCTACGAAAGTGCTACTTTCTACTATAAGTTACAAGTACAAATTTAAAATACTCTTCTTATTAATTAAAATTTCATTTCTATTTCTTCAATAAATATAATTTTTATCTTTATATAATGAAAAATTTAAATAAGCTACTCATTGAAAATTGAATTAGAAGGTGTTATAGATTTTTATTTAATTTTTAAGACCTAATCCAAGGACGGATTAGCTGTTGCACCAGACAGGACGTCGCTTCAACAGGTAGTCTTTAAAATTAAATGGAAAGATATTTACAGCTTCTTTGAAAATTTCACAGATTAGTGTTTTAAGTTTTTTCATTATATATGTTATTATTGAAAGTTTTTATTTTTTCTAATGTTTTACTATATAACCTTAATTCAAAAATAAAAACCTCTTAAATTGAGAGGTTTTCATTTTATTTATACTATTTTTTTATATCAAATCTATCTGCGTTCATAACTTTATTCCAAGCAGCTACAAAATCTTTAATGAACTTTTCCTTGTTGTCATTACATGCATATACTTCAGCAACTGCTCTAAGTTCAGAATTAGATCCAAATATAAGGTCAACTCTTGTACCTGTCCATTTTTCTTTTCCTGTTTTTCTATCATAACCTATAAATTTTTCTTCTTTAGATATTGGTTTCCAAATAGTATTTATATCAAGAAGATTTACAAAGAAATCATTTGTAAGACATTCTAATTTATGAGTAAATACACCATCTTTAGAATTATTATAGTTTACATTTAATACCCTCATTCCACCAATTAATACAGTCATTTCAGGAACAGTTAATGTAAGCAGTTGTGCACGATCAATTAATGCTTCCTCTGGCTTTAATGTATTTTTATCTTTTATATAGTTTCTAAATCCATCTGCCATAGGTTCAAGTACAGCAAAAGAATTTACATCTGTTTGCTCCTGAGTTGCATCAGTCCTACCTGGAGTAAATGGTACTTCTATATGATATCCTGCATTTCTTGCAGCTTTTTCAATAGCAGCACATCCACCAAGAACAATAATGTCTGCCAATGAAACTTTTTTACTTCCTGATTGTGATTTATTAAATCTTATTTGAATTTTTTCTAATTCATTTAATGTTTCTTTAAGCGTTTCTGGCTCATTAACCTCCCACTGTATTTGAGGCTCAAGACAAATCCTTGCACCGTTAGCTCCCCCACGCTTATCGGAACCACGAAAAGTTGATGAAGATGCCCAAGCTGTTTTAACAAGTTCTGATACTGATAATCCTGAATCTAAAATCTTTTTCTTAAGATGTGAAATATCTTTCTTATTAATAAGTTTACAATCAACTGGTGGTACAGGATCTTGCCAAATAAATATTTCTTTTGGAACTTCTGGTCCTAGATATCTTGAAATAGGTCCCATATCTCTATGAGTCAATTTAAACCATGCACGAGCAAAATCCGCTTCAAATTTTTTAGGATTCTCTAAGTAATTTCTAGCTATAGGTTCATATATTCTATCAAAAATTAATGATAAATCTGCTGTAGTCATCATAGGCCTATGAAGCTTTAATGGATCAAATGCATCCTCTACCATATCTTCTTTATCTACATTTTTAGCTAACCATTGGTATGCTCCTGCTGGACTTTTAACCAATTCCCAGTCATATTTAAATAAGGTTTTTAAGTAATTCATATTCCACTGTGTAGGATTTTTCTTCCATGCACCTTCAATACCACTACTTATAGTATCTTCACCTTTTCCACTTTTGAAAGTACTCTTCCATCCAAGACCTTGCTGTTCAATAGGTGCAGCTTCTGGTTCTGGTCCAACATAAGTTACAGGACCTGCCCCATGACATTTTCCAAAAGTATGTCCACCTGCTATAAGCGCAACAGTTTCTTCATCATTCATAGCCATACGCCTAAAAGTTTCTCTAACATCATGAGCTGATGCCACTGGATCAGGTTTTCCATTTGGCCCTTCTGGATTTACATAGATTAGTCCCATTTGAACAGCTGCAAGAGGATTTTCAAGTTCTCCACCTATAGGTTCACGATCACTATCAAGCCATTTCTTTTCACTTCCCCAGTAAATATCTTCTTGAGGCTCCCAAACATCCTCACGTCCTCCACCAAATCCAATTAAATTTACTCCCATAGATTCTAATGCACAATTACCAGCTAGAATCATGAGGTCAGCCCAAGATATTTTATTTCCATATTTCTTTTTAATTGGCCAAAGTAAACGTCGTGCTTTATCTAGATTAATGTTATCTGGCCAACTATTTAGTGGTGGAAACCGTTGTGTTCCTAGTCCTCCGCCACCTCTACCATCAGAAACTCTATAAGTTCCTGCACTATGCCATGCCATACGAATAAAAAGTGGTCCATAATGACCATAATCAGCAGGCCACCACTCCTGAGAATCTGTCATTAACTTAAATAAATCTTCCTTTACAGCTTTAAGGTCTAACTTCATAAACTCTTCACGATAATTAAATCCTTTAGTCATAGGATTACTTAGTTCAGAGTTTTGACGTAAAACTTGAAGCTTTAATTGATTGGGCCACCAATCTTTATTGGTATTTCCATCACTTGTCATACTTTTATTTCTATTACCTGTCACAGGACATTTCATCTCCATCATAATATAAAATCTCCTCATATACATTATTAATACTATTACAATTTATTATATAAATAGTATAATTATACTATTATTTCAGTATAAATCTGTACTTTGTATATATAATTTTTAAGGTTAAATCATATTTTTTTTAATTTTGAGAGTGGTTTTTGTATTCTCCTAATTATATGCAACATTAAATTTTTAAGTCTTATATCTATACCATGATGGACAGTCATTTGTATATTTAGTTCCTTTTATTTATTGTATCTTCCTATTATTTAATAAGATACTAATTATAATAATCAAAGCAAGTCCCTATATCTATTAAAGTTCTACTTTCTACCATGAATTACAATTACAAATTTAAAATATTCTTTTTATTTCTTGAAAATTCATTTCTACTTTTTTAAGAAATATAATTTTTCATTATTGACATTTATATTAATTTTAAATTGTACATATACAGTTAAGTTAATTAATAGATTTTATTGAGATATTATGGTAATATCAAATAAATATTATCATTACCCACACTAAAAGAAATTTTAATTTACATAAATGAAGATAAAAATTTAGAGTGCTATAAAAATGATATTTTAAATTTTGTTTTTTAACTTTAAATTAGTCTTAATTATGATATTTATACAATAGGAGGATATTTATGAGCTTAGATTTTAAACAAATTTTTATGATGAACCCCAATCCAAATAATGAATACCCAAATTATGAAAACAAATTACAACCTCGTATAGAATTTGACAATGCTTATCTTAAAGAATTATTCATAAAACACAAGGTTGAAATTATGGAAATAGTTTCAAATGAAACAAGAGAATACTTGGAAAATGAAGCTCTTTGTAATGATGATGAAAATATGTTTCCTCGTAGATGTGAACTGACAGGCGAATGGTATGTTGGTGATATTACTATTAGTGAATGTGACGACAACATTTTTCTTAGCGTTGAAGCACGCTTTTTAGGTTTTTATGAAAATCCTTCTATTAGATTTCCTGTGGATGATTATTTAGGCTTAGAAGTTTGGTTATATTATGATACTGAAAAAGAGAATTTTACTTATGATTGTATCAATAGTGCTTCTATTTAAAATACATAAAATGATTGTTAGGTGTTCAAGTTCCAAAATATAATCTTGAACACCAGTATATTCAATTCCAAGCTTAATATTATTTTTAACATATTTTATTTAATAGTTATTCTACTCCAAACTTACTTTCTGGATTAAAATTATTAGGATACTTTTCTGAAATAATAAGCTTTTTATTTTTATCTACACCTGCATAAAAAATATCTTCAATTTTATTTATATTTTTCTTTTTTATTTCAGATTGTAACCATTTTTTATCTATGCCTGCTATTTTAAGATTCTTATCTATTATTTTTCCGTCAATTATAATATCATTTAGAAATGAACTATTTTTTACATTTAACTCCATATCATATGGTGTTACTGGCTTTTTATTAGCTTTTATTAAAACTGATAATTGACCATTTCGCTCCATTATTGCAAATTGTACATCCTCTAAATTGAAAACATCCTTTTCTCTTAACTTCATCATAAGTTCATTTACTGTAATCTTAAGTTTTCTTACATTCTTATCAATAATGCGCCCATTTTCTATTAGTATCAGAGTCTTAGCATTCATTATTCTTCTAGCTGTATAACTTTTTAAATTTAAATAGCTAGTTGCTATAGTTAATAATGTAAACATTAGTAATGCTGTAATTCCTGAAAATACTACATGATCTTTATCAATAACAATTTTAGCAATCATTGACCCTACGGAAACACCCATTATAAAATCGAAGAAATTCATCTGTGAAATAATTTTAATACCAATTAATTTACTAAGTGTTAATGACAATATATATATTAAAATACATTTAATTATTGTGATAAATAATATACTACTATACATAAAAATTACTCTCCTTATTTTAACTATAGCTATATTTTAATCAAGTGCAGTAATTCTATGCATTTTCAAATTACAAATGATTTTTATCACCTATTTTATAAGCTTTTTAAAATATTTATTTTTATAAGATTGAATATACAGAAAAACCCCAATACAACAAATTATTTTGTTATACTGAGGTACATTAAGTATATATTTATATTATATCTGATAAATATATATATAAACTTTATTATAGATATGGTTTTCCTGTAATAGATGTAGGATTTTGACCCATTGATTTAGCAATAGATAGTCCTACTTCTCTAGCAGCAATTACCGCTTGTCTTACAGCATCTGAATCTCCTGTTACAGTTATTATAACTTCATTTGAATGTGCAGTTCCTTTGTTTGGACTTAAATAACTAACAAGCTCAACATTTGCAGTCTTCAGTGCAGTATCTGCCATTACAACTCCAATTCCTGCTGGTGCCCCTACAATTATTCCAAAAGCTTTTCCTATAGGTGCATTAAATCCTTTATTTAAAGCAAGACTTGCTCTTGCAGTATAGTGCATATCTAAATGACCTGCATCAAATACATAAACTTCTCCAAAATTTCTTTCTACATTCTCAAGAGTAATCTCTACAGCTTTTCTTACATCAGATACATCTTCTGATGCAAGTATAATTAATGAGCCATGGCCTGGTCCACCTTTTGTATCTCTTGGAAGTTCAATGCTAACTACTTTTGCATTTGTAGCTTTTACCGCTTCGTCTGCCGCCATAATTTGAGAGCCTGCTCCTGTCCTGTTACTTATAATTCCTATTGCTCTCTGACTTTTATCTAATCCCATATTTTCACGCAATACACTGTCTACATTTGCTATAACAAGTCCTACTGTATCGCCATATTTTACTGCACCCACAAATTCAGATATTGGTGATAGTTCATTCATTGCCTCATACTCCTTTTGAGATAATTTTTTATCTTTTGATTTTATAATTTTACTAATTTAATTCTTTGTAGTCAAATTTTCTTCAGTTCTTAAAGTTTTCGTTACAATTTTAACTTTCTTTAAATCTTGTTTTTATAAAATCCTATAATTAACTATATTTCAAATTCCATCTCTTTTAAATTAAAAGCACTTCCTCCTACTTTTATATCTATAACTTCATTATTTTTAACTTTAAGTTCTACATTTATTTTTGAAGGTTTATTCATTGAATAACCTTGTTCCATTGTTATATTTATCTGTTTACAAGAACTAACTTTTCCATATTTAAATAAATAACAAGCAAGTGCTCCATTAGATGTTCCCGTCGCTGACTCTTCATCTATACCATAAAGTGGAGCTAGATTTCTACACTGTGCCATTGAATTCTCTATAGTTTCAAGAGTGAAAATATGATACCCAACAACATTATACTTTTCACTTACTTTTGAAATAGCATCAAAATTTGGTTTTATATTATTTAATATTTCTATACTTTTCACAGGAATAATAATATCTTTAAGCCCTGTTGATACTATTTGAATTGGAAGATTTTCCATAAATGACTCTGTACTAATATTTAATGTTTCAGCTATTAGTTCACTATCTAAAACTTCCCCATATATTGGTTTATTTTGATTCATCATAATAGATAAATCTTCATTAACATTAACTTTTAATATTCCTGCCTTGGTTTCCTGAGTATATTCACCACTTTCTATAATTCCTTTATTTGCAAGTAATGAAAATGTAGCTATGGTTGCATGTCCACAAATATCTACTTCCTCTACTGGTGTGAAAAATCTTACTTTAAAATCTGCCATTTTTGATTTCATAACAAATGCTGTTTCGCTAAGCCCTATAATAGATGCTATTTTTTTCATTTCTTTCTCTGATAAATTATCGGCTTCAAGCACCACTCCTGCAGGATTTCCTCCATCTACCGATTTTCCAAATGAATTTAATATATATGTTTGTACCTTCATAAATGATTCCCCTTTTCAACTCTACATTTAATCCATGACTTTTTTCATAGCTATAATTTCATCATTATCAGTATAGCGAAACAAGCTCAAATTCAAAGCAAGTCCTTTCTCAAATGATAATATTAAGCTTACAGTTTATTCTATTATCATGTTTGTACCCAATTAACAATACTGGTTGATATTGCTTACTTAGCTTTTAATATTTAAAAATAGAAATATAAAAAAACTTATACTTCAATTCTATCCTTGATTGTTAATTGTTAATTGTTAATTTATGTATAACATTGTAACTTTTTTATTTTCAGCTTAAATGGGATTAATTTTATTTTTTAACTTGTTTTTCTATAATATAGGGTTCCAAGTTCAAATTTAAAATAACGCATTTATCAATTGAAAAACTTTTTTCTTTTATCAAGAAACAGGAATTATTTAAATTAGTATTTCTTTAAAAATTGATTTAGAAAATCTTATTGATTTGTGTTTTATTTTCAAGACCTGAACCCAAGGACGGGTTCAGCGACTGCCTAGACAGGACGTCGATTCAGCCGTTTAGTCTTGGAAATAAAATGACAAATTTATTAGAGTTTCTTTGAAATTTTTATAAATAACGTTTTAAATAATTCCTGTTTCTTGAAATAACAATTCTCATTTTATATTTGAATAATTTCATTTTTCAGTTTAAAACCCTATATATATATTAGCTTATACTACTTCTATCAATTTATATATAAGCTAATTTATATATTAAAAACTTATATCTTCTATCATTTTTAACGTTATCTACTTTTATTTCTTTATGTAATGTAAAAAGCGTATACTCATCTAAAAATGATATATACTCATCTGCTGGATAAAAAAGTATAATTTCAATATCTCTTTTAGTCTCATAAACTGATTCTAAAATATTATTTACTACCTTCATAAAGATTTCCATTGAAAATGGATTGAAAAAATAGAATTTATTATCCTCTGACTTAATATCATATTTTTCAGCAAATGTACAAACAAAATTAACTTTGCTTTCATCAATTTTATGTTTTTCTAAAAAACTTTTTTTATTGTCCAACGCTTGTTTATAAAAATATGTATTCATTTCTATTCCTGTAACTTTACATTTACAAAAGTAATTCAAATAAAAATTCAATCTACCTTTTCCACATCCAAAATCTACTACTGAATCTAACTTATCTATTTTACATTCTTCACATAATCTATCTAATGCTTCATAATCTGTTGGTTCATATCTATTGTAATGTATAGTTGTTTCTTTCAAATCTTGCTTTCCTGAAGTTTTTACATTTAATAATTTTTCATAATATTGTTCTTCCATCTATAATCCTCTTATTTGTCATGATTTTAATTTATTTCAATATATAGGGTTCCAAGCTAAAATTTAAAGCAATCTCTTTCTCAAATGATACTCTTAAGCTTACAGTTTATTCCTGTTTTTGTATTTGGAAGAAAGTAAGAAGTAAGAGTGAATAGTGAAAAGTTATGTTGAATATCACGGGGATTGAAATCCCCACTACAATGTTTTATTTGTACTTCAAATAAAATCAGTATAATATTTATCCATAAAAAGTTCATTTTGGAGAATAAATTCCCCATTACAATGTTCTTACTAATCACAGTTTCAATAGTAACTATCCCTATTACTTTGGATATTTTATAAAATTCAGTTTTTATATTGTGTTTAAATAATTTGCTTTGCAAATTTAATAAAAAATCATTTTTACATTCATTTTCAACTTTCAATTTTCAATTAAACTAATTAGAATTCTCAACTGAAACATGAATAACTTAAAGTTTAAACTTGTATTCCTATATTATACCACATATTAATATTGAAATATTTCCCATAAAAATAAGGTAAACCATTAAAGATCTACCTATTTTTTACTCTATTACATTTTAAAATCTTATTACTAAATCAAAATTTATTTTTTACAACAATTTACATGTGTATAACTAATATGTTCATCTGGAAATTTAGCATTACATATTTTATCACCAATATTTATAGTTCCCTTACAGTATTCACATGTGCTAGTTTTTATTGCCTTGAACTCAACTCCATTTTTCTTAGGTTTATTTTGTTGTAATTTATTAATTTCATCCTTATTTATATCATATAATAATGAATTAATATAATTAGAAAAATTACCATTACACTTTATTTTAGCTTTTTTGTTTGCAATTATAAAAACATCTTCTTGTAATGCTATAGTCTTTTTTACCGTCATATAAAATCTCTCCATATATTAATTTATACTACCATAGTATGAATACATATATTTCTTGTGAGTCTAAATATTATTTTTTATCCTTATTCAGTTAATGTTTAAACGTTATCATGTTATAATAAAATTACTATTTTGTATATAAAAGGGTGAATTTATGAGTATTTTAAAAAGTAATAATTTAAAAGATTCCTTAAGTAGTCTCAATGTGAAATCAATTAAAGAAAATAATTTTACATTAAAAGAAGAACTGCTTAAAGCTAGTGAAACAGGTTTAATTAATAGTAGGGTTGATTCAAATTTAGCACTGACACCAAAGTTAATTATTAATGATTATTCTAAAGGAAGTAAAGTATTAAATGAAATTATATATGAGTTAAATAAATGCGAAGAGTTTTTTATTTCTGTTGCATTTATAACTAATAGCGGCATATTACCTCTTTTAGAAACTTTAAAAACACTAAATAAAAAAGGCATTAAGGGTAAAATATTAACAACTGATTATCTTAATTTTAGCGAACCTAAAGCATTAAAAAAGCTTCTAGAGTTTTCTAATATTGAAGTTAGAGTATATAACAAAGAAAACTTTCACACTAAGGGATATATATTTAAACATAGTAACCATTATAAACTAATTGTTGGTAGTTCTAATTTAACACAAACTGCTTTAACTAAAAATAAAGAATGGAATTTAAAAGTTTCCTCTCTTGAAGAAGGACTTTTAACTGAAAATGTTGTTTGTGAATTTAATACTCTTTGGAATGATGCTAACGACTTAACTTTAGATTGGATAAATACATATGAAAATATCTATAGAAAGCAGCTTGAATATACTAAAAAAACTACGATTCCAAGCATTGCTCAATATAAATTAAGACCTAATAAGATGCAGGTAGCCGCAATTGAAAGTTTAAATAAACTAAGAGAAAGTGGAGAGCATAAAGGACTTCTTATTTCAGCTACTGGAACTGGAAAAACATACTTATCAGCATTTGAACTTAGAAACTATAATCCTAAGAAAGCTTTATTTGTTGTACATAGAGAACAAATAGCAAGACAAGCATTAGAAAGTTATAAAAATGTATTTGGAGACACTAAATCTATGGGGATTTTATCTGGTAATAGTAAAGATTTAAATAAAGAAATTATATTTTCTACAATACAAACTTTATCTAAAGATAAGATTTTAAATAGTTTTAGTAACGATGAATTTGATTACATTATAATTGATGAGGTTCATAAAGCTGGTGCTAATACGTATCAAAAAATAGTCAATTATTTTAATCCTGACTTTCTTCTTGGTATGACAGCTACCCCTGAAAGAAGTGATGATTTTGATATATTTAAAATGTTTAATTACAATATCGCATACGAAATAAGGCTTAAGCAAGCTTTAGAAGAAGATTTATTATGTCCATTTCACTATTTTGCAATTTCTGATATAACTGTTGATGGTGCTCAGCTTAATGAAAAATCTGATTTCAAGTTTTTGGTAGCCCATGAGCGAATTAATTATATTATAGATAAAATTAACTTTTATGGTTACTGTGGAGATAGAGTTAAAGGTCTAGTATTTTGCAGTAATAAAAATGAAGCTATAACACTTTCCAATATTTTTAATTCTCGAGGATACAATACTGTTGCACTAACTGGTGATAATACTCAAGAAGAAAGAAATACTGCTATTGAAAAATTAGAACAAGATGAAAAAAATAATTCCTTGGACTATATTTTTACAGTAGATATTTTTAATGAAGGTGTAGATATTCCTTCTGTTAATCAAGTTGTAATGCTAAGGCCAACTGAATCATCTATAGTGTTTATTCAACAATTAGGTAGAGGTCTTAGAAAAAACAAATCAAAGGAATATGTTGTAATCATTGATTTTGTCGGTAATTATGATAAAAACTTTTTGATTCCTATTGCATTATCTGGTGATAGAACTTTTAATAAAGATACTCTTAGAAAATATGTTTTAGAAGGCTCAAGAATAATTCCAGGTTGTTCCACAATTAATTTTGACGAAATATCTAAAAAGAAAATTTTTGAATCTATTGATGTTGCTAATTTCAATGATATAAAACTAATTAAAGAAAGCTATAAAAGTTTAAAACAAAAACTTGGCAAAATTCCAACATTATATGATTTTGATAAATATGAAGCTATAGATCCACTAAGAATTTTTGACAACAAAAATTTAGGTTCTTACCATATATTCTTAAAAAAATACGAAAAAGATTATAACGTCCAATTAAATGATACTGAGGAATTATTTATAGAGTTTATTTCTAAAAAATTAGCATCAGGTAAAAGACCTCATGAACTTTTATTATTAAAATCTATACTAAAAAATGAAACTAATCTAATAGATAATTTAATTGTAACTTTAAAAGATACCTATAATATTAATTTCAATAATATTACTAAAACTAATATTATTAATATCTTAACAAATGAATTCCCTACTGGTACAGGAAGAAAAACTTATTCTAAATGTATCTTTATTGAAAAAACAGATAATGAATATGTTGCATCTAAAGAATTTCTTAGTCTTTTTAAAAATGTATTTTTTAAAGATATGCTTTATGAATTAATTGACTTTGGACTTAGAAGATACTCTAAAAATTACAGTAATTCATATAAAGACACATGTTTTCAACTTTATCAAAAGTATACTTATGAAGATGTTTGTAGATTATTAGAATGGGAAAAAGGCGAAGTTGCTCTTAATATAGGTGGTTATAAATTTGATAAAACAACTAAAACCTATCCAGTTTTTATTAATTATGATAAACATGATGGCATTGATGATTCTATTAATTATGAAGATAAGTTTATATCAGAGTCAAAATTAATTGCAATATCTAAATCTGGAAGAACTACATCTTCTGATGATGTTGTCCAAGCTTACAATGCATATAAAGACAATGTAAAAATGTATCTATTTGTTAGGAAAAATAAAGATGATAAAATCTCTAAAGAATTTTATTTTTTAGGAAGTATTCGTGCTATCGGTAATCCAAATCAGTTTATTATGAAAAATACTAATAAAACTGCTGTTGAAATAGAATATCAATTGCTTACACCTGTTAGATCTGATATTTATGAATATATAACTTATTAATTTTTTAAATATAAATAGGCAATGAAGTTTAAATTCCATTGCCTATTTATATTTATCTTTTATACTTTCAACTACTAAAATATCAGCTGGCACCCATCTTTCATTATCTAATTCATCTATCGTTACCCATTTAACATCATTATGTGCATTTAAATGTAACGTTCCTCCTGCTATTTCACAGACATAGCAATGCATTGTTAAATGAAAATTAGAATAATCATACTCTACTGTTGTTAAATATTCTAATTTATCTATATCTAATTCAAGCTCTTCTTTTATTTCACGATGAAGTGCCTCTTCTCTATTTTCTCCACTTTCTATTTTCCCACCTGGGAATTCCCACATATCAATAAATTCCCCATATCCTCTACAAGTAATAAAAAACTTATCTTCTTTTCTAATTACAGCAGCAACTACTTCTATTGTCTTCATCTGTATAACACCTCTTTTAATCTTTTTGTAAAACTGTAAATTTTATCTACATTAATTTTAACACATAATCTTTTTTTATAATAATATTAATAATTCTCTCTAACTTAAATTAATTATCCTTCTATTCCTCATAACTTAACTGGTTTGATCCTAAAAACATATTACACAAAATTCAATAGACATTAGAATTTTCTAATTTGCTTGTATTTAGTTTTTATATTAACTTAATTTATTGAAAATTTATAAAGAATTTTAACTAATAGCATAGTATTTAGCTTTGGCATTCCACATGTTAGCATATAGATTTCCTTTTTTTAATAAATATGATCAATTCCTTATATTTATTTAAAAGAAAATTTAGTAAAGCCTACAATTTGCATCACTATTAAAAATTGTGATTTAATTAGAATATAATAGTTTTTGCATTGGAGGGTTATTTATGAAAAGAAGAGTTATTTTCTGGACTTTATCTATATTTACTATGTTTTTTATATTTCTTATGTCGCATAGGGATGCCACTACTTCAAATTCTTTAAGTGTTCCCCTTGTTAATTTGTGTGGCTTTTTAGGTCTTGATGTTACAAGTTCCAATTTTGATATTATACATACTTTAATTAGAAAGCTTGGTCATATAAGTGAGTTTTTCTTTTTAGATTTTTGTTTATATAATGGACTAATTTGTGATTTTACTTTTAAGAAGTCTGTATTTTTGGCTTTTATAATTAGCTTCTTATATGCTATATCTGATGAGTTTCATCAATTATTTATTCCTGGAAGATGTGGCAACATTACCGATGTTATGATAGATTCATTGGGTATGCTACTCTTTATTTCAATTCTTCTAATTTATAAAAATATAATAAAAAGTAGATAAACCATAAAAGACTATTTATTTTTATCTTAATTAACTATATTACATTAAAAATAGTATTTATTCAACGTCCTTGTTCTTTGACTATTTTATATGCTTTAAATCCATTTCAAATATAATTTCAAGTGTTATAAATTCTTTGTGATTATCGTATATTTTAGTTTTATTTCGCAATTAAATTCTAACATCCCTAATCTACTATTAATTTTTTATTAGTCCGATTTGATTTTACATAAATAATCTTGCTGAACCTTTTCATCCTCAACAATTGCTATCTTCATTTTTTCACCCCTCTTCATTTAAATTATACATTTTTTACTAATTTCAACTTATACAAACATGTAAATTATACTTATATCCCAATTATAGTGTTCCAAGTTCAATTTCAAAATAACAAATTTGTCAATTGAAAAATTTTTTTCTTTAATCAATGAAAAGGAATTATTTAAATAAGTATTTCTTTTAAAATTGATTTAGAAAATTTATTAGAGTTTCTTTGAAATTTTTATGAATAACGTTTTAAATAATTACTGTTTCCTTTACTGACATTATTCTCATTTGATATTTGAATAAGTCTAAATTTACATATAATAAAAAAACAGATAATGATTAATTCACTATCTGCTTTTTATTACTTGACATATTTAATTTGCACTTCATATTTTATGCTTTTATTTATTTAATTGATTTTTGATACTTTTACTCATTTGTTCTGCTAATTCTAATATTCCAGGTAAAGTTTGAGTTTTGCCTCCTTTTTCTTTCATACCATTTTCCTCAAACTTCTCATTAACTCCTTCTGGTAATTCCATTTCTTGTGGCAATTCTGTTTTTTTCATATCATTAGGGTTTCTCATTTCACCTCTATCTTCGGGCGGCTGTTTATCCATATTATCTTTATTAAGCATATCCATACCTTCTGGTGGATTCATATTTTTACCCATATTTTGTTTTGTATTTTCTATAGATGTTTTTATGTTTGTTTCAAATTCTTCATAAGTATAAAAAGCACTTGGATCATTTTTTACATCTTTTGAAATCAAATTATAAATGTCTTCTGTCATATTCTTTAGATAATCAGAATCTAAATATTTGTTTACTATTTCATCAAGATAATTATAATATTTTTCTTTATATTCTTCATTGGAAAATAAAGTATTTATAAGTGGTCTTTGCTCTAATTTAACCATTGATGGTGAATCAATATTAATCAGTTCTTCACTATTGGAATTTCCTTGCTGAAAACCACCAAAAGCCATATTAAAATCCCATGGTATAATTGTAAACTTGCCATTTTGTTCATACAAGTAATAATTATGAGCAAAAGTTCCTTGATAGCTATCTAAATTTAATATAGCAGTATTTATTGCTATATACTTTAAAGCTGAATCAACATCTAAATACTTTTCTATATCTTCACCACTATTTAATGCAGATATCATATTAATAACTTTTTGAAAATCTGCATCTGAATCGCTTTTTAGTTCTAAATTTTTGTAGTTGTCTATACTCTCTCCATTATAAATTAAAGCACCGCCATCCTTACCTGTAGATTTATATAAATCTCCTTTAGTATATTCAAAGTTATTTTCAATAAATGGTTCCAATATACTTTCTACAGCTAAATATAATCCATGATATTCACCATTTATCCATATCTTTGCATAGGCAAACTCTGGTGTTTTTAGACCCATATCTTTAAATATACTATATGCTATAAATTCCCTCATATAAGTTGGATCAGAATAACAATTATTTAGATTTAATTGAGTAAGTCCACTCATTGTTTGATTTTTTTCATATTTATCAAAGTTTATTTTAAAACTATATCTGTTTGATTCATCATCACTTGCCACTGCATTTAAACTTGAATTTCCTTTAGTTCTTATTGCAACATTATTATATTTATCTCCATTTATAGTTACATTAGCATTTTTATGTTCTTCATCTTTAGCATTATCAAACATATCTTTTAGTTCATTTTCATCAATATCAATATTTATTTCCATTATTTTGCTAGCGTCAAAATACTTTTCTCCATATCCATTGCCCACCTGTAATTTATCATTACTTTCACTTACTACTTTATCTTTATTAGTTAAATTAGATGACAATATTAAAATACTTAAAATAGCTAATACAGCTATAATTACTATAATATTTTTCTTGTTTTTCATAAGATTCTACCCTCCAATATAATTACTTATTTCTATGTAATTATACAAATACTACCTTAATCCAAACTTAAATTTATAGTCTTATTTAAATAAAAATGGGGTTGTATCAAAATAACTTAGTTAATAAATGAATTAATAAGTTTAATTTAAAATTATAAACTATATTATTAAATTAATGAAAAATATAAGGCTATTGGTAAACTTTAAATACCAATAGCCTGTTCCTTGATTAACATTATTCTCATTTAATATTTGAGTAATTTCATTTTTCAACTTGTAACCCTATATTTTAACAAAAATATTTTTGATACAGCCCCATTTTCTACTAAATACTTTTGAAAATTTATTCAATTATATTTTTTAAATCTGCTATTATTAGCTCTTCTGTTAAATGATATCTTTTATATAATTCATTTAATTGAACATTATCTGTAAATTCTTTAGTTGCACCAAAATTTAATACTTTCATATTTTTATCGCCATAAAATCTTGTAATTTTTTCACCAAATCCACCATCTAATACTCCATCTTCTAAAGTTATTACTATTTCATGATTTTTTAATAATTCATTTAACACATTTTCATCTATTCCACTTGCAAATCTAGGATTAATTAAAGTAGCATTTATATCTAATTCTGCTTTTAATTTTTCTTTTACTTTTTTTCCAAGACTATAGAAATTTCCTAACCCTATTATGGCTACTTTATTTCCAGATTCAACTACTTCATAAGTATTTATATTGTCAAAATTAGGTTCAACATAATTTCCAGTTGATACTACCTCCATATTAGGAACACGTATAGCTACTGGGTATTTATTTTGATTTATTCCCCACTTCATCATAGCTACATATTCTTCTTTATTTGCTGGAGCTAAGTACACTATATTAGGTATATTAGATACTAATGGTATATCAAAAATTCCTAAATGTGTAACATCTCCCCCAGTAATTCCTCCACAGTAAATCATAATAAGTGCAGGATTATTATTTATTGCAAGATCTTGTGATAATTGATCATAAGTTCTTTGTATAAATGAACTATGAAAACCTAAAACTGGCTTACCACCTTGAGATGCTATTCCTGATGCAAGTGCAACTGCATGTTCTTCTGCTATTCCAACATCTATATATTGATTCTTTAATTTTTGTCTAAATGTTCCCATTCCTACTACATTAGGCGTTGCTGCTGTTATTGCTACAATACTACTATCTTTCATAGCCATTTGTATTAGTAATTCTTCGCCTATGCCTTCATAACTTTCTTTATTAAATTCAACTAAAGGTTTCTTTGTTTCCAAATCAAAAGGCATAACCCAATGGAATGATTCCTTATTTTCTTCTGAATCTTTATACCCTTTTCCTTTTAATGTATTTATATGAACAACTACTGGATGATTTATATCTTTAACTTTTGAAAATGCTTCAATTAAAGATTTAATATCATTTCCATTATTAACATAATAATAATCAAGTCCTAATGATTTAAAAAAGTTGTTATCTGCTTTTCCATCAGTTTCACGAAGTAATTTTAGATTTTTGTAAAGTCCCCCGTGGTTTTCTGCAATTGACATATCATTATCATTTACAACTATTATTATATTTTTTCCGTATTCAGCTGCATTATTTAATCCCTCATATGCTTCTCCACCACTTAAAGATCCATCTCCTATAACAGCTATAATATTTTCACTACTACCTTTTATATCTCTAGCCTTTGCTAATCCACATGCTAAACTCACAGATGTAGATGTATGACCTACTGTAAAAAAGTCATGTTCACTTTCATTAGGTTCTGTATACCCTGAAATAGTTTTGTATTCATTGGGATTTATAAATGCACTCTTCCTACCTGTTAAAATTTTATGAGTATATGATTGATGTGAAACATCATATACTATTTTATCTATTGGTGAATTAAAAACATAATGCATTGCAATTGTAGCTTCAACCATTCCTAAATTAGGTCCAAAGTGTCCACCTGTTGAACTTACTTTTTTTATTAATACTTCTCTTATTTCATCACCTAAAATTATTAATTCATCACTACTAAGCTTCTTTAAATCTTTAACTTCATTTATATTATTTAACATAAAAATTCCTCCTAAATATCGTTTATATACTTTTAAAGTTTTAAAATTATAACCATATATTTATTGTTAACTTTGAACTTCTACATTAGTATAAACTTTGGAGTTAACTCTAAGTCAATAATTATTTTTAATTTTATTTTATATTTAAGTATTTATAGCAAAAAAAATAGATAGAATATTTACATCTATCTATCTTTTTATTATATATTTTATCAATTATTTATACATTAATATTCAATTCATTTGTAGTCTCTTCTATACTTTCATTTACATAGCTTATATTTACATTATTTGCTGAATTGCTATCAGCTTTATAAGAACTACTCATTTCTCTCATTTTAGCACTGTTTTCTAAATAATTAATATGTGATGTATCTAATTCCTTCATTTTTTCTGCATCAAATCCATTTTCATTAATAGCATCTGTTAAATCTTGTCCAGCTTTTAACCCCGCTTCTTTAAATGCTAACATAATTGCATTTACATCTTCTGATGTTAAAGTTTCTTCATCATATTCTTCAAGTATTAAACTTACTAAATCCTCTTCTTCATCGCTTAAAGCATTACTTCCACCTTTAGTTGGTGGGGGTCCTGATGGCGGAGGTCCTTGTGGTGGTGCACCCTTAACATTTTCTGTGTCATTTGCAATTTCTGTATCAGTTACATTATCTGTTTTACTTGAATTATCTGTAGATTGAGCTTGTCTTGCAGCATATTGTTGCCAAACATTTATACTTTGCCCACCTTGTCCAATTGAACTTATCATAAATTTCTCCTTTCGTAACTTAATATTTAAAATGTAGTAATATTTTCATAATTTATTATAATTTTTAATGCTTAAACCAATCTTAAATTTAAAAATTATTTATACAAGATTTGAATCTAAACATAAATAAATTCACAAAAATAGATAGGCTTTAAAAAACCTATCTATTTATCCTTATTTTTTCATTTTATTGCTATATAACAAAGCTAGTAGTAAATAATTTATTGTTATTCCAATGTATATTCCAAATAGTCCAAATTTTTTGGATAAAAATGAAATCCAAATTGTAGATGCTATTGAAACTACTATTGTGCATTTCAATACAAATTTTTCACTATTCTTACCTTGTAAATAACTTTTATAAATTTGATGAAAAACATTTATTAATTGTACTAAGATAACAATTATAAATATCTCTATTACTCTTTGAATAACTTTTATATCATTACTTATAACACCAAAAGTTAGTTTTGGAAAAGTCATTATTAAAATTCCAATTGTGGTAACTACAATACAAGACAAAGTTATAGCAGACTTTAATATATTTCTAGCACAATTCTCTTCACCCGAAAAACTCTTTTGCAGTGACAATGTCATTGCCGCAGATGAAAATGCAAATATTGGTAATGAAATAATACTTGCCATACTTTCAGAAAGACCATAAGCAGCAATTTCATATACATTAAGCCTGGAAATAATGCCCGTTAACATAAATGTAAATACTGTACATTCCATAAGATCTTGTCCTAAAAGTGGAACATATAATTTAATAAGTTTTTTTATTGTTTCTTTATCACAACAAATCTTAAGTTCGAATGTATCATCTTTATAGATTTTTATGATATAAACTAATATTCCACATAATAAACCTAAAACACTTCCAATTGCTGCACCTTTTACTCCACACTCTGGAAATCCAAATTTTCCATAAACTAAAATGTAATCAAATACTATATTTATGACAGTAGCCACTATTGTACTATACAATGTTATTATTGTATTTTTTAGATTTCTATAATAAGCAGAGAAGATAAATATAATCATATTTAACATTATTGTTACTGATGAAATATAAAAATAGTCTAAACATTTTTTTAGTATATTATCTTCAATTGCAAAGATATATTTAAATAAAAAATTTCCTCCTAATAATGATACGATTATCACAATAAATCCAACTAATATAGAAATAATCATTGTTAACTTAAAATCTTCTCTAAATTTATCAATATGATTTTTTCCCATACGTTCTGCTGCAATTATATTATATGCCACTGAAAGCATTCCTAAAGAACCAGTCACAGTATATATAACTGAACTTGCAATACTTATTGCTGCAAAACCTTCTGTAGAATAGTTTCCTACAATTGCTTTATCAAAAACTTCAAATAATGTAGTAACTAAATAGTTCATTAATATAGGAAATGACATTCCTAGTAAAATCCTATAATATTCTCTTTTTTCTTTTATCATAGTTATTCTCCATTTTTCAAATAATCTTTTATATTTTTACTTGATTAAAGAAGAATAGCTGTTTTTATAGCCTATTCTTCCAATAGGCTGAAAACATACAGATAATTCATTAAAATCTCTCCCTTTTACATTTTATGATTATATTGTATCACAACATAAAAAATAATTTAAAATTAATTGATATTTTTCTATAATTTGTAATATAAACTTGAGAATGTTATTATTTTAATGTACATAAAATTAATTTCTAAGAGGTGATTAAAATTAAAAATAAGAAAAAAGCTACGCTGATAATAATTTTTACATTAATGTTTTTCTTTTTTAGCATTAACACATATTATAAAACATTTAATAAAAAAAATATTATTAAAAATGATAAGGTATATGATCTTAACAATTCAGATTACATTTTATCTCAAAACAAATTACAAAGTAATAATAATATAAATACAGATAACCTAGCTAACTATTATTATATAAATGAATACACTAAAAGACATAATAATTATAGAGACCTATTAGGTGTTTATATAGATTTATTTGTGCCTCCAAATCTTCCTTTAGGTGGCGTTATTGATTGCACATTAAATATTAAAGTTAATAACAGTTTTCTTAAAAACTTAAATTCTAATAAAATTATGAATTCCAAAATTCAAATGTGCAAAAATGAAAACATAATTATTGAATTATATCTTGATGATGATAGTAAGGATTGTTTTGATTGGAGTACTATTCGTAACCTTAATGACAATCAAAGTGAAGCTTACTATAATAATTTTGATAGCAATGTACTTACTAAAAATATTAAAGTTGAATATGGTAAAAATACTACTTTAGATTCTTTTAATCTCAATTTTATGATTAGAAGCTTTAGCAAATTAAAATCACCACCTAAAAAAGTAACTGCTTTTATTAGCATTCCTTTTTATAATAAAGCTACCAATAAAACAGAAGTAGTAAAATTTCAAAAAATTATTGAATATAATGATAGTACAATTTAACAATTTGTTTGAAACTATATTTATTCATATCTATATAAAAAAACCTCAAAGACATATTTTTGAAATTATATCTTTGAGGTTTTTTTCCTTATAGAGTTCCAAGCTCATCTTCAAAATTATTGATTTTAAAATCTAAGCTTGATTTCCTATAATTGTACATTTCTATTTTATAGTTTTATTCTATTACTTTCCATGATCCATCGCTACCTGGAAGAGTATTTGTCCACCACTTAGCTTCATATACTTTTCCATTATAAACTACACGTGTTCCACCTACACAAATCATTCCTTCATAATAATCTAAACTTCCATCTTCATTTGGTATAACTTCTTTTTCCCATGCTTGTGATTTATCTGGATTTTCTCCTTTTACCCACCATTTTGCTGTGTACTTGTCACCTTTATATATTACAGTATCTCCTTGTAAGTATATCTTATTTGCATCATAAGTATCACTAGTTTGTGATTCCTCTTTTACTGTTATTACTCTAGTTGCTGTTGCTGTTTTTCCATTGCTATCAGATACCTTATATATTAATTTGTATTTACCTGACTTACTAGTATCTACTTCACCTTCAATTTCTATTTTATCTGTTAAAGTTCCATCTTCTTTATCACTTGCAGTTACACCTTCCATTGGGTCAAAATTATCTCCAACTTTTATAGTCTTATCAATTACTCCTTTTAATATTGGAGCTGAATTTATTCCTGGATTTACTTCATCATCTATACCAAAATTCTTAAATATATTACTAAATTCATATTGATTTAATACACCTTCATTAGATTCAGCCATAGAATCTCTATTTATAGACCACATTGATGTCATGCCTATCCCTTTATCTATTGCATGATTAACCACTAGTTCAGTCCATTCTGTTGTAAATAGTGGATGGGCTGCTCCTTCAAATCCTATTGATGGAGTTGTTCCTATCTTTCTATAAGCTTCTTCATCTGTAAGTGTTACATCAGCATATTTTTTAAAATAATTTTTTAATTGATTTTTTGTGCTATCTACAGCTCTTAATGATCCAGTTCCATAATTTTCTCCTGGAAGCAATGTTCCATTGCCATAAGCCATAGTCATAATATTTACTAATTTAACATCTACACCTTGTGATAAATATGCTTCTAAAACATCTAGTTGTACTGATGTAAGCCCACTTGGTAGTACTGCTAATGTTAATACTACGTCAACCCCTGTTGCATCTTGTAATTTTTTTATAGCTTTAGCATTAGCTATATTATGATTCTTATTAGTTGCTGGTCCACCTTCAATATCTAAATCAAGCCTTGTTAAACCATATCCCTCTACTATTTCCTTGTAAGTGTTAAATAGTATATCCACATCTTGAGTTACTTCCCAAATTGATACTCCATTTAATCCGCCTAAGGATATTGTTACATCACCACCAAGTTCTCTAACATCTTTTATAGATTTTTTTATTCCTTGGTATTGAGAATTATCTGCATTTTTTTCATTTAATACATCATATCCTCCCCAACCCCAATTTACTTTTCCATTAGATATTCCACTTGTTGATTGGATAAATCCTAAATTAAAGAATTTTACCCCTGTATCTTCAGCAATTTTCTTTAAATTTAAAGCTCCATTATTAGAGAATTCTCCACTATTCCAACGAGTCATATCTGCATATGGAGAATTTACTTGTGACGGCCACTCTATACCTTGTCCAACCCCAAAGTCTGATTTTGGATCTTCTGGCTCTCCTGTTATGCTCTCTTCAACGGTTATAGTTCTATTTCTATTGACAGTTTCACCTTTACTATCACTTACAGAATATGTTAATTTATATTTTCCTACTTTATTTGTATCAACATTTCCTTCTACAACTATTTTATCTGTTAAATCTCCATCTTCTTTATCATTTGCAGTTATTCCTTCTAATGAATCAAATTTGTCTCCAATATTTATAGTTTTGTCTATGACACCCTTTAAGATTGGTGCTTCATTTATTTCTGGTTCTGGAGTTGTAGTTTTTTCTTCTACAGTTATAATTCTATTTTTTGTTGTAGTCTCACCTTTGCTATCACTTACAGAATACTTTAATGTATACTTTCCTTGTTTATTTGTATCAACATTTCCTTCTACAACTATTTTATCTGTTAAATCTCCATCCTCTTTATCATTTGCAGTTACATCATGTAGTGGATCAAAGTCATCTCCAATATTTATAGTTTTATTGCTTAATCCTATTATAATTGGAGCATTATTTATTTCTGGCTTTACTTCTTCATCAACTTCTCCAAATATTGTTTGTCTATTCATATCAGGACTGTTTGACGACATACGTTGAACTAACTCTACACTTTCAATTTTAGCATCACCTAATAATTTAAATGTGTAACTTTGACCTTGCTCTATATTTTTGCCTTCCCATACAGATTGTAAATCAACTACTGTATATCCATTTTCATAAGTTACCGTACCTGCTGTATAATCTCCACTCTTTAGTGACTTATCTGATTTTATATATAATTTAGGTGCTTTAATTGTTTCTGCACCTTTTTCAACTTCTCTTAATACTGAATCTGTTTCTTCTGATCTTTCATTATTTTTTATAGTTATTTCATATCCTTTTCTGTCTGCTCCCCATTGCTGTTCATATGTACTAACAGTAGCAGTTACATCTAAATCTGAATAATTTATTTCATACTCAGGTAATTTTTCATCACCAAACAATACATTTTTAGTGGCACTTTGTAATTCATCTCTTTTACTAGTATTATTAGTTGATGCATCTTGAGAAGACATCCAACCTATAATTCCACCTAAATTATTTTCATGAACATATTTTCCTTTTTCTTCTATGGACTTAACATTATCATAAGTAAAAAACTTGCCTGTGCTTTCATCATAAAGATATGGTGCTTTTGCTTTTTCATCCCAATACTCTTTTAAACCAGGATATTGAGATTTTAATTTATCTAAACTTCTATATGCCCATACTCCACTAGCTCGTCCACCATCACCAGATTTTAATGGTGCTTCATTTGGTGCTCCATAAGAAGGAGTTTGATCTGCATCTCTTCCATTTTTTTCAGCTTCTCCAAACAATCCTGGAAGCTCAGCATTACTTCCTTTTTCTACCTTGTTCCAACCTCTTGTATAATAAGCAGCTCCTATAACTATCTTTTCTGGTTCAGCACCTTTTTCAATAAGGTAATTTACTGATTCATCAACTGATAATTTATTTCCTGACTGATTATTTATTGGATCATTTTCATTTGGATACAATCCTGTTTGATGACCACTATAATTATCCCATGCCCCTCTTAGGTCATATGTCATTATATTAGCAAAGTCAACAATATTGAATAATTTATCCACATCTATTCCTGAATCCACCTTACTTTTAGCTGCTGGAAGCGCTACTGTTAATTCATAATATTTATTTGTTTCTATACCTTTATTATTTAATTCTACTCTTAATTCTTCAAGTAGTTTTATATAATTTTCTTTATCTTGTGGTTTTGCATTTGGTGTTCCCTCGTCATTAGCATTATCAACTAAATCAGCTTCTCTAACTTCACTTGGATATTCCCAATCTAAATCTACAAAATCCATGTTAGTGTAATCTATAAATTTGATTATGTTTTTTATAAAATTCTCTCTTGATTTAGAATTTGAAGCCATCTCAGAAAAATCTCCTGATTTAGACCATCCACCTACTGATATACCCAATTTTAGATTTGGATTTTCAGCTCTTAATTGTTGTAGTGCAATTAAAATACCTGCATTTGGAGCACCCCACTGTACACCTTCTTGTCCAACTGGTGCACCTACTGCTGCATCTTTATCTGTAAATATTAAATTACCATTTGCATCAAAATCTATAAACGCAAAGTTTAGATGTGTTAATTGATCTGCTGGAATATCTTTAGGATAAAAGTTACCTTGACCACCCCATATTGACCAATCTCCATAATACATAACATTACGTTTTCCTAATGAATCTTTATTATCACTTTTAGATACTTCTTCACTTTTAACTGTTTGTGCAAAAACTTCCATACTCGGTATTAATGCACCTGCTCCCATTGAAGATATCATTGTTGTCATCATTGTTGCTACTAATACTTTTTTCATTAATTCTTTATTTTTCATCCTTCATTTCTCCTTCAATTAATTTTTTTGTTAAATTAATCCTCAGAGCCTATAAAATACTCCTCGGTAGCTGGCTGACATAGTTTTAACACCTTAGTCCCTATAGCTTTGCGTCCTTAAATTTCTTTAAGTTTGCCTTTTCTTCATATTTTAAATAATATGTTTTTTCTTTACACTGCTAGTATATAAATTAAAATCATCAAGGTATATACCTTTGAAAGTTTTGATATGTTTTTTGTAAGTTTTAGATAATAATATTTTTCTATTTTATTGTGATTTTTTTTGAAGTAATATATAATCTTTTTACAGTATATTTAAACAGAAAGGATTTTTATTAATTATGATAAAAATAGGACTTTGTGATGACAATAAATTATATCTAGAACAGCTATCTAAAATAATAAAAAATATATCCATTTCTACGGATATTAAATTTGAGATTAGTATTTTTAATTCTGGTGAAAGCCTACTTGATTTCTATTCTAACCATAAAGATTATTTTGATATACTTTTTTTAGATATATTAATGGATGGTATTAATGGTGTAGATTTAGCTAAATCTATACGAAACTATAATTACAATGAATATATAATATTTATTACTACTAGTAAGGAATATGCTTTGGATAGTTACAGTGTAAATGCTTACAATTACATATTAAAACCCTTTTCCTATGACACTATAGAAAAACTTATTTTAGATTTAAATGAAAAGATTAATTTAAATGGCAAAAACATTATTTATGTAAAAAATAATCAAGATATATGTTCATTTAACTTAAATAATGTAATATACTTTGAATCTAATCTACGAAAAATTACTGCTCATTTATTAAATGGAGAAAAAATTACATTTTATAATAAAATGTCTACTTTTGAAAATGAATTATCATCTAATATGTTTGTTAGATGTCATAGAAGTTTTTTAGTTAACTTAGTTTATCTTAAAAGCATTATAGGTTTTAACATTATAACTACTACAAATGATTCTGTACCTATAAGTAAAAAATATCTAAATTCAACACGAGACATATTTACTAATTTTATAAAATCTAAACTTTTAAATAATTAATAACTTTATCTAATAATGTATAAAGGAGTGATGAAAAATTAGCATAGAATATTTATTTATTATTCTTGGACTTATTGGTATATATTTACCTTATTCATACCATAAATTTTTTAAAATTAATTTAAAATGTTTTTTACATTTAACTACTCCATATTATACTTTGCTATCCACTTTGTTTTTGTTGGTTTATACAAACAAAATTGATTTGTTAAGATTTTCTCTATATCTTTCTTTTATATGCTGTTTTATATATGTTTTCTCTAATAAAAACTTTTTTAGTTTTTTAATACTTTCACTTAAATCCTATTATATTTTTCTATTATCATTTACAACCATTTTTAGCTTATATGAAGTTGCTAGCAAAAATAATATTTATTTTTTAGCTTTATCCAATAATAAATTTATAAAATTATTCTTAGCTTCAATAATTTTATATTTTTTATGTGAATTTTTATTTTTTAAAAATTTTACAATTGATAAATTCAAGTTTATGTTTTCATCATTAAACATGTTTATACCTATTTTTATTTTTATTTTACTTATAGTAAAAAATTATAGTTTTTTCTTCATTCTTAATTTTTCAAAGCACTCTCATTTAGTAAGTACTATGTTTTTAACTTCTTCTCTAATTGAAATATTTTTTTGTATTTTTATAATTATTGGTATATCTAAGGCTTATGATTTATCTATTTATAAACATAAAAATAAAATACTAAACATGCAATATGAACTTCAAGTAAGCAATCTAAATCAATTAGAAGAATATCAATCTGATATTAGACGAATATCCCATGATATTATAAATCACAAAATAATTTTATATAATTTAATAAAAAATGAAGATTATACAGAAGCCCTTAAATATTTAGAAAAATTCGGCACTGGATTTAATAGTACTAACTATGAAGTTTTTACCAATCATAAAATATTGAATGCTTTATTTTTAAAAAAGAAAGAAATCTGTATTTCCAATAATATTAATATAACATTAGATATAAATATACCTACTAAGGTAGAAATATCAGATTTTGATTTATGCATAATTATAGGTAATTTAATAGATAATTCTATAGATGCTTGTAAAAAATCTAAAAATGAAAAACCTAGTTATATAAATATAAAGTCAAAAATTATTAATAATAACTTTGTTTTTGAAATAAAAAACAACTTTGATGGTTTAATTAAGACTGAAAAAAAGATATTTTTAACTTCAAAAAAAGATTCAATTAACCATGGTTTTGGGTTATCTAACGTGAAAAGTACAGTTCTTAAATATAATGGTTGTTATGAGTTCTCCTTTGATTCTAATGAATTTTCTTCATTTGTTATGATTCCAATAAAATAAGAGTGCAAAATACTAAAATTGCACTCTTATTTTAAAATCTTTTATTTTCTTTTAAATATTTTTTTAATACTTAATATCCCTACACCAAAAACTATTAATAAAATCATAGCAGTATCTAATAATGCTTCAATTTCATTTTTTTTCTTACTTCCTTCTATTATATAATTACTTTTTATTATTTTGTCCTCTGAACTATTTTTAGTTACAATCAATTGTTCTTCTTTTTGTACACTTTCGTCTTTTTTAGTAATTTTACTAGTTAGAATTATATTTCTAATTTCTTCAACTTCATATTTATCATTTTTACCTGTAATATAATTAATGTTTCCATTCATATTTTCATTAATATTTATATCTAAATCATTAATTATATCACTGTCTAATTTATTTAACATTTCAATTATAGGCTTATAGGACTCTTTATCATTTTTATCAACTATAATTTCTATATAAAAATCATTATTATCATTAATTTTTAATACTTGACTTAAAATTTTATCCTGTACTCTTATATTGTATATGCTATATTCAGATGTTTCCCTTTTTTCTATTACTTTCAAATTCTTAAATTTTATCAATTTCTTTAAATACTCATCCATGGTATGTATTTTATTAATAGAAGCTAACTCTCTATTTACTTCTATTCTTACTGGATTCTCTTCATTTCCATACCCATCAAGTATAATCATATTCTTTAAATTTTGAGTTATTTCACTCTTAGGCACTTTAAAAACATCTTCAAATTTATTATTTTCTTCTTCATCTAAATTTTCATCTTCACTGGAGTTTTCATCTTCTCCTCCTAAATTACTATCTTCATTGGAGTTTCCTTCTCCTCCTCCTAAGTTACCATCTTCATTGGAGTTTCCTTCTTCTTCTCCTAAGTTACCATCTTCATTGGAGTTTCCTTCTTCTCCTCCTAAGTTACCATCTTCATTGGAGTTTCCTTCTTCTCCTCCTA
>NZ_CCAT010000068.1 GCF_000612845.1 Clostridium ihumii AP5
ATTCTAATTCCATTTACTGATACACTAGGTGTAGTTTTTCGAACTCCTTCCCCATATATAATTTAAATTTATATTTTACAAGCTCTATAGGGTTCCAAGTTCAAACCAAAAATAAGAGTCTTATCAAAGAAGACTATTGATATTACAGTTTATTCTGATATCATGGTTGAAATCAATTAAGAACTAAGAATTAAGAGTGAAAAACCTATAGCCTCCCTAATTATATTGGACAAAGTTAATTTTTAAAATATAGTGGACAGAAAGAGATTATTTTGAATTTAAACTTGAAATCCTATATTATTTAATTACACAAGTTGTATTTAATATGAATTTTTAATTTTATAATTAGGAGGGTTTAATTAAATGTTATTTAAATTATCTTTTCTTGCTATTGCTGGATTTTTTGCAGCTTTTATAGATGCTATTGCTGGTGGTGGTGGACTTATAAGTATGCCCGCTTACCTAATGGCTGGAATACCACCACATCTTAGTTTAGGTACCAATAAGTTTTCAGCTTCAATGGGATCTCTTACTAGTTCATATAATTTTTGCAAATCTGGCCTTGTTAATTTTAAACTAATTAAAATTTTAGCACCATTTACTTTTATAGGTGCAATATTAGGTGTAAAAACTGTTTTGCTCTTAGATGAAAGTTTTTTAAATGTTTTTGTTTTGTTTCTTATATTAGCCATTGGCATATATACAATATTTTCAAAAAACATTGGTGCTGAAGATAACTTTACAGGGTTTAATAAGAAAAATCTAACACTAGGAATTATATTTGCATTTTCTCTTGGATTTTATGATGGTTTCTTCGGACCTGGTACAGGCTCTTTTCTAGTATTTGGTTTAATAAAAATATATAAATTTGATTTTTTACATAGTACAGCTAATACTAAATGTTTAAATTTTATAAGTAACATTACAGCACTATTAACATTTGCCTTAAATAATTCTATAAACTATAAAATTGGATTTATTGTTGCTATATTTATGGTATTAGGCGCTAAGTTTGGTACTAAAATAGCAATAAATAAAGGCTCCAAACTAATAAAGCCTATATTTATAACTATGTCATTAGCTGTAGCTTTAAAAATGCTAATAAATCTAATTTAAAAGAAGAAAGTATTTAAGTTCTACTAATACATTGTCATAGCTTATATAAAGTCTATGCTAAATTAGTTAACTTAAATACTTTCTATATATTTATATTATATGCAAATGTAGTTTTTTATAACACCTTTCTTATTTCTTCTATCTGAAAATCTTTTATGAATTTATTATTTCCTTCATCTTTTAATATTAAATAAATTTTACTATCATCAAACTTTAACACTGATCCTTTTCTTTTAGTTCCTATAATATTAACAGATGTACCTTGAACAATTTTCTTTAAGTGATTTGCCCCACAATATTTACAAACTTCATCATTCTCACATAACCTTTTGCATTCTGTACAATAATAAATTTTCCTCATAAAAATTCCCCCTTTAATATAATGTAATTTCAAAATCTATTTTATACTTATGAATAAAATTATCTTAAATTCTAATTTAAATACTCATAAGCTAAATTTTATTTTTAAAAATAAGCTAAGTGCGGGTTGTTTAAAATAATTTTAAATGTACACTTAGCTTTTAATAATATGTTGTTTCTTATATTATAATTTTAGCAAAATAAATCTCTAATATTCTTATTTTTACCAATTATTAACTATTTATTTATATTTTATATTCACTTTTCATTTTCTACTTCACAAATATGAATATAAAATTTATAATTGTATTAATACTTTTATCATAATTTTGAAAGGATAGTTTTTATTATGATGGTTATACTTTATATAATAGTAATTATTATATTTTTCTTTTTTGCTAAAAATAACTATAGAAAGAGAACTGAATTAATAAATAAAAATATTGAAGAATTTATTGTTGATATATTATCTAACTATAATTTATTAAATGTAGATAATCAAAATAAACTAATTTTGTCTTTGGATAATAATGAAAAATATTATTTTGACTCTATTATAAATAATAATTTTCCTTATAGTTCAAATATGAATGTTGTTCAATCTTATATGTTACATTTACAACAAATTATGGATAAAATAAAAATTTTATCTCATAATCAAAATAAATTATAATTTATGGAATTTTTATATTTTAGAAGGAGTGATATTTATGAAAAGATGTAACAAAAAAAAATCTAATGGCGTTTCTCCTGTTAAAGCTGCTATGGCAGTAGCTGGTATAGCTGCTACTTCAATATTTTTATATGAACAATTTAATAAAATGCATGATAAAAAAATAAGACAGTGTTTTGAAAGATTTGAATGCAATTTTGATGATGAGGACGAAACACTTTATGAATGTGATGATTTAGATGATAATTTTGGAACAATAGCTGTTGATAATAAGGATGAGCATTCTTGTTGTTGTGGAAATGATTGTGGTTGTAATAATAACATTGATTCATCAAACGAAAAAAAGGAAGATACTCTATCTTCAAATGATGATAAAAATAATGCTTAAAATTATATAAGATTTCAATACATTGATAAATTTAATTTTTGAATATATTTTAATCAAAAAGAAAAAAGACTAATTACATTAGCCTTTTTTCTTTTTATCTTAATGCTATTTTATTTCTCCATGTTTTTCATAATTACATATAGTATCTATTTGATTGTTTTCATTTACAAACACAACCTTAGGTTTATGATTTTTTATTTCTTGATCTTCTAAATCGCAATATGCCATTATTATCACTTTATCTCCTACATTAACACACTTCGCTGCTGCACCATTTAAACAAATCATTCCACTTCCTCTATCTCCTGCAATTGTATATGTTTCTAATCTATTACCATTATCTATATCTACTACTTGTACTTTTTCATATTCTAATATATCTGATTTCTCTAGAAGTTCCTCATCTATTGTTATACTTCCTACATAATTTAAATTCGCTTCCTTAACAATAGCTCTGTGTATCTTAGCTTTTAACATAGTTAATCTCATAATAGCACCTCATCTATTCTCTATTAAATGTAAAATTATCAATAAGTCTAGTTTTTCCTATATAAACTGCAATAGCAACTAAAATACTATTTTCTATTTTCTTTACAGGTTTCAGTGTTTTACTATCTACTACTTCTACATAATCTATTTTTGCTAAGGGTTCTTCTTTTATAACTCCTTTTATAACATTAATTACATTTTCTCCTGAAGCTTCACCATTTTTTAATTTTTTTAGTGCTAAATTTAATGATTTATTTAATATTAATGCTGCTACTCTTTCTTCCTTAGACAAATACGTATTTCTAGAACTTTTAGCTAATCCATCTTTTTCTCTTATTATTGGACACCCTACTACATCTATATTAAAATTTAAATCTTCTACCATCTTTTTTACAACTGCTAATTGCTGTGCATCCTTTTCTCCAAAGTAAGCTCTATCTGCCATTGTAATGTTAAATAACTTACTTACAACAGTGCATACGCCTCTAAAATGTATTGGTCTTGATGCACCACAAAGTCCTTCTGTTAATCCTTGAACATTTATATATGTAGAAGCATTATTTTTGTACATCTCAACCGGTTCTGGATTAAAAACTACATCTACACCACAACTTTCGCACAACTCTCTGTCTTTTTCTATATTTCTTGGATAACTTTCCAAATCTTCATTAGGTCCAAATTGAGTAGGATTTACAAATACACTTACTATAACTTTATCATTTTCTTTTCTAGCTTTCTTTATAAGACTTTCATGTCCTTCATGTAAATATCCCATTGTTGGAACAAGTCCTATAGTCTTACCTTCTTTTTTCCACTCACTCACTAAATCTTTAATCTCTGATATATTTTTTATTAAAACCATTTTACTCCCCCATATCATTTTTATGATTTTTAACCCACTTTTTCAAACTAATATAATTTCTGTATTATTTCATCTTCAATTTTGAATGTATGTTCTTCACTTGGAAAAGTTTCACTATTAACTTCATCTATATATAGTTTAAATCCTGATGACATTTTTTCTCCTATATTTGAAAATGTCTTAACAAATTTAGGTTTAAAATCATTAAACATTCCAAGCATATCTTGATAAACTAATATTTGTCCATCACACTTATTTCCAGCCCCTATTCCTATTGTTGGTATATCTATAGACTTAGTTATAATTTCTGCTAATTTGGCTGGAACACATTCTAATACAATAGCAAAAGCTCCTGATTTTTCAATTTCTTTTGCTTCTTCTATTAATTGTTTAGCAGCTTTTTCACTTTTCCCCTGTACCTTAAATCCGCCTATAGAGTTTATAGATTGTGGTGTTAGTCCTATATGCCCCATAACAGGAATAGATGCTTTTGTAATAGCCGCTATCTTTTCGCACATATCTTTTCCACCTTCTAATTTAACAGCATGAGCATGTCCTTCCTTTATTAATCTCCCTGCATTATATACAGCATTACTAGTAGATACTTGATATGACATAAATGGCATGTCAGCAACCACTAATGCACTTTTGCATCCTCTTGCTACTGCCTTAGTATGATGAATCATATCTTCCATTGTTACTGATAAAGTATTTTCATAGCCAAGGCAAACCATGCCTAATGAATCACCTACAAGTATTCCATTTATTCCACTTTCATCAATTAATTTTGCCATAGAATAATCATATGCTGTAAGCATTGTAATTTTTTCATTATTATCTTTTCTATTTTGAAATGTGACTACTGTATTCTTCATAACCCTTCTCCTAAAAATCCTTCTATACTTTTATAATCTTTGTTTACATTTTTCATTTTTGCAATGTTTAATAGTTCCTTACTTAAAAGTTTATATATTTCCTTGTCATTTTCATTTAACTTTTCATAATGTTTAATTATAGTTTCTACATCATTTCTTTCTATTGGACCAGTTAAACTATCTATTATTCCATTTTCCATTATGTTTTTAATATTATTGATAATTAATGGATTTAAAGCCTTTAAAGCTTCTTCTTCTTTAAATCCATATGTTTTCAAATATGATTTAGACATATTTATTAAAGCTAATACAAAATTACTAGATATTACACTAGCTGCATGATATAGTGTCTTGTCTTTTTTATTAATTATCTTTACATCATTACCAAGACTATTAAATGCACTTTTTATATTATTTATATATCTACTATCACCTTCTAAGGTTATAAATGCATTTTTTAAACTTTTATAGGAATTATATTTATCACAAATTGCAAATAATGGGTGTATTGAATATCCGTAGGCACCAAACTGTTCTATATGTGTAAAAACATCTGAGGATAATGTTCCACTAAAATGACAAATAACTCTTTTCGAAATGTTATATTCTCGTAATTCACTCCAAATATTTAATATTTCATCATCTGGAGTTGAGACACAAATTATATCACTCTCATTTACTATATCTTTAATACTTAAATAAAATTTAGAATTTGTAAATATAGATGCTTCTTTTGAGGATAAATTGTTTTTACTATAATATCCACTTAATTTAAATTTATTTTCACTTAGATACTTTCCAAAGGAAAATCCTACTTTTCCTGCTCCAATAAATCCAATTTTTATAAATACCACCACCTTAAATATAGATTTTTAAATTTTTAATAAAAATTTAAAATAATTTATTTTTATCTAATGCTTCTAAAAATTATTTCGCTATTAATTCTTTAGAAATATAAATACATTAGTTAAATAAAAAAATTTTCAAATATTTTTTCTATAAAAATTTAAATTTTTTGGTATCCAAAATTCATATAATTTTTGAATCCATACATAATTTAATTTTTTTCAGTGATACTATAATTTATACTTGTATTTAAACAAGCTAGTCTCATTCATTCGATATGAGCTGTCATTTTGTTCATTAATTTGTTTGGTGTAGTTCTTTCTGATACTACCCAAGTATAATTTATCATAATTTTATATATTGTTCAAATATTATTAATTTTTAAGTATTATACTAATACTTAACACTTAAATTAATATTTTCCATTTATGTTTAATTATATCATTTTTTTATTTTCATTTTAAACTTAAAACACTATATAAAACTAATTACAGTTAAATTAATGATAAAACTTTTAACTATTTAAATATTAAATTTAAGTAGTTTCTTATTTATAAAATTTTATAGATATATACATTTAATAAATATTTTACACGGGAATATTTATTATTTTTAATATATTTAAACATTAAAAATTCTTAAAATGGAAAGGAGTATATATTATTATGATGGTTACACTTACTGTTAGAAATCTTATGAATTTAGGTTTATGGGGAAGACTTTGTGAATACAAAGGTTGGGATAAACAGATAGTTAGAGAAGGACTAATTGCTCCAGATACAGAAATTGAATTTGACGACGAATTTTTAAAGAAAGATATAGTGCCAATAGAAGATCTTAAAGTATTTTTATTTAATATTAGTAGTGAAGATGCTTTATATTGTGGTACAGTTTTAGCAAAAGATTTAGATGATGCTAGAATTAGATTAGGTACTATCCATAATGTAAATAAAGTAACTACTATTCAAGAAATAACAAAAGAACAACTATATAATATGAAAAACAAGCACTTAGTCTTAGCAAGAATCCCACTTTAGTATTATAATTTTTAATAATAAAAAAAGATATGCTTATTTAATTTAAGCATATCTTTTTTGGGGTAAATTTTAATATATGAAAATTTAATCTGCTATTTAAATCATCTTATATTATTTTTTTAGTTTTGTTCTGCCCAGTTTGCTGGATAAGTTGTATATGTAAACTTAGCATACTTAGGAACTGTAAAATGTATTGAAGATTTTGCAGGAATAAATATTAAATCACCTTTATTTCCTACAATTTTTTCTCCATTTATATCTATTTCTAGACTTCCTTCTATTATATAGTCTATTTCATCATAGTTTAATGTCCATGCAAAGCTAGTTTCTTTCATTTCCATAACTCCACATCCAAGTCTTGGACTTTCTTCTAATGTTAAAACATCTTTTAAGTAAACTTGATCCCCTTCTTTTCCTGTATCAAATTTTTCAGGTTTTACAGTTTCAGTTTTTATTGAAATAACTCCGTTTTTACCAACTGTTTTTTCAAAATCAGGAGCTTTCTCTTCTGTAGCTTGTGCTTGTCCTAATTTTTCAGTTATTATTTTTCTTACTATTTCTTCGATTAATGATTCATTTAAATTTTCCATAACAAAATCTCCTTTTTAACCTTTTATATTTTTATATTTTTATATTTTTATGCTTCTTTTTTGCTTGCTACGTTTTTAGTCATTAACATAGCTACCATTACAGCTGTAACTCCACCAACTAATTTACCAATTATCATTGGAGTAATTAATTCTTGGTTAACTCCTGCTGCAAATCCTAAGTGATCTCCAAATACGAATGCTGCACTTACTGCAAAAGCAACGTTTATTATTTTTCCTCTTTCATCCATATCTTTCATCATTCCGAACATTGGTATACTATTTGCAAGTGATGCTATCATACCAGCTGCTGCAACATCGTTCATCTTTAATAATGATCCAACTTTCATAAGTGGCTTCTTGAATACTTTTGTTATAAAGTGTACTAATGGATAAGCTCCAGCTAAGATTATAGCTATATCTCCAACAACTGCTACACCTTCTCCAATTGGTGCCATTCCTGGTATAACTACAAATCCTGTTGCGCTTTCTATACATGCTGCTACAAGACCTAAAGTTATTACTATAGTTATAAATTTACCAAAGTAAGTAAATCCTTTTATCATTCCATTTGGTATAAGTTTTAATCCTAATGCTATAAGTACTGCAAATAATATAATTGGAGTTAAGTTTTTAAGAACTAACATAGCTGGTAATCCTGAAACTACTCCCCCTACAAATGTTCCTACTGGTACTGTTATAATTCCTGCTAAAACACCTTTAGCTAAGTATTGTTGATCATTCTTCTCTATTATTCCTAATGCTACTGGTATAGTAAATACTATTGTAGGTCCCATCATTGATCCTAATATTAATCCTGCAAATGGCGCTACTTGTGCGTTCTCTGCTAATTGTTGAGCTAATTGATATCCACCCATATCACAAGCAAGTAAAGTAGTTGCAAACATTGAAGGGTCTGCTCCTAATGCTTTATATAGTGGTACTACTACTGGTTTTAATAAATCAGCTAAAACTGGAGCTAAACACATTGCTCCTATCATTGCTAAAGCAAGTGAACCCATAGCCATAAAACCTTCTTCAAACTGTTCACCATATCCAAACTTATTTCCTAAAAGTTTGTCTACAGCTCCTATTACTAGGAATGCCATCATAATATACACAATAATTTCATTAATGCTCATATATCGCACCTCTTTTCTTAAATTTTAAACTGCTTATTAGAGAAATATCTCTATGTTGAAATTTAAATTAAATTTCTATATTATCATCTTTAAAACTATATTGATTTAAAGACTTTGTAAAAGAAGTTTACTTGGAGAAGGGATTACTACACTATGAATTATTTTTTGAGAATTTAAAAAGTCTTTTGCTGACTTAACGCCTTCTTCAACACTAGACACAGAACCATTAATTATAAAATAAGCTCTTCCTGCAATACCATTTCCTAAAACTAGTCGTACTAAATTTACATCAGATGTTTTTAATGCTACATCTAAAGCTATAATTGAAGATGTTACTGTAGAAAACTCCATTATTCCTATAGCATTAAAATTTGTTACAAGTGGTCTTTTTTTTAATCCACTTAAAACTTGTTCATGAACTCCTGATATTATAGTACTCTCAACTAATCTTTTTTCACTTTTGTCAGCTTTCTCTATAGCTTCTTTTATTTCTTCAACATCTCCAGAAATTATAGTTAAAAACTTTCCTGGACATATGTGTCTTAGAAGTTCAACATCTACAAATGAAGATTTTAAAAGAACATCACTTATTTCTATGCCTTTTGCAACGCTACTAAATTCTAATATTCCTAAAGCTTTTTTCATAAATTTATTCTCCATTGTATATTTAATTATCAAACTCTAATGAATCAATAATTCCAACTATAGTTGCATCTATTGGTGCCTTTTTGTCATCAAGCACATATCTAGCTGAACTACCTCCAACTATAATAACTTGGTCGCCAATTCCTGCACCTACAGAGTCTACTGCAACTATTGCATCGTGTGTAAGATCTCCTTTATAATCCAGTTTTCTTACAACTAAAAATTTAAAACCACTAAGATTCTCGTCTTTTCTAGTTGCCCATAAATGTCCTGTTACTTGTCCAATAACCATAATAAGTTCCCTTTCCTCTCCTAAATAAACTTTCTTAACTTTCTATTGTTATAGTAATGTTATTTATTCTTGCAAAATCTTTCGCTAATGGAGTAATTATAGATTTCTTAGAAATTCTAACTTCTTTAGCTCCATCTTTTTGCATATTTTTCATATCTATTTCTGATACTAACTTTTTAGTTATAACATTTTGATGTGTTCTAACATCTACCTTTTCTAATGATTTAACTTGTGTTTTTTCTTCACTTTTATTTGCACTTTTTTCTGTAACTTTGCTACCTATAATAGCTCTTAATGATGTGAATTCAACACCGAATGTTGATAGTTTTTCCTTATAACCTTGGAATACTTCTATTAATCCTTTTGGTGCTACATCTTCATATTCTTTATATTCTAATCCCTTTTCTAATCCGTATACTTTCTTTCCCTTTAAAAGAATATCTATAATAGCTTTTTCTTTTTCTGAGTTTTGATATCCTTGTGCTATATTAATTAGCTCATTATTAGAAAGGTTTTGTATTAATATAAATTCATAATTGTCTAAATTACCCATAGAATCTATTGAATCTACTGACATCTCATTTTCAGCTAAAATCTTTTTTACTACTGGACAAAGATTTTCACTTTTTTCTAATATTAATACTTTTTTATTATTATTTACTTCTACCATAAGCTTTATTCGCTTCATAACCTCTTTAGTTATAAGTTCTATTAACTTATCATTATCCATAGGTTTCACTCCTTCCCCCCTGTATTCGAGATTTTAAACATTCTCTTTTGAAGCACAGTTGATTGCTATTCCTAAAGGAGTAACTAAAAATGGGTTTAATGGTTTAATAGTTTCTATACCTGTTTCTTTTTTTATTATTCTCTCAAAATCTTTAAGACAACAAGTACCACCTACTAAGTAAATTTTCTCTACATTAAATCCTTGTATGTGTGTTCTAACAATTGAACCTATCTTTTGAATTACAGGTGTCACAATATGAAAAATCTCATCTTGATTCTTTATATCTTTTTTCTTTTCTTCTGCTTCTTCAAACGGAATTTTATATGCACCTGCAACTACTAGTGACAATTGAGTTCCTCCTGTCGCTTCATCTGCTGTGTATATTACTTTCCCATTTTCAAAAATTGACAATCCTGTTGTTCCACCACCTACATCTACAACTACGCCATTTTCAACTTCTAATACAGCATTTGCTGCAGTGGGTTCATCCTCTACAGATACAACTTCCATTCCAGCACCCTCAACAACATACATATGAGTTTTTATATCTCTTTCACCTGTTCCTGGTGGTACTGCTATTGCTGCTTTTGTAAGTTCAAATCCAAGTTTATCTTCAAGTTTTTTCTTAAGTTCTCTAACTATATTAGTAGCTCCAATAAAATCTACAACTAACCCATCTCTTACTACTTGTGCAAACTTCATTTCACAAGCAACTGGCTGTTTGTTTTCATCTAAAACCACTATAACTATATATGCAGTTCCTAAGTCTACTCCTACATATAATTTGTCACTAGCTGAAACTTTTTTAGGACTTTTTATTGATTGTTCTACCTTTTTTATAAGCTCATCAACTTTATTTAAGTTAGCCATAATTAACCTCTTTATTTAACTATTTCAGCATAAACACCTTTAGTAAATCCACAGGCATTTGCTTCATCATAATCAATATGAATTACAGTATTAAATTTATCGCTTACTCTAACAGCTACTTCATCAAAAATTAAACTTCTCTCTCCAGATATTTTAACTTTTACATCTTCACCATTTTTAATTCCATATTTACTTGCATCTTCTGGCGTTATGTGTATATGTCTTTTAGCAACAATTACACCTTCACTTAAAGAAACAGCTGCATTTTTTGAAACTATAGTTATTGGTGCACTATTTTTTATATCTCCTGACATTCTAACAGGTGCATTTATTCCTATAGAAACTGCATCACTTTTTGAAAGTTCAACTTGAGTATCTGCTCTTGCAGGACCTAAAACCGCTACATTTTGCATAACCCCCCTTGGGCCAACAAGTGTTACTTTTTCTTCACAAAGATATTGTCCTGGTTGAGATAAATCTCTAACTTTTTTAAGTTCATATCCTTTTCCAAAAAGAACTTCTACTTCCTTTTGAGAAAGATGAACATGTCTTCCTGATGCTTCTACTAATATTCCTTTGTTTTCTTTTTTCTCTTTTAATCTTTTAACTACTTCATCAATGATGTAGTTAATTTCTGAATTTGATATTTGCACTCTTTTCACCTCTTATTTGTACTTTCCAGCTACATATTTACACATCATTACATAAAAACAACTACTTAATCTATTCATTGCTAGTGCTATATCATTTCTTGAAAGTTCACCGTCTTCATTTATAAATGCATTATAAGCTACTATTTCTACTTCTCTACTCTCAGCTCTTAAACTATTTAGTTCTACAACTACATCTCCCATTTGATAATTTGGGAAAATTATATGTTCTGTACCTAAATATTTCTTAGGATTGTGAGAATGTGCTTTTAATTCTTGTTCATTTAAACCAAGAAGTTTAAATTCTGGTAATGGATCTTCCATTACTTCTGATGCAAGTATTAATCTTACATAGTCAAGAATTTCTTCTAACTCTTCTAGTACCTTAACCTCATTTAAATTCTTACATACCACTTCTGCTTTTAGTATTTGAGCTTGAAGTGAATCTAGTCTTCCTCTTAAAACTATTCTTCTGTGTCCTTTAGAAACTAACATGTTTCCTTTTAGTTGAGTCATATGTTCTGGTTTATTTTCAAAAGCTCCACCATTTATATATTTATAACGTGGTATAAATTTATTTTCTTTTGCTTCTGGAACTTTTGGATTTTCGCTATCAAAAGCATTTTTTGCATTGCTATTTTTTATAAAATTAGTTCCATCATATTCTTCTTTTACATCTGATTCATTAGATTTATAAACTAATTTAATGCCCTTATCTTGTAAATATTGTCTAGCTGAAGGAGTTATTATCACACCTTTTTCAACTACATATTCACTAATATTCTGATTTTTAATCTTACTTCTTAAAGTGCTTTCTGTTAATACGCTCATGTATTTCACATCCTTTACTATAGGGTTTTAAGTTGTTTTTTACTTAAATACCCGAAATAGTTAAACATACTCCTTATTGGACCTTGTTTTCCTATAAGATGCCTTAAACTTAATCATACCCATGGACTCTTAACTATAAAAATCAAACTAATTTGATTTAAGCAAGGCCAACTTAATTGGATTGCCATTACATTGTTATAAGTTCATGGGCATGATAAACAATTTATTCTTTATTCTTTTGCTTTGTTAATCCTAAGCTTCGAATTTTGGAAGTATAACTTCAACTTCTCCGTGTGGTCTTGGGATTACGTGAACTGATACTAATTCTCCAACTCTCTCAGCAGCTGCAGCACCTGCATCTGTAGCAGCTTTAACAGCTCCAACGTCTCCTCTTACCATTACAGTTACAAGACCTGCTCCGATTTGCTCTTTTCCTATTAAAGTTACGTTAGCAGCTTTAACCATTGCGTCTGCAGCTTCTATAGCTCCTACTAATCCTTTAGTTTCTATCATTCCTAATGCGTTCATGTTTGCCATTTGAAATTCCTCCTTAAATTTACCTTTAATATTTTTTTATTTATAAGTTTTATATTGTAAGTGAGGAAAAGTTAAGTTTTTCTTAACTTAATCCTCTATAATTCATCTTGATTAAGAAAGTGATGCTAACTGTTCAACAACTTTCTTTATTATTAATTCTAATTGATCTTTAGATATTGAAGATTCAGATTGAGTACAGCTTGGACATTCTTCTCCTCTAAGTTCTTCAAGTTCTCTAACTCCACATGCAACTCTTTTTATGTTAATTAAGTTAAGTGGTCCTATGTTATCAGAAGTTGAACTTCCTCCAACTGCTCCACAACCTAATGTAAGTGCTGGAACAAGATTTGTTGCTCCACCTATTCCACCTAATGCTCCTGGAGTATTTACTAACAATCTAGATACTGGAATTCTTAATCCGAAAGTTTTTATAACTTCATCATTGTTTGAGTGAAGTACTAAAGTATGTCCTTTTCCTTCATTCATTAAGATTCTTGTACAAAGATCAATTCCTTCTTCTAAATCATTAACTGTGTAGAATGCTAAGATTGGAGTTAACTTTTCTCTTGAATAAGGATTATCCTTACCAACAGTAGTTTGTTCAGATATTAATACTCTGCTTCCAGCTTTAACATTTAATCCAGCCATTTCAGCTAATTTTTCTACACTTTTACCAACGATTTGTGGGTTCATTGTTCCATTAGCTCTTAATATGAAGCTTCCTAATTTTTTAGATTCTTCTTCATTTAAGAAGTAAGCACCTTGTCTTATAAGTTCTTCTTTAACAGCTTCTTTCATAGATTTTTCAACAACTACTGATTGCTCAGATGCACAGATTACTCCGTTATCAAAAGTCTTACTATCTAAAATTCTCTTAACAGCTAATTTTATATCTGCTGATTTATCTATAAATGCTGGACCATTTCCTGGACCAACTCCGATAGCTGGTGTTCCTGAACTATAAGCAGCATGTACCATTGCTTCTCCACCAGTTGCTAGAATTAATGCTGTATCTTTGTGTTTCATTAATTCACTTGTTCCTTGTAATGAAGGAATTGTTATGCATCCAATAAGACCTTCTGGTGCTCCTGCTTTTATTGCTGCATCATTTAATATTCTTGCTGTTTCAATGATACAATTTTTAGCATTTGGATGTGGTGAAACAACTATACCATTTCCTGCTTTTAAAGAAATTAATGTTTTATATATAGTTGTTGATGTAGGATTAGTTGAAGGAATTAATCCTGCTACTACTCCAACTGGCACTCCAACTTCAAAGTACTTTTGCTCTTTGTTTTCGTTAATTATTCCAACTGTTTTTGTGTTTTTCATGTTTTCATAAACAACTCTACTTGCAAAAGTGTTTTTTACGATTTTGTCTTGCCACTTTCCAAATCCTGTTTCTTCCCAAGCCATTTTAGCAAGCTTAACAGCTTCTTTCTCTGCAGCTTCTGCTACAGCTTTAACTATTGAATCTACTTTTTCTTGAGAAAATGTTTTATATATTTCTTGAGCTTTTTTAGCTCTAGTTATTAATGTTCTAGTTTCTTGTAATGATAATAAATCTTTATCTAAAAGTTCCATTTATTTTACGCCTCCTACTGCTCATTAAGTATAGCTTCTACAAGTTGTTCTTTTTTACTAAACTTAATTTGTTTTTTAGTTAGAGAAAGCTTATGTTCTTCTTTAAGTTTTCTAGCTATAGTTCTTAGTTCTTGAACTTTTAATGATTCTAACTCTTCTTTAGTCATCTTCATTACATGTTCAATTTCTATACTAGTTTTTAAAGTTTCTTTTTCACTTTCATTCTCTAAAGTTTCTTTAGCGTCTATGTTCTCTTCTACTATCTCAAGCTCTTTAGCATCATCTATATCTTCTATATCATTTGCTAAATTTTCACTTTGAGAGCTTTCATAGGCGTTTAATTCTTCAATTACTGCAATTTCTTTTTTCTCTTCAAACATACCCACAACGCTTTCGTCTGCTCTAGCTATTACATGAGTATTTCTTAATGTTCCAACTTTATCAATTGCTATACAAGCAGCTTCTACTGCAGCTTTTACAGATGCTACATCGCCCGTAATTACTATTGTAACTATTCCACTGCTTACAAATTCACAACTTACAAATTCAACATTTGCAGACTTTAATGCTACATCAAGACCTTCTACTGCTCCAACAAATCCATAAGTTTCTAAAAATCCTAGTGTGGATTTCTTCATATTCCTCACCTAATCTTAATATTCTGTAGGATTTTCTGCTACAAATTTAACTGCTGCTGCAAAGGCTTCACAAGCTGCTTTACATGCTGATTGGCTTCCTGTTAATAATCCTCCACCAAAGTTTGTTTCTGATGGTGGTCCAAAGAATGCCTTTAATTCAACTGCTGCTGCTTTCATAGCTGCATCTAATGCATACATAGCTTCTAATGGTGGTGCTATAACATAAGCTAATGCTTCACCTTCTCTTATTCCTGCTGTTTTAGAAAGATATGAACCTGTTCTTGATATACATTGTGCATAGTATGGAATTGAATCATCATCATTTGCACTGTAGAATGTTGCTACTCCGCTTTCGATGAAATCAACTGCTGCATTCATTCCACTTCTAACTTCTGCTGGACTTGGTCCTGCTATTATTCCTATAACTTCTCCTGCTAATTTACTATTAGCATTTGCTGCTCCACCATAAAATGATTTTGCATAAACTACTTCAACATCTGCTGCTTTAGTAGCTTCATCTAATGCTGTGTAAGTTACATCATCACAATCAGCAGTTAATATTCCAACACTTTTGTGCTCAGGTTTTAAATCGAATTCTTTTGCCATATCAGCATTAACATTTGGTATTATTTTAACTGCTAAAACTGATGGACGTAATTGATCGTTTTTCATAATGCTATACCCCCTGAATTATAATTTTAAATCTAATCCACTTGCTTTTTTATCTAACATTAGTTTTATTATATCTGCAATGTAAGCACCAGCTTCAACTGCAGGAGTACCGCCTTTATGTATGTTAGATACAACTGTTCTTCTTGATTCTGGCATTCCAACTGTTGCTTTGTAAGCTATATAAGCACTCATACTTTCAGCTGTTACAAGACCTGGTCTTTCTCCAACTAATAGACAAGTTACATCTGCTCCAAGTTCTTCTGATACAACATCCATAGTTCCAACTCTTCCAAGTCTTACGAAGAATGGGTCTCCTATAGATATTCCGTGTCCTTGTAATCCTTGAATTAATGCTGGTAATATATCTTTTATGTTAGCTTCGATAGCTTTTGAGCTTAATCCATCAGCAATAAATATTTGAACTTGAGGATTTCTCTTGAATGAACTTAATTTAGCTAATTCTTCTCTAGATATTTGTCTTCCAAGGTCTGGTCTTGTTATAAACTGGTCTTTAGATTCACATTTTGTTTGAAGTGTTATTAAGTTCATTTCTTTTAATAACTCTTCATTAACATCTGTAAATACAGCATCTTGAGCTGCAGCGTGGTCTGCTCTAAATCTTAATACTGTTTCAGTTTTGTATCTTGTTCCAGTTTTGCCTATTCCTATTCTTGCAGGAGTATGCTTTTTCATTTTTAAGTATGCTTCTGCATCTTCTGGATTCTCTACTAATAGAGTTGTTCTTATATCTTTTTCTGTGATGTCTGGAATCATTCCATTCTCATCTACAGATGTATTTTCTGTGTTATTATTTGCTGCGGCATTAACATTTGAACCGCTATTAGCTGTCATTTCTACTAATACTTGTTCTACTAATTTTTTTAAATCATTTTCTGAAAACATGTTACTTACCCCTCCTACTTTTTAAGAAATACAGAAGCATCTCCTGCTTTTGCTGTTAACTTTCCATCATTCATGAAGCCCCATTTTTCTAACCAAGCTTCAAACTCAGCTATTGGTCTCTTATTTAAAAGTTCTCTTAATGTTGCTGTTTCATGGTATCCTGTAGTTTGATAGTTAAGCATTATATCATCCCCGTGAGGAATTCCCATAAAGTAAGTACACTCTGCTGCTGCTAATAATACAGCTAGGTTTTCTACATCATTTTGATCTGCTTTCATATGGTTTGTGTAACAAACATCACAACCCATTGGTATTCCACTTAATTTACCCATGAAGTGATCTTCAAGACCTGCTCTTATAACTTCTTTACTATCGTATAAGTACTCTGGTCCTATAAATCCAACAACTGTGTTAACTAAGAATGGATCAAACTTTTTCGCAAATCCATAACATCTAGCTTCCATAGTTACTTGGTCTGCACCATGGTGTGCATCTGCAGATAATTCTGATCCTTGTCCTGTCTCGAAGTACATAACATTTGGACCTGCTGCTGTTCCTTCTTTTAATGCAAGTTGTCTTGCTTCTTCTATAATTGTTCCTGAAAGACCGAAAGCTTCATTTCCTTTTTCAGATCCTGCAATACTTTGGAATATTAAGTCTGTTGGAGCTCCTTGTTTTATAGCTTCCATTTGTGTTGTTACGTGAGCAAGAACACAGTTTTGTGTTGGTATTTCGTATTTTTGTTTTATTTCTTCAAATTTCTTTAATACTTTTACTACACTTCCAACAGTATCATCAACTGGGTTTAATCCTATAACAGCATCACCAATACCATATGTTAAACCTTCTAATAATGAAGCAACTATTCCATCAACATCATCTGTTGGGTGGTTTGGTTGTAATCTTGCTGATAATCTTCCAGTTTCTCCTATTGTAGTGTTACAGTGAGCTGTTACTTTTATCTTTTTAGCTCCTGCTATTAAGTCAAGGTTAGACATAAGTTTAGCTACTGCTGCAATAACCTCACTTGTTAGTCCTCTTGATATTCTTCTTATATCTACACCTGTTGTAGTATCTTTTAATATCCATTCTCTTAATTCTGAAATTGTCCAATTTTTAATTTCAGCATATATTTTTTCATTTACTGCATCTTGTATTATTCTTGTAACTTCGTCTAATTCATAAGCAACAACTGGGTTGTTTCTTATGTCTGCAACTGTTAAATTACTTAATACAACTTTTGCTGCAACTCTTTCTTGAGCTGTTGTAGCAGCAACACCTGCTAATTTGTCTCCTGATTTTTCTTCATTAGCTTTTGCTAATACTTCTTTTACATCCTTGAACTGATACGTTTTTCCAAATAATTTAGTTTTTAGTATCACTATAGTTCACCCCTCTAAAATAAAATTATGAATTAAATACTAGTGTTTTTATTACTACTGGTACGACTTTCCCATTTACAAGTGGTTTTCCAATGTCAATATAATCTCCATTTTCAACCTTTATGCTATCTATACAAACTACATTTGTAGCTCTGCCTAGTTTAGCGTAAATAGTTTGTCCTAAAACTTTTGCAATATCATTTTCTACAACTATAAATAATGGATATTTACTATTAATTAAAGATTCCATACCATTTATAATTGAAGTTGCTAGGTTTTGTATATCTATAAAGGAAGGATTTTTATTTCCCTTTAAGGCTACTGCTACTAATTGGTTTTCATTTTCTATGTTAAACCAATTAACTTTTTCTTTAATGGCTTTTTCTATTGACTCAAAGCCACCATTTTCATCATCTTGTGATAATTTCAAAATTGGTAAATTCTTTATTGGAAACACATCTGCTGTATAAGTTATAGTACTACCACTTATATCTGTTGTGTGTGACCCTGCACCTACTACAGTTGCTCTTATAGTTTCTATAGCTTCTTTTAACTTTAGTTTTGAAATTAAGTTTGAGTTTCTTATTTCCTCACCTAAAATTACACCCATATCACCAAACTTGAAATAATCATTGTAATCTGTATTGTATATATAATCAGCTACTCCACCTGAAAATGTTACATATTCTATGTTATAGCCATCTTTAATACCTTTATTAGTTTGAAGATTTTCGTACATTGAAGTTCTAGCTTTAATGCATACAGACTCTTCTAATATCTCAGTCATTTTTCTTGCTATTTTTCTTAGTTTATCTACATCTGCTATATCTCCAACATTTACATTTACACCTATAGATTCAGCTAATTCTTTTATTTTTGGATATATATAGTAAATCTTTTTAGTATTTGTATCTATTTTTATAAGTCTTCCACCTATATCCATACATCCTGTGTCTATAAGTTCTCCATTTTTAAATAATGCTAGGTTCGAAGTTCCTCCACCAATATCTATATTTACAACAAAGGCATTTTCTTCATCAGATACTTTGTCAGCACCTGCTCCTCTACCTGCAATTATTGATTCTAAGTCTGGACCTGCTGTTGCAACTACAAAATCTCCTGCGAAACCACTTAAAGTTTGAAGCACATCATTTGCATTTTCTTTTCTAGCTGTTTCACCAGTTATTATTACAGCCCCAGTTTTAACGTCATTCACACTTACTCCAGCTTTTTCATACTCACTTCTTATTATTTCTTTTACTTTTTCTTTATCTATTTTTGTTTGAGTTACAAGTGGTGTAAAATAAATTCCGCTTCTGTAGATAATTTCTTTATCTACAATATTTACTCTTGGTACTGTAAAGTTGCTTGCTGTATTTTCAATTGTTATATTGCTAAATACAAGTTGAGTTGTAGAGGTTCCTATATCAATACCTACACTTAAAATTTCTTCTCTCATTTTTGTTACCGTTATATAACTTCTAAGTTTAATAAGTTATAAGTTACTTAATACGGATTTCCCCCTTTCTTTTATAAATTTAATTTCATAATCATTTCTTAATTTTAGAAATTTATTTTTTATAAAATAAAGCCCAGAATATTCATTAGCTTATTTAAAACAATTTTTAAATAATATCTAATAAATATTCTGGGCTTCATTGCCTTCTTATCAAAAACAGCATTGTATTTGATTTAAACCTATTTAATTTTCAAAATCAAATGTAACAATTGTTCCATTAGAATTTGATTGTATATCAAGTTTTCCCTTAAGTTTATCTGAAACTAAACTTTTAATAATCATAAGTCCTAAGCTACTTTCCTTCACTTTTGATATATCAAATCCTATACCATCATCAATAATTGATACTTTTGAATATGTATTTCCTTTTTCTACTTTTACTATTATTTTTCCAACATGCCTATTCTTAAATGCATGCTTTAAACAATTTTGTATTGCTTCATTTACTACTAATGCAACTGCTGTGGATTTATCTGAGCTAACAGTTAAATCATCACCTACTATTTCAATAGTTAAATCTAAATTCTCTCTTTTTTCTAAACTTACCATGCATGCTTTTATTTTGTTTATAACATCTTTTATATTTACTTCATCAATGCACTCTTTAGCAAGAATTTCATGAGTTATTGCTATACTAAGTATTCTGTTTATACTTTCATTTATAGCATCTCTAAATTCTTTTCCTTCTATCCTTCTAGATTGAAGTCTTAAAAGACTTGCTATTGTTTGAAGGTTGTTTTTCACTCTATGATGTATTTCTTTTATAACTACTGATTTTAAAATTAATTCTCTTTCCTTTTCTTTCATATCAGTAATATCTCTTACAAGCATTGCAAGTTTTAATACTTTGCTGCTTTGAACTATATACTTTATTTGAAATGACATTTCGCCTATTTCTATTTCTTCGACTTCTATAGATTCATTTTTCATAATATTATCTATAGACTTATTAGATAATGCTAAATTTGAAAATTCCATTCCAACTAATTCTTGATTGTATCCAAGTTTTTTATATAACTCTTCTGCTACAGGATTCCTAAATCTTAAAATTCCTTCCTCATCAAAAATAAGTATTGCATCATCTATATGATATGTTATGCTTCCATTTTCATCTCTAAGTTTTTTTCCTTCTATTTGAGAAATTAACTCTTCATTCGTTTCTGCTAATATTTCCATTTTCTTTGTTTTTATAAAATCTTGTGTTATATCTTTTTCTGATATAATTACAGCAATTACTTCACCATTCTCATTAGTTATAGGCTCAACATTTTGTTTTACTATTATATTTTCTTGTGTTGTTGCCTTTATATCTCTAGATGGTATTCCTGTTTCAAAAGTTCTCATAACTGCTGGCTCATTTTTTCTTATAGCCAACTTTCCTACAACTTCTTCTTTGTAAAGTGACTCTTTATCTCTAGGTTTTGCACTTACAACTACTATCGCTGCATTTTTTTCATCTTTTGCTAAACAATCTATGAAAATATCTGCTTTTGAAGAATCTGCTATAAATTGAAGTGTTCTAGATATACTTTGTATTATCTTTATATCACTTTCCTTTAAAAAAGTATGTTTTAAGCATATATCTTTTATATTTTCCCTATTTATCTTCACTTTTATCTATACTTCCTCTTCACTGATAATTATTATTCGAGCTATTTCTTCCATATTAACTCTCTTTTTCATGCTAAGGTTTCTTATATAAGTATAAGCCTCATCTTCTGAAATGCTTCTTTGTTTCATAAGTATTCCTTTAGCTTTTTCTACAACTTTTCTAGCTTCTAATTTTTTTTCTAGAACTTTTACATTCTTTTTTATTTCTTTTAATTCTTTACATTTTGATAATGAAACTTCTATAGTGGCTATCAAAGAATTATTGTCTAAGGGTTTTACTAGATATCCTACAACCCCTACCTCTTTAGCCTTTTCTATAAAACTTTTGTCACTATAAGCACTTAAAAGCACTACGCCACCAGCTAGTTCTTCTTTTGCTATTATTTTAGCCGCATTCAAGCCATCTAACAATGGCATCTTAATATCCATAATTATAAGGTCTGGCAAATGTTTTCTAGCAAGTTCTATAACATCAAAACCATCTGAAGCTTCAGCTACAACATTGTACCCTTCTTCTTCTAACATTTCCCTGATATCCATCCTTGTAATAGGTTCATCGTCGGCTATTACAATTCTTTTACTCATGCGATACACCTCTTTTTGGTAAAACAATATATAGGTTGTTACTAAATTATTTTATCATAAAATGTCTAATTAAAGTTTAAATATTTTTTTAATTCTTCAATTCCTTTATTATTTACAGAACTTAAATAAAATATTTCTCCAGCACCTGCTAATGATAAGAACTCTTTAGCTCTTTTTAAATCTTCATCATTTTTGCACAAATCAGTTTTTGTACAAATACCTATAACTTGCTTATTAAACATACTTCCAAATCCAGGTGGGAAACTACTGCTTTCATTAGTACAATCTTGCACCAACGCTATCACATCCACTTCTGCTGATGTTATAATTAGTGCATTATAGTATATTCTATTATCAATGTATTCTCCTGGAGTATCTATTATATAGTCATTAAATTCTATAGCTTGTGTTTTTTTATACTCTATAATCTCGTCTTTCAACCTTTGTGTTAAAGTTGTCTTTCCTGCTCCTATAGATCCTATAAGCATTATCTTTTTCAAGGCTTGTACCTCCTAAGATTTTGTTATATCTGTCGTTGTAAAAAGCAATACATTTTTAAGCATATTACAAACCTCTCTCAAGGAAGCTTCTACACTTGAAACATCACCTGTTATAACTAACGACCCACTGAATCTATCTATAAATCCAATTTCAACACCTGCTGCTTTAGTTGCAACATCTGAAGCTATAATCGCTGCCTCACTTGGAGTTATTGTAAGAATCCCAATTGCTTCTGAATTCTCTTCGTTAAGTCCTAACTTTTTATAAATTGCTCTATTAGGGTGTGCAATTAAGTGAGCTAATGTAACTTGCTTACCAGGAACATATTCCTGTATAACTCTTTGTTTTTCTTCCATTTTTCTCACTCCAATTCTTTTTTTTAAGACGCAAAAGCTCCTTAAATCACTCTCGTTGTGTTTTAAGGAGCTCCATTGCTCTTATATTTATATTGTACGCCGTTGCACAATTTAGTTCTCATTAATTTATACTAAGATTATATAATTAATATTTTCAATTGTCAATCATTTTCTGAAAATATTTTTAAATTTTCTTACTTAGATAACTTAATTATTTTCCTTGGTATACAACTTTAAACAATTCTCTCAATTCATCTACTGTAGGTTCTTTTGGATTAGTTTTTGTACATCCATCTTTTAATGCAATTTCTGAAAGCTCCATTAAATTAGCTTCAAAATCCTCTTTGGTAACTTTTGCATCTTTTAACGTATTTGGAATTTCCATTGTTTTCTTTAATGAGTTTATTGCTCTTATTAATGATCTTACGCCTTCTCTTACATTATTACTACTTGTAAGATTTAAGAACTTAGCAATTTGCGCATATCTTTTAGCTGCTTCACTATATTCATTTCTATTGTTAAAGCTTATATCTGCATTATACTCTATAACATATGGTAATAGTATAGCATTAGATTTTCCATGAGGAATATGGAATCTTCCACCTATTATATGTGCCATACTATGATTAATTCCTAAAGATGCATTTGTAAATGCCATTCCAGCTATGCAAGATGCGTTGTGCATTTTTTCTCTTGCTTCTAAATCTTGTCCATTTTTATATGCCTTTTCCAAGTATTCAAACACAAGTTTTATAGCCTTTTCTGCTAAAGCATCACTAAAATCAGAACTTTCTGTTGAAACATATGCTTCTATTGCATGTGTTAAAACATCCATTCCTGTATCTGCTGTTATAAAGTTTGGTACTGTTTTTACAAGATTAGCATCTAAAATAGCCATATCTGGTATCATTTCTTCTTCTACTAATGGATATTTCACATTATACTTTTTATCAGTTATAACTGAAAAAGAAGTAACTTCTGAACCAGTACCACTAGTTGTTGGTATTGCTATAAATAGAACTTTTTTATCTTCTTCTGATTTATGTAGACCCTTGTTTATAAGTCCTCTAAAATAACTTATAGCTTTGGCTGCATCTATAGCAGAACCTCCACCTAATGCAATTACAGCTTCAGGATTACATTCATCCATTGCTTTAATTCCCTTTGACACTATCTCTAGTGGTGGATCTGGCACTATTTCTGAGAATATGCTAAACTCAATATTAGCTGCCTTTAAATGATCTGTAACTTGATTTATTGTACCAGACTTAACCATAAATGGATCAGTAACAACAAATACTTTTTTGCATTTAATTTCTCTAAGCTTTTCTAATTTTCCAACTCCAAAGTAAACATTAGGTCCTACTTTAAAATTACTCATACTTTCACATCCTATTATAAATTTTTATAAAATAAAAAACTCCCTAAGAAAAACTTAAGGAGCTTCATTACTCTTTTAAAATTACACATCATTGTGCAAAATTTCACATATTCATTTTTATATTTTTGATTTTATAACTTTCTGTTATTTCTGTCAATAGTGTATTTTATATATTATCACCTTGCTTATCTTTTAAAATCTTACAAAGTAGCTCTGGCTTATTTGTTATTATACCATCTACATCTAATTCTACAATTTTTTTTAAATCCTCTTCATCATTAACTGTATAAACATTTATTCCAATATTTTTGCTTTTACATTCTTCTATATTTTCCTTAGTTAAAAAATTATAACTAGGATGAATATAATTTACTCTATATGGACTTATATATGAATTTAAATTGTTGCTCATTACTGGGCATAATGCCCCTACTTTTATTCTTGGACATACAGCCTTTATTTTAAATATAGAGCTGTGATTAAAACTTGATATTATTACATTGTCCTCTAATCCTGCTCTAAAAACTTCATATAGTATTTCTATCTCTATATCTTTATATTTAACTATAGAATTTTTTATTTCTAAATTTACTGTTATATTTTTATTTTTTACAAATTGTAAAAAACTCCTTAGTGTCGGAATTCTACATGTAGAAAATCTTCTATCTTTAAAACTTCCTGCATCCAGTGATGTTAATTCTTCATATTTCTTCTCGCATACTAGACCTACCCCATCTGTAGTCCTATCCAAATACTCATCATGAATTAGAACTAATACTCCATCTTTAGTCCTTTGCACATCTGTTTCTATACCTGTGCAGCCCATCTCAATAGCTTTACTAAATGCCAACATTGTATTTTCAGGATATGATTCACTAGCTCCCCTATGTGCATAATTAACAATCATCTTCCCACCTCATTTTTTATTTCTTGCTTATTATTACACAAGCCTTAAACTTTTCACCTTTAGCTGGAATTATATCCAATTCATTTTTTTCACCAATAGACTCACCAATAGTTTCACATTTATATTCACTAAATCCAATACTACTATATATTTCTTTTATTTTTTCCTCTACAGCCACTATTTCTGGATTAGGAAATCCTAAATTTTGTTTTGTAGCTGCTTTTATCTTATTAAAATAATCATCTTTTTCATTAACTACAATTCTAGAATCTAAAATTAATCCTTTATTTTTTAGTATTCTTCCACACTCCTTCATTATATAAGGCGAATTTACTGTAAGATTAGGAAATCCATAAAAAGATGTTACACATTCAACAGTATTATCTTTAATAGGTAACTTTAGGTAATCACATGCTATATAAGTTATTTTAATATTAGGATTTATTTTTTTTATTCTTTCTCTATTATATTTTAATGTGGCAAAATTTAAATCTGTTGAAATAACATTTAAATTGCAATTTACTTTTTCAGCTAATGTTTCTAACAAAATACTTCTTCCTGATGCTATATCTAAAACTATTTTAGGTTTAACTTTATTTATAATAGCTGATATATAGTTTTTAGATAATATATGAACTTTTTTTAAGTTATCTGGAGTTTTTTGTTCTATAATCTTATCTAATTCTTTAAAATTTCTCTCAAAATAAAACTCACTTAAATTTGGAGTATTAGTATTTTCTTTGTAATGAAAATCTATAACACCATGTTTAATATAGAACTTATGATTATTTTCACAACACAAAGTTCCCTCTATGACTTCGTCGTTATCTTTTAAATAAATCTTTCTCACTCTTATCTTACTTTTACAAATCGGGCAAATTAAATCTTCAACTACATCAGTATACAATATTTACCTCCTACTTCTTTAACTCTTACTTTGAATAATTATATAGTTTTAAAATTAAAATAATATAAGAAAATTTCTAAATTTTGTAAATAGATAATAATTACTTAAATAAGTACTCCTTTCAAATTCAAAACCGTATATTATTCACCATAAAATTAAAGACAAATAAAATTATTATTATTACTTATATATTATTAATAATTATGTTTTATAACTTTTTAATGTTTTTTTTATAAAAAATATATAAAAATTATTTTTTCTACATATTTTTACATGTTTTTTGTTTTTTTGTTGTTATAATTTTATTATTAAATAAAAAGGTGATGAATTATGGTAGATATGGACTTTAATAAAAATTATTTACTTGATGATATGGATATATTTAACGATATTGGATTTTTTGTATATGATATCGCTACTAAAAAATTAACTTTTTCTAAAGGCTTTTGCAATATACTTTCTATCGAATGTTCAGAATTTACAATAAGTTTAAATGAATATATTGATAAATTTGTTTACTATGCTGATACAAATTTATTTTACAAAATTGATAAAATTGAATCACCAATAAAATTTAGATGTAGATTGATTGATAGTCTAGGTTATTTAAAATTACTATACTTTTCTATTTCACCTCAATATGATGATAAAAATAAAATTATAAAAATGGATGGTTGCATAAGGGATTTATCTGAAAAAATGCATTTAAAAATAGAATCTTCTTTTACTGAGAAAATTTTTACGGAGATTTTAGATAAGTCTTATCAAATTGTATATTCAATGAATGAAGATGGATATTTTACATATTGTTCTTCAAATGTAACTAAGTATTTAGGATATGAATTAAGTGACGTAATAGGAAAGCATCAAAAAATTTTTACAGATGAATTAACTAACGACAATTTATACAAAGTTCGTGAAAAGGTAAAAAATACTGGAATACCACAAGAACTAGTTAACTATAAACTAAAGCATAAAGATGGTAGTTTAAGCTGGAATACTACTACTTTCTTTTATTATAAAGACCCTTATTTAGATGAAGGAACTTTTTGGGCTGTAATGAAAGATATAACTACAACAAAAATGATTGAAGAAAAATTAGATGAAAATGATAAAAAACTTAAAGAAAGTAGAGAATATGAGAGAATTAAAAATGAATTTATAGCTAATATTTCTCATGAATTAAGGACCCCAGTTAATATTATATATTCTTCCTTACAACTTTTTGATTTATATATTGATAAAAATGATTTTTACAACACTAAAGATAAATTTATATATTATTCTAAGGTTATGAAACAAAATTGTTATAGATTATTAAGACTTATAAATAATCTTATTGAATGTTCTTCTTTAAATGCTGGAATATCAACTTTAGAAACAACCAACTTTGATATTGTAAGTCTTACTTTAAGTATTTGTAATTCAGTTAAACCACATTTTAAAAATCATAACTTGAATTTTTCTATTATGCCATTTGTATCTAGCGCAATAATAAATGGAAATGTTGATAAAATAGAACTAATACTCTTAAATTTACTATCTAATTCAATAAAATTTTCAAAGCCAAATGGTCATATAATAGTTAGTATTTATGAAGAAGATACCTATATATTAATCTCCGTTAAAGATGATGGTATAGGAATCTCTGAAGATAAGCTTCCAATAATTTTTGATAGATTTACTCAAGGACAAGCTCTCCTTACAAGATCAAATGAAGGTAGTGGTGTAGGTCTTTCTATAGTTAAATCTTTAGTTGAAATGCACAATGGGTCAATATCAGTCACCAGCAAAAAAGATATTGGTACTGAATTTACAATTAAATTACCCATTATAGCTTTTAACTCTCATAATTTATCTAAACTTGACAATGTTATACATTTGAATCATGAAAAAAAAGTTAACATAGAGTTTTCTGATATATATGATGGGTAACTAAGTACTAAGGGTTTCAAGCTGAAATTCAAAATAATTTCTTTCTAAAATGATACTATTAATTTTACGGTTTATTCCATTATCGTATTTAGAACCAATTAACAGTTAGCAATTAACAATGATGGTTAATATTTTTCACTTTATTCTTAATATTTATGAATAGAAATACCTAAAAACTAAGTTTTTATATTGTGTTTAAATAATTTGCTTTGCAAATCATTATAAAAATTGATTTAAAAAACTGATACTTCAGTTTTATCCTTCATTGTTAATTGTTCATCGTTAATTGTTAATTTTTCTAAACTCGTTTAAATATCTTTTTCTCAATTGAATTAGGAGTAATTTTATTTTCAACTTTTTTCACCATATTTAGTTACTATTAGCACTTTTAATATTGCAGCTAAAAAAGGAGAATAAAAAATTACTTTTTTACTCTCCTTTTCTTAATAAACTTAATGTTTTTCTTTAACACATTTAATGACCTTAAATTAAATTTATTTTCTTATGTCTATATAATCATCTCTACATATTCGAGCTTCTTCAAATGTAACCATGTTTTTCATTGAATATAATGCTGCTTCCATTATATTAAATGCTAATGGACATCCTGACCCTTCACCTAGCCTCATTTTCAAATTTAAAATTGGCTCTAGATTTAATTCATTCATCATATAAACTGCACCTGGTTCTGCCGATAAATGAGATGGAAACATAAATTCCCTACAATACTTATTTAATCGTTGCGCACAAAGAGCAGCCGCTGATGCAATAAATCCATCTATAACTATAGGTAATCTATTTTTAGCTGCTCCTAAAAATGCACCACATAATCCTGCAATATCATACCCACCAACTTTACTTAAAACATCTATGATATCTTCTTTGTTAGGCTTATTTACTTCTATTGCTTTTCTTATAACTTCCTTTTTATGTTCTAATTGTTCTTCAGTAAGTCCTGATCCTTTTCCTGTAACCTTATCCACATCAATTCCAGATAAAACACTTAATACCGCTGCACTAGTTGTTGTATTACCTATTCCCATTTCGCCTGTTCCAAGTATCTTGTATCCTTTGCTTACTAAATCATCTACTATTTCTATTCCATTTTCTATAGCTTTTATAGCTTGCTCTCTTGTCATTGCAGGTTCTTTTGTCATATTTTTAGTGCTATATGATATTTTTTTATTAATTACTTTATCACTATGTATATCATTTTTTACTCCCATATCTACTATTGTAAGATCTGTTCCTGTAAACTTTGAAAGTACACAAACCCCTGTTATACCTTTAGTAAAATTATATGTAACTGTTTCTGTAACCTCTTGTGGGCAAGTACTTACCCCTTCCTCTACAACACCATTATCTGCACACACAATTATTATGTTTTTTTTATCTAAACTATTATTAATTTCTCCTGTGATTCCAGATACTTTTATTGCTATATCCTCTAATATACCCAAACTTCCTATTGGTTTTGATAATGAATCTAATCTTGCCTTCGTTCTATCTTTAACACATTCATAACTTGGTTTAATTTCTTTTAGTGTTTGTTCTAAAATCTTCATATTTCCCCCATATAATTTTTATATATTTGGTATTTGCCAATCAATTGGCTCTTTATTTAATTTTTTTAATATATCATTTGCTTTTTCAAAATGATTACATCCAAAAAAACCTCTACTAGCAGATAATGGACTTGGATGTGCTGCTGTTAAAATATAATGTCTATTTGTATCTATAAGTTTAACTTTATCTTTTGCATTTTTCCCCCATAATATAAATATTACAGGTTCTTCTCTTTCATTTAATAATGAAATTATCTTATCAGTAAATATCTCCCAACCTATATTTCTATGTGAATTCGCTTCTCCAGCTCTTACAGTAAGTGATGTATTTAAAAGCAAAACTCCTTGCTTTGCCCAACTTGTTAAATTTCCATTGTTAGGTATGTAACAATTTAATGTACTTTTTAATTCCTTATATATGTTAAGTAATGATGGTGGCGTTTGAACCCCTTTCTCTACTGAAAAAGATAATCCATGTGCTTGATTCGGTCCATGATATGGATCTTGACCTAATATAACTATTTTTGTATCTTTATATGATGTTAACTTTAAAGCTTCAAAAATCTTATACATATTGGGATATATAGTTTTAGTTTTATATTCCTGAGCTAAAAAACCTCTAAGTTTTTTATAATAATCTTTTTCAAACTCATCTTTTAAAAGTTCATCCCAATCATTGTTTAATTTAATCACTAATCTCATCCTCTCTAAATTCTAAATGAAGTATATATAAGTAACTCACTTTATCTATAGGGAAACAAGCTCGAATTCAAAACTATTCTTTTAGCTGTAAATATATTGCTTTCAAAAGAAATGCTTATTATAAAATAATTCCGAGCTAGCCTCACTCTTAAGGGTATCCAAGTTTTGGAACTAATAATTATGAAGATGAACTTGGAATCCTATATATGGTTCCAAGCTTAAATTCAAAATAATCTCTTTTTCAAATGATACTATTAATCTTATAGGTTATTGCTATTTTTATATTTGGAACCAAGTAAGAGTTAAGAGTGAAAAGTGAAAAGTTATGGTAGATATTCTCACTTCGTTCCTAATATCTAAAAATAGAAGTACTTAAAAACTACGTTTTTATATTGTTTTCCACTAATTTGCTGTGCAAATTTAATAAAAAATCATTTTTTAAAATTGGATCTCCAATTTTTACATTCACTTTCAACTTTTAATTTTCCATTTTCAATTAAATTAATTAGAATTCTCAACTGAAACATGAATAACTTAAAGTTTTAACTTGGATTCCTATATATACATATATTATAAACTATTTAGTATAAAATAGTTTGTATTTTTTATTTTATATTTAAATATTTTAAACTTATCTTGTTTTAATTTAATCTTCAAAAATTTTATTTTCGAAATTTATCACCATTTTATTCCAGTTGCATATATTGATTGTAGAAACACTAATAAAGAGGTTTTAATTATGTACTTTAGAGATGATTCAATTGAAAACAATAATAAAAATCAGATTGTTAGCTATATTAGATTACTTCATGCATCACCAAATGCTCCAAAAGTAACTGTTCTTGTTAATAATCTACCTTTTGTTAAAGATTTTGAGTATACAGAATTTACTGATTATGTAAAAGTGTTACCTGGAAAATATAATGTAAAAATAGTCAGAAATAATAATCCAACTGATGTCTTATATGATACAGTTTTAGATATTCCTAAGAATAAAATTTTTACTGTTGCTGCTATAGGTAAATTCCCTGATGATTTTGAATTATTCCCTATAGAAGAAACTTATTCTGGCCCTGTAAATGATAATAAAGTTTATTTTAAAGTTGTAAACTTAATTCCTGATGGACCATCAATAGATTTAACCACAGAAAATAATATTCTTTTATTTTCTGATGTAATGGAAATGGAAGTAGAAAACTATAAAGAATTATCTCCACGTAAATATAATATGACTGTAAAATTGCAAAACACAGATATAGATATACTTTATGTACCTAATATATATCTTAGAGGTGATAAATTTTACACTATGTATTTAGTAGGTATTTTAAATGGTACACCTGGGCTTGAAGCATTAATACCTTTAGATGGAATTACATATTTGAAACATTAGTTTCAACTATGTAGCATGTTAATATATTAAATTTAAAAATTGTAATTATCTTCAAACTGCTTTGACAGTTTGAATTTCCCCCATAAAAATTCATTTATTTAAAACTTATTTGATTTTAGTCCAACAATCTTTTGTTGGTCTTTTTTTTATATATAATCATAAATACACTAATACTTAACCATCATTTTTTTCTTTTTAAATTAAAATTTCTACGCACTAAAAAAGCAACTGAATTTTATTCAATTGCTTTTCTATTATAAAATATTTAATGTGTTTCATATTGTAATTTATATAAATTACTATATAAACCATCCTTCTTTATAAGTTCTTCATGTTTACCCATTTCTCTTATTTTTCCCTTATGCATAACAATTATATTGTCTGCATTTTTAATTGTTGAAAGTCTATGTGCAACTACTATAGTTGTTCTTCCTTTTGTAAGTTTATTTAAAGCATCTTGTATTAATGACTCAGTCTCAGTATCTATATTAGCTGTAGCTTCATCTAATACTAAAATTGGTGGATTAAATGCTAATGCCCTTGCAAACGCTATAAGTTGCCTTTCACCTTGTGAGAATGTAGTTCCTCTCTCATTTACTGATGAATCATATTTTTGTGGTAACTTTTCTATAAACTTACTTGCATTTACATATTCACAGGCTTTAATTATATCTTTATCTGTTATATCTTCATTATTAAGCCTAACATTACTTTTTATATTTCCAGTAAATAAGAACACATCTTGAAGTACTGTGGCTAAATTCTTTCTTAAATCCTCTTTTTTCATGTGCTTTATATTTTTTCCATCTATTAATATTTCACCCTTTTGTATATCATAAAGTCTACTTATTAAACTAATTACAGATGTTTTTCCTGCACCAGTTGCACCAACAAAAGCCACCGTTTCACCTTTATTTATTTTAAAACTAACATCTCTTAAAACCCAATCTTCTTCATTATAAGCAAACCAAACATTTTTAAATTCTATATCTCCATCAAATCTTGTAACATTAATTGGATTTTCTGGATTTTCAATATTAGATTTAGTATCTAATATCATAAATATTCTTTCGGCTGATGCCATGGCTGATTGCATTATATCAAATTTTTCTGAGAGATCAAAAATTGGTTGAAAAAATTGTTGTATATAGTTTATGAATATATAAAGTACTCCTATATTTATTTCAGCACCTAAAACTGCTTTTCCACCAGCACCAATTAAAATAGCAAGTCCCAATTGATATATTAAATCCATAACAGGTCTAATTATAGCAAAAAGCTTTATTTGTTCCATAGATGCATCTAAATATGATGTATTTATTTTATCAAATTCTTTATACTTCTTATCTTCTTTTCCATACGCTTGAACAGTTTTCATTCCTGTAATGTTTTCACTTAAAGATGAATTTATTTTTGAAAGTCTCCCTCTAACTTTTCTATATATTTTTCTATCATATTTATTAAATATGAATATTAAAAGCAATATTATTGGAACTGTTATAATGGATATAAAAGCAAGTTTTACATCCATTATAAACATAGCTACTAATATTCCTACAATTAAAAAGAAATCCTTAAATAAATAAACTAAAACTGCAGTGTACATTTCATTTAACGTCTCTACATCATTAGTAACTCTAGTAACTAATTTACCTACTGGATTTTTATCAAAGAATGATAATGGTAATAATTCTATATGTCTAAATACAGTATCTCTTATTTTATATACTATTTTTTGACCAGTATATTCTAATATATATATTTGAATGTAATTTAAGAAAAATACTATTGCTGCTATAATACAAATTGCTATCCCTTTATTAACTACAGCTGAAAGATCATTTTTTCTTATAATTTTCAAATCATCTTTAGATATTTTATATATTTCATAATTTTCGTTTCCTTGAATCAAACTATTCCCATCTATTTTATATTGTAAATTTTCTTCTACTTTTCCATTTACCACATAAAAATTTTTTCCTTCATAAATTAATGATGCATTGCTTTCCTTTTTATTCTTACTTTCTGATATATACATTTGATCTTTTATTTTTATAGAATTTTCTGTGTTTTCTTTTGTTATTATATAATTTGCCTTTGGAGGATTTATATTGTCATCTATTGCAGTTTTGATAATATATGGTCTTAAAAGATCCAAACATATAACTATAAACATAATTACTACAACACCTAATATCTGAATTTTAAAAGGTTTTGCAAATTTTAAAAGCCTTTTCATAAGTTTTGAGTCATATTGTTTAGTTAATGTTTCTTCTTGTAAATTAAAATCTTCCATTATTCCACCTCCTCAGCCATAATAGCATCTTCTAATTGTTGTTTTTCATAAATATCCTTGTAAATACCTTCTTCTAATAAAAGTTCACCATGTGTTCCACTTTGAACAATTTCTCCATTTTCTAAAACTATTATTTTATCTGCATTTTTTATTGCTGAAATTCTATGTGAAATTATAATAGACGTTTGATTTTTCATTATTCTATTTAAATTCCCCAATATTTTAACTTCTGTTTTAGCATCTACTGCAGATAAACAATCATCTAATATTAAAAGTTCTGGTTTTTTTATAAGTGCTCTTGCTATTGAAACTCTTTGTTTTTGGCCACCAGACAATGTAGTTCCTCGTTCCCCTACTACCGTATCAAATTTATTAGGAAAATCCATTACATTATCATATATATCTGAGTTTTTAGCCGCTTCATAAACTTCTTCTATATTCATATTTTCAAATGCTAAATTTATATTTTCTGAAATAGTATTGGAAAATAAAAAAGGATCTTGTGATACAAAACCTACATTTTCTCTTAAAACCTTAATTGGTATTCTGTTTATGTCTTCTCCTCCAATAATGATTTTATCATTTTCAATATTGTATAATCTCAAAAGTAAGTTAATCAAAGTTGATTTACCACTTCCAGTTCTTCCAACTATACCTAATATTTCTCCTTCTTTTATAGTTAAGTTTATATTCTTTAATACATCTGTATCTGTTCCTGGATATGAAAAAGTTAAGCTTTTCAACTCTATATCACCTTTTATCGATTTGATATTTTTCACATTATTATCTACTATTTCTGGTTTTTGAACTAGGACTGCCTCTATTCTTTCCAGTGATGCAAGTCCTCTTTGAAGATTATTTATAACCCATCCAATAGCCATCATTGGCCAAACTAAATTTCCTAAGTACATATTAAAAGTTATAAAATCACCTACAGAAATATTACCTAAAATAACAAATGTACCACCAACAGCTACTAATATTACGAAACTTAATAAGGAAATAAATTCTACTAGTGGAGAAAATACACCCCATATTTTAATAAAATCCATATTTGCTTTAAAATTATTTTCATTTTCTTTTGCAAATCTTTCAAATTCCTTTTCTTCTTGAACGAAAGATTGAATTATTCTTATACCTGAAAAATTTTCTTGCACTAAATCTGTTATTTTTGAAAAACACCTTTGAACTTTAGTAAATCTTTTGTGGATTTTTTTGCCGAATATTCTAGATGATATTGCTATAAATGGTAGTGGTATTATTGCTAAAAGTGTTAACTTGAAATTTATAGTAAGCATTATTATTACTGTTGCTATAGTTAATACAACAGCATCAAAAAACATAATTACTCCTGGTCCTAATGCCATTCTCACTGCATTTAAATCATTTGTTGCTAATGCCATTAAATCTCCAGTTTTATTTTCATTATAGAAGTTTATAGATAATTCTTGTAAATGTCTGAAAAACTTATTTCTTATATCATATTCAATTTTTCTTGAAGTTCCATTTACATAAATACGCCACATAAATCTTCCTATAGCCATGAGTAACGCTAATAGTAACATTTGTATTATTGCAATAGCTATCATTTTTGATGTAGCCTCACCTAAAGTTAATGAGTCTGTCAAATGCCCTAAAATTTTAGGTGGTATAAGTTGAAGAATATCTACCATCAGCAAAAATACTATTCCTACAAAATATCTCATTTTATACTTAGATGCGTATTTTAATAGCGATTTTACCTTCCCCATGTAATCCCCGCCCCCTTACAAATATTGATAAATTTTCCTTATGTTATAATGTTATAACAATTGTGTAAATTCTTCAATAAACTTAATAAATTATTAATTTATTAAAATTTATATATGTTTATTTTGAATTTATTAAAATAAAAAAGACAAAAATTATTATATAAAAATTTTTTAATATAATAATTCTGTCTTTTTACTTAACTAATATTAACCGTTAAATGTTATTCATATAAATCCTGATATATCATTTTAAAAACTTCTAATGATTGTTCTATTCTATCTCTTAAAAGTTCTTTTTTATTTTCTAATTCCTTTTCTCCATCTTCAGTAAGTTTATATACTTTTTGTGTTTTTTTCTTAGTATCATCCCACTGACCTTCAACCAATTTTTGCTTTTCAAGCTTTTTTAATAATGGATATATTCCACCAGTGCTCGGCACCCATGCCCCATTAGTCCTTAAACCTATTTTATTAGAAATGTCATTGCCATTTGTTGGTCCCAAACTTAATATATACAATGCATATATAGGTAATAATCCTTTAGTAAAAACCTGACCAACAGCTTCTTTTTCTTGTTGAACTTTTTTTAGTTCATTAAGTTTCGCTTTATATTCTTCATATAATAGACGTTCCTCTTCTTTTACATCTCTTAAACTTCCACTCATATTTAATTAACCCCGTAAAAAACTATTCCTATAAGCCCAGGGCCTGAGTGTACACCAGCTACTCCACTTATAAGTCCTTTAAAGTATGTTCTATTTATATTTTTATTTTTTGAAATTTCTTCTAACATTTTTTTGGATTCTTCTTCAGCACATCCATGCCCTACATAAACATCATATCTTCCTCTGTCTAAAATCTTGTTTGCAATTTCTATCATTTTATTTATAGATTGCTTTCTTCCTCTTACTTTATCATAAGTTGTATACTCGCCCTCTTCACTAACTCTTATTATAGGTTTTATATTTAAAATTTCTGCAATCGTTCCAGCAACTTTACCTATTCTTCCACCTTTTTTTAAATACTCTAATGTTCCAATTATAAAAAATGTTTCACTTTTTTCTCTTGTTTCTTTTACTATTTTAACAACATCTTCAAAACATTTTCCTTCTTCTATCAATTTACCTGCATGTTGTATCATTGCAGATTCCATACAAGATATACTTTTTGAATCTATCACTTCTGTTATTATTTCTGGATAATCATTACTTACAAGTCTTAATGCATTATTCATACCTGATAATTTACTTGATATAGTAACTGCTATCACATGAGTGTAACCTTCTTCTTTTAGCTTTTCAAACATTTTTGTCATATCATCCATAGATGTTAATGATGATGTTATGGAGTATTTATCCAATGAATCATATACCTCTTGAGAATTTATATCTACCCCATCTCTATAATCATGTCCATCCATTATTATTCTAAACGGCAATACTGTAATATTATATTTCTCTACCATATCTCTTGTTATATCAGAAGCACTATCTGTTACTAATGCTATTTTTTCCATTCTCTTACCTCCTAAATACACTTAACAACTATGAATAAGTTTTACAATCTTTTCTTGTTTTATATTTATATTATATATCACTACTGATACATATATCAATAGTGATATATGTATCAGTAGTGATATATAATATATTTCCCATATTTATAATATAATATAAATAAAAAAATGAAGATTCTAGTGACTTTCATAACTAAAATCTTCATTCTAACACTTAAATTAAATATAATAAATTATCTATTTAAAGGAAATTTTAACCTATTCTACTCAAAAAGTCCACACCTTAAATTAAAGTTTATTTTTATTTCATAATTTCTTTCTTTATTTTATAATATAATTCTTCTGTGTTTTTTCCATCTACTAACACTCCATCAACTCTAGAAATCAAATCCCATCCACACTTGTCACATGCCCCAATACATTTATTAACCTTTATATTAACTTCTTCCTTAAACTCTTTTTCTACTTTTCCCTTAACTTCTTCATATCCTTCATTGCATCCACAAAAACTTATAGTTTTCTTACTCATGATAAATCACCTCTATCTTACATTTTGTAGACCGACTTATAATCTAAATAGGTTGAAACAACTTTTTATAAATTTTAACTTTAATAATTATATTGCAAAAAATATAGTAAGTATTAATATTTCTACAATTTCATTTATAGCACCTAATGTATCTCCTGTAAGTCCATTAATTTTAGAATTGCAAAACATATTAAATAAGTATGTAACTACTAATACTGTAATCATATTTATAATTATCGCTTTAGGTGTTATAAATATTGCTTGTATTAATATAGCTATTACACTAGTTACAATTAATTTTTGCCATGAAATTCTTCCTATAAATAAATTTCCACTGCCAGTTTCCTTTGCTGGTTTTCCTATAGTTGAAATAAGAACTACTGCTAATCGTCCCATTACTGGTGCTATAATTATCATTTCTGGAGTAAATGATTCTATAGCTAATTTTATAAGTTGATATTTAAATAATATATCTATAACTATAGCTATACAGCAATAAGCTCCTATTCTACTATCTTTCATTATTTCTATTATTTTTTCTTTTCCACCTTTAAATGCAAAGAAACCATCACATACATCTCCAAGCCCATCCATATGTAATGCACCAGTTAAAAGTACTGCCGTAAGTACAACAAACATAGATGTTATGCTAGGTGGTAAAAATTTATTAAAAAATAAATATACTAAATACTGTATTCCACCTATTATTAATGCTATAATTGGAAAAAAGCTTGAACCTCTTATGAAGTTTTCATCACTACATTCTAATTCCTTATTTACTGGAATTCTTGTGAAAAATTGAACATATAATAAAAAGTCATTTATGTAATTTTTAATTTTCATTTTTCTCTCCTAATTATTTTAATTTTAATGGTAATCCACAAGTAACAAAGTAAACTTCATCACTTAGTGATGCTATAAATTGATTAACTGAGCCAGCTATATCTCTATATATTCTGCTTAGTCTATATTCTGGCACTAATCCACTTCCAACTTCATTGGTTACCATTATCAAATTTTTATTATTTTCTTTAGAACTAAGAATTAATTTTTGAAATTCATTTTTTATATTTTTTTCCATATCATCTACTTCTTCTAATGAAAGACTATCAAAATCTATATTTTTTTCAAACATTAAATTAGTAATCATTATTGTAACACAATCTAATAAAATATTTTTCTTATCACTATTCTTTATACATTCATCCAAATTTTTATATCCTTCATAAGTATTCCAATTTGAATTTCTTCTTGTAATATGCTTATCAATTCTATTTTTCATTTCTTCGTCTGTAACTATAGCAGTAGCAATATATAAAACATCATCATTTCCATCTAATATTTTTTCTGCATATTCACTTTTGCCACTTCTACTGCCACCAGTAACTAATGTTATCTTATTCATATTTTCCTCCTCTTTTTCTTTATTAAAACTTTTTAAGAAATTTAACATTTATTTATTTCAAAATACTATTAGAATTTATTCCTTCTATAAATAGATTTTCATATTCATATTTAATAACAGCTACATCACCATTATGACATGCAAACTTCCAAAATAAATCCATATTATTATTCATAATATAGCAATATATTGATCTTATAACTCCACTATGAGTAACAACTATAACATTTTCATCATTACTTTTTATTATTTCTTTAAAAATTTTAACAACTCTATTATACATTTGATTATAACTTTCACCTTTAGGTGGAATGAAATTAATCCAGTCATTTTGCCATACTTTAGATTCTAATGGATATTTTCTACATATACTATTATAATCCAATCCTTCAAATTCTCCAAAATTTCTTTCATTTAGTCTACTATCTTCTACTACATTTATCTTCTCATACTTCTCATTTTCTAAAATTAATTCTAACGTATCATGAGTTCTCTTTTTCTCACTGACATACGCCTTACTTATATTTATATCTTGAAAAAAAATTTTTAGTCTTTTACATTGTAAAACGCCTTTTTCCGTTAATACACTATCCATATCACCATAAAAACTTTTTTTAATATTTTCATCCGTTTCTCCATGCCTTACTAAATATATATTCATGTTCTACCCTCACTTATAAAATAATATTATTTAACAACCAATATTCATTATATACTACTTTCCATTATATTTTAAATAAATGAAAATAGTAACTGACTAACTTTTTAAACCAATGAATTTTATTTTTTTATATTTTATGATATACTTTTATTTGTTATTGATAATGATTATTAGTTATATTTATTATTGAACATATATTCATAGATGTTCTTATAAATTTTACTATTTTTGTCTATAATATATAGTGTAATATTTTTACATATCAGAGTGCGAAAGGATGATTTCATGATTGATATAAAAAATTTATCTTTTTCTTATAATAATTCTAAAGATTATATTTTAAAAGATATTAATTTAAAAATTGACAAAGGTGAGTATGTTTCCATAATTGGAGAAAATGGTACAGGAAAAACTACATTAGTAAAATTAATTCTAAAACTTTTAAAGCCAACTACTGGTTCTATAAATATAAATACTAATAATGTATCTTATGTTTGTCAAAAAATAGATAGTTTTAATTCAGGATTTCCAATAACCGTTTATGAAGTATTAGATATTCAAAGGAAAGTTTTAAAAATAAAAGACAAGTCTACTATATTGAATGCTCTTAGTTCTGTAAATATGTTAAATTATAAGGATTCTCTTATTGGCAGTCTTTCTGGTGGTCAACAACAAAAAATTCTCATTGCCAGGGCAATAATGAGTAAAAGTGATTTAATCATATTAGATGAACCATCTACTGCTCTAGATGAAAAAAGTATTGAAGATTTATACACTATAATAAAACATCTAAATAAACATCACAATATAACAATCTTATCTATCGAACATAACATTGATAATGCACTTAAAGTTTCATCTCAAATTTTACATGTTAAAGATGGTTTAGTTAAACTACATTCAGTTATTAATAACACTGTAGATTTAGTTCGATAATGATTAACAAAATGGAGGTTTCAAATGTTTCAATATGAATTTATGCAAAATGCTTTTATAGCAGCTGCTTTTGTTTCTATATTATGTCCTTTAGTAGGTGTGTTTTTAGTGTTAAAACGATATTCTATGATGGGTGATACTCTTGCACATAGTTCATTTGCTGGTGTTGCAATAGGTCTAGTTACTGGATACAATCCAATTTTATGTGCATTTATATTTACAAGTTTATGTGCAATATTTATAGAAGTTTTAAGAAATTATTATAAGAAATATGCAGATTTAATATTAGTAATAATTCTAACATTAAGTGTTGGTATAGGTATTACATTATCTAGTATGGGTAAAGTTAATGCAAATATAAATTCATTTTTATTTGGTAGCTTATTAACCGTTACTAAACAAGATTTATTAACTATGCTTATACTAACTATAATTTCTATACTTGTACTTTACAAACTTTATGATAAATTAGTTTATATAACTTTTGATGAGGATAATGCTAAAGTAAGTAATATAAATGTCACAGCAATAAATTACATCTTTGCTCTTTTAGTTGGTGCTACAATCTCTGTATCAATTAGAGTTATGGGTATTCTTGTAATGTCATCTATGATTGCATTACCTGTTGCAACTGCATTACAACTAAAAAAAGGATTTAAATCTACATTACTGTTTTCTATACTATTTGGATTTATTGATATTATTTTAGGACTATTTGCTTCTTACTATTTAAATTGTGCTCCAGGTGGAACAATTGCTTTAGTTTCTGTAGGAGTTCTTATGCTAGTTATTATTTTAAATTCTCTATTTAAAAAACAATAATATATACTTATAAAAAAAAACTTAGGTTTATAACATAATAACCCTAAGTTTTCTATTTTAAATTATAACATTATTTTCTGTATATTCTAAGTTAGCCTTTTGTATAACATCCTTTCTAAACACTTCAGCACCTATTCTATCAATAAAAACACCTAGTTTTTCCCCAAATTCAGCATTTTCCTTATAATATTCTAATATAACTTTAACTAAATTATATGCCTCATTTTCATTTAGCTCAGACTTTATTATATTTGCCATTCTCTGATGATATCCAGCAGATCCACCAGCTACAACTATTAATTTACCATTGTAATCTGCTATGACACCTAAATCTTTAGCATAAACACTCCCACAAGCATTTCTGCATCCAGCAACTCCTATTTTCGTTCTATTAGGTACTTCCATCCCATGAAAATCTTTGCTTATCCTCATGGCTAATGGCATAGTATTATATCTCACTCTTTTACAAAATCCCGCTGGGCATATTTCAACATTCTTCACAGAGTATTGATTTTTTACTGCCGGTTCCATTTCCAATTCATCCCATATACTTTTCAAATCTTCTTCTTTTAAATTTGTAATCATAATTCTTTGCCCAGAATTTATTTTTAAAACACCATTATATTTTTCTGCTACTTCTGCTATCTTTTTTAAATTTTTAGGTGTTATAAATCCGCCTGGTATATGTGGAGTTATTGCATATGTTCTCTTTCCATCTCTTATTTTTTGTAAATTTCCATAATGATTTCCCATAAATTCAACTCCTATATATATTTTTTTATTAAGTATATCATAAAAGTAAAAATCTATAATGTAACTTAAGTTACATTATAGATTTTTAGTACTATATATCTTTTAAATAAGGCATACCACCTTGTGCACCTAATTTTGTTACTGATATACTTGAGCATTTTACACCAAATTCTATAGCCTCGTTCAATGAAACACTTTTTGCTATTGCACTAGCAAATGTTCCTATAAATGTATCTCCAGCACCTGTAGTATCTACTACCTCTACTTTAGGCGCTTTAATATTAATCACTTCGTTATTCTCACAATACCATACACCTTTGTCACCATTTGTTATTATTAATTTCTTAGGATATTTCTTTAAAATTTCATCAATTGGTTCATTTGTATCAAAAAGTATTTTATATTCATGCTCATTAGGGATTATATAATTTACTTTTTGTAATAATGCTTTATCCATTTTTAGTGCTGGTGCAGGATTTAATATAATTATTTTATTATTTTCATATGCAAAATTAATAACTTCCTTTACTGTATCCATAGGTATTTCTAATTGCATTATTATTACATCACATTCTAATATATGTTTTTTTACAGAATTCACATAATGTGGTGTACATTCTTTGTTTGCTCCTTGAACTACTATTATAGAATTTTCACCATTACATAAAACTATATTTGCCACACCTGTTTTGGTGTTTTCACATATATTTATATAATCCGATTTAACTTTATTTTTCTTCATAGAATTTAACAAAAATTCTCCATTTGAATCTTTCCCTATTGCTCCAAATAGCGTTACATCACTTTCTACTCTTGATGCTGCAACAGCTTGATTTAACCCTTTTCCACCTTCACCAATAAAAAACTCTAATCCTGTTATTGTCTCACCTGGCTTTGGCACTTTACTTGTTTTTGTGATTAAATCTGCATTAATACTTCCTACAACTGCTATTTTCATATTTTCTTCTTCTCCTATTATTTATTTTATATACTATTTTAATATTTAGTTTTCTCATTATAATTTTTGATGATAATTACATAGTTTTATTTATCTAGATCTATATCAATAGCTTTTTCTCTAAAAGTTTTTTCTCCTACATATGGAATTAGTTTTACTTTTTTTACATCTTTATTTATATTATATATTGCCCTCGTCCTTTTAAATTTACCATTAGAACCTTCCATAAATAATTCTTTTCCATTCTCATCTTCTATTTTAAATTCAACAATATCATATCCATCTTTAAATAAATTTACATTGTAATATAATTTAAGTGAAACAGGCGAAATTCTTATTTTAGATAAATTTATTGTTGTATCCATTATCTCTATGCTTTTATTAATTTTTATTTCATTAATTTCTTTTATTATCTCTTTTCCACTTGCTTCAAATTTAAAATTCCACACATTTTCTATATTTTTGTGATACTCTAAGTTCTCTCCTGCCTCTATATATAGATTATCATATATTATTTCTATATCATAGTTTTTCCCTATTCTCGAACTTTTAGTATTCCCTGTGAAAAAAAGATTTATTGTTCCATCAGTATTCATTTCTGATGTACCTCCTCCAGATTTTATATATTTTCCATCTATATAAATTCTAGGTACTGAATTAACTAAAATTAAATTTTCTCTTTTTAATCTTTCATCTTGCTCTTTTAACTTTGAAATATCAACTAAACTATTTATTATTATTTGACCATCATCTATAATAACTTCCTTTAATGTTATTTTCACTCCATCATTTTCTATAGTTGTTCCTATTATAGTTTTATATTTATCTAATTCTCCGTCATTTTTATATAAAAAGTCCTCAATTTTTGTTCCTAATACATTCATTTTTGCTAGTACATCTTCATTAGAAAAAACTCCAACTAATGCAATTATACATATAATGGCTACACTTGCAGCCACTTTTCTATATCTTTTCTTAGTATTAGTTTTTGTTGTATTTATAAACTTTCTTTTCATTTTTTCCTTTTCTAATTCACTAATTTCAGTAACTTCATATTCATCTAAGTCTATATTTATTTCATTAAATATCTCAAAATTATTTTTCAAATAAATCACCTCCAAAATGATTCCATAATACCTCTAATTTTTCTTCTTCCTCTAGACAGTTTATTGTAAATTGAAGTATCCTTAATTTTCATCTCTCTAGCTATTTCCTTTATACTCTCTTCTTTTAAATAGTATTTTTTGAATATTTCTCTATCTGTCTCATTTAAATTCTTTAATAAATCTGCTACCTCTTCTTTTAACTCTTCATTCAATAAATCAGTATCAACTTTTTGTGAACTCACTATATTTAAATTTTCAATGTTTTCATAGTTTAAATATTTTATATATTTTCTTTTATAATCAATAGCTTTGTATTTAGATATTGCCCCTATCCAGTTTTTAAACTGATTTTTAGATTCATCAAAGCTTTCAATATTATTCCATATAAGAAGTAATACGTCATTTAAACACTCTTCCGTAAAATCATTTAACATTCCTAATTGCTTATTAATTATGAATTTCATTAGTGCTCCATACTCATTTACTAATAATTCAATTCCTTTTTCCTTCTTATGCTTTATATAACTTATTATCTCTTTATCATTCATACTTTGAGCACCTCCTAACTTTATTTTTTTATTAATTCATATATTAATACGATTATTTCATCATAAACTTATCATAAATATATAAAAAAGCTACAATAAAATTTAAAATTTTATTGTAGCTTTTTACTAAAATATCATTCCTACTATTTTTACAATTGAGTAAAAAATATAACTTGCTGGTCTACTAATTAATAAACTTAATAATGAATATCCTCCAAATATAGGCATTATCATAACTATTAATATAATAAATTGATATCTGTATATATTATCTGAGAATTTAAAGAATTGTTTTGGAAATAAATCTCTTAATATATGAAAACCATCAAATCCAGGTAATGGTAACAAATTAAGTATCATCCATAAACAATTATAAAAAGCAACATTATATACTATTTGATTAATTATAATATATAAATTGTTATTGTGTGATATTGGTAATATATAAAGTATGTTCATCAAAACTACACCAACTATTGCACAGAAGAAATTAGCTAGTGGTCCTGCTATAGATACTTTTAAATCATCCTTATAATAATTTTTGAAATTATTAGGATTTGTCTGCACAGCTTTTCCCCATCCAAAATGGAAAATTAACATCATAACAAATCCTGCTATATCTATATGTGCTAATGGATCTAATGTTAACCTTCCTTGATATTTAGGAGTATCATCTCCTAATTTTACTGCCATCCATGCATGTGCATATTCATGAAAGGTTATTGCTACTAATATAGCTGGAATTAATAATATAGTTCCTAATATCCTATTACTCATACAAAAATCTCACTCCTTTTCTACTTTATCTAGAGTTTTAAAGTTGAATTTACAATAATAATATAAAATAATTTTTTGCTAAATTCCAATTTTAAATATATATTTCTATAAATATACCATATTAAATTCTTTAAATTCAATTTAATAATAAAATTAAGGATAGAAATTCTATCCTTAATTTTATTTATAGTCTATTCATAATCTACAATAGTTACAATATCACCTTGTTTTACTAGTATTCCTGACTCTTCAAATCCTAAGAATTCGCCTTCATAAGATACTTCTTTTCCATTCATTTCATCTGTTATAGTTTTATTTTGAATATCATGTACATATACTTGACCTTCTTTGGTAACATGTATATTCTCCCTCTTAGCAGGCTTATTCATATTAACTGATTTAAAATCTTCACTGTTGTATGATATTCCTGAATCTGATTCATCTTCTTTATTTTCATATTGATAATTACTGTTTTCATTAGTTTCTTTATTACATTCTACAGACTTATAATATATTTTAGTAATTAAATTATTTTCTACTTTTCCTAAATACAAATTACTTTCAGAATCTGTTCCTAATAATGATAATCTCTCTGCTCCATCAATTATAATTTGATGATTTCTTGTTCCCTTATTAGTCTTATCTATATTATAAACTGTTGATTCATATACAGCATTGTAAACCTCACCCTCATAATATAACACTGCTTCTTTTTCAAGCGTTGCTACATTACTTATATGTTTAGGAACAGTATCCATCAATAGATTTCCTCTCATTCTATCAAATCTATATATATAACTTACATTTGAAGGATCTACTAACTTTACATATGTAAGACCTGTCAAAACTGACATTTCTATATTATCTACTTTTGTATTTTCATCATAAATATCAATCTTATATATTTCTGATTTTTCATCCTTCTTTAAATCATATGAGAAAAGAACAATTTTATTTCCTTGATAACCAGATATTTTTTCTGCTGTAATAATTCTATCTCTAGATGGAACCCATTTATAATAAATTATTTCAGCGCCATCTTCTTTTTCATAAGAAAAATTAGATTTTTCATCTATAGTTTTTAATACCAATTTTTCATTTTCTAAATATGATATATATTTTAAATTACTAGATATTGAAATATCTTCAGCTGTTTTAGGAACCTTAACTTTTACTGGTCCTTGCTTTTCTTTTTTTTCAGTACCATCTAGTTCTTCTATTTTTGTTGTTTTAAGATTAGTTTCAGAATTTAAATATATTCTATCTACATAATAAAATCCTAAAAGTTGAATGGCTAAAGATATTCCTATCCAAATTACTAATGTCTTTACCGCTTTCATATATTTCTCCTTAACCTATTTTTCTACATATATAACTGATGGAACAGTTCTTTCACCTAATGTGTCTGATGGGCTATTTATAACTTCTCCATTATAAAACATAGTAGTAGATGACCCACCATCTAAATTACTCGCTGTAACTGCACCATTTTCATATAATATATTTTGAGCGTCTTTTAAAGTTGCACCACTCGAAGTTAACTGTCTACCATCTATAACTAATAATAATATGGTTCCATCTGCTTTTTGACCTATAGCAGTTCTTGGAGCAATTCCCCAACCACCATCTCCATATTCTCCTATAGTTTTTTCACCATTTACTATAAGTGCTGGACCAAAACTTACAGCATTTAAAACATTCTGCTCTTGTAATTCATTTAAGCTATAGTTTCCAACAAGTAAAGTTCCATCATCTCTAAATGCAACCATTTCTCTTTTCTCATCAGCACTTGATAAATCATTATGTTCAATCTTTCCATTGCTCATTAATAATCCAGTAGGACTTCCACCAGTTCCTGTCCACTCTTCACCAGTAGATTTATCAGTAAATCCACCACCATTAATTGCTGCTATAGCATCATTATTTATAGCTATTTCACTTGTAAGTTCACCAATTCCATTATTCAGCTGTGAAGAACATCCAACTTTTAATCTTGTTGGATCATTTATTGTAAGTAAATAACCTTTAAACTTATTACTATTTACTTCCTCTAATAAAATTTTGCGATCATTTTTCTTTTCAATAACTACACCACTTTTAGAATTATCCTGTGCTATAGTCTTTATTGCTTGATTTCCCATTATTTCATTGATTTTTTCTTCACTTAAAAATGTAGTTGCTATCCATTGATGACTAAGTGTTGTCATGGCAGTTGTTACAAGTGTATCCCTAACATTAGTGAAAGGACCATGATAAGCTATAAGTGGAGCTGTAACCCCTGTAAAAACTATTTCAAATAGTAAAAATCCCATTATTATTTTAAATCTACTTTTTTTCTTTTTTACATTTTTCTTTTTTATATTTCTATTTTTTGCATTTGATTTGCTTTTATTCTCCTTCATCCTAACCTTCCTTTTTAAATTTAAAAATTTTAAGAAATTATTCAAATTAAATTATTAAATTATACAACTGTATCTAATCATGTAATTCTATGTTGTAAAACAATAATATAATATCGTAGAAATGAAAAAAAATCAATTACAATTATGTTACTAAATCGTTTCATATTTATGATATAGTTTGAAATTAAGACTGATTTTAGTAAAACCATATCCAATATATTGTATATTATACGAATTTTATTTAAATAAAAGTAGTGACTTTATGCCTAAATTTAATTTATATATTTTCATATATAACATAGGAAATAATCTCTAACTTACAATTATATTTTAAATTGTTTTTAAGTTTATTTCACTATTAAACTATAGCATAATTCACTACTTATAAATATATAATTAATTTTTAATAGTATATTTTAAAAATTTTTTTAAGTTTTAACAGAATAAATCAATTTTAACTATTTATTTTTTCTACAATTTTCTTGCGGCTTCAAATGCTAGTGGTGATCTTTCACATTCATCAAATTTTAAAGTTATTTGATAACATAACTCACTACCTTTCATCTTTTCAGATGCATAGCATAATCCATTTGATCTTGAATCCATGAATGGATGATCTATTTGATCTGGGTCACCTATTAATATAAGTTTTGTTCCTTCGCCTACTCTAGTAGTTATCGCTTTTATTTGTTTTGGAGAAAGATTTTGTGCTTCATCAATTATAAGCCAATTTTTAACAATTGATCTTCCTCTTAAATAAGCTACAGCTTCAGTGACTATTATTCTGCGATCAAATACCTCTTTAACTTTATCTTGAAGTTCTTTTTCATTTTTATATCTTTCATTTTCATCTGAATCTACCAATATTTCTAAATTGTCAAATATAGGTCTCATAAATGGTGCTATTTTCTCTTCTTCTGTTCCTGGTAAAAAACCTATTTCTTCGTCCATTGTAACATTAGGTCTACACACTAATATTCTCCTATATTCATTGATATTTTCTTCAAATATTTTTTGAAGCCCAACTGCTAAAGAAAATAAAGTTTTAGCAGTTCCAGCAGGTCCTTTTATTATTACTAGTGGTGCTTTAGATGCATCTGTACATAAAGCCTCTATCATAAATTTTTGTCCTATATTTCTTGGTGATATTCCCATAGGCTTTACATCCTTAAAATAAAGTGGAACTATTCTTTTTCCATCATATCTACCAAGAGCAGTTTGTTTAGGGTTTTCTATACTATGAAGTAACACAAATTGATTTGTGTATAAATGTGGCTCATAATAATCTTCTGTTTCATTATCATAACTTAAAAGATTTTCAGCATTAATAAATTTGTTTGAATAAAAACTATCTATTTTTTCAAAAGGCAAATATAATTCTATCCTTCCAGTATACTGATCATTCTCTGGAACCTCAGTTTCATAATAATCGTCACTCTTTATACTTACTGTATCTGCTTTTATTCTCTCAAATATATCTTTAGTTATTAGAACTACATCCTCACCAAGCTCTTTTAATCCCTTACACACTTGAATTATTCTATTATCTGCTTTACTCTTATCCCATGATACTGGTATCACTGTATCATGATGATTCATTTCTACTCTTATCTTCCCTCCATTTGGAAGTTCAACACCTTCAACTAATGCTCCTTGCTTTCTTAATGCATCTAACATTCTAGATGCTTGCCTAGCATTTGAACCTAGCTCACCTTTATCTTTTTTAAAATTATCTAGTTCTTCAAGTACAACCTCTGGTATTACAACATCATTGTCCCCAAAAGATAATATAGCTGTTGCCGAATATAAAATAACATTAGTATCTAACACATAGGTTTTTTTCACAGCATATATTCCCCCTCTCATATAGTAAATATATTTATATATAATACATATTCTTATTGCATAAGTTTTTTTCCAAATTTTATACAAATATATTTATACTACTAATATATGAGAGTTTTTTAATAAATGAATATATATATTTAAATTTTAACATTTATTCTAACTATTTTCTATTTTAATATAAATTTATATAAGCAAATTCTAAATTTTGTAATATTATTAGCATAATTTTATTATTATGTAATGATTATGCAACAACTAGTTATTGATAATTAATAGTTTTTATTATATAATAATTATAATAGTAATAAATTTTATACTGATTATTAAAAGAGGATGGTGACTATGCTAAATTTTACGCATATTTTCAAAGAAAAAAAGCTTAAACTTACCCCTCAACGTATAGCTGTATACAAATATTTATGTTCTACTACAGAGCATCCTTCAGCAGAGGCTATATATAAAGCATTACAAGAAGATTATCCTACTATGAGTCTTGCTACGGTATATAAAACTTTAAAGGTTCTTGTGTCTGTTAATTTGATCCAAGAGTTAAATGTTGGTGAAGGTAACTTTAGGTATGATGCCAATGTAGAACCACACCCTCATATTCAATGTATTGAATGTTCTAAAGTTGATGATATTTGTGATGTTTCATTTACTCACTTAAATAATGAAATAACTAAATACACTAATTATGATGTATTATTTAACAGAGTATATTTTTATGGATTATGTAATGAATGTAAAAATAAAATGAATACAGATGAGGAATCTTAATTATCTACAAATTAAGCAAATATTTTAATCGATGGCTAGTATTAGTCATCGATTTTTTGCATAAAATTATTTATTCTTCATATACTTCATAAATAAAGAGATTTCATATTTTCAATATAAGGAGGACTGTTTATGAAGTCAAAAAAAAATATGGTTCTAAAATCAGCATCTTTTATTATAATGATTTTATCCATAATTATAATAATATTTAATACCAATTCTATGAAAACTCTTCCTACATTTAAAGCTATTGATAAAAACCTTACTATTAATGAAGATTTTAATGGAGATGGAAAAAAGGATGTTTTATATATTAAAACCGATTCATCTGAATATTTAATTCAAGTCAATTTGAATAATGAGGATAGCCTAAGTTTAGATCCTTCTAAAGATTTGTCTACTTTAGGCGAACATAAAACTTATTGGCCTATGCGTCTAACAGTAAAAGATATTTCTAGAGATAATTTAAAAGAAATTTTTACCCAATCTTCTTTTAATGAAACTCCAATACAACACCTATTTATTTTTAATAACAATAAATATGAGAATATATTTTCAGCAAAAAATAATATACTTGGCTTTTTAGATGATTCAAATGGAAAAACACCTAAAGTAATAAGTGGTAACTTTCAAAATGGTACTATGATTTTAAAAAGCTACTTATTAGTAAACAAAGAATTAAAAGAATATGCTTATTCATATCCTAGCAATTTTGTTGGCAATAATTGTGTTTCTGAATTTATAAATCTAATAGAAAGTTTTCCTTATGAAAATTTGGATGTTCCTGATTATTTTAGTTCTAATATTTCATATAATTCTATTACTTCACTGTATACCATAGCTAATAATAATCATGTATATAAACTTCAGGATTGCTTTTTTAAAGATATTTCTTATGATGAAAAAAATGAACCTTATGAATTTAGTTGGACTTTAAATTTTAAAGGTATTGATGAAAGTGATAAAAATAAAATTAAAAATTTTACTGTAGATTTAATAGTTACAAAATCAAATGTAGCTTCTCCAAATTTTGAGTATAAAATTACCTCATTAGATATAAGTTTTTAAATAAAAAAAGGGACCTATTACGGTCCCAAGGGGGATGGGGGGTAACCAAAGAAAAAATCTTTGGTTAATGGAGATTTCAACTCCTATTACATTATATAATATTGCCTATTTAAATTTTTTTATTCACTTTTTTCCTATTTTGCTGCATTTTCTTTAAGAAAATTTTTTAATAATTCTAGCTTATATGGTTCTATAAGTTGTATAAGTATTTTTATAATATCGTATAGTTCCTCTTCAGTAAATTTTCTGCTACCTTGATTATTTTCTTTTTTTGTTTCATTCTGTGATATTTCTTCTTTTTCATCCCCAACCTCAACTACATCTTCTACATCTATTATATCTGAATTTTCACTATTTAAATTTTCGTTAAGTGAATTTAAACTCAAATTATCCAAATCTAAATCAATATCATCAACTTTTGTCTTATAAATTTCATTTTCTTTCAAGTTATCTGCAACCTTACCTAAGTTTACTCCTCCAAAAATATCATCTATATTTAATGTTTGATTTATAGCACTTTGAGCTGCATTAAACAAATTACCTATTACTCCTTGAAATGCCTCAATATCTTTCGGTGAAACTGCACTAAATACTGCTGAAAAACTATTTATGGGATTGCTGTTATCTTGTCTTCTTTCTTCTCTAACAACTTCATCATTAGTCGCTGCTTGTTCATTCCCCATAAAACTACTTACCATTTTAGCTAATTCACTAAAATCAAACCCTCCAAAAGGATTTCCATTTTGATTTTGATTTTGATTATTATTATTCATGTCATTATTCATTGGTGCATTATCCATGTTACCATTTCCCATGAATGCAGAAATTAAATTAGATACAATATCACCATTTCCGCCTCCACCGCCTCTTCCTGTTCCAGTCAACGCTCCTAAAAGTCCCATCATATCAAGTCCACCAAACATATTTGCAAAAGGATTTCCATTCATTTGTGGATTCATACCCCAATTCATTTGTGGATTCATTCCCCCATTCATTTGCGGATTCATTCCTCCATTCATTTGTGGATTCATTCCTCCATTCATTTGTGGATTCATTCCTCCATTCATTTGTGGGTTCATTCCTCCATTCATTTGTGGGTTCATTCCTCCATTCATTTGTGGGTTCATTCCTCCATTCATTTGTGGGTTCATTCCTCCATTCATTTG
>NZ_CCAT010000069.1 GCF_000612845.1 Clostridium ihumii AP5
ATAATGTTTTATTAATCTTTCGTCCTTACAAGATTTATTATATAGCATAAAATAATTATTGTCAACGGATAATAATTATTATTTGAAAAATATTTTAAATATAAACTTATGTAAAATTTATGATAATATACATATATATACTATTTATGGATTTGGAGGATGGAATGAATAAAATACTAATTGTAGAAGATGACAATGATATTAATAAATTGATTTCTGAAATGCTAGAAGAAAAAAATTATGAAATTAAATCTGCTTACTCTGGTACAGAAGCATTAATGTATTTGAAAAATGAAAATATAGATATGGTTATATTAGATTTAATGTTACCAGGTAAATGTGGAGAAGAAGTATTAAAAGAAATAAGAATTTTAAAATCAATACCTATCATCGTAATATCAGCAAAAAACGATAAAAACACGAAAATAGAATTATTAAAAAGAGGTGCTGATGATTTTATAAGTAAGCCATTTGATATAGATGAGGTTGAAGCTAGGGTATATGCCCAAATGAGACGATATAAGACATTTAAAGAAGATAGTTTTTCTGCTTCAGAAGAAAATATTTTGAAGTATAAAGAAATATTATTAAATATAGACAATATGGAAGTATATATAAATAATAAGATAATTAATTTGACCACAAGAGAATTTGAAATACTGAAGTTATTAATGGAGTATCCTAAAAAAGTTTTTAGTAAATCAAATATATTTGAAAGTGTATGGAATGAAGAGTTTTTAGGTGATGATAATACAATTAATGTACATATGAGCAATTTAAGAAGTAAATTAAACACTAGTAATAATAAATATAAATACATACAAACAATTTGGGGAATTGGGTATAAATTAGATACTTAAACTTAAGAGTTGCTTAAGGAATGATTAATATTTGCTTAGTGATTTGTAAATATACTTTTAGTATAGAAGAAAAATTGAAGAAAGGAATGGACAAAAATGGATGAATTTATTTTGAAAACAAGTAGGCTAAGCAATAAATATTTTGATGTAACAATGCTTAATTCAGTTAATATGCAGATTAAAAAAGGAGAAATCTATGGGTTAATAGGAAAAAATGGTTCAGGTAAATCAACGCTTATTAAGGTTATATTGGGTCTTATATATCCTAATGATGGGGAAATAAAATTATTTGGTGAGTATACAAAAGCTGGATTAGAAAAATCAAGAAGAAGAATAGGTGCTTTAATAGAGAAACCTTGTTTGATTGAAGATATGACAGTTTATAAGAATTTAGAATTTATAAGAATTCAAAGGGGAATTCCTAATAAATATGAAGTAAATGAAAAATTAGAACTTTTGAATTTACAAAATGAAGCACATAAAAATATAAAAAAATTATCTTTAGGAATGAAGCAAAGATTAGGAATTGCTATGGCAATGATTGGAGATCCAGAATTTCTTATATTAGATGAACCAATTAATGGATTAGATTCTATAAGCATGATAAAAATAAGAGAATTATTACTGTATCTAAATAAAAAGAAAAATGTAACAATACTTATAACTAGTCATATACTAGGAGAACTCGAAAAAATAGCCACAAACTATGGAGTTATAGATAATGGAATGCTAATAGATGAATTTACAAAAGAAGAATTAGAAAAAAGATGTGAAAGTGCAATAGAAGTAAAAGTAGATAATATTAATAAAGCTGTTTTAGTTATAGAAAATGAACTTAAAAGTACAAATTTTAAGGTTTTGCCAAACAATATTGTAAAAATTTACGATTATATTAATAATCCAATAAAAGTTTCATCTACACTTTCTAAAAATAATATAGGTATAGAAAAAATAGTATCTACAAAAGGAGATTTAGAAAGTTACTTTATAGGCTTAATTGGAGGTGAAGCTCTTGAATAATTTAATTAAAGCGGAGTTTTATAGAATAAAAAATAGTATGTTTTTTAACATAATAATCCTAGTAACATTTATATTAGGTATTACATCTTCTAGAAGTAATGTGAAGTTTGTAGATATAAATGGTTTTGGCTTTTTCTTAGAACTTAATGCAATAAAACCCATAGATGCACTTCATACAGCTATGGGGGCAACACCTATATTAATTATAATAATTATAATGCTCATAAATAATATAGTAGTAGATAAATATAATGGCGGAATTACAAGACAGGCTATCTCATATGGATACAATAGAAGAGATATTTATATAGCTAGTTTAATAGTTATTAATGTATGTACTGTTATAATAACTTTAATTTTTAATTTTATGTGTTTTATACTTAAAGTAGATATTTCAAGTTTAGACTTAAATACTAATATAATATTAATTAAAGAATTTATCTTATACATAATTCTTATTTGTACAATTAGCAGTTTTTATACTTTTATTTGTATAGTTGTAAAGAGTAAGTTTTTATCAGCAACAATATATGTAGCTTTTTCTATATTTTTTGTTACAATATTTGGTGAATTGCTAAGGGATAATACAACCTCATTAATGCTAATGAATATAGCTTCAAATGGAATTTCTAATGTAAATGTTTTAAAATATATATTAATTTCTATAGTTGTTGTTTTATGTAGTGTTCTTTTAGGCGTAGATTATTTTTCAAAAGTAGATATATTTTAGTATTTTAGGTGGTGATAATATAATAATCTTAGTTATAATAGTTTTAATTTTACTATATAAAGTTTATTTTTTGAAAAGAGAAATAAGAAGTATTAGTAATCAACTATATGATTATAATATCTTAAATTCAAAAAAGAAAATAAGTATTAATTTAGGTGATAAAGATATAGAAAAATTAGCAGTAAATATAAATGAAAATTTAAATTTAATAGAAAATATAATGTCAGAATATAAAGATAGTGAAGAAAAACTTAAAATTGCAATAGCTAGTATATCTCATGATATTAGAACACCACTTACATCTATTTTGGGGTATATACAAATGTTAAAAAGAAAAGAGATAAATGATGAAAAATATAATGAGTATATTAATATAGTTGAAAAGCGTTCTAATAATTTAAAGGAGCTTCTAGATGAATTTTTTGAATTATCTGTTTTAGAATCATCAGAGTGCAAGGCTAATTTGCAAAGTTTAAATGTAAACAATATATTATGTGAAAGTATAACAGCATTTTATGATAAATTTCAAAAACATTCTATTAGTCCACAAATAGATATTTTGAGTGAATGTTTAAGAATAGTAGGCGATGAAAGTTATTTAAGAAGAAGCATAGATAATTTAATAACTAATATGATTAAACACTCTAAGGGGAAAGAAGTAATTAGATTGTATAAAGAATATGAAATAGTAATAATTGAATTCGAAAATCAAATTGAAAATTTAAATGAAGACGATTTAAATTTAATGTTTGATAAGTTTTTTACTAAAGATATTTCAAGAAATCCTAATATTAAAAGTACAGGATTAGGACTTACTATAACTAAAAAACTTATTGAGAAAATTGATGGAAAAATATACGCAAAATTAAATGGAGATATACTTAAAATTTATATTAGCTTCAATAAAATATAAAATAGAAAACACTCACCTAAATGATGCATTGGTGAGTGTTTTTTATGTGAATAATAAATGTTTAACTGTATTTAAAAGTATATAATAATTTTTATGGAGGTAACAATTATATACCTTAAACTTAACATGTAAACATAGTATATAAAAGGATGTTAGTTTTATATAAGTTAAGGTTAGGGGGATATACTATGTTTACAATGTTTAATTCATTTTCAAAATAAATAATTTATACTTATGAATATAATTATACCCAATAAATAATAAATGTCAATAGATAATTATTATTTATTGGGTATAATTTTTGAAAATTTATATTGTATTTAAAAGAATTGTTGATTCTAAGATGATTCGGAACTAATCTCACTCTTGAGGGTGTTCAAGTTTTGGAACTAATAATTTAAAAGATGATACTACTAATCTTACAAGTTTATTGCTATTATCATGTTTGGATCCAAGTAAGAAGTAAAAGTGAATAGTGAAAAGTGAAAAGTTATGGTAGATATTACTCACTTTGTTCCTAATATCTAAACATTTTAAAATAGAAATATATAAAAACTGCGTTTTTATATTGTTTTAAACTAATTTGTATTGTTAATTTCATATAATTTCTCAATTGAAACATGAATAACTTAAAGTTTTAACTTGGATTCCGATAGGTTAACTTATTTTTAGCATATTATTGGATAATGGGAAAATTATATAAATTAAACAATTATAATTAATAATAAAAAATAATATTTAACAACTTGGAAATAAGTTAGAACTAAAAGCAAAACAATTATTTATTAATATATAAGTGTAAGTTATATATTAAGGGGGAGATAGTGATGATAGGAAAGAATATTTTCGTTATATTATTAAGTTTGGCTTGTGTGTGTATGAACGGATGTGATAAAAGAAATGAATTTGAAACTTCAAAAATTATCATTAATAATGATGTAACTAAAAATAAAGAAAATGAAAAAAATAAAATATATATTAGAAATAGTAATGGAAAAATGGATATTAAAGTTAAAAATGTTGAAGAATTAAATATAAAAGGCAATGAAGATTTTGTACCATATATGTTTATAGATAATGAAATTTATGGATCTGTAGTAAAAATCAAAGAAAATTCAGAACAATATGTGGAGGAAAAGTTATATAAATTAAAAGAGAATAATGAGCTAGAAAGGAGTGATATAGAATTTAACTATAATGGCAATATATATTATAAAGATGGTAAGGTTTATGAATTAGATTACTCTAAAAATGGTATTAGTATTGAAAATAAAAAATTAACTGAGGCGTTAAAGAAATGTCACTATGCTACTGAAAATGTATTTCTTTATAAATATAATTATGATAATAAAAATTTTGTTTTAAGTTTAGAGTTTTTTGGGGACGGTTCAAAATTTTTCTATTTATATGATGATGAAAATGATAGAGTGTATCAATACAAAGAAAATTTAAAAGATGTAAATTTTAGTTTTGATTCAAAGTATGGGATTAGTAATTCAGAGTATATAAAAGCTTTAGATTCACTTATTAGATTAGATGAAAATTTTAAATTTTATAAAATGGTTTTTGAAGGGGAATATTTTGAATTTAAAGAATTTATAGATTTAAGTAAATATACAAATAAAAAGTTGGATTGTAATACTGATAATAATATAACAATTAAAAGTATTAATGATAATGAAGTATTGATAATTCAATATAAAGAAATACCCTGTATAAGTAAAGATTACTTTAGAAATGTTGAGTTAGTTTCAATAGATAAGTTTAATTTTAAAACTAATCAGTTTACTGAGCTTATGAAAGTGGATGAAAACACTCATTTTAGTGCACCAAACTTTATAAATGGCTTGATTATTTTAGATGAATTTGATTTAAAGGAAGATAAAATAAAATCTAAGAATAGATATTTTAAAGTATTAGGTAATAAGGAATTAAAAACAATATATAAAGAAAATATAGAAGATGAAGGAGAAACAATAAATACATTAGTTAGTGTAATACCCAATATGGATAAAAAAGAATTACTTTTATATAAAAACATAAGTGAATTTAAAAAAAATAATGATATAGAATTTAAAAAAAATATATATAAAAAATATATATTAGAGTAAAAGTAGTACGAAAGTAAATTTACAAATTGAGTTTTGTATAGGGTTCCAAGTTGAAACTTTAAGTTATTCAAATATTAAATGAGATTAATGTTAGTAAAGGAAACAGGAATTATTTAAAACGTTATTCATAAAAATTTCAAAGAAACTCTAATGAATTTCCAATTGCATAGTTATAAATAAAAAGATGATTTTAAAGAATTAAATTTTAAGACATGTTAAAATGTAAATATAATGAAGAAATTATATTTTATAGGGGGGCAAAATGAAAAGAAAAATATTGATAGTTGAAGATGAGTTTTCAATTAATGAGATATTAAGAATTTCATTAGAAAATGAGGGATATGAGACTAAAAGTTCTTTTGATATAAAAAGTACTGAGGAAATTATATATAAATATAATCCAGATTTGATACTTTTAGATGCAATGCTTCCAGATGGAGATGGGTTTGAGTTATGCAAAAAAATATCTAAAGATTTTTTAGTTGTAATGGTTACAGCAAAAGATAGTATATTTGATAAAATAATTGGAATTGAATTAGGTGCTGATGATTATATAACAAAACCTTTTGAAATAAAGGAAGTAGTAGTTAGAGTAAAAGCTATCTTTAGAATGTTGGAAAAAGAAAATAAAAGTGAAAATATAATTAAGTTAAATGAAAATATTAGTATTGATTTGATAGGGGAAAGGGTTTATAAAGATTCAAAAGAAATAGTATTTAAAAGGAAAGAAAGTGAAGTATTTTTTTATTTTGTTAATAACAGAAATAGAATTTTAAGGAGAGAAGAACTTTTAAATAATGTTTGGGGTTATGATTATTATGGTGGAACACGAACGGTGGATGTACATGTTAGAAGAATTAGGGAGAAACTTGATGTAACTGATATTAATATTATAGAAACAGTTTTTGGAAAAGGATATGTAATGAGGTAATTAAATGATAAAGACATTGAAGGGGAAAATTTTAATTGGAATAATTGGAATTACAGTAATTATAATTATTGTCGTAAACATTATAATTAGAATTTCAGTTCATAAAAAGTTTAATGATTATGTAATAAATGATATAACTACAATTAAAAATATAACATACAATGAATTTATTAAATTTAATAGTGTTGAAAATTTAATTTATAATAGTAAAAGTGAATTATTACCTATATTAAACAATATAAATAGTCAATATGATGTATATATATCTCTAGATAAGAATGAGAAAAAGAATTTAGTATTTATTGGAGTAGAATTAAATGAAAAAGAAAAAATGAACCTTATAAAAGATTGTAATAAAAAATCAGTTATAATTTTTACACATAAAGAAAAGAAAGATTTTTATGCTACTTATGTATATCCTATTTATGAAAATAGTAAATATATAGCTACACTTACTATTCAAAAAAGATATTTTAATGAGTATCTTGATAATAAATATCTTGTTATTGAAATTGTAATAGCTCAGATTATATTATTTTCTATTATGATATTTATGATATATATATGGACAAGCAAGTCAGTGTATTCTATAGGAAAACTATCTAAAACAATAGGAGATATAAATAATTATAATGAGCTTTCAAATACTAATTTTAATATTAAGGGAGAAGATGAAGTAGCAACACTATCAAAACAATTTGAAAAAATGAGAATTAAAATAGTTAGTCAAGTTTATAAATTAAAATGTGAAAATGAAAAAGTAGAAAAATTAGAGGCTTCTAGAAAAGAATTTTTTAATTGTGCAACTCATGAAATGAAAACTCCTTTAACTGGGATTTTAGGATATTGTGAACTTCTAAAAAATGATGTACTAAATGATAAAGATAAATATAAAGCATATGAGAGAATAGAAATCGAAGGAAAAAGATTAAAAACTATGGTTGAAAATATGTTGTTAATAGCCAGAGAAAAGGAAAATTTAAAGAATAAGCCCCAATATTTTGATGTTGTAGAAGTGTTAAATGAAGTTGTTGAGGAATTTCAGATTGTGGAAAAATATCAAAAGTTAGATTATGTAAGAAATAATGAGTTTTTTACCATTCTAGGTGAAGAAGAAGCAATAAGAAAAATATTTTTAAATTTACTAGACAATGCTAGAAAATATAATAAGTCTAATATAATAAAAATTAAAGTTTATAAAAATGAAAAATTAACAATTATCATAGAAAATGATTGTGGTAATATACCTAAGGAAATAGGTGACAATCTTTTTGAACCATTTTTAAAATATAATTATGGAGATAACAAAATGGTAAGTTCAGGACTAGGATTGTTTATATGTAAAAATTTAATAGAAAAAAATGGTGGAAATATTGATTATAAAATAAATAGTGGGAAAATTTGTTTTGTTATAATTTTTGAAAAATAAAAACAAAAAATTTATAGTTTGTCTAGATAAAATTTACAAATTAATATATACTAAATATGTTAATAAAATATAGAACTTACAAATTTATTTAAATTTTATAGTTATATTAATTATGATATTTATCAATTTTGTTCTATGTGAAAACATATACATATAATTAATTATAAATTTAATTGGGGGGAATTTTTATGAGTAAAATTGCATTTGTTGGTGGTTTACTAATAGATGGAACTGGTAAAGAACCAATAAAAAATTCATTAGTTTTAGTAGAAGGTAAAAAAATTAAATATGCTGGAGTAATGAAGAGTTTTGATGATGATTATGAAAAGGTAGATGTAACTTCTAAAAGTATTATGCCAGGATTAATTGATAGTCATCTTCACTTTAGTGGTAATTTAACTGATAATGATAGTGATTGGGTACTTGAACCACCTATACAAAAGACTATAGTTGCAGTAGCTCAGGCTCGTGAATCACTTGAACATGGTTTAACATCAGTTGGTGAAATTTCACGTTCAGGAATACATATAAGAAATATGATAGAAGAAGGTATAATTCCTGGACCACGTGTTGTAACAACAGGACTTGGATTTTGTAGAACAGCAGGACATGGAGACTCTCACAAGTTACCAATAGAATATAATAGTGAATCTCATCCATGGGCAGAACGAGTTGATGGACCATGGGAGTTACGTAAAGCTATAAGAAGAAGACTTCGTGAAAATCCAGATGCAATTAAAATTTGGTCAACTGGCGGTGGAATTTGGAGACATGATGCAAAAGCTGATTCACATTATTGTATGGAAGAAATTCAAGCAGTTGTAGATGAAGCTAGTATGGTTGGACTTCCTGTATGGTCTCATGCTGAAGGTTATGAAGGTGCATTAAATTCATGTAAAGCAGGAGTATCTGCAATAATACATGGACAAGAATTAAATGAAGAATGTTTAGAGATAATGAAGGAAAAAGACATAACTTTCTGTCCTACACTTCAATTTTTCTTTGAATGGTTTACAGTATATGAACCACCTTATAGACCAATACATGATAAATATCCAGGAAAAACAATAGCTGAAAAAGAATTAAATAGAATAATTGATAATCTTCAAAATGCAAATAAAAAGGGCATCAGAATTACAGTAGGTTCAGATTCATTCTGTAGTAGTTTAACTCCATATGGAAAATATGCTATAACAGAAATGTATGCACTTAATAAAGCTGGATTAACAGAAATGGAAACAATAATGGCAGCAACTAAAAATGGTGCTGAAATGCTTAGAATAGATAATATAACAGGCACATTAGAAGAAGGAAAATTTGCAGATTTACTTGTTATTAATGGAAATCCATTAGAAAATATAAAGAATATAGATGTAGATAAAATGGATATAATAATGAAAGAAGGAACTTTTGTTAAAAATAAATAAAAGCAAAAATTACTTTATGTTTTCATAAAATTTAATTGAGATAATAAAAGAGATTGTTTTAAATATATGTTTAGAATAATCTCTTTTAAATTTTAAATAAATTTCAAAAAACATTTAAAATTATAAATTTAATTATAATAACTAGAAGGTTTAACAAAATATTGGTATAATTTTAAAAAGAAAATATATTTCTAGAATATAAAAGAGGGTAATTAATGAGAAGAAGAATGAGAAGGTTAAGACGGGTTTTAAGCTTAGTAGTAATATGTTTATTTCTAAATATATATACAGTTAGTGCTAAAAATACTAATATAAACTTTAGAAATATAACTATTCAAAATGGACTATCACAAAATTCAGTTTCATCTATTTATCAAGACAGTGAAGGGTATATGTGGTTTGGTACAGCAGATGGGCTTAACAGATATGATGGGTATAATTTTGAAGTGTTTAAATTTAATCCTAAAAATAAGAATAGTATATCTGGAAGTTATATAGGTGATATTCAAGAAGATTCGTTTGGAAATATATGGGTTGCAACAAGTAAAGGTTTAAGTAAAATAAGTAAAAATAATAATGACATAAAAAATTATGTATATGATAAAAACAATAAAAGTGGTATATCACATTATAATATAAGGTGTATATTAATAGATTCTAAAAATAGAGTATGGATTGGAACAGAACATGGATTGAATTTATATGATGAAAAAACTGATGAATTTGTAAAATATTATTCTAAAGAAGATGATAAAAATAGTTTAAGTGACAATTTTATTTTATCTATGGATGAAGATGAAAAAGGCAATATATGGATAGGGACTAAAAATGGTCTTAATATGTTAAATCAAGAAAATAATACATTTAAGAGGTATATGAAAAGTGAAAATAATTCAATAAATAATAATTACATATATGATATTTGCTCTACAAAAGATGGCAACTTGTGGATTGCCACTAGAGGTGGAGGATTAAATAAATTAAATATTTTAAAAGATGAATTTACATATTATAAGAATAATGAGAATATGAAAAATAGTAATCAAATTGCTAGTAATAATATACAATACTTAAATTATTCTAATGAAAAGTTATTTATTGGAACAGATAGTGGATTATCTCAGTATGACATTAAAAATAATAAATTTAAAACTTTTAGTCATCAAGTAAGTGATCCTCAAAGCATAATAAACAACAATATATTAAGTATATTTCATGATAATACTGGACTTGTATGGGTTGGAACATATGATGGAATTAGTGTATTTAATCCAGAGAGTAATTTTATTCATTACAAAAGTAATTTGATGGCAGAAAATGCTTTTAGTGATAATTCTATAATGGGAATGTATGAAGATAATGAAGGAGTTTTATGGTTTGGAACTGTAAGCAGTGGTTTAAATAAATTTAATAGAAAAACTGGTGAAATAAAATGTTATAAATATGATTCACAGAATGAAAACTCTATAAGTAACAATGAAATATGGCATGTAGCTTCAAACAATGATAATGAAATATGGATATCAACATCTGATGGATTAAATAAATTTGATAAAAGGACAGAAAAATTTACAAGATATTATAAAGAGGATGGATTATCATCTAATGAAACAAGATACATATATTTTGACAAAGAGAATAACATGTGGGTCGGATCTAGAAATGGAATAACAGTAATAGATAAAAATGGGAACTTTAAAATAGAAAATGAAATCTTCAAAGAAGGTGGACTAACGGACGAATTTATAACATCTATATATGAAGATGATAATGGAGATTATTGGATTGGAGCTGCTTTGAATGGAGGAGTTTTAAAATACAATAGACAAACAGGTGAAGTTAAGAATTATGTAAATAATCCTAATGATGAAAATTCATTGAGCATGAACAGTGTAAAAACAATAAAGGGAGATAACCTAGGAAATATTTGGATTGGAACTAATTGTGGATTAAACAAATTTAATTTAGAAACTGAAAAATTTACAGTGTATACAGAAAGTGAAGGTTTATCTAATAATTTTGTTTATAATATTCTTTTAGATGAAGAAGAAAATCCATGGGTAAGCACAAATAATGGAATTTCTAAATTAGATGTAAAGGATAATAAATTTGAAAAGTTTAATTTAGCAGATGGACTTCAAAGTAGTGAGTTTAATGGATATTCAGCGTTTAAAAGTAGCAAAGGCGAAATGTTTTTTGGGGGAATAAATGGAATAAATGCATTTTTCCCAAGTAAGATAAAGCAGAGCGAACATGATTTTCCAGTAGTCATTAAAGATGTTACATTTAATGAACGGTCAATATATAATCATAAAAATATAGAATTAAAATATGATAAGAATCATTTTGATGTAGAGTTTTTTGTACCAGATTATAAATGTACACCTAAATCGGAATATAAATATATATTAGAAGGTTTTGATAAAGGATGGGTATATATAGAAAATAGGAATCATGCAAACTACACCAATATACCACCGGGAAAATATACTTTTAAGGTTATAGCAAGAAATTCAGCTGGAACATGGAGTAATCCAACAAAGCTACAAATAAAAATAATGAATCCACCTTGGGAAAGTCCTTTAGCATATTGTATTTATGCAATTATATTGACAATAATAATTTACTTTGCTTGGAATCATGTAAAAATTTTAGAAAAAATGGTAAAACAAAGAACAAAAGAACTTAATAAAAAGTTAGATGAAAATGAAGAACTTTATAATAAGCTTATAAAAATGGAAAGACATAAAAATAATTATTTTATAAATTTATCACATGAACTTAGAACTCCATTGAATATTATATCTTCAACATTACAGCTAATAAATAGACTAACTGTAAATAAGCAAAAAATTGAAGATGAAAAACTCTTATATTATACTGATGTAATGAACAAAAATTCTAATAGATTATTAAAACTTATAAATAATATTATAGATACATCTAAAATAGATTCTGGGAATTATAAGTTAAATATTGAAGAAACGGACATAGTTTATTTAGTTGAAGAAGTTTCACTATCAATGAAGAATTTTATAGAAAATAAGGGAATAGAATTTATTATAGATCCGCAAATAGAGGAGAAAATAATAGAGTGTGATATATCAGATATAGAAAGATGTATAGTGAATTTACTAGGGAATGCTGCAAAATTTACTGAAAAAGGTGGACTTATAGAAGTAAAAATATTTGATGAAGGTGAAAATGTTAAAATTTCTGTAAAGGATACAGGTATAGGAATAGATAAATCTTATCATAAGTCTATATTTAATAGATTTTATCAAACCTATGATAAATCTTCAGAGGAATATGGAGGAAGTGGACTAGGACTTACATTAACTATGCAGCTTGTAAAATTACATAATGGTAGTATAGAATTAGAAAGTGAAGTTGGAAAAGGTAGTGAATTTATAATAACTTTACCAATAAAACAAAAATAATTTGTCAATTGTATATATAAGTTTAAAAAATTATAAAAAGATGCTAAATTTAAATATTTAAATTTAGATCTTTTTATATAAATAATTAAGTATTAAGGTGGGTGATAGCAATGAAACTAGAAGAAAGACTATCAATTTTGTCTGTAGCAGCAAAAATGATGCTTTGGAATAAATATAAAGATAGGGATTTTAAAATTCATAAAGTAAAATATGGCCATAATCATAGAAAGTACACTTTAATATTAGAAGGTAATGAACCTAAAAAGAAAACTTTAATATATTTTATACATGGTGGTGGATGGATGTCAGGAAATCCATTTTCATTTAAAGCTATAGCTAAATTTTTTGCAAAGAAGGGATATACAGCAGTACTCCCAGCATATAGATTAGCACCTAAATATAAATATCCATGTCAAGTTGAAGATGTATTTTTAGGTTTTAAAGATTTTTTAGAAAAATATTGGGCTGAAGGAAACTATGATAATGTTGTAGTAATTGGATTTTCAGCAGGATCAGAACTTGGAATTAATTTAGTAATGAATAAAAAATTACAAGAGAGATATGAAATAGATCCTAAGATATTTAAAGCATATATAGCTATAAGTGGAGTTTTAGATTTTAAAGAATTTAACAGTAAAAGAGCTCAGAAATATTTAGACGGTTATTTAGGAGGAACTAAATATGAGGGAAAAGTAAATCCATTAGATTTGGCAAGTTATAAGCCACAGTTTCCTATTTTATGTTTACATGGAGAAAAAGATGAATTAGTTCCAAAAAAATGTGTGAGTAATTTTACAGATAAAATAGATGAATTAGGAGGAAATACAAGAATAGAAATCATAAAAGGTAAGTATCATTCAAGTATACTAAATTTATGGATAGGCAATGGAGAAGAAAACACTAATATACTTTTTGATTTTATAAATAATATATAATAGAAGCGAAAGAAGGATTTAAAATGGTAGATTTAGTTTTATTAGGTACTGGTGGAGGAATGCCAATGCCTTTTAGAAATCTTGCATCTATGCTTATAAGTTATAAAGGACGAAAAATACTTATAGATTGTGGTGAAGGCACACAAGTGTCAATGAGAATATCTAAATGTGGATTTAAATCTATAGATATTATATGTATAACTCATTGTCATGGAGACCATATTATAGGACTTCCAGGACTTTTATCCACTATGGGCAATAGTGGAAGAGAAGACGAGGTTTTAATAATTGGACCAGAGGGAATAAATAAAGTAATTGAAGGGCTTAGTGTTGTTTGTCCTTATTTACCTTATAATATAAGAGTTATAGAAAATCCTAAAAGTAAAATTAAATTTTCATTAAATAATAAAATGGAAGAACAAATAGAAAATTCAGAAATTGAAATAGACACTATAAGTTTAGAACATTCTACTTCATGTATTGGATATAAGTTTAATATAAATAGAAAACCTAAATTTGATATAGATAAAGCAATAAGAAATAATGTTCCTAAGATTCTATGGAATAAACTTCAGAAAAATGAAAATGTAATTTTTGAGGAGAATTTGTATACTAGTAATATGGTTTTAGGAAAAGAAAGAAAAGGAATTAGTTTATGCTATATAACAGATAGTAGACCAATAGATAGTATAAAAGATTTTATAAATGAATGTGATTTATTTATTTGTGAAGGAACTTATGGAGATGATGATGATTTAGAAAAAGCAGTTAAAAATAAACATATGACGTTTAGAGAAGCTGCGTTGTTGGCAGACTCAGGAAATGTTAAAAATCTTATATTAACACATTTTACATCTGCAATGTTAGAACCACAAATATATATAAAAAATGCAAATGAAATATTTGAAAATGTGATAATAGGTGAAGATAGAATGACAAAATCAATAAAATTTGAATAGGTTTAAAAAATATTTAAGAAATAGTGAGGTGAACATTATAAAGAAATTTGCGCTTATTACTGGAGCTAGTAGTGGAATTGGATATGAACTTTCAAAAATCTTTGCAAAAAATAATCATAATCTAATATTAGTTGGTAGAAATTATGAGGCTTTAAAAAAATTAAAAAATGAGATTAATGATAATATTAAAGTTGAAATATTACAAATAAACTTAGGTAATATTGATGAACTATATAAATTATATGATTATATAAAAAATAAAAATTATTTCATAGATATATTAGTAAATAATGCAGGACTTGGATATAATGGATATTTTGATGATATTAAAGTAGAAAAAAATGTAGAAATTATAGATGTAAATATAAAAGCTCTTACAATACTTACAAATTTATTAGTAAAAGATATGAAAAAAAATAGATGTGGAAAAATATTAAATGTAGCATCAACAGGTGCATATCAACCAGGCCCCATGATTTCTGTATATTATGCATCAAAAGCTTATGTACTTTCATTAACTTATGCGTTAAGAGAAGAACTTAAAATTTATGGAATAACTGTAAGTGCATTATCGCCAGGAACTACAAAAACTAATTTTTCAAAAAGAGCTGGTAAAGGTGATTTAAATATTGCAATGAGTGCTGAAAAGGTTGCTAAAATAGCATATTATGGATTAGAAAAGGGAAAAGCAAATATTATTCCAGGTTCTATGAATAAGCTGCTAGTTTTTATGTCAAAAGTTTCACCTAATTTAATTAATAGTAAAATTGTAAATCATATTCAAAAAAAGGCAATAAATAAAAAGTGATAAACTGATATTTAGGATATATTCTAAATATCAGTTTTTTATTATAAAATATTTATATTTGTCAAAAAAAGTGTAGAGAAAACACCTATATTATACATAAGATGTATTGTGCAATATTTAAATAATTTAGTTTAATTTAGATAGGAGTGTAGTCAGTATGAAAAAATGCGGATTTGATCATCTTGAAATAGATGAGAACTTCTTTTGCGAAAATGCAGACAAATGTAAATGTTATGATAAATGTATAGACGGATGTAATTATAAAATTTGTATATATGGTGTTCCAGGTCCAGAAGGTCCAGAAGGACCTGAAGGTTATCCAGGTCCACAAGGTCCAAGAGGATTACAAGGCGAAAAAGGTGAAAGAGGAGAACAAGGAGTTAGAGGTCCACAAGGACCAGAGGGAGAAGTGGGTCCTAGAGGATTTAGAGGACCACAAGGAGAAAAAGGTGAACAAGGAGAACAAGGCCCAGAAGGTCCAATGGGTCTTAGAGGACCAAGAGGAGAAAAAGGCGATGAAGGAGAAAGAGGACCACAAGGAATCCAAGGAGAAAGAGGATTTAGAGGATGTCCAGGTCCAACAGGTCCAACCGGACCAACCGGACCAACTGGTCCAAGGGGACCGAGAGGCGAACAAGGCGAACAAGGCCAAGAAGGTCCAATAGGACCAGAGGGACCAGAAGGCCCACAAGGAGCAACTGGAGCAACCGGTGCAAGAGGACCAAGAGGAGAACAAGGACCAGAAGGTCCACAAGGAGCAACTGGAGCAACAGGCGCAAGAGGACCAAGAGGAGAACAAGGCGAACAAGGTCCAGAAGGTCCAATAGGACCAGAAGGACCACAAGGAGCAACTGGAGCAACAGGCGCAAGAGGACCAAGAGGAGAACAAGGAGAACAAGGCCCAGAAGGTCCAATAGGACCAGAAGGACCACAAGGAGCAACTGGAGCAACCGGTGCAAGAGGACCAAGAGGAGAACAAGGAGAACAAGG
>NZ_CCAT010000070.1 GCF_000612845.1 Clostridium ihumii AP5
AAAAACCGCCAATACTAAAGTCTCAGCTACAAAGGGGTAAAAGAGATTTCACTTCAATTTTTGTAGGCGAGGTTTCAACCTTGCAAATTATATTATGTTATATTAAAGCTTGTTCAAATATGTGTAATGTAGGGTGGAATTCATTCTACCTAGACTTAGGTCAGTATCCAAATCAAAGACCGCCAAAGTTAAAACTTCGGCTACAAAGGGGAAAGAGATTAATGTGCCACATATTTATTGATTTTTTTCTGTAGGGTGGAATTTATTCTACCCATTTAAATGTTCCAATTATTGAAAAACAAAATAGTTAATAAAACATTTATAAAAAATTCATATAACTGTTACAAAAGAATTATCAGTGTGTTACTATCTATGTGGATTTAAGATAGTATAAAAAAATATAATATGACGTAGTAATGAAGATAAAGTAAGTACAAATAAAATCAATGTAAATGTTTTCTGGCGTCATGAAGTTTTCATAGGGGGATAATTATGAAGAGTAAAAAATTTTTATGTTTAGCATTATCTGCATTCCTAACTTTAGGTATGGTTGGATGTGGAAGTAATACAAAAAATAATAAAGAAGCAAGTGCAGAGACTGCACAAACAGAAAAGGCAAAAATAAAAGATGGGGGAACAATGGTTTTTTCTTCTACAACAGATCCAACTTGTTTAAATCCATTTTTCCAAAACAACAGAGTTACATTTACTGTAAACAATGCATTGTTTGATCCATTATTTGTAGCAGATAAGGATGAAACAAGATATTATTTAGCAGATAATATGGAAGTTTCAGAAGATAAACTTACATATAAAATAAAGTTAAAAGATAATTTAAAATGGCATGATGGTGAAAAAATTACAGCTGATGATTTAATTTTTACAATAAATATGGCTAAAGATGAAAAACAAGGAATAGCTGACAGACAAACATTTATAATAGATGGAAAAGAAGTTGAAGTTAAAAAGATTGATGATTTAACAGTAGAGTTTAAATTACCGCAAGCATATGCACCATTTGATGCAGGTATAGGTTCATTAAGAATTTTACCTAAGCATATATTTGATGGTGAAAAGAACTTAGCACAATCAGAAAAAAATAATAATCCAATAGGTTCAGGTCCATTCAAATTTAAAGAATGGAAAAAAGGAGAAACATTATCATTAGAAAGATTTGACGATTACTATAGTGGAAGACCACACTTAGATGGGATTGTATATAGAATAATACCAGATGCTAACTCTGGAAAGGTTGCTTTTGAAAATGGAGAAGTTTCTGCAACATATTTAAGTGAAGAAAAATATGAAAGATTTTCACAAGATGAAAATTTCAAAACATATTCTTTTGATGAGGGAATGTTAAATTATATAATTTTTAATGAAAAAAATGAAAATTTAAAGAAAAAAGAAGTAAGACAAGCTATTTGTTATGCTTTAGATAAGGAAGAAATATTAAAAACTATATTTAAAAATTTAGAGAATACACAAAAAGCATATTCTATATTAGTACCAAGCACTAAATATTACACTGAAGATGTAGAAAAATATGAAAATAACATTGAAAAAGCCAAGGAACTTTTAAAGAAAGCTGGAGCTGAAAATATAAAACTTGAATTCCAATACAATGCAGGTGATGACAATATTGTTATGATGGTAAAACAACAGCTAGAAAAAATAGGCATAGAAGTAGAACCAAAACAAATAGATACAAATGCATTCTTTGCTAAATTATTTGGAGAACAAGAAAGAGATTATGACATAATATACAATGGATATGTAATGGGTAGTGATCCAGATGGATATGCATCTGCGTTTGTTAAAGATGGAGAAATGAATGCACAATTCTATGATAATAAGGAATTAGATGAGTTATGGAAAAAAGGTGCTAAAGAAGTTGATGAAAACAAAAGAAAAGAAATATATGAAAAAATTCAAAAAACAATAGCTGATGATGCTGTAGTATATCCAATAGAATATACTAAATCATTAATTGGAGTGAGTGCTAAAATTGGTGGAGTTGAAGAAGCCAAATTAGTTCCAATATATATGTTTGAAGATTTATCAAAACTTTATATGACAGAAGAATAGTTAAAAATAGGCTCATTTACCTTTTGTAAAAAATAGGTTTTTGGGCCTTTTTATATAAGGGGTGAATTTATGAAAGAGAAAATTATAAAAAGAATTTTAGAAGCGATACCTATGCTATTATTCATTTCATTTGTGTCATTTTTGCTTATGAATTTAGCACCAGGTGACCCAGCACAGGGATTTATAACACCGAAAATGTCAAAGGAACAAGCTGAGTTAATAAGAGCTAACTTAGGACTTGATAAACCAATGTTAACTAGATATGTGATATGGCTTCAAGGTGTGTTTAAAGGTGATTTAGGATATTCACTCATAACAAGACAGCCAGTTGCAAGTGAGATTTTATCAAGGATGTTACCAACGCTAGGACTTATGGGTGCATCTATGATTTTTTCGGTTATTATATCAATTCCATTAGGGTTATACATAGCACTTCATAGAAATAAAACTTTAGATAATGTTGTAAATGTTTTAAATTATATAGGAATATCTATACCAAGTTTTTGGTTTGCCATGATTTTGATAACTATTTTTTCTCTCAAGTTAAAATGGGTTCCCAGTGTCGGTATGAGGAGTATAGGGGTTACGTCTACAGTTGATTTATTAAAACATGGAATACTTCCAACGATTGTACTGAGCTTTTCTAGTATAGCCGTATTAACTAGATATGTAAGATCTAGTACCATAAATGAATTAAAACAAGATTACATAATAACAGCTATGGCTAAAGGACTTTCAAGAAATGAAATATTATTTAAGCAAGTAATGAAAAATTCACTATTACCTATAGTTACGATATTAGGTATGAGTTTACCATCTTTAGTATCAGGTGCATTTATAACAGAAACTATATTTGGATGGCCTGGCATGGGAAGACTTGGTATGAATGCTATAAAAGCATTAGATTATCCAGTAATTATGGCTATGACAATGCTCACATCAATAATGGTTGTTTTAGGAAATTTAATTGCAGATATATCTTGTATGATTATAGATCCAAGAACACGTAGAGGTGATAATAATGACTAGGAATAAAACTTTAAAACAAAAAATCTTAAGAGAATTAAAAAGAAATAGATTAGGAATGTTTTCATTAATATCATTAATAGTAATAATATTATTAGCTATATTTGCATTTATAAGTCCGTATGATCCGAATAAAATAGATTTAATTTATAAATTTGAGGGGCCAACATTGAAACATATATTTGGAACTGATGGCTTAGGAAGGGATTATTTTACTAGAGCACTATATGGAACAAGGGTATCGTTAACTGTAGGGATTATGTCAATGATTGTATCAATAGTAATTGGAACATTGGTTGGTGCAATAAGTGGACTAGTAGGAGGTAAAGTTGATGCTATAATTATGAGAATTATAGATATGCTCATGAGTATACCACTATTTTTCTTATTATTAATAGCTAATGCTTATTTAAAACCTAGTTTAATAAACATAATAGTTATTATAGGTATTTTTGGATGGATGGGAATAGCGAGAATAGTTCGTGCAGAGACGCTTTCTTTAAAACAAAGAGATTTTATTCTATGTGCGAAGGCTTTGGGAGCTAATAATAAAAATATATTAAAATCACATATTATACCTAATGTTTTCTCAACAGTTTTAGTAGCTGCTAGTATTAACATAGCAGATGCAATATTAACAGAATCAGCACTTAGTTTTATGGGATTGGGAGTTCAACAACCAATGTCATCACTTGGAAGTATGTTACAAGCAGCACAGTCAAGGATGGCGGATAAAGCATATCTTGCTGTATTTCCAGGGGTTATTATATTGTTAATAGTTTTAAGTTTTAATGTTCTTGGAGATGTTTTAAGAATAGGGCTAGATCCAGAAGAGTAAAATAGAAAAAAGTGAGGCGATAGCCTCACTTTTTATGTATATAATAAGTAAGCTACTTTTTTTCTCTACATTTAACATTGTAAATAATAGATTGTATGCTAGTTAAATGGTGGAGAAGAGCATTTAATTCATCATCTGTAAAATCACAGAGACTTTCTTTAAGGTTATTTATAGCTGAGTTTTTAAAGTAATCAACTAGATTTTCACCTTTTTTAGTAAGTGATAATTTATTGATACGTCTATCTCGAGAGTCAACTGATTTAATAACTAAATCTTTATCTATTAAATTATTTACAATGGGAGTTAAATTACATTTATTAATACACAATCTATCTGATATATCTGTCATGTTTAGAACTCCAAAAGTATCTAGTAAATTTAAAATATTTCTGTGAGAAGGTGGCAGACAACAGTGATTATTTGCATTAGTAGATATAGAGTCTATTTTACTAAAGTTTTTTATAAACATGGGAAAAATGGTTAAAACACCTTCTGCTATACTAGTAAGATTTTTATCATCCATAAAAATTGCTCCTAACATTGATAATTTAAAAATATATATAATACTAAGAACGGTTAATAAGTTCTAAAGTTAGATTATAAAATAATTAAGTCTTATAAAATTTGTGTATAAAATTAACTAAATAATTTTATAAGACTATAATTATATTTTGACTCAAATAGAAATAAATGTCAACAATGGACATAAAAACAAGCATGAGATTTAATCTCATGCTTGTTTTAAATTACTTATTAAAATATCTATTTAATAATCCATTAAATGCAGCGCCGTGTCTAGCTTCATCTTTACACATTTCATGAACTGTATCATGAATAGCATCTAGATTTAATTTTTTAGCAAGAGTTGCTAAATCTTTTTTACCTTGGCAAGCACCATGTTCAGCATCAACTCTAGCTTGTAAATTAGCTTTAGTATCAGCAGAAAGAACTTCTCCTAATAATTCAGCAAATTTAGCAGCATGTTCTGCTTCTTCAAAAGCTATTCTTTTATAAGCTTCAGCTACTTCAGGAAAGCCTTCTCTATCTGCTTGACGACTCATTGCAAGATACATTCCAACTTCTGTACATTCTCCAGTGAAATTAGCTCTTAAACCTTCTACAACTTCAGGATCTAAGTCTTTAATGGAACCAATTCTATGTTCATCAGCCCAAGACATTCCTTCTTCATTTTTTTCTATAAATTTACTAGAGTCAGCTTTACAAATAGGACAAAACTCAGGAGGTGTATCTCCTTCATGAATATAACCACAAACTGTACAAACAAACTTCTTCATAATTAACATCCTTCCATAAACATAATAATATTATTTTAAAATTTTAATATAATCAATTGATATAATAATTAAATTTATTATATGTAAAAAGTAACTTTTTAAAACATATAGATATAAATTAAAGTTAATATTTATATCTATTTCAAATTATGAACTTTGAGTAAATAAGTTAAATATATAATTTAAATCTATATTGTTAAAAACATTATACACATACAGAAAAAATCAATCAATGACAAAATCAAGAATATTAGTTATGTTCATAATAAATTAAAAATTTTGTAATATTAAATGTATTTAATGGACATAAATTCCAATCAATAAGATATCAATGATGAAATATGTTCTAAATCTATTATTTTTATTGTGGATCTGTCAAAGTCTATTAGATTATCATTTTTCATATTAATAAGTTCTCTTGAAAGTGATGGCCGTTGGACGCCTAGATATTCTGAAAGTGCTTTTTTAGACATTGGTAAGTGCAAGGAAAGAGTATTTTGTTTCTTGTATTCACTTAAAATAAAGTAACATATTTTTTGGCGTAAGGATTCAAATGAAAGAAGTGTTACTTTTTTATTTAAAGTTAGTATTTTAGAAGATAGTAAATTCATAAAGTTATTCAAAATTTTTTTGTTGTTAAGAAGAGATAAAATATCATCTTTTGAGATATAAAGCACTTTAGTGCCCCTATATGCAACAATTGTAGCTGGGTATGTATTTTCATTAGAAAATATAATAGCCTCTCCAAAAGTGTTTCCAGCAGTTAATGTATTAATGGATACTATTTTTCCGTTGGAATAATGCTTTTGAATATCAACAGTGCCTTCTAGAACAATTGATAATTTTGAGCAATTGTCTCCCTCAAAATTCAAAATACAAGACTTGCATTGAGCACAGTTTTTGCACTTATCGTAAATAGTATAAGAAACATTTTTTAGAATATCCTCTAATTCTCTTTCGGATAATCCTTTGAAAATTTTGCATTTTTTTAAAATAAAAATTAAATCATTCATAAGCTATTTTCCTTTTTAATTATAAAAAATCAGTATATTTTTATATTTCAAATCTGTTTTATTTAAATTATATCAAAATAAAAGTAGATTTCAATTTAAGAACTATTAATTTTATATTTGGAATCTAAATCAAAATATAGTAATACAAGTTAAAACTTTTAGTTATTCATGTTTTAGTTGAAAATTTTAAATCTAAGTTTTAATCTATATTTTTAAAAATTGACAATGGACAGTGAAGGTGAAAATTGGACTTCCAATTTTAAAGAATGATTTTTTATTAAATTTACTAAGTAAATTAATTGAAAACAATATAAAAACGTAGTTTTTAAGCATTTCTATTTTTAGATATTAGGAACGAAGTGAGTAATATCTACCATAACTATTCACTCTTAACTCTTACTTGGTTCCAAATATAAAAATATAAATAAACTGTAAGCTTAATGATATCATTTGATAAAGGTGTTATTTAAAATTCAAACTTGGAACCCTATATAATAATTTATTTTGATAGCTATAAAACATATAAATTTTGCATAAAATTTGATTATAATTTTCTTATTATATATAATATGAAAGAAATGTTTATTTTATTTACTATAAAATAATAAAATATTCGCTTAATTAATATATTTTTATGTATAATAGTATATAAATACATACTATTTTTAGAGAAGTGCAAATGTAGCTGGAATAAACGTAGAGAAACAAATTTTAAAAAGATTAATTAATATATAAGTAAAAATTAGAATTTGTAGCTCTTTTAGAAAAAACTATTAAGTAAAATAGAGGGAAGAAAAAATGAATAGAATAGATAAACAAAATTATTATTTAGATATATGTGAAACTATACTTGAAAGGGGAACTTGTTTAAGAAGAAATTTTGCGGCTATAATAGTAAAAAATGATGAAATTATGGCGACAGGATATACAGGTGCACCTAGAGGAAGAAAAAACTGTAGTGATATAGGCAGATGTAAAAGAGAGGAATTAAATGTACCAAGAGGTACTAGATATGAAATATGTAGATCTGTTCATGCTGAACAAAATGCAATAATTTCCGCAAGACGACATGATATGATAGGATCTACGCTGTATTTAGTTGGAAAAGAACAGAGTAGTGGTGAATTGGTAAAAAATGCATCACCTTGTACTTTGTGCAAAAGATTTATAATAAATGCTGGAATAGAAACTGTTATAATAAGAGATAGCAAATCTGAATATAGGGAAGTTAAAGTAAGTGATTGGATAGAAAATGATGATTCTCTAACAGAAGATGTTTCCTATTAAAGTTTACTTAAAATAATAAAGAAATAGGATGGTTAGTATATGAATAATGTAATTTTTTTAATGGGTATAACAGCACTTATATCAGCTGCAATTACACCATTAGTAAAAAAATTAGCAATAAAAGTTAATGCAATAGATGTACCTAAAGATGAACGAAGAATACATAAAAAGCCAATTCCACGAATGGGAGGAGTTGCAATATACATAGCATTCATATGTGGAATTTTGCTAAATATTTCTCAGTTTTCATTAGATGATTTAGGAATAGTGATTGGAGCTACGGTAATTGTCATAGGTGGTGTAATTGATGACATGAATGAATTAAGGCCAAGATATAAATTGGCATTTCAAATAGTTGCTGCTTGTATACTTGTAGCATTTGGATTAAAAGTTAATGTTATAACTAATCCATTTGGTGTTGGAGGAGAATATATAAATTTAACAATCATTGGCATACCTTTAACTATAATATGGATAATAGGTGTAACAAATGCATTTAATTTAATAGATGGATTAGATGGATTATCAGCAGGGGTAGGACTTATATCATCATTGACACTATTAATAGTTTCATTCATAAATGGAAGGGCAGATGCTGTGTTTTTTACAACTATATTAGCAGGGTCTATACTAGGATTTTTGCCATATAACTTTAATCCAGCAAGTATATTTATGGGGGATACGGGAGCACAATTGATAGGATTCTTATTAGCAGCCACATCTATAAATGGAGCTATAAAATCAGCTGCAGCATTAGTTATTGCGGTTCCACTTTTAGCATTAGGACTTCCTATATATGATACATTATTTGCAATAGTTAGAAGAAAAGTTAATGGAAAGCCTATATCACAAGGGGATAAGGGGCATCTTCATCATAGATTATTAGGATTAGGATTAAGTCAAAGACAAGCGGTTTTAATAATATATCTAATTAATGCAATTTTAGGTGGTGCGGCTATTATAGCAATGCAAGTAAGTAGTAAAAAGGCATACTTTTTATTAGCAACTGTAGTTGTGATTATAACAGGAATTGCATGGAAAATTGGACTTTTACATGAAGAACACCATAAATAAGTTAATTTGAAAAAATAAAATACATGAGAATAAATAAATATGGTAAAGTTATATTTAAAAAGCATAGAATATAATTTTAACCATATTTATTATTATATAAACGGGGTGAAGCATATGAAAAAATTAAAAGTTATGACAGTGTTTGGCACTAGACCGGAAGCTATAAAAATGGCACCAATTATAAAAGAATTAGAAAAAAGAGAAGAGTTTGAATCTAAGGTTTGTGTAACAGCTCAGCATAGACAAATGCTAGATCAAGTTATGGAAATATTTCAAATACAACCTGATTATGATTTGGATATTATGAAGAATAAGCAAAGTTTATCAGGTATTACATGTAGAGCACTAGAAGGAATAGAAAATGTAATAAAAAAAGAAAATCCAGATATTGTTTTGGTACATGGTGATACAACTACAACATTTGTAGCATCTTTAGCTGCCTTTTATAATAAAGCAAAAGTTGGCCATGTGGAAGCTGGACTTAGAAGTCATGATAAATATTTTCCATTTCCAGAAGAAATGAATAGAAAATTAACTGCATCAATTGCAGATTTACATTTTTCACCTACTGAGTTATCTAAACAAAATTTATTAAATGAAAATATAGATGAAAAAACAATTTTTGTTACAGGAAACACAGCAATAGATGCTATGGATTATACTATTAAAGAAAATTATAAATTTAAAGAAGAAAAGTTGAATCATATAGATTATGATAAAAAGGTTATTATGGTAACAGCTCATAGAAGAGAAAACTGGGGAGATGGAATAGAAAATATCTGTGAAGCATTAAGAAGTATTGTTGAAGAAAATAAAGATGTAGAATTGATATATCTAGTACATTTAAATCCTATAGTAAGAGATGTTGTGCATGAAAAGTTAGGTGAGATAGATAGAATACATTTATTAGATCCTATAAATGTAGAGGATAATCATAATTTAATGAATAAGTGTTATATGATAATGAGTGATTCAGGTGGAATTCAAGAGGAAGCACCACATGTTGGAAAACCTTTGTTAGTATTTAGAGATGTAACTGAAAGGCAAGAAGCGGTTGAAGCTGGTGCAGTAAAGTTGGTTGGAACAGATAAAAATAAAATTTTAAAAGAAGCAAATAAATTATTGAAAAATGAACAAGAGTATAATAAAATGAAGAATATAAAAAATCCTTATGGTGATGGAACTACATCTAGACAAATATGTGATATTTTAAAAAATATATTAAAAAATGAGAGCATGGTATAATACTATGCTTTTATTTTAAATTTATACATAAATAAAAGTGAGTTTACAAATAATTATAGTGTATGTTGTTCTAAGTATAAATTAAACTTAATATAAAATAAGTATAATAAAAAACAATTCAAATAAATTGAAAATTTTATGAATTAGAAAAAAACTTTTTATGCAATAGGAAAATAAAATTTTATATGCACAAAATTATTGGAAAAATAGTTAATACTTGAAAAATAAACACATAAAGGCATTGAATTGCAATTCACATAATGCAAAAATGTTAAAATAAGAAAAATAAACATCAAGAAAAATGAAACAAATAATTAACAATATTGCAAAAGTCAGAATAAATTAAAATTCAATTATTTAAAAAAAACAGAAAAATGAACATGGGGTCATAAATTAATTCAAATATTAGCTTTTTTATGCATGAAAAACAAAAGAAATTGAAATTAAAATGACCGGGAGTATTCAAAACTTGAAAAGCTATAAAAAACACTAAAAAAAATAAAACGGAAAATGAATAAGTTACATTCAAAATATGTAATAAAGTAGAAAAATAAACTAATTCAAAGTAAATCATATTAAAGTACAATTAAAACTAGTTTATTAAGAATACATTGGTAAATTTAAAGTAATTTGACTGAATTAGCTTGTTTATTTATCTCATATCTAAGCATATAATGTTACAATGTAATTTAGGTATTAAGTGAGGGACTTAAAAGTGAATAAAGAGAATAAGAAACTACTAACATATATACTTAAATATGATTTAATTTTATCTTTAATATTTTTGATAATAGGTTGGATTACTTTGAAAAATATTAGTATATTTTTTATAATAGGTTTATTTATAGCCTATATAAATTTATATATAAATGCTATAAGCGTAGAAAAATTATTAAACCAAGTAGCATCTCCTAAAATTGGAATGATTTTAAGCCAATTAGGAAGAGTTATATTGGTTACAGCTATAGGGGGAATAATAGTAATAAAAAGCCATTTTGGATTTTTATTATTTGTTATAGGCTATAGTGCACAACTTATTTCCATGATAATTTATGGTTTTAAGTGTAAAAACGACTAGCAGAAAGGGGTGTGTAATATGGAAGAAGTAATACCAATAGTTACCTTTAATATTTTAGGAATACCATTTAATATAACTGATAGTCTTGTAGTTCAGTGGGTTATTATGGCACTAGCACTACTATTAGGAATTTTGTACAAGAATAATGTCAAAAGAATACCAGGGAAAATACAAGCTGCAGTAGAAATTGGAATTACTAAAATGGGAAGCTTTGTAGAAGAAACTATGGGTGAAGGTAAAAGAGCATTTATACCATATATAATTGCATTAGCATTATATATACTATTACTTAACCTAACTGGAATGTTTGGAATTAAACCTCCAACATCAGAAATAAGTGTAACTTTAGGATTAGCATTAACAACTTTCATAGTAATTCAAGGTTATACGATAAAGAAAAATGGTATTAAGGGATATTTTGCAGGATTTGCGAGACCAATGGCACTTATATTACCTATAAATATAGTAGAAAGAATTATGCTTCCAATATCATTGTGTTTAAGACTTTTTGGTAATGTCTTTGCAGCAACTATGATAATAGAAATGATATATGGTGCACTAGGTAAAATAAGCTTTTTTGCAACATTAGTTGTACCAATACCGTTCCATTTTTACTTTGATTTATTTGATGGAACAATACAAGCAGTTATCTTTATAATGTTAACAATGATTAATATAAAAATAACAGCAGAACACTAAAATAATAATTAATTTTAAGGAGGAATAAGAAATGGAATCAGGAGCATTTATAGCAGGAATGTCAGCAATAGGAGCAGGAATAGCAGCTTTATCAGTTATGGGTGGAGGATTAGGAACAGGAAACGCTACTAGTAAAGCAGTTGAAAGTATAGCAAAACAACCAGATGCAAGTGGTAAAATAATGAGTGCATTAATTGTTGGAGGAGCTCTATCAGAAGCAACAGCAATATATGGTTTCCTTATAGCATTATTATTAGTTTTAAAAGTAGGCTAATAATTAAAAGAAGAGAATCTATGAAAGGCAGGTGAATATCCTGGGGGATAGGTAGATACCAGGATTTTATATGAATATAGATCCAATGATAGTTTTAGCCGCAACGATTAACTTCTTTATATTCTTTTTCATAATTAAAAAGTTTTTCTATAAACCAACAGTTGCAATGATAAGTGCAAGACAAACAGAAGTGGAAACTGCACTAAATCATGCAAAAGAGGAAGAAAGTAGATTAGAAACTTTAAGATTAGAACAAGAAGAAAAAGTTCAAAAGTATAAAGAAGAAGGCGAAGTATTAATAGAAGCATACAAAGAAAAAGCAGAAAGAGTATCAAGAGATATTATTACTGAAGCTAAAAAAGAATGTGAAGTTCTACGTGCTAGAAATAAACAAGAAATAGAAAGAGAAAAACGTAAAGCTGAAAGTGAAATGAAAGATCAAGTTGTTGATCTATCATTAGTTTTAGCTCAAAAAGCATTAGAAAAGAAAATGGATGAAGAGGATCATAAGAGACTTATTGATGATTTCATTTCTAAGGTAGGTAATTAAAGATGTATGAATTTCTTGACAGAAGATATGCTCAAGCATTATATGATGCTTGTAAAGCAGCTGGGAATTTAGAAGAAACTTTAGAAGATTTAAAAGGTATTGTTGAGAGTATGGAAGAAAATGAAGAGTTCAAACAAATAATAGAACATCCTCAAATTCATAGACCAGAAAAAAAAGCAATATTTAAGAAAATCTTTGAAAATGAAATCAATGAAGAATTACTAAGTTTTCTATTATTATTAATAGAAAAAGATAGAATATCATATTTAAGAGAAAAATATAATCAATTTAGATTAATATATTTTGAAGAACATAATATGATTGAGGTTGAAGTTAGAACAGCAATTTCACTTAGCGATGAACAAAGAACTAGCTTAAAAGCAAAGTTAGAAAATAAGTATAACAAACAAATTATTTTATCAGAAAAAATTGATAAAACTTTAATAGGTGGAATAATAATAAAAGCTGGTGATGATGTTATAGATAGTAGCATCAAAAGTAAATTAGAAGTGATGAAGAACATAATGGAGAATAAAGAACAACACAAAATTGATGTGGAAATTCAAAAAGAACCATTACTTGTTAATGTTAAAACAGTTCAACCATTAACAGAAATACAAAAAGAAAAACTAAAAGTAAGACTTCATAAATATTATGATAGTGACTTCATTATTGAAGAAACAATTGATACAGAAATTTTAGGCGGAGTTTATATAACTGTTGGAGATGATGTTTTAGACTATACATTAAAAGGTAGACTAAAAGATTTAAAAACAAGCACAGTTTTAAAAGTTCTAAACTAAATTGTAGCAAAGGATGTGTTTTAAAGAATTTAAAATTGAATGTGTTATCAAATGTAAGATGTTTAATTTTGAATTCTTTTACAGAATAGAGGTGAAAGAATGCATATAAAACCAGGCGAAATAACATCTATATTAAGAAAAGAATTAGAGAAATATGAAAGCAAAATAAACACTGTAGATGCTGGAACTATAATACAAATAGGTGACGGTATAGCTAGGGTTTATGGATTAGATGATTGCCTAGAGGGAGAACTTTTACAATTCCCGAATGATGTGTATGGAATGGCCTTAAACTTAGAGCAAGATAACGTTGGTTGCGTTCTACTTGGCTCAGAAGAAGGTATAAAGGAAGGCGACATAGTAAACAGAACTGGAAGAGTAGTTGAAGTTCCAGTTGGAGAAGATTTACTGGGAAGAGTTGTTAATCCACTAGGTAAACCAATTGATGGAAAAGGACCAATAAAAGAAACAAAATACAGACCAGTTGAAGTTAATGCTCCAGGAGTTATTGATCGTCAATCAGTTAAAGAACCAATGCAAACAGGTATAAAAGCTATTGACTCAATGATTCCAATTGGAAAAGGTCAAAGAGAGTTAATAATAGGAGATAGACAAACTGGAAAAACTGCAATAGCCATAGATGCAATTTTAAATCAAAAAGGAAAAGATATGGTATGTATATATGTTGCAATAGGACAAAAACAATCAACTGTTGCACATACTGTTAATACTCTACAAGAAATGGGAGCATTAGATTATACTATCATAGTTTCAGCAAGTGCATCTGAATCAGCTCCATTACAATATCTAGCTCCATTTGCTGGATGTAGTATGGGAGAATACTTTATGAATGAAGGAAAAGACGTTTTAATAATATATGACGATTTGTCCAAACACGCAGTCGCTTATAGAACAATGTCATTACTTCTTCGTAGACCACCAGGAAGAGAAGCGTATCCAGGAGATGTATTCTATCTTCACTCAAGATTATTAGAAAGGGCTGCAAAACTATCTGATAAATTAGGTGGTGGATCATTAACAGCACTTCCAATAATAGAAACATTAGCTGGAGACGTAACAGCATATATACCAACAAATGTTATATCAATAACAGATGGACAGATATTCTTAGAATCAGATTTATTCTATTCAGGACAAAGACCAGCAGTAAATGCAGGTATATCTGTTTCAAGGGTTGGAGGAAGTGCTCAAATTAAAGCAATGAAACAAGTAGCGGGAACATTAAGACTTGAACTTGCTCAATATAGAGAACTTGCTTCCTTTGCTCAGTTTGGATCAGACCTTGATAAGGAAACTAAGAGAAGACTAGAAAAAGGAAAGAGATTAATAGAAATCTTAAAGCAAGATCAATATCGCCCTATGCCAGTACAAGATCAAATAATGATTTTATATGCTGGAGTAAAAGAGCATATAATGGATATTCCAGTTGCAAAAGTTAAACTATTTGAAAAGCAATTCTTAGAGTTTATGAACACATATCATAAAGAAGTGCCAGACATGATTATGGAAAGAAAAGCACTAGATGATGAAATAGAAACAAAACTTGTAGAAGCAATAAAGGAGTTTAAACAGAAATTTTTAATAGAACTGTAGAGGTGAGAAAATGGGTGCAGCAGGACTTGTTGAAATAAAGAGAAGAATTAAGTCTATAAATAACACAAAAAAAATTACAAAAGCACTAGGTTTAGTTTCTACCTCAAAGTTAAGAAGAGTTAGAGAAAAATTATCTTCTAATACTGGTTACTTTAATCAATGTGAAGAAATTTTTGCTGAAGTAATGAGAAGTTATGACGAAGAAACTATTTATACAACTAAAAACCAAAGCTCCAAAAAACTATATATTGTGCTTACCTCTGATATGGGACTATGTGGCTCCTTTAACACTTCGATAATGGCAGAACTATCAGAAATTGTTAAAGGTGATAGAGAAAATTCAATCATTTTAATGGTAGGAGAAAAAGGAAAGTCTCTTGCTAATAGATATAAGCTAGAAACTACAGCTGAATATATAGAAGTGGGTGATATACCTACTTCTATAGAAGCTGCTACTATTTACAATGATGCTTTTGAAGCATATAGAAAAGGTGAAGTTGCAGAAGTTCATATTGTTTACACTAAATTTATATCACAAATAAGAAAAGAGTTTAGAAAAGAGCAATTGTTACCAATAAATAGAGAAGAGTTTAAAGAAATAGATTCTAAATTGCAATTTGAAGGGGAATCACAAGAATTAGTTGATAGTATTACTAATTTATATTTTAATAGTAAAATATTAAATTGCATGATTCACTCTAAATGCAGTGAGCAAAGCACAAGAATGGAAGCTATGGAGGGAGCTACTCGTAATTCAGACGATTTACTTGATAAGCTTAATTTAAAATATAACAGAGCTAGACAAAGTGCTATAACTCAGGAAATTTCTGAAATAGTAGGCGGAGCAGAAGCACAAAGCTAAAATAATAGCTAGATTGGAGGGATATTATGGCAGAAAAAATAGGAACGGTTGTCCAAATTATAGGACCAGTTATAGATATAAAATTTGAAGCAGGAGCACTTCCAAACATATATAATGCTATAGAAATAAAAATGGATGGAAAAACTGTAATTTCAGAAGTTGAACAGCATATAGGTGATGACATAGTAAGAACAATAGCTATGGAAAACACTGAAGGATTACGTAGAGGACTTAAAGCTGTCGATACAGGAAAAGGAATAACAGTACCTGTTGGAGAACAAGTATTAGGAAGATTATTTAATGTATTAGGAAAACCAATAGATGAAGCTGGAGATTTTAATGCAGATAATTTATATACAATTCATAGAGCTGCACCAAGTTTTGAAGAACAGTCTGTTGAACCAGAAGTATTTGAAACAGGGATAAAAGTAATAGATCTTATAGCACCTTATCAACGTGGTGGAAAAATTGGTCTATTTGGTGGAGCTGGAGTTGGTAAAACTGTATTAATACAAGAACTTATAAATAATATAGCTAAACAACACGGTGGACTTTCTGTATTTACAGGTGTTGGAGAAAGAACAAGAGAAGGTAATGACCTTTATCATGAAATGAGAGACTCTGGAGTTATAAATAAAACAGCACTAGTTTTTGGACAAATGAATGAATCACCAGGAGCTAGAATGAGAGTTGCCTTAACAGGACTTACAATGGCTGAATATTTCAGGGATCAAGGTCAAGATGTTTTACTATTTATAGATAATATATTTAGATTTACACAAGCTGGTTCAGAAGTTTCAGCTTTACTTGGAAGAATACCAAGTGCTGTTGGATATCAGCCAACACTTGCAACTGAGATGGGTGCACTTCAAGAAAGAATAACTTCAACAAAGCATGGATCAATAACATCTGTTCAAGCTGTTTATGTTCCAGCAGATGACTTAACAGACCCAGCACCAGCAACAACATTTGCTCACTTAGATGCTACAACTGTTTTATCAAGATCAATAGTTGAATTAGGAATTTATCCAGCTGTAGATCCTCTAGAATCAAGCTCAAGAATGTTAGATCCTAGAATAATAGGTGAAGAACATTATGATGTAGCAACTCAAGTAAAACATATATTAGAAAGATATAAAGAACTTCAAGATATTATAGCGATACTAGGAGTTGATGAGCTTTCAGATGAAGATAAGCTTGTTGTTGGTAGAGCAAGAAAAGTTCAAAGATTTTTATCACAACCATTTACAGTAGGTGAACAATTTACTGGAATAAAAGGAAGATATGTACCACTTAAAGAAACAATAAGAGGCTTTAAGGATATATTAGAAGGTAAATGTGACGATATTCCAGAATCAGCATTTTTATTCGTAGGAACCATAGAAGAAGCGAGAGAAAAAGCAACAACATTAGAATAGTAGATTAATGCATTTTGAAATATATTGAAAAGTATTATATAAGTTTTATACTTAAATAATACTTTATATTAAACTTAATACAATTTAACTACACAAATAATATGGTTGATATCTTTATAAAAGATTCCGTCACGAAATCAATAAGATTTAAAGTTATTGATTAACAAAATAAAAGATTATTACTTTTTAGTCTTAAAATAATTTAATTTTAAGACTAACTTATTGTAAATGAGAAATCATTAAGAATGTTTATTAATGATGTAATAAGGGATAATCAATAAATAAAATAGATGAAATATAAAAGTATTTTATATAACGGGAGAATTTTATGGATAATAAACTTAAACTTATAATAATGACTCCAGATAAAGAGTTTTACAATGGAGAAATTGTAAAATTAGCATCGGAAAGTAGTGATGGTAAGTTTGGAGTTTTGCCAAATCACTTAGCAATGGTAACAAATTTAATTCCAACTATAACTACATTTCAAGATGTTGATGGTAAAGCATATACATGTTTTACATCTAATGGAGTTATCAAAATTAATAATAATGTAATAACTATTTTATGTAATGCTGCTGAATGGCCAGAAAATATAGACAAAGCAAGAGCTGAAAAAGCTAAGGAAAGAGCTCAAGCTAGGTTAAAAGATAAAAAGGACATAGATGTAAAAAGAGCAGAATTTGCACTAAAAAGAGCATTACTTAGATTAAGTGTTTAGTTATAAATTAATTGTAAATAATTAAAATTATTAAAAACAACCTTTAGCATAGCTAAAGGTTGTTTTTTGTATAAAAAAACTACAAATAAACATAATAATTATAGGTAATCAAGTTTAAAATATAGAATGAAAAAAGAAAGTACAGATTTATTATTAGTTATTATGTATAAATTAAAATTAAATTTTGAGAACCTAAAAAAAATTATAGGGAGGAATTGAAATGAAAAGTAGTGAACAAAAGATTACAGAAAAAATGAGAGTAGCTGATTCATCAAAAATAAATATAGTAAACCAATACAATGAAGCGGTTGAAGCTTTTAAAAATAATGCAACTCAAATAAATGGAAATGAATATGTAAAACTAGATACTGCTTTAGAAACATTACAAGATATTCTACCTTTCTCATCAATGTTTAAATAAATAATAAAACAGGGCATTTTAGGAAAATAAGCGATAAAATATTACAGCTATTTTCTTGAAGTGCCCTATATTAAGTTAAATAAACAAATTTTTACATAAAAATAAGCTTATTTATGCACAAATTTTACAAAATGTTATATATTATAATATATAATTTTTCCTGAAAACTATTGGAATAATTCTTAAATAATAGGCAATAATTCAAATAGTTAAGGGGGAGAGTTTTATGAGAAAAATAATAACGTTTGGAATTATACTATTTATAGTATTAATAAATACTTTTCAATTTAAGGAAAGCGTTGCAAGTGAAAATCTAGATATTTATAAAGAAATTTTAAAGATATCAAGTGCAAAAATAGAAGAGGTTGGTATAGAATCTACTTTCATTAATGATGAGAGTTTACAATCATGCTATAACAATTTAAAAAAAGCTTTTCAGTTCAATAACCCAATAAACAATGAAAAAATAGTTAGCAGTACAACTGATTATTTGCAGTTTGACATAGATAATATTAATGGAAATATACAAAGGATAGATGCTAATAAAATTAAGATAAGTATTAATCAAAAAACAGATAAAAATAATACAGAACTTTTAAAAAGCATTTTAAGAAATGCTTTTAATGATAATACAAGTCAATACTTATATATCAAATCTAAAATTAATGATGATTATCATGAAATAAATGATAAGATACTAAAATTTTTAGATAAAAGTGGAGCTACAGACATCAATACAGTAAATTTAAATAATGGATATAGCACAATTTGCAATACTCATAAGTACAATGTAAAAAATATTGCAAATGGAAGTTTTGATTTTCAAGTTGCAATAATGAATTACAATAGTGAATCAGAAATAATTATAGGAATACCAGAAATAACTGTAGCTTTTTAAAATAGCACTATTATGGAGGAAGAAATATGGAAAAATTTATAATAAAGGGTGGCAAAAAGTTAAGTGGGGAGGTTGAAATAAGTTCAGCTAAAAATGCCGTATTGCCGATATTAGCAGCGACTATATTAAGTGCTGATTTATGTATTTTGAATAATACACCTATGCTAGAAGATGTTAATGTCCTTTGTGAATTATTAGAGTCGCTTGATGCAAAGGTTACAAAGAATAATGGAGTAGTTAGAGTTGATACATCTGACTTAAACTATAAAAATGTTAATAATGAACTAGTAAAAAAGATGAGAGCATCTTTTTTAATAATGGGAGCTATGGTGGCTAGATTTGGTAATTTTAAAATGTCACTTCCAGGCGGATGCAATATTGGAGCTAGACCTATAGATTTGCACTTGAAAGGATTAGCTGCATTAGGTGCAGATATAGAAACTGAGCATGGATTTGTTGAAGTAAATGCAAATGAATTGCATGGGGCAAAAATATATCTAGATTTTCCATCAGTAGGAGCTACAGAAAATATAATGATGGCTGCATGTTTGGCTAAAGGTGAGACTATAATAGAAAATGCAGCAGAAGAACCTGAAATTACAGACTTAGCTAATTTTTTGAAGTCTATGGGAGCTAAGATTTATGGAGAAGGAACAGATACCATAAAAATAATTGGAGTGAAAAAACTTCATGGATCAGAATATACCCCTATATTTGATAGAATAGAAGCAGGAACATTTATGGTTGCAGCAGCTGCCACAAAAAGTACTATAAGGTTAACTAATACAAATGCGGAATATATGAAGCCTGTTATTGCTAAATTAAAAGAAATGGGTGTTGAGACAATAGTAGAAAATAATGATTTAATAGTAAATGGAAATACAAATATAAAATGTGTAGATATAAAAACTATGCCATACCCAGGATTCCCAACTGATATGCAAGCTCAAATGATGGCATTACTAAGTACTGCAGATGGAACAAGTATGATTACAGAGACTATGTTCGAAAACAGATTTATGCAAGCTAGAGAACTAATAAGAATGGGAGCTAATATAAAAACAGATGGTAGATGTGCAGTAGTAGAAGGAACAGAATTTTTAACAGGAGCAGAAGTTAAAGCTACCGATTTAAGAGCTGGAGCAGCTTTGATTATAGCTGGTTTATGTGCAAAGGGAGAGACAACTATAGTTGATATATATCATATAGATAGAGGATATGTAATGATAGAGGAAAAACTAAAGAAGCTAGGTGCAGATATAAAAAGAGTAAATAATTAGAAATTATATACAACAATAGAGGTGTTTTCACCTCTATTATTTTTTATATTTCAAATTTAATTTATGGAATTAGTAATATTTTCATAGGAAATGAAATATGAATTTACATATAGGACAAGTTATAAAATGTGAAATACTTTTTTAACTTAATCTTATTAATACACAATTAAGTCTATAGGAATACAAGATCAAGCTTAAAATTAGTTTTGTTTTAATTGATAAATAAGAAATTAAAGTGTTGTACCAAAATTAACAATTAACGATGAACAATTAACAATGAAGGATAAAACTGAAAGCTCAGTTTTTTTAAAAATAGATTTTTAAAATAATTTGTACAACAAATTATTTAAGGATTATATAAAAACTTAGTTTTTATGGACTTCTATTCAAAAATATTAAAAGCGAAGTGAATAATATTAACCATCATTGTTAATTGCTAACTGTTAATTGTTAATTGGTTCCAAACATGATAATAGAATAAACTGTAAGCTTAAGAGTATCATTTAATAAAGAGATTATTTTTAATTTGACCTTGGAACCTTATATAGGGATTAAAGTTAAAAATAGATTTAACATCCTATAAATATACTTAACTGAAAGGATGATAAAATGAGTAATTTCAAAGGTAGAATAGGCTTTAGTGGAATAAGTGAAAAGGCAGCATCTCAAATTATTTCAATATTAACTTTTATAATTATAGGTTTAATATTTTTATTAGCATCTACATACTTTATACTTGGATGCAATGATGGCAAACAAACAGCGTCCTTAAATATAAAAAAACCTGAAGTAAAAGAAAGTAATATAGCTATAAAGGAAAATAAAGATTTGGTAAGTGATATAAAAGTTGATAAAATAAAGGTTTATTTAACAAAGGAAGATAGAGTAGTAGAAATCCCATTAGAAGAATATATAAAAGGTGTTATAAGTAGTGAAATGCCAGTAAATTTTGAAGTAGAAGCACTAAAAGCTCAAGCAATTGCAGCAAGAACATATACTATAGCACATACAACTGCTATGGGTGGTGGATGTAAAAATGGAAAAGGGGCAGATCTTTGTGACTCTACTCATTGTCAAGTATATATGTCTAAGGAAAACAAGGTAAAATTATGGGGACAAAATGGTTCTAAGAATTGGAATAAAATAGAGGAAGCTGTTAATTCAACCGAAGGTCAAGTAATGGCGTACAATGGAGAATTGGCTAAAGGAGCATATTATTTTTCAACTAGTGGAGGACGAACAGAAAACTCAGAAGATGTATTTGTTAATGCTTTGCCATACTTAAGAAGCGTGGATAGCAAAGGGGAAGAAGAAGCTCCTAGATATAAAAGCAATGTAAAAATACCATATAATAAAATAGTTGAAAGAGCAAATATGGAGTATAGTGCTGATATGGTAACTAGCAATATGAAAAGTCAAATTCAAATACTTAGTAGAAGTGAAGGTGGGTCTGTGAAGGAAATAAAGCTAGGAAAAGCTGTTATAAGCGGACCTAAATTTAGAAGCTTATATGGACTTAACTCAGCAAATTTTGAATTGAATTTTTTGAATGAAGAACTAGAAGTAAATTGTATAGGGTTTGGACATGGTGTTGGTATGAGTCAGTGGGGTGCAAACACAATGGCTAAAAATGGTAGCAAATGTGATGAAATAATAAAACATTATTATACAGGTATTGATATAAAAAAATTGAATAATAAATAGAACTTATAAAAAGCAGGAGTGATTTATGAACTTCTGCTTTTTTATGCGAAAAAATGGAAACTCAAATAATTGATAACAATTAAAAAATACAGTATTTTACATATAAAATATCAATAAAAGAAGATTAAAGCGCTCAAAAAGTGATTAATTTTAAAAAAAAGGTCGAAAAAAAATTAAAAAAAATAAGTATGTAAGTGAATTAACTTTGAAATATAGGACAACAATACTAGTGGAGGTGTTTTTATGGATAATAAATCAAAATTAAAACAATTTTTTAAGAAAGAAGGCTTTTATGTAGTTCTATTTGTATGTTTATGTGCAGTAGCTACAGTAGCTATAATAACAACATCAAAAGATAAAAAGGATGTTGCAAAACTGCCGATGGTAGAACAAAATCAAAAATCAGCTGACAGTTCTAAAACTAGTGGTGTGATATCAGAAGACAAAACTTATAATGATGCATTACAAGTAAATAAAGATGAATTAAAAGCTGTTCCAGAAGTACAAGTTCAAAATAATAAGGGTACAGCAGCTGTATCAAACACAGGTAAAGGTTCAGCACAAAATCCTGTAGAAGGAAAATTAGTACGTGCTTATTCAGAAGATCCAGTTTATATGAAATCAACTAAAGATTATAGACCACACTTTGGTTTAGATATAAAAGTTGAGGAAGGTGCTCCAGTAGTTGCAATGATGGATGGAGTAGTAAAAAATGTAGATATTTCATCAGAAGGAAATTATGTTGAAATAGATCATCAAAATGGATTAGTAAGTGTATATTCAAACTTGCAAGAAAAAGTTGCAGTAAAAAAAGGTGATGCTATAAAAACAAACCAAGAATTAGGAAAGGTTGGAAAAACAACAACTTTTGCTTATGAGGATTATGGCACACACTTACACTTTGAAGTATTAAAAGATGGAGAGCACATAGATCCAAGTAAATATGTAAGTTACAAAAAGTAGCAATTATGAAAAAGCCATTTTCTAAAAGAAAATGGCTTATCCATAATATATTAAATGTAATTTATATGATTAAATTAGCATATTTATAAACTATAGAAGGATTAAGGAGGCCACTACTTTGAAGGACTACATCGAAGAAAGAGTAATGGAAGTTGCAAAATATATAATTGAATCACAAGCTACCATAAGAAAGACAGCATCAGTATTTGGTGTAAGTAAAAGTACAATACACAAAGATATGACAGAAAGACTGCCCAAAATAAATGCTCAAGTTGCTGAACAGGCAAAAACAATATTAGATTTAAATAAGGCTGAAAGGCACATAAGAGGTGGAAGAGCAACTAAAATGAAATATAAAACAATTGAAGGATAAAATTTTTCGTATTATAATGATATAGTATAGGATTAATATGGTATGTATGTCTTATATGCAATAAAAATACGAAAGATCAGGAGTGAATTTTATTATGTTTTTTTTCGGTATGGGAACGGACATGGGTATAGATTTAGGTACAGCAACAGTACTAGTTTATATGAAAGGTAATGGAGTTATATTAAAGGAGCCTTCAGTTGTAGCTATAGAAAAAACAGCTAACAAGGTTTTAGCAGTTGGAGAAGAAGCTAGAAGAATGATAGGAAGAACTCCAGGTAACATAGTAGCAATACGTCCACTTAGAAATGGCGTAATTTCAGATTATGATATAACAGAGAAAATGTTAGAACATTTTATTAAAAAGGCTTGTGGAAAGAAAAAAGCTGCTCCAAGAGTAGTAGTTTGTGTTCCATGTGAGTCTACAGAAGTAGAAAGAAGAGCTGTTGAAGATGCAACAAGAAATGCTGGAGCAAAGAATGTTTTCTTAATAGAAGAACCATTAGCAGCAGCAATCGGTGCAGGATTAGATATATCTAAAGCAAGTGGAAACATGGTTATAGATATTGGCGGAGGAACTACTGATATAGCAGTTATATCATTAGGCGGAATGGTTGTAAGAGAATCAATTAAAGTTGCTGGCGATAATTTTGATGATGCAATCATTAAATACATAAGAAAAAAATATAAATTAATGATAGGTGAAAGAACAGCAGAAGATTTAAAGATAAATATAGGATCAGCATATAAAAAAGATGAAGAAATGGATATGGAAATAAGAGGAAGAGATTTAATTACAGGACTTCCTAAAAATATAAGTGTTAATTCAAAAGATATGAGAGAAGCATTACAAGAAGCTGTATCTGCTATAGCTGAATGTACTCATGCTGTTTTAGAAAAAACTCCACCTGAATTAGCTGCTGATATAGCAGAAAAAGGAATTGTTATGACTGGTGGTGGTGCACTTTTAGATGGACTAGATAAATTAATTGAAGAATATACTAAAGTTCCAGTATACATAGCAGAAAACTCAATTTCATGTGTAGCTATAGGAACTGGCAAAGCATTAGACTTTATAGATAAAATGGGTGAAGGATTTAGCGGTCAAGATTTATCATTTTATTAAGATATCAAAATAAAAACACAGAACTACATGTGTAATATTTATTATACATATGTAGTTCTGTGTTTTATATTATAATAAAATGCAATGATAAATAACTATATATTAAAAGCTAAATAATAAGCATGAAATAGGGAATGTGTTATAACTTTCGATAATTGCATAACTAAGTTAAGGCGTATGTTACGACTAGTAAAAAGTTCATTATCTTCACTGGAGTCTATTATGCCTATTAATGAAATATCACCAACAGGAGGTAATAGTTTTCCAACACCTTTACCGGGGTTTATGGCAAAATCTCTAACTTGAATTTCTCCTATACTAGAATATGGACCTAAACAAGCATCTATTCCAACAACTTTGGAGTAAGGGTGTTTAGTTTTTATCTCAGATAATTTACTTTCTAAGTTTAAAGCATGAATAGGCTCAGAAATAGTCCCGTATACAGGAAGCGGGAAATGGTTATCAATTAATTGTGTTCCAACTAAAGGTCCTAAGCAGTCGCCGATACATCTATCTGTACCAATACAAATAATAATTGTATCTTTGTCAATATAATCTTTAATAAAATTAGCTAATCTATAATATGCTAGGGGACTTTTGAAATGCGTCTTTATTCTAGTCACCTATTGCACCTCCTAAACTTCAATAATTTTAAGATTGAATAGTAAAATTTATTTCAAAATAAATGTAATAATTTTTAATTTTATATAAATAATAAAAATAAAAAATGCACTTAATAATATATATGCAAAAAAAAGGAAAGTGATTATTAAAATATAAACTTTCAAATTTTTATTTAAAATTATTGAATATATAAAGAATTATGAGTTAATAATTATAAAGAAAATTGATGTGAGGGAGAGTTTGTTTAAATGAGAAAAATATATTTAATGATTGTAATTTTAACAACAATAGTTAGTATTACTACAATGTTGAATGTAAAAAAAAGTTGTATAGAATCTAATAATATAGATGTGGCTTACAATGAAAAAATTTTGAATTATGATGAAAAAAATCAAGTAGTAAATGTTGATGATGTTATAGAAAAAAATAAGCAAATCAATAATGATAATGAAATAAAAAAAAGTGATGATACAAAGGAAAACATAGATGAAAAAGCGAATGAATCAAGGCGTTGGTATATTGAAAATAAAAATAAAGAACTTATGAAAGATTATAGTTTAGAAGACTATGAGGTAACGGAAGAAGAATTAAATGTAGAGTTTGACACATATAATAAAAGAGAAAATGAGTTAAATAAGCATGTTATAAAAAAAGAGCCAGATGAAATAGTGAGTGCATTATCTTTACAAGAAAAAACAAAATTGATGAAGTACTTTTCTAAAGTACCTAAAAAAGAATATGATAATTTAGAGGAATATTTAAGTTATACAAATCAAAGAGCAGGAGTGAGAAAAATAATGAATGTTCTAGAAAAATATTTATCTAATGATGAAATGGAAGAAACTAAAGAAATTATGTCTGATTATGTTGATATAAGAAGAGTAGAAGAATATTAAAATTAAATTAAAAAATAAGAGAAAGTTAGAAAAATGAAGAAAAAAATAGCAATATAGATAAAAACAAATATAAATCAGTTATATAAGGTAATTTGGATTTGAAAAAAGCTCGCTAAAAATATAAAATAATCCTTGTCGAAGTTGTGGCGGCTTCGAAAAACTAAAAAATATGCTGGCATGGCTCAACGGTAGAGCAGCTGACTTGTAATCAGCAGGTTGTAGGTTCGATTCCTATTGCCAGCTCCATAAGTGGAGGAGTTCCCGAGTGGCCAAAGGGGGCAGACTGTAAATCTGTTACGTTTCGTTTCGATGGTTCGAATCCGTCCTCCTCCACCATATATTTAAGGTCGCATAGCTCAGCTGGGAGAGCATCTGCCTTACAAGCAGAGGGTCACAGGTTCGAACCCTGTTGTGACCACCATAAAACTTTAAAACTAAAAAATATGCTGGCATGGCTCAACGGTAGAGCAGCTGACTTGTAATCAGCAGGTTGTAGGTTCGATTCCTATTGCCAGCTCCATAAGTGGAGGAGTTCCCGAGTGGCCAAAGGGGGCAGACTGTAAATCTGTTACGTTTCGTTTCGATGGTTCGAATCCGTCCTCCTCCACCATATACTTAGGTCGCATAGCTCAGCTGGGAGAGCATCTGCCTTACAAGCAGAGGGTCACAGGTTCGAACCCTGTTGTGACCACCATAAAACTTTAAAACTAAAAATATGCTGGCATGGCTCAACGGTAGAGCAGCTGACTTGTAATCAGCAGGTTGTAGGTTCGATTCCTATTGCCAGCTCCATAAATGGAGGAGTTCCCGAGTGGCCAAAGGGGGCAGACTGTAAATCTGTTACGTTTCGTTTCGATGGTTCGAATCCGTCCTCCTCCACCATATAAAACACCTTAGTGAAAATTAAGGTGTTTTTATTTTTGACTCATAATTTCAACCACTAAATCTATGATTGATATAAATATTACATAGGGAGTTAGTTGTCTAAGATAAAGTATATTTAAAAAAATCAAATTTTAATTATCAACCATAACTTTTCACTATTCACTTTTACTTCTTACTTGGTTCCAAACATGAGAATAGCAATAAACTGTAAATTTAGTTGCATTATTTGATAAATCTATCATTTTAAATTTTAGCTTGGAACAATATATATTGTTGATAAAATGATAGATTGTGGATAAATTCAAAAATTAATTTTCAATTTGTGGATAAATTTAATTAATGTTATTTACAATGTTTTCATAATATTCATGTTGACAATAAATTTGCAAGGTGATAATATTACAATATAAATTTAATACTGTAACTCTTATCAAGAGAGGTGGAGGGAAAAAGGCCCTATGAAACCCGGCAACCGGTGCTAAGCACTAAGGTGCCAATTCCTGCAGAGTTTTCTGCAAGATAAGAAAGTGGATAATAGAAATTTTCACCTCTTCTTATCGAAGAGGTTTTTTTTATACATTATTGTGCAAAAGATAAGAAATCAGTAATAAATTCAAGTTTAAAATTATTGTGTGAAATATATTTATACATATGTGGCAATAATGCAACATATCTTGTATTCATTAAATAATAAAAAGATACACGTTAGAAACTAACAATTAACATATGAATACAAGCATAATTGATTTAAAACTATTAACAAATTTTAAGAGAGAGAAGGAAGGGAATAGTAATGAGAAGATTATTTACATCAGAATCAGTAACAGAAGGACATCCAGATAAAATATGCGATCAAATTTCAGATGCAGTATTAGATAGTATTTTAGAGAAAGACCCAAATGCTAGGGTTGCTTGTGAAACAGCAGTAACTACAGGTATGGTTTTAGTAATGGGAGAAATCAGTACTAATTGCTATGTTGATATTCCAAAAGTTGTTAGGAATACAATAAAAGAAATAGGATATACAAGAGCTAAATATGGTTTCGACTATAAAACTTGTTCAGTATTAACATCTATAGATGAACAATCACCAGATATAGCACAAGGTGTAGATGATTCAATAGAAAATAGAGGAACAGAGAAGACAGAAGTTGAAGCAGTAGGGGCTGGAGATCAAGGAATGATGTTTGGATTTGCATCAAAAGAAACTCCTGAATATATGCCACTTCCAATAGCTATGTCTCATAGATTAGCAAGAAGATTATCAGAAGTAAGAAAAGATGGTACATTAGAATATTTAAGACCAGACGGAAAGACACAGGTTACAGTTGAATATGAAGATGAAACACCAGTAAGAATAGATACAATAGTTATATCAACTCAACATTGTCCTGATGTAACACATGAGCAAATAACAAAGGATTTACAAGAGTTAGTAATAAAAGCTGTAGTTCCAGCAGAATTATTAGATGAAAATACTAAGTACTATATAAATCCAACAGGAAAATTTGTAATTGGAGGACCACAAGGAGATTCTGGTTTGACAGGAAGAAAAATAATAGTTGACACTTATGGCGGATATGGAAGACACGGTGGTGGAGCTTTCTCAGGAAAAGATTCAACAAAAGTTGACCGTTCAGGTGCTTATGCAGCAAGATGGGTAGCTAAAAATTTAGTTGCGGCTGGTGTTGCAGATAAACTAGAATTAGAAGTTGCTTATGCAATAGGAGTTGCAAATCCAGTTTCAATAGAAGTAGATACATTTGGAACTGAGAAAATATCAAATGAAAAGATTGTTGAAATAGTTAAAAAAGTATTTGATTTAAGACCGGGTGCAATAATAAAAGAATTAGATTTAAGAAGACCTATATACAGACAAACAGCTGCATATGGACACTTTGGAAGAAACGATCTAAATCTTCCTTGGGAACAATTAAATAAAGTAGATGAAATAAAGAAATACTTATAATAAAAAAGCATCTCAAAATAATTTATTATTTTGAGATGCTTTTTATATTCACTGTTCATTGTCAATTTAAAAAATGTACATTAAAATGCCTAATTTAAACATGAATAACTTAAGGTTCAAATGTAGATTTCTATATGTTTGTAACAAAGTTAAAATGGATAAGATATAATATAGAGGTGTACAGTACAAATATAAGATTAAAACAATAGTATGAGTTATAACTTGATTAAAGCATAATTTTAAAACTGAGTTTGCTAATATATATATGGTATAATATTTCAAAAGATTATTTTTTAGGAGAGAGATTTTTTATGGCTGATTTAACAGGGATATTAGAAGAAATAATATTTAAAAATGAAGAAAATGGATATACCATTGCACATATAAAAGAGGGTAGTAAAACACATACTATAGTTGGAATTATACCTTATGTTAAAGAAGGAAATAACTATAGTATAACTGGTGAATGGGTTGTTCATCATAAATTTGGTGAACAATTAAAAGTAGAATCTATAAGTGAAGTGTTGCCTACGAGCAAAATTGGTATAGAAAAATACTTGTGCAGTGGAGTTATTTCTGGTATTGGACCTGTTACTGCAAAGAAAATAGTAGATTTTTTTGGTGAGAGAACTTTAGAAATTTTAGATAAAGATATAGGAAGATTAAGAGAAATAAATGGAATTGGGAAAAAGAAAATAGATCTTATAATGAAGTCATACTCATCTCAAATAGAATTAAGGGATATAATGATATTCTTTCAGACTTATGGCGTTAGTGCAAATCAGTGTATGAAAATATATAAAAGGTTTGGAGCAAGTTCTATATCTATAGTAAAAGAAAATCCATATGTTTTAACTGAAGAGATTTCGGGAATAGGTTTTAAAATAGCAGATAGAATAGCTATGAAATTAGGTGTAGAGAAGAGTTCACTTTTTAGAGTTAAGAGTGGACTTAGATATATAATTAATGAATTTTGTTTGTTAGGAAACACATATATGCCATTAGATAAGCTTATAAATAAGTGTAAGGAGAATCTTGAAGTAGAAGAAGGAATAATAGATACGGCTATAAGAGAAAGTATTTTAGATGGAAAAATAAAAATTGAAAACATAGAAGATACCGAGTGCGTATTTACAATTCAATATGCTTATGCTGAGATGGGGGTAACGAAAAAATTAGTTCAATTATGCACTACTAGTTATGATGAATTAGAAATAGATTATAAAAATGAAATTAAAGAATTTGAAAATAATGAAGAAATAAAATTAGCGAAGTCTCAACGGGAAGCAATTGAAGGCGCTATGATGAATGGAATAGAGGTTATAACAGGAGGTCCGGGTACAGGTAAAACTACTATAATAAATTGTATAGTAAGTATATTTGAAAAATATGGAATGAAAGTTAATATGGCGGCACCAACAGGAAGGGCTGCTAAAAGAATGAGTGAAGCAACAGGAAGAGAAGCAAAGACTATTCATAGGCTTTTGGAAATGGGAGCTGGTGAAGAAGATGAAGAAATAGAGGAATTTAAAGATAAAAAGTTAGAATGTGATGTTTTAATTATAGATGAGGCATCAATGATAGATATAAATTTAATGAATACACTGATGAAGTCTATATTTATAGGAACTAGACTTATATTAGTTGGAGATGTGGATCAATTACCATCAGTAGGTCCCGGAAATGTATTAAGAGATATAATAGAGAGTGAAGTGGTTAAAACTGTAAGACTAAATGAGATATTTAGGCAAGGTAAAGAAAGTATGATAACAGTAAATGCTCACTTAATAAATGATGGTAAAATGCCTATTTTAAATTCTAAGGGAAGTGATTTTTACTTTTTAAAAGGTGAAAATAGACAAGGGACTTTAGAATTAATAATTTCTTTAATAAACACAAGGCTGCCTAAATTTAATAAATCATGGGATAAAATAAGGGATATTCAAATATTATCTCCTATGAAAAAAGGTGAAGTTGGAGTAGATAATTTGAATATTGAACTTCAGAAAATTTTAAATCCAAAATTAAAATCAAAGAAAGAAAAACAGATAAAAGATATAATATTTAGAGTTGGTGATAAGGTTATGCAAACTAAAAATAATTATAACCTTGCATGGACTAAAAAAGAAAGTACATTACTTACTGAAATTTCAGGAACAGGTATATTTAATGGTGATGTTGGATATGTAATAGATATAAATGATGATAAAAATACAGTTATTGTAATGTTTGAAGATGATAAAACTGTTGAATATGAAGATATGTACTTAGACGAATTAACTTTAGCATATGCAGTGACAATTCATAAAAGTCAAGGAAGTGAATTTCCAGTAGTTATAATACCGATGTATATGGGGCCACCAATGCTTATGAATAGAAATCTTTTATATACAGGTGTGACTAGAGCAAAACAATTAGTGGTTTTAGTTGGGGAATTAAATGCAGTAGCATTTATGAAAGATAATGATAGAATATTTGAAAGGTATTCAGGTTTGAAATGGAGAATAAAAGAAATTTTTGGCACTTAATTAAAGAGAAAAAAATAACTAGAGGCAAGGAATCTGTAAGTAAAGATATTTTAGAAAATGTTAAGGAAAAAGTGGATAGAGTTAATATTGTGTCATATTTTTATAATACATCAATAATTTTTTTAGATTCAATTAAATATTGCATTGAAAATGGTAAAAGCGTTTTATATATTACTAATGAAAAACAAGATAGAATAGAAATATTAAAGTATTTAGAAAAAAAAAATTATATATATTTAGATGATAATGGCAAAGAAGTACGTGGAAAGCTTAATTTAGCAGATTACAATAGAAGTTTATACTTAGAGTACAAATATGACTTGGTTATATATGATGAACTTGGATATATGCCAAGTCAAAATGGAAGAAGTATCGAACTCATTTTATTGAAGCTAGTTAGTCAATTTGGTACAGCTATATCATACTCAGTAGAATCAGTTTTTGAAAAAGCAGACACTATATATTTTCCATATAATGAGAAAAACATTCCGCTAATAGAACCACGAGTAATAAGTACAAAAATAAATATGAAAAATGATTTACCATTAGTAGCATATGATTATTTGATTTGGTCAGTACAAAGTAATAAGAAAACTATAATATATGTTCCAGATAGCGTTAGGGTTATTAATGTGTATCGATATATTTATGAAATAAGAGATAAAATAATTACTGATATTTTTTATTATATAAATGGAAAAAAAGACAAAAGTTCTATAAAAAAATTTTTAGAATCTCAAAATGGAATAATAATAACTAATGATTATCATGAATCTTATGATGATGAGTTAGACAATTTAAATGTAATGGTATTTTTTGCGGATGATTATTTTTTTAATTACAAAAAACTTATCTACATAACAAGTAAAGTTGAAAGAATAAGATCTAACTTTAAAAAAGAAGTTATATTTTTATGTAAAGAAGAAACTAAGGATATAGAAAAAGCTAAATCCATAATGAGAAATTTAAATAAGAAAGGTTGGGAAGATGGATTTTTAAAACTTTAGAATTTATAATTAATAGTTTTTTGAATGTTGTTTATCCAAATGATGAAAAGTGCGTAGTTTGTGGATGTTATAGCACTAGGAATTTGTGCAGAAAATGTGAAAAAAATATAGAATTTTTAAATTCTTCTTTCAGCATTGAGCATAACAAGAATTTGTACAAATATTACTCAATAGCAACTCATAAAAAGGCAATGAGAGATATTGTTATAGCATTAAAATATAATAAAAATTTTAATGCAGCTAGTATAATTGCAGATTATATGGAAAAACTAATTTTAAATAAAAAACTTTCAATAGATGTAGTCACTTTTGTGCCAATGGCAAAAAGAGATGAAAATAGACGAGGTTTTAATCACTCAAAGGTTATAGCTGAATTTTTAGCAAGAAAATTAAATAAGCCTTGTGTTAGATTAATTAAAAAGAAAAGAATAACTAAAGATCAAATAGGGCTAAGTTCTAGTGAACGATGGAACAATATAAATGGTTCCTTTGTATATGAAAAAAAGGCTAAAAAGTATAATTCAATACTACTTGTTGATGATGTAATAACTACTGGTGCAACTGTAATTAATTGTGTAGATGAATTAAAAAAGTGTGAAATTAGAAAAATATATATCTTGACGGCAAGTAAAAGTATAGTGTAATATAAAACGGTAAGTTGTGTTTGTGGTTGAAAGTCGATGCCAGTCGCAGGCAAAACGATCCACGTAAGTTAAACAAAGTTTTAATGAGCATGGTGCGGCTTAGAAGTAAGTCCTGCCGCTTTATAAAGCGAGAGGGTTAGTAGTGAGAGGATCAATCTGGGTAGCGAAACCTCCAGCAGGCGAGTGTGGGGTCAAAGACCAGGTCAAGCAACTTATAAAAAAACTCTATACGAAAGTATAGAGTTTTTTTATGCATAAAATTAACCCAACTATTATATTATAACATATAGGATGAAAAAAATCATTTCACAACTTTTATAGTAAAATTAAAAAAAAACATAGATAGAATGAAATAAACAAGAATGATTGTGCAAAACTTTCTAAATTTTAAGAAATATTAATTTGAAAATAGTCAATAATAACATTAAAATATAAATACAATAAACACTGCAAGTAAGCATTTAAAATGCTTTCCAGCTCTAGAAAGGGGTTGTACTATTATGAAAGTAAAATCAATAGGAAAAAACATAGAAATTACAACTGCATTAAAGGAGACAATTGAAAAAAAATTATCCAAATTAGATAAGTATTTTTCACAAGAGGTTCAGGCTACAGCAACATTTAGTGTTGAAAAAAATAATCATAGAGTAGAAGTTACTATCCCATTTAATGGAGTGACACTTAGAGCAGAGGAAAGAAAAGGAGATATGTATGTAGCTATAGATTTAGTGTTAGATAAATTAGAAGGTCAAATAAGAAAACAAAAAACTAAATTACAAAGAAGAGTTCAGAATTCAATAATTAATTTTAATAATATAGATGATAGTGAATATGAAGATGATAAGGAACCAAGGATTGTAAAAACAAAAAGATTTGCACCAAAGCCAATGTCAGAAGAAGAAGCTATACTACAAATGGAGTTGCTAGGACATGATTTCTTTGTTTACAAAGATGCTAGAACATCAGCAGTGAATGTTCTTTATAAAAGAAAAGATGGAAATTATGGTTTAATAGAACAAGAATTTTAAGATTTAAAATTTATATAAAATTAGAAAGTAGTGCTAAATTTAGCACTACTTTTAGTTTTGTATAAAACTTTAATGCAATTTAAAGTGTGTTTGTAAATATATTCTCGATAAAAACATATTAATATAAAAAAATGAAAAAAATACATGATAAAAACGAAGAATAAGGTAATTAAGTTTATATAATTTGAAAAGGCCTAATTTTGTCGATACATGGATATATATTAAGTTGAAGGAATATGAAATAAATGATATAATTTTAAAGTGCAAATTAAGATGAAAATAGAATGTTATCTTAATTTTAATAAAGAATTTACTAGAAGTTAATATAAAAGATAAAAACAAAAATATGTATTAAAAATTACAATAAAGCCTAATATGAGTTATATGAGAAGTTTGATATATAATTTTGTATAAAATGGAACAATTGAATTTTTAATATTTTATTTAGTATGAAAGAGTGAGGAAAAGGTATGAAACTTTTTGATAAAATTTTTGGAACATATAGTGATAGAGAAATAAAACGTATAATGCCTACAATAAAAAAAATAAATGAGTTAGAACCAACTGTAGAGCCATTAAGCGATGAAGAATTAAGAGGAAAAACAGAAGAGTTTAAATTAAGATTAAAAAATGGAGAAACATTAGAGCAAATATTACCAGAAGCTGCTGCAGTAGTTAGAGAAGCATCAAAAAGAGTTTTAGGAATGAGACATTATGATGTTCAACTTATTGGTGGAATTATACTTCATCAAGGAAGAATTGCTGAAATGAAAACAGGAGAAGGTAAAACATTAGTTGCAACACTTCCTGCTTATTTAAATGCGTTAACAGGAGAAGGTGTTCACGTAATCACTGTTAATGACTATCTTGCTAAAAGAGATAGAGATGAGATGGGAAGAGTACATGAGTTTTTAGGACTTACAGTTGGAGTTATTGTACATGGACAAAGCCAAGCTGAGAAACAAGAACAATACAATGCAGATATAACATATGGAACAAACAATGAATTTGGATTTGATTACCTAAGAGATAACATGGTTATTTATAAAGAAGAAAAAGTTCAAAGACAATTACACTATGTTATTGTGGATGAGGTTGACTCAATATTAATAGATGAAGCTAGAACACCACTTATAATATCTGGAGAGGGAGAAAAATCTACAGAGTTTTATAAGGTTGCAGATTTCTTTGTAAAATCATTATTAGAGGAAGATTATACAATAGATGAAAAAGCAAACTCAGTTATGTTAACTGATGCAGGTGTTGAAAAAGCAGAGAAATATTTCCATGTTGAGAATTATGCAGACCAAGAAAATATGACAATACAACACCATGTTGTTCAAGCGTTAAAAGCAAATTACATGATGAAAAATGAAAAAGACTATATAGTAAAAGATGGCGAAGTTGTTATAGTTGATGAGTTTACAGGAAGACTTATGGAAGGTAGAAGATATAGTGATGGACTTCACCAAGCTATAGAAGCTAAAGAAAATGTAAAAGTAGAAAAAGAATCTAAAACTTTAGCAACAATTACATTCCAAAATTACTTTAGAATGTACCAAAAGTTAGCAGGTATGACTGGTACAGCTTTAACAGAGGAAGAGGAGTTTAGAGAGATATATGGACTAGATGTTATTGTAATTCCAACTAACAAACCAGTTCAAAGAATGGATAAACCAGATGCTGTATATAAAACAGTATCAGGAAAGTACAATGCAATAGTTGAAGATATAAAAGAAACTCATGAAAAGGGTCAACCAGTATTAGTTGGTACAGTAAGCATAGAAAAGTCAGAAATACTTTCTTATATGCTTAAGAAAAAAGGAGTGCCACACCAAGTATTAAATGCTAAATATCATGAAAAAGAAGCGGAAATAGTTGCAGGTGCTGGACAAAAAGGCGTAGTAACTATAGCAACTAACATGGCTGGACGTGGTACTGATATAAAACTTGGTGAAGGCGTAGTTGATTTAGGCGGATTAAAAATAATAGGTACTGAAAGACATGAATCTAGACGTATAGATAATCAGCTTAGAGGACGTGCTGGTCGTCAAGGAGACCCAGGAGAATCAAGATTCTATATATCATTAGAAGATGATTTAATGAGAATATTCGGTTCAGAGAGATTAGCTTCAGTAGTTGAAAAACTTGGATTAACTGATGAAGATGCAATTGAAAGCAAAATGGTAAGTAATGCCATTGAAAGTGCTCAAAAGAAAGTTGAAGGAAACAACTTTGATGTTAGAAAAAATGTTGTTAAATATGATGACGTTATGAATAAACAAAGAGAAATTATATACTCTCAAAGAGAAAGAGTTTTAACTGGTGAAGACTTAAAAGAACAAGTAAAAGGTATGATTCAAGATGTTATAGAAAGTACTGTTAATGCTCATATTAGTGGAGTAGACGATACTTTCGATGAAGAACTTAAAAAACTTATAGCATACATGGAGGAATTATTTGTAGAAAAAGGAACATTTACATTTGAAGATTTAGAGAAAGATTCAAATGAACAAATAATATCTAAATATGTAGAGTATGCAAATAAAGAATATGATGAAAAAGAAGAAGCATTTGGATCAGAACAAATGAGAGAAATAGAAAGAGTTGTTCTTCTAAAAGTAGTTGACTCTAAATGGATGGATCACATAGATGATATGGATCACTTAAAACAAGGTATAGGTCTAAGAGCTTATAAACAACAAGATCCAGCTCAAGCTTATCAAATGGAAGGTAGTGACATGTTTGATGAAATGATAGCAAACATTAAAGTTGAAACTGTTAAATACTTATTCCATGTAAGAATAGAGAAAGCTCCAGAAAGAGAAAGAGTAGCAAAAGTTACAGCTACAAATGATAGTAGTGAAGAAGCTAATCAACCAGTAAGAAAAAAAGCAGAACCAAATAGAAATGATCCTTGTCCATGTGGCTCAGGTCATAAATATAAAAACTGCTGTGGTAGAGGAAAATAAATTTAAAATATATGTGATAATAGATAATAGATATGGATATTAATTTATATTTATTATCTATTATTTATATACAAATAGGAATAAACTGTAATCCAAAAATCGTTATTTAATAAATAGATTATTTGGAATTTGAACTTGGAACCCTATAGAAAGAAGGTATAGTACAGTGATAATACAATTAGAAGAAGCATTAAACTCAGTAAATTCACTTAAACAAAATTTATTAGAAGTGAAGGTGTCTCTTTGACATCCCTAGTATGGAGTTAAAATTAAGTGAGTTAGAAATGAAGATGCAAGAAGTTAATTTTTGGGATGATATAAATAAAGCTCAAGAAATAACTCAAGAAGCTAAAGGCATTTCTGATAGAATAAATAAAATAAAAGAGGTTAGTGATAGAATTGAGGATATACAAGTTTTAATAGAACTTAGTATAGAAGAAGATAGCAATGAAAGTATAAGAGAAATAAAAAAAGAAGTTAAAGATTTAGAAGAGATAATAAATAAATTTAAAATAGAAATTCTTTTGTGTGGCGAATATGATAAAAATAATGCCATATTAGCATTACATACAGGTGTAGGTGGGAATGATGCACAAGATTGGACTGAAATGCTATATAGAATGTATTCTAGATACTGTGAGAGCAAAGGGTTTAAATTAGAAGTTATAGAGTATATACCAGCAGATGAAGCTGGTATAAAGGGTGTTACATTAAAGGTAAGTGGTGAATATGCGTATGGATATTTAAAAGCTGAAAAAGGTGTTCATAGATTAGTTAGAATTTCACCATATAATTCAAATGGAAAGAGACAAACGTCTTTTGCTGGGTGTGAAGTTTTACCAGAACTTACAGAAAGCCAGGATATAGATATAAAATCAGATGATTTAAAAATTGACACTTATAGATCTAGTGGTGCTGGAGGACAACATGTAAACAAAACAGAATCAGCCATTAGAATAACTCATATTCCAACAGGAATAGTAGTTCAATGCCAAAATCAAAGAAGTCAGCATACAAATAAAGATTATGCAATGAAAATGCTTAAATCAAAACTTGTAGATTTAAAAGAACAGGCGCATAAGGAAAAAATAGAAGATTTAGCTGGTGAAGTAAAAGACAATGGTTGGGGAAGTCAAATACGTTCATATGTATTTCATCCATATAACCTTGTTAAAGATCATAGAACAGGTATAGAAACAGCCAATATAAATGCTGTTATGGATGGTGAAATTGATGAATTTATAACAGGATATTTAAATACTTTAAAATAGATAAAAAAGGTCGTAAAATAAATTTTACGACCTTTTTTCTATAATTAAGAAACCTTTTTTTTGTTATTCTTAATTATAAGAATAATGAAAAGAGTTGATGATAAACCTCCAGCAATAAGGAAAACTAATGAGTATTCAGAAAAAATATTTTTAGTATAATATTTATTATTAATTTCTTCAGATATTATAAAAAATGCTCTATCAATAGATTTGGTATCTATGAAATCTATTGTGTCCAATGGTTTGTGTATTCTTACATCGTCATTATCGCAAAAGGTTACAGCTGCAATATTATGTTGTCTAAATGGATCATGATCACTGAACGGAACAAAGTCATAATTAAAGTATGCTTTTTGCTTTTCTGCTATCTTACTAAGACTTTTTATAGGCTCAGTATTTTTTGTATCTCCAGCACTACCTACTAGACGAAGTTCATTATTGTTGAAACCACCAATCATATCAAAGTTGTAAACTGTGCTATCTTTAAATTTATCTGCATATTTGTCTGCAAAAGCTTTTGAACCTAAAAGACCTGAATCTTCACCATTAAATGCAACAAATAAAATATCTCGATTAGGTGTTCCTAGAGATTTTACATACTTAGAAAATTCCATAATAAAACCAGTTCCAGAGGCATTATCAAGTGCACCATTATAAATATTTCCTAAAGAATCCGTTCCAACATGGTCTAAATGACAAGAAAATATTACAGGGCTTTTTGAAGAATCTTTTCCCTTAATACGTCCAACTATATTGTTAACAGTTGCATTTTCAGGCTTGAAAGGAATATGAATATATGCTGATGCTCCATTGTTAAGATCGGTTTTTAATTTTTTAAACATTTCAAATGATACGGAAACACTTAAATCATATTTAAAATCTTTACAATAAGAATATCTGGAATCTATAGGATCGTGAGCAATGATTTGTAATAGTGAATTATTTTTGCTTATAACAAAACTAAATTCTTTAGATTCAGTTATATCTTTAGATATAAAAGTTAATTCATTTATATCATAATTAGAACCATTATCCATATAGTCTGTTCCATATATTAATTCCAAGTTATTATTATCTTTAGTGATTGTAAATTTAGGTTTAAAATCTAGAAGTTTAGGATACTCCATATCAAAAGGATTTTCATATGAACCATCAAACTGTTCTAATCCTAGTGACTTAAAGTGATTTTCAACATAATCACAAGCTTTTTTATTACCTTCTGTTCCAGGAAGCCGACCTTCTAATTCATCAGAGGATAAGTATTTAGTATATTCTTTAGCTACATCAGAGCTAAATTTATATGTGTGATTATGTTTATGAAAATAATAAATAGATAAAAAAGTAATGAAAATGCAAAAACATAGTAGTATTATATAAATTACATTTTTGAAATGTGATTTTTTTGATAAGGTTGTATTCATTTTAAATTCCCCCTATAAAATAAATTTTAATCAATATATTATAAGTGTATTTATTTATGTAGTATAATATTAAATAAATTTTAATTAATTGTTTGAAAGAGTGCCTTATGATAAAATTATATTGGAAAGTAAAGGAAAGATATGAGCTTGTATAGTTAAATAAGATTTAATTTTATCATGATTGGAAAGTATATAATGATGAAAAGTTATAACTCAACTATAGTATTAATTAATAGATTAACTATTAAACAACAATTAAATTAATGTTAAATAATACATGAAAAACAAGATGGAGGAAAAAATGGATATTATAATTAAAAAAATAATAAAAGAATTTTCTTTAACTGAAAATCAAGTTAATAATGTAATAGAAATGTTAGATGAAGGAAATACAGTTCCTTTTATAGCTAGATATAGAAAAGAAAGAACTGGCGGCCTTGATGATATAGTTTTAAGAAATTTTGCTGAAAGATTAACTTACCTTAGAAATTTACAATCAAGAAAAGAAGATGTAGTAAGATTAATAGAAGAACAAGGGAAATTAACAGAAGAAATTAAAATAGCGCTTGATAAGTCTGAAACATTAACAGAAGTTGAAGACATTTATAGACCATATAAGCCTAAAAAGAGAACAAGAGCTACTATAGCAGTGGAAAAAGGCTTAACGCCACTAAGTGAAGCTATATTTAGTGGGGAGTATAAAGGTAATATAGAGGCATATGCAAAAGAATTCATTGATGATGAAAAGGGTGTAAAAGATGAAAATGAAGCGCTTCAAGGCGCAATGGATATAATGAGTGAAAAAATATCAGATGAAGCAGATTATAGAAAATATATAAGAGCATTAGTATTTAGAGAAGGCTTCCTAGAGTCAAAGGGAGCTTCAGATGAAACTACTCCTTATGAAATGTATTATGAATATAAAGAAGAAGTAAAGAAAATACCAGCTCATAGGATATTAGCAATAAATAGAGGAGAGAAAGAGAAAGTTCTTAGCGTAAAAATTACTTGTGATAATGATAAAATAATACAATATTTAAAGGCTAAAACTTTAAAAGGAAATAATAATACGGATGTATATATAGAGAAGTCAGTAGAGGATAGTTTAAAAAGATTAATATACCCATCAATAGAAAGAGAAATAAGAGCAGAGCTAACAGATAAAGGAGAAACTGGGGCAATTGATATATTTAAAGCTAACTTAAAGGCATTGCTTATGATTTCACCGATTAAAGGTAAGACAATAATGGGATTTGACCCTGGATTCAGAACAGGGTGTAAAATAGCAGTTTTAGATGAAACAGGAAAGTTTTTAGATAATGTAACTGTACATGCAACAGCAAGTAGTGAATCTAAAGTAAAAGAATCTATAAAAGTTTTAACTGATATGGCAATTAAATATGGTGTAGATGTAATTTCACTTGGAAATGGAACAGCAAGTAGAGAATCAGAAGAAATTTTAGTAGAAGTTATTAAAAATGTAAAAGAAAAATCAGGCAAAGATATATATTATGTAGTTGTATCAGAGGCTGGAGCATCTGTATACTCAGCATCAGAGCTTGCCACAAAAGAATATCCAGATTTAGATGTTACTGTTAGAGGTGCTATATCAATAGGTAGAAGGCTTCAAGATCCTCTTGCTGAACTTGTAAAAATAGATCCAAAATCTATAGGGGTTGGACAGTATCAGCATGATGTTACACCTAAAAAATTAGATGAATCTTTAAAAGGTGTAGTTGAAGATTGTGTAAATAATGTTGGTGTAGATTTAAATGTAGCAACTCCATCATTGCTTTCATATATTTCAGGTATAAATTCAACAATAGCAAAGAACATTGTTGATTATAGAGAAGAAAACGGAAAATTTAAAAATAGAAAAGAATTATTAAAAGTAAAAAGACTTGGGGCTAAAGCTTTTGAACAATGTGCAGGATTTTTACGAGTAATGGAAAGCAAAGAGCCACTAGATAACACATCAGTTCACCCAGAAAGTTATAATGCTTGTAAAAAATTATTAGATATATTAGGTTATACAAAAGAAGATATAGCTGACAATAATTTAAAAGATATAGATGGAAAAATTAATAGTATAGGAGTGGAGAAACTTGCAAAGGAAGTAGAAATAGGAATTCCTACACTAAATGACATAATAAAAGAAATAAAGAAACCAGGAAGAGATCCAAGAGAAGACTTACCTAAACCTATTTTAAAAAGTGGAATAGTTGAAATGAGTGATTTAAAACCAGGCATGATGTTAAATGGAACTGTAAGAAATGTGTCAGATTTTGGAGCATTTGTAGATATTGGTGTTCATCAAGATGGGCTTGTGCACATAAGTCAACTAAGTGATAAGTTTGTAAAACACCCATTAGATGTAGTAAAAGTAGGAGATATAGTCGAAGTTAGAGTTATGGAAGTTGATGAAAAAAGAAAAAGAATTTCTCTTTCAATGAAAAAAGAATAAAATATAAAAAAATCTATGCAATTTGCATAGATTTTTTTGTTAAAAGAATGTTAAATAATTTTCAAGAATTATCAATTTAATGACTGTAAAAATAAAAATTATTCATTTATATTTTTTACAAATTAGTAAAACCGTGAGAAATGCTAGATTGAGAATTATAAAAAAAGAAATGAAATGAAATTTAATTGAATTTATTTGAAAATATGTTCAATTAGATTCAATGGAAAATCAAATAATGAAATAAAATGAATAAAACCTAAGAAAAACAAGATAAATATAGTTAAATAGGAATATAGAATAAAAAACAAGTAAATATAAGACTTTTTGAAAATTGATTTTAACAAAAAATAGGAGTATTTTATATTATATTTGAAAATGCATGCATAAAAAAATCAACAAATGAAGAAAAATGTCGAATAAATATAAAATGTAAAGATTTATTTTAAAAGTAAATTAAGTATAAATTAAAGAATAAATAATATGATTAACTTAAGGAGATTTACTAAAATGATAAGAAATTTAATTGGGGGAACTTGCTATAATATAATAATATGCAAGGATGATTTAGAAAAATATAACTTAGATTTAAGTACAGTAGTTATGGAATTAGATAAGAAAATAGATATGACTTTTTATAATAAGAAAGAATCAGAGAAAATAATATTATATACATTAAAAGATGAAGTAATATTAGAATGTATGGAAGAATTTATAAAAAATCAGTTAAAGTTTTATGATTTGGTAAAAGACGAAATAGAACCTTTAATTACTAAGTTACATAATATGAAAGATGTTTCAGAATTAATATCAATGGCAAAATCTGATGAATTTAATAATCTTACATATGATAGTGTACTAGAACATTTAATTGTAGAAGAAGAGTGTGATATTAGAATATGTTATGAGTGTATCTCTTTCTTTAGAGAAGAATACATAGAAAAAGAGGACAAACACTTTCTATCATACATAGAAAAATTAATCAGAAAATCAGCTAGATATAATAAACTAGGTTCTACAGTTAGAGTATTTTTTGCATAGATTGAATTAAAAATATATATAATCTAGAAACTTAGAGCGATTACTTTATATAGTATGAATTAAATAAAGAATAAAAATAAATTATTATATAAAAAATTAGGAATGAAATGAATTAAATAATATTCATAGTCATTCTTAATTTTAAATTGGCTCCAAAGAGGAAATTAAAAGTAACTTACAAACTGTAAGGGACTGACTTTATATGATTAGAGGAATATGATATTAAAAGAGGCAATAAGTTATTATAAGATAAGTAGCACATCATATGTGTATAAATCTTGCTAATTTATATATTGGCAGATAAAATTAATAACAGTTAGCAAGGGGAACATTCTCAACATTTTGAATATTGCTTTTTGTATAGTGCTATTATATAATAAATATGAAAATAAAATATTAAATACTCTTCAGGGCGGGGCGAAAATCCCCACCGGCGGTAAAGCCCGCGAGCCTTAATAAGGCATGATTCGGTTAGATTCCGAAGCCGACAGTATAGTCTGGATGAAAGAAGATTGATACGATGTTTATTTGTGTATTCAAAGCCCTAACACTATTGTTAGAGCTTTTTATTTTTTTATATATCGTATTAAACCTATTAATTCCTAGAAGAGCATTATTAGGGGGTATTTAAAAATGGAACAAAGTCAAAAATTACACAGAATGGTAAAGATATCTTTACTTTCAGCAATTGCCTTTATACTGATGTATATAGACATTCCAGTATTACCAGCATTTCCATGGCTTAAAATAGACTTAAGTGATGTACCTGCACTTATGGGGGCTTTTGCATTTGGACCTTTAACAGGGATAGGAATTGAATTATTTAAAAATATTTTAATAATAATATTTAAAGGAACTGCAACAGGATTTGTTGGGGAAACAGCTAACTTTTTAGTTGGCATTTCATTAGTTTTTCCAGCAGCAATGATATATCATAGAAATAAAAGTAAAAAAACTGCGATTTTAGGTATGGCTTTAGGATTTTTTATGATAGAAGTAGTAGGAATACTTTCAAATGTATTTTTATTATTGCCTGCATATGGAATGAAAATGGTAGGTAAAGAATTAACAACATATGTATTAGCAGGTTTATTACCATTCAATGGTATAAAGGCTTTGCTTGTATCAGTGATAACATTTCTATTGTATAAAAGATTATCAGTAGCCTTATTTAAGGTAGAGCCTATGTTAGGAAAGCCTAAAAAAGCATAAAATATAGAAAAGATATGTGATAAACTTGATTTCAAAATTAAATTTATCACATATCTTTTTATATTTTTCTATTCCACATAATTAAACCATCTTCTCTTGGGTTAGAATAAAAGTCTTTTCTAATTGCTTCAACTTCAAATCCATGTTTTTCATAAAGTTTCTGCGCAATTATGTTAGATTGTCTAACCTCTAATGTTATTGAAGAAGCATTATTTTTTTTACAGTTATCTATAAGTGAATCTAAAATTATATTTCCATATCCCATACCACGATATTTAGGATGAACTGCAATATTAGTTACATTAGCCTCATCAAACAATATCCATGCACCACCAAAACCAATATAGGTATTTGAAATTTTCAAAACAACGTAATTAGCATGAGGATTAGATAATTCTTTTTTTATAGAATCTAAGCTCCAAGGAGTATGAAAACTAAGTTTAGAAATTTCTTCAACAGCAGTAATGTTAGTATCATTTAACTGTTCTACAATGATATTATCCATTATTTTTCATTTTCTCCTCATACTCTCTTTCAGCTTGAGATAATCTTAAATAAATAGGAGAAGCTGCATAAATATCATCAACTATACCATCTTTAATTAAATTTAACCCTATTTGACCTAGTGATGAAGCTTTAGCTACATTCAAATGACATGGAGCTATTGAGCAAGTAGAAATTTCTTCTTTAAGTTTTTCACAAAACTTAAAAGTTCCATCTCCAATAAAATAAATCTTTTCATTTTTAGCTTTTAAATCATTTAATAACTCATCAATAGATACAACATAAGGTTCTTTTAGAGTTATTAGTTTATCATTATCAAATTTGTATAATCCAGTATAAACATTACCTCTTAAAGCATCCATTATAGGACAAATAATACCATTAGTACCATAAAGGTTATTAGCAAGTCCGTCTAAAGTAGAAATAGAAACAAAAGGTTTCTTAGAAGCTTGGGATAAAGCTTTAATAGTTGACATACCAACTCTAAGTCCAGTAAAAGAACCAGGACCTTTTGAAACAACAAATCCATCAACATCATCCAAGGATAGTTGGGTACTTTTTAAAAGCTCATCTATCATAGGCATCAGTATAGTAGAATGTTGTTTTTTATTATTGATATTAATTTCACCAAGTAACTTATCCTCGCTTAATAAAGCAACGGTAGCACATTCAGTAGCGCAATCTAAACTAAGAATTATCATAGTATTAACTCCTTTATATAATCATATCTAGTTCCATCATATTTAATAGTAACTTTTCTAAAAGAAGATCCTAATTGAGGTATTTTTTCTAGATATATAGTTAAATTCTCATCAGGAATTAGTTCTTCTATATAGTTAGACCATTCAATGACACTTACACCATCTCCGAAAATATATTCATCAAAGCCAATTGCTGCAATTTCATCAGGGTCATTAACTCTATAAACATCAAAATGATAAAATTTTAATCTTCCAGTGTCATATTCGTTTACAATATTAAAAGTTGGACTAGTTATATTTTCTTCTATGCCAAGTCCTAAAGCTATGCCCTTTGTTAAATGAGTCTTGCCAGTACCTAAATCACCAACAAGGCAAATTACATCACCGCTTTTACAAAGCTTCCCTAATTGAATACCGAGTTTTTCAGTTTCTTCTACAGTATTAACGATAAATTCCATTATGTTCACCTCATTTAATATTTTAGCCCAAAATCATGAAAAAGAAAATCATAATTATAAATATATCAAAATTATTTAAGCTTTAGAAGGTGAAAATATTATATGTGATAAGTATTTTCGTAATAAAAGATAGTAACAATTATGTAATAAAACGTATATATTATATATAGGGTGAATTTATATAGGGAAACAAGTTTGAAAATGCAATTATTCATATTTCAGTTGAGAACTCTAATTAATTTAATTTAAAATTGAAAATTGAAAGTGAATGTAAAAATTGGATTTCCAATTTTGAAGAATAATTTTTTATTAAATTTGCACAGCAAATTAATTGAAAATAATATAAAAACTGAAATTTATAAAATATCCAAAGTAATAGTGATAGTTACTATTAAAACTATGATTAGTAAGAACATTATGATGGGGAATTTATTCTCCAAAATGAACTTTTTATGGATAAATATTATACTAATTTTATTTGAAGTACAAATAAAACATTGTAGCGGGGATTTCAATCCCCGGGATATTAACCATAACTATTAACTTTTCACTCTTACTTGGTTCCAAATATGAATATAGTAATAAATTATAGTACTTCTAGTATCATTTGAGAAAGTTATTATTTAAAATATTAGCTTGGAACCCTATATCATGTTAGTGTGGTTTTTATCATAGTATAGTAATAATTAAATTTCAATACTATAATATCTATAATTTTGTAAAAACATATTGTCTTAAGTCTATTATACATTTTAAAAAGAAGAATAGAAAAAGATATACAATGAAATTTAAAAAATATTCCCAATAATACGAAAATAATATATAATTGTTTTATAATATTAAATTTCTAGTTTTATTTATTATATTTAAATAAGGGGTTTAGTATATGGAGGAGGGTATGTCATGTTTGTAAGTAATTTAATGTTAACTAGAGAAAAGCTTGTAACAGCCACACCAAAAATGACAATAGGTGAAGCTTTAGAACTTATGGAAAAAAACAACTTTTTATCAATTCCTGTAGCAGATGAAAATAAGTTTTTAGGGGCAATATCAAAAGAGAAGATATACACATATTACTATGAAAAAAGTGTAGAAAGAAAGTGCTTATTATCTGATTTTTTAGTTGAAAATGTTATGAGAACAGATGTCCCAGAAATAAAACCAATGGAGCAAATAGAAGAAGCTGCATATTATTTAGAAACTAAAAACGTTTCATTTTTAGCAGTTGTAGATAATACTGGCGACTTTAAAGGAATAGTTACACATTATGCTATATTCCATCAGTTTACAGAATTATTTGGATTAAATAAAGGACATAGGTTAGCTGTAATAGCATATGAAATCCCAGGACAAATATCAAAACTTTCTAAAATAATAACTGAAAATAAAGGTGACATAATAAGTTTTGTAGTTGTAGATCCAAAAACTAAAACAGATATAAAAGAAATAGTTGTAAGATTAAGAGCTGAAAACTTTGATGATATATTATCAAAAATAAAATCAGCAGGTTTTAAAATATTATAAAATATAGTAAGAATTCAAAGTTTAAATTAGAATTCTATATTAAGGGCTTGGAGTTTTCATTCTAAGTCCTTTCACATATCCAAATAAAATATCAAAAAAGTATTGACAAGTTTAAATGTTGATGATAAAATAAATCTTGTCTTAGGGGTATAGCTCAATTGGTAGAGTAGCGGTCTCCAAAACCGTTGGTTCCGGGTTCAAGTCCTCGTGCCCCTGCCATATAAACTAGTAGTTTACTACTAGTTTTTTTATTTTGTAAAAGTAAGAAAAGGTAGTAAAATTTTACTACCTTTTAATTAATTATTAAATATCAAAAATGGTTTCTTTCTTTTCAATAGCTTCAGTTGAGCAATTTTTGTTATTTTTATTAAAAAAACTAACACAATCATTAAAAACCTTATGTTTCTGAGCTTCATTTAGAATTTCATGTCTAGCACCAGGATATAAAATCATATCCACAGATTTAATATTCATGGTTTTTAAATCATTATAAAGCCTAGTAACACCTTTTCCCATCAAACCAACAGGATCATCTTGCCCAGCAATTAAAAGGATAGGTAGGTTTTTAGGGATTTTATCTAGATTTTCTTTCTTTTGATTAGTTCGTAGGCCTTTTAGTAAATAGTAAAAATATGAATTAGAGTGTATTGTTCCGCATAAAGGGTCTTCAATATATTTATCAACTTCCTTTTCATCGCTGCAAAGCCAATCAAAATTTGTCCTATTTGGTTTAAAGTTATTATTAAAATTACCAAAACTTAGCTTGTCCATTGTAGTTCCAGCAGTTTTGGCACCATGCTTTTTCATTTGGTATTTAGCTACTTTTTCTCCAAATGAAAATATGAAAGGTTGGTTTCCATTAGTGCCACAAAGAATTAAGCCATCTAAGCCATTTCCGAAAAGTTCAGCATATCTTAAAGATAAAAAAGAACCCATACTATGACCTAAAAGAAATATAGGCAAATTAGGATTTTCACTTTTTATTAAATCAGTCACATCTTTTAAATTGTTTACCATAAGATGAAATGCATCACCTTCACCCATATACCCAAGTTCATCAGGGCTTGTCTTGCCATGACCACGATGGTCATTAGCGTAAACTATATAGCCGTTATCATTTAAATAGTTTGCAAACTCAGCATATCTAAGGGCATGCTCTGCCATTCCGTGGGATAGTTGAATAACCCCTATAGGATCTTTTACATCACAGGTCCATTTATAAATGTGAATATTTTTATCACTAGAATCTTTAATAAAAAATTTATTTAAAGTCATAAAAATCATCCTTTCTTAAGTACTTATAAGTAAATTTAAACATATATTATATAAAGTATTAATATGAAATAAATATAGAATTTATAATCAAATTTTAAGATTGGTTATTGATGTAAATTTAAAAGTTTTTATAGGCAGAAAAAATAATAATTTGAAACCACAATTGATAAAAAATATAATTTAAAACATAATTTTAAAAAACTATAATTACAATCTAATCAATTAGTTTATCGAGTACAGCAAAAAAAAAATTAATATAATATAAAAATATTAATAAAAAAACTTAAAAATAACAATAAATTTTTGATATAATATAATAAAGATAATTCTGACAAATTACTTAGCAAGTATGTTTAAGCAGAGAATAACTATAAATTATAGGGAATTTAATTAGCCTAAAGGGGGAATATTATGCCAAGTAAAATTGATTATTATGGTAAATTTAGAGAGAGGCACTTTTTAACATTTCCTACCTTAGAAACTAAAAGATTTTTATTATTAAAATGTGATAAAAATTATGAAAGAAATTTTGAAGAACTATTAAGTGATGAAGAAATTAATAAATACACAGGAACTGAAGTAGTAAATGCTAAAGAAGAGTGCAACATTTATTTGGAGCATATAGATGAAGAATATAAGAATAAGACAGCACTTAATTGGGTTATAATAGATAAGGAAAAGTGTGAATTTACAGGCGAGATTAGGTTATACAGCATAGATTTGTATTCTAATAGATGTGAATTAGGATATACTATAGTCAAAAAAAATTGGCGAAAAAGGATTGCAACTGAATGTATATTAAGAGTTTTAAATTTTGCATTTAATGAGCTTTATATGAACAAAGTATCTGCACTTATAGATATGCATAATATTGCATCTAAAAGACTTATAAAATTATTAGGCTTTGCAGAAGAAGGAATATTAAGAGAGCACTATTATAGTTTTAAAAGAAAGGCATATATAACTGTAGAAGTGTGGTCAATGATAAAAAAAGATAATGAATTTTATACTAAGACGTTAAAAATATAACAAGTTAAAGAGACCACAAAAACTTTTGTAGTCTCTTTTTCTGTAGTTATTTAAAATTTTTTCTTTAGTAATAGACTCATTAAGAAATTTTCTTCATGGGTCTTAATAAAAGTTACAATACTAAAATTGTAACTTTTAAAATTTAGGATAAAATTTAAAAGCATGAAACTTTCAAAATCGTATTATAAATAGTATTCCTTAATAAAAATAAAATATACAAAAAATTATTTTAATATTAAATGTCCAATATTATTTGTATATTCCAAAGTGTAAAGATTTTTATCAGCAGTATCATCTTTAAAGTCTTCATAATATAAATCATTAAAGTTAAATACATAATTAAAAGAAGATATTCTCTCTAAATTTTTATAGGCAGATTTAAATGTTGCATCAAGAGAATATGCAACATTATAGTGTTTTAGTGCTGAATCTAAATCACCATTGATTTCACATATAATTCCAAGTAAGTTGTGTGGTTTAGCAGATATATCATTTTGTAGCATAGCTAAATGAATACAAGTTAAAGCCTCATCATATTTTTTACTTTTAATTAAATAAATTGCTTTTTCAATATTTTCATCAAAACTCATATAAAATCACCCCCAAGTTTTAATATATAAATTTTACCAAGAAACATATAAAGATAAGATAAAGATTATGTTTAACTATATAAATAAAACATTAAATACTTGCGTTTTAATAAATTGGGAACAATAAAATAGGAATGGGAATATAAATTAAGTTATTTATGTTTAAAGTGAGAAATTATATAAAAAATAAATTTTATAAAATACACAAAGTAATAGTTATATTTGCTATTAAAACTATGGTAAGTATGAATATTATAATGGGGAATTTATTCTCCAAACTGAACTTTTTATGGATAAATATTATACTGATTTTATTTGAAGTACAAATAAAACATTGTAGCGGGGATTTCAATCCCCAAAATATTCACCATCACACTATTCACTTTTCACTCTTAGTTCTTAATTAGGTTCAATCATAATAAACTGTAAGCTTAATAATATCATTTGATAAAGAGGTTATTTAAACTTTGAACTTGGAACCCTATAATTAAGTTATTTAAAATGGTATAATAAATGTTAACAAATATAAATTATTAGAAAATACTATTTCGGATTAGAAATTAAAATATAGTTTTTAGGAAAGTAGGAAATTATAATGAATAAAAAGACTAGAGATGAAGTTTTAAGAATATTAAGTGAAGTTTATGAAGGGGCAACTTGTGGATTAAATTTTAATAGTCCATTTGAACTTTTAATATCAACAATTTTGTCAGCTCAATGTACTGATGAAAGAGTAAATTTAGTTACAAAAGAATTATACAAGGAATACAATACTCCAGAAGCTATAGTAACTTTAAGTGAAGAAGAACTTGGAGAAAAAATTAGAAGTTGTGGATTTTACAAGAATAAGAGTAAAAATATTTTAGGTTGCTGTAAAATGCTCTTAGAAAAGTATCATGGAGAAGTGCCTAAAACAATGGAAGAACTTATAGAATTACCTGGTGTAGGAAGAAAAACAGCAAATGTTGTTATGGCAAATGTATTTGGAATACCTGCAATAGCTGTAGATACACATGTTTTTAGATTATCTAATAGGATAGGTATTGCAAAAGGGAAAGATGTAGAAGAAGTAGAACAGAAACTAATGAAAAATATACCTAAAAAAATGTGGAGTGACGCTCATCACTACTTAATATGGCATGGTAGAAAAATATGTAATGCTAGAAAACCTAAATGTGAAGAATGCCCAATAGTACAGTACTGTGAATATTACAATGGAAAAAATAAATAAAGTACGTTATACTAAAAATAAGTGAAGATTTAAAATAAAATAATTATTTTATTGACTCAATATAAAATTAGTAAGTAAAGCAAGGGAAGGGTGTTTGACATGTCTATACAAGAAGAAGCATTAAAAGTACATAAAGAAAAGAGAGGTAAGCTTGAAGTAATTGGAAAGATGAAAGTTGAATGTAGTAAAGATTTATCTTTAGCATATACTCCAGGTGTTGCTCAGCCTTGTTTAGAGATTGCAAAAAATAAAGATGCAGTTTATGACTATACTATAAAAGGAAATACTGTGGCAATAGTTTCAAATGGAACAGCTGTTTTAGGACTTGGTAATATTGGTGCAGAGGCATCTATACCAGTTATGGAAGGAAAAGCATTATTATTTAAAGAATTTGGAAATATAGATGCATTTCCTATATGTCTAGATACAGAAGATCCAGAAGAAGTTATAAAAACAGTTAAATTATTAAGTCCAGTATTTGGTGGAATAAATTTAGAAGATATAAAAGCACCAGAATGTTTTTATATAGAAAAAAGATTAAAAGAAGAATTAAATATACCAGTATTTCATGATGATCAACATGGAACAGCAATTGTTGTTTTAGCAGGACTTTACAATGCATTAAAAGTAGTTAATAAAGAAATAGAAAACGTTAAGATTATAATAAATGGAGCAGGTTCAGCAGGAATAGCAATTTGTAAATTGCTTTTGAATGCTGGAGCTAAAAATGTGGTAATGTGTGATAAACATGGTGCCATAACAGAAAATCAAGATTTCATAAATGATGCTCAAAAAGAAATAGCTAAAGTAACTAATAGAAATATGGAAGAAGGAGTTTTAGCTGATGTAATAAAAGGAGCAGATGTATTCATAGGAGTTTCTGCACCTGGCATATTAACAAAAGAAATGGTATCAAAAATGAACAAAGATGCAATAGTATTTGCTATGGCAAACCCAACACCAGAAATAATGCCAGACCTTGCAAAAGAAGGTGGAGCAAGGGTTGTTGGAACAGGACGTTCAGATTTTGATAATCAAATAAATAATGTTCTAGTATTCCCAGGAATATTTAAAGGAGCATTAGAAGTACGAGCTACAGAAATAACAGAAGAAATGAAACTTGCAGCAGCAAGAGGAATTGCAAATCTAATAACTGATGAAGAATTAAATGAAAACTATATAATTCCAAAAACATTAGATAAAAGAGTTGCAGAATCTGTATCATCAGAAGTAAAAAGAATAGCAAGAGAAAGTGGCGTTGCTAGAATAAAATAATATAAATATAAAAAATCCGTTAAGCTAAATAAGCTTAACGGATTTTTTTATATTATGGAATATCTTTTATGTAAACAAGATTTATTTTTAAACGTAGCCTGGATTATGTTTTGTCGTAGCCGGGATTTCAATCCCGGTGTTCTTTGATGTGGATATAAAGCTGAAAATTTCAAATAAATCAAAGAGAGATATACCGGAATGAATTCCGGGCTAAAAAGAAAAATGGAATTGAGTTTTAAATATATCAGAAATTATTTTAAAACGTAGCCGGGATTATGTTTTGTCGTAGCCGGGATTTCAATCCCGGTGTTCTTTGATATGGATATAAAGCTGAAAACTTCAAATAAATCAAAAAGAAATATACCCGAATGAATTCCGGGTTACGGAGGTAAATGGAATTGAGTTTTAAATATATCAGAAATTATTTTAAAACGTAGCCGGGATTATGTTTTGTCGTAGCTGGGATTTCAATCCCGGTGTTCTTTGATATGGATATAAAGCTGAAAATTTAAAATAAATTAAAGAGAGATATACCGGAATGAATTCCGGGCTAAAAAGAAAAATGGAAGTGACTTTACTTGTTAAGTTAAGTATCTCATTTAAAAGGAAAAGTAAATTAGTCCATAAAGTGTTTGTCCATCTTGTTAATTAGTATTTTAAGACTAAAAAGATACACAAAAAAAGATTGGAAGTTTGTGAATGAAACAAATGTAAAATAAATATAAAAATTACAATGAAATCAACTATAAATAATTTTTTTATGTATTCTATAATAAAGGGGGGTAACAGCATGAAGAAAAAAGAAGTTATTTTCACAATAATTATATCAATATTATATTTTATTTTTATTTTAAATAGAGAAGGAGAACAACCAATAATAAATTACTTAGGACATATAATTTATATATGGATAGATATAATTTTAATTTCATTAATAAGGAATGATACAGAAAAATACGATGAGGATTTTATATACTCAAATAAAAAAGCAATAATAGCATTTGCAATTCTATATATTTACTTAATTCTAACTAATATATTATCCAATAATAAGTCTCAAGTTAATAATATAAGTTTATATGAGACTAAAATAAGCTATATTATTTATCCAATAATCATGATTGGCGTAGTATATGGAATATTACTAATTTCAATGAAAATGTTAAAAATAGATATAAAGAATTTTAAATTTAAAATTGGAATTAAGGAATTATTACTAGTTATACTATTAATAGCAATAAAAAAAGTAATAGAATGTTCTTTTTTAGGAATTGATATGTTGATTAATGGAAGAGAAGTATTTTATATATTTATAAATTTTGTCATTAATCTTATTTCACCAGCGTTCATAGAAGAAATGATTTTTAGAGGACTACTTATGTCAGGACTTAAAGGATTTTATTTTAAAATAGAAAATGCTAATATAATTCAAGCTGTTTTATTTGGATCAATTCATTACTTTTATTACACTCAATATGGCATCATAGGAATATTGGGAATTTCATTTCAAGCAATTGTAGGGTATATGCTAGGAAAATTATATATAAAAACTAAATCACTAACACCATGCATAGTATTGCATGCATTGATTAATACAATTTAATGTTAAAAAATACTTATATATTGAATAAAATATATTTATAAATTATTATTAAACTTAATAATATTTATATACAGAATTATAATTAGGAAGGAGATAGATATGTGTACTAAGATATTAGTAGTTGATGATGAAAAAACAATAGCGAATTTAATTGAATTATATCTAGAAAATGAGAATTTCAAAGTATTTAAATGCTATACAGGAGCAGAAGCAATGAAAATTATAGAAAATGAGGAGTTGGATATGGCTATATTAGATATTATGCTTCCAGATATAGATGGTTTTACTATATGTAGAAAAATAAGAGATTCATATACATTTCCAGTAATTATGCTTACTGCGAAAGATGAGGAAATGGATAAAATTACAGGATTAACTTTAGGAGCAGATGACTATATAACTAAACCCTTTAGACCATTAGAGTTAGTAGCGAGAGTAAAAGCGCAATTAAGGAGATTTACCAAATATAATATAAATAATAAGACTTCAAATGATGATACAATCTCAATTGGTGGATTAATACTAGATAAAAATACACATGAATGTTTTTTAAATGAAAAAATATTGTCTTTAACACCTACAGAATTTTCTATTTTATGGGTATTGTGTGAAAATAGAGGTCAAGTAATAAGTTCAGATGTATTATTTCAAAAGGTATGGGGCGATAAATATTTTAGTAATAGTAATAATACTATTATGGTACATATTAGACATATTAGAGAAAAAATGAATGAATCAGCAGAAAACCCTAAATATATAAAAACAGTATGGGGAGTTGGATATAAAATTGAAGGATAATAAAACTAGAAAAAGTGATTATTTAGCATTTAAAAGAAAAATATTCCTTAAAGTTTTAATACTTGTTTTGCTTAGCTTTACTTTTTTATTAGCATTAACTTTATTATTAAGGGGACATTTTGGTAATTGGATTGTAAATTTTTTAAGAGATACATTTTATTTGTCTGAATCAGATGCGGTAATTATTAATCATTACATATTTAGAAATAATGCAGATAAAATTATGTTAATTTTGAGTGCAATTATATTTTTAATCATATTTAGAGTTGCCATATCATGGGTTACAAAATACTTTGATGAGATTAATGAAGGAATGGAATCATTAATACAAAATACTAATAACAAGATTGAACTTTCACCAGAAATGAATTTCATGGAAAATAAGTTGAATACATTTCGGCATGCTATGGAAAAAAGAGAAAGAGATGCAAGGCAATCAGAACAAAGAAAAAATGACTTAGTTGTTTATTTGGCACATGATATAAAAACACCACTTACTTCAGTTATAGGATACTTAGAGTTAATGGATCAAATACCAGATATGCCTCTAGAGCAAAGAGCAAAGTACATTGGAATTACACTAGAAAAGGCAAATAGACTTGAAGCATTGATTAATGAATTCTTTGAAATTACTAGATATAATCTACAAACAATTATACTAGATAAAGGAGAGTTCAATTTATCATATATGCTATTACAAATTACAGATGAGTTTTATCCAATGCTTTCGGAAAAAAAACAAGAAGCTATAGTAAACTCTGAAGAAAATATTATATTTTATGGTGATTCTGAGAAGCTTGCTAGAGTATTTAATAATGTATTGAAAAATGCAATTGCTTATGGAAATAATAATAGTAAAATAATAATAAATGCTTATATTAAAGAGGATAATATAACTATAGAAATCAAAAATAATGGAAGAAAAATACCCTCTGATGAATTAAATAGTATATTTGAGAAATTTTATAGAGTGGATAAGTCCAGGGGAACTGATAATGGAAATGCAGGGTTAGGACTTGCAATTGCAAAAGAAATTGTAGAACTACATTGTGGAGCAATTTATGCAGAAAGCAATGATGAATATACTACGTTTTACATAAAGCTACCTAGAAAAATCAATAAATAGTTAAAACACTATCCTTTTATGACTTATAGTCATAAAAGGATAGTGTTTTTGTTTTAAAATCATAAAAAGAAAAGATTAAGTCCTTCATAAGAAAATCTTAAGAAATATATAAGTTCATATTTAGATAAAAAATTTTAGAATTTATTAAAATTAATTCATAAGGAATTGAGATATACACTTAAGGAGGATTTTGAATGATGATATATAGAGAAAAAAATAAAAAGAAAATTGGAAAGCTAAAATATACAACTTTAGCAATGTGTGCAGGATGTATTACAACATTAATGTTATCAAATTGCTTAATAAATAAAATTGATTTAAATGAAGTTATATTTTCAAAACTTCAGAGTATAGAAATAAAAAGTGAAACAAATGAATTTATGGATAATGATTTATTATATAGTTCAAATGCAATTCTTATTGGATTAGATGACAATAATGTACTTTTAAATAAATTTGCAGATAAAAAGATATATCCAGCATCACTTACAAAGATTATGACAGCAATTTTAGCAATTGAAAGTATTCCTAATTTAGAAAAAAATATTAAATTACAAGAGGATATGTTTAGAGAACTATATGAAGAGGATGCATCTATGGCAGGTTTTTTACCTAATGAAGAAGTAGAGGCTATTGATTTAATTTATGGAGTGTTATTACCTTCAGGTGCAGAGAGTTGCATTGGATTAGCAAATGAAATTGCAGGCTCAGAAAAAAACTATGTTGAACTCATGAATGATAAGGCTAAAGAATTAGGTATGAATGATACTCATTTTACAAATTCAACAGGATTGCATAATAGAAATCATTATAGTACTGTAAATGATATTTCAAAATTATTAAGATATGCATTACAGAATAATACATTTAGACAGATATATACATCAAAAATTCACAGTACAAAATCAACAAATTTGCATCCTGATGGAATTACATTTGAGAGTACAATGTTCAAGCATATTAATGAAGAATATGAAAGTAAAGGGATTATTGAGGGTGGAAAAACTGGATATACTGAAAAGGCTAATTTGTGTCTTGCCAGCTTATCAAAAATAAATGGAAAGGAATATATTTTGGTAACTGCGAATGCACATGGAAATCCTGGAACAGAGCAATTTAATATTTCAGATGCATTTAATGTATATAATAGAATTTTAGAAAATTAATATTAATTTTAAAAATATAAACATGTAAGGGAGAAATATAAATGAAAAAAATTTTTTTAATGACTTTAATAATAGGGATGATATCTTTAACAATGTTAGGTTGTGATGTAGTAAATGATAAAAAAAGTAATCAACCTAAGGAAAAAGTTTTGAGTGAAAATATAAAAAAGGAGGATGTTTTCTTTGAAGAGTTAGGAATTAAGTTCAATCTACCTAGTAAATGGAAAAATATAGAGAAAAGTATAGATATATATGGCACAGCACCAAGAGAAAATGTAGAAGGACAATTAATTATTAGTTTTATACCAGATGAGGTAATGGATAAAGCTAAAAAAATGAATGAAGAAGCAGATAAAATTCCAGAGACAGAAAAAGCCAAAATAGAAGAAGCAGCAAAAAAAATTATGGATTTAACAGATGAGTTTAAAGAAATGTGTGTTATAGCAAGTATAGATAAGGGGAGGGAGGAAGGAACATTTCAAAAAGAATTATTTTCGAAATATGAAAATAATGATTTAATAGGTAAAGAGGGGGACTTAGACTTTTATTTTTTATATAATAACAAACCTAATATCAGTAATTTATCAGAAGAAACAAAAAAAGAATATGAACAAGTATATAAAGAAGTTAAAAATCTAAAAAATGCTATTAAAATATTTAAACCAGTATCAGAACAAGAAAAATTAAGCAAATACAATAAAATTGAATTTAATACTAAAACTATAGATGGTAAAAAAATAGATAGTAGTATTTTTAAAGAAAATAAGCTTACAATGATAAATATATGGGCAACATACTGTGGACCATGTATAGAAGAAATGCCAGATATACAAAAGCTTTATGAAGAAGTTGAAGGTGAAAAAATAAATGTAATTGGCATTATATCTGATACACCAGATAAGGATAATGAAGAAGTAGCTAAAAGTATTTTATCTAAAAAGGGTGTTAAATTCCAAAATATTATTCCAGATGAAACTATTAAGAATGGTATATTAAGTGATATTCAAGGGGTACCTACGACGATATTCGTTGATAACGAAGGAAAGGTTGTTGGAGAAGTTTTAGTAGGAGCAAATAACAAAGAAGATTATAAAAAAGCAATTGAAGATAGGTTAGCAAGTATAAAATAATTTAATAATATCACAGTAAAAATATAATATGGGTGAAATTTATGAAACTAAATAAGATTGAATCATTTGTAAAGTATGGTATTTTAACAATTAGCATTTTCTCAACTTTTATGGGGATATGCAGAGGAGAAGGAGAAATTGTATTAAGAAAAGCAGTAAACATATGTTTGGAGTGTATAGGAATTGGATAAAAGAAGGATTACACAAATCATTTCAGCGACACTGACTAATGCAAATATAAAAGGGTTTGTACAAGGAGAAATATATAAGGGGAATTTAAAAAAGATGTGTATTCCAGGGATGAATTGTTACTCATGTCCAAGTGCTATTGGGGCTTGCCCAATAGGCGCTTTACAAGCTGTTGTAGGGACAATGAAATATAATGTTTCACTATATGTGTTAGGGATTATATCATTACTAGGAGTTATATTCGGAAGATTTATATGTGGATGGATATGTCCATTTGGGCTTATTGAAGATTTATTATATAAAATACCTACTAAAAAATTTAAGGTCAATAGAAGCGTAAATAATATTTTAAAGTATTTTAAATATTTTGTATTGATAACATTTGTAATAATACTGCCTACATTTTTAGTTAATGAATTCGGAATAAGTCCTCCGTATTTTTGTGAATATATATGTCCTGTGGGAACTTTAGAAGGTGGATTGCCATTAATTATAATGAATGAATCTCTGAGAAAAACTATAGGATTTTTATTTTACTGGAAATTAATGATACTACTAGTCATAGTTGTGTTATCAATATTTATATATAGACCATTTTGTAGATATATATGTCCATTAGGAGCACTTTATTCACTATTTAATAAGATAAGTTTCTATAAATATAAAATAGATAAGAATAAATGTACAGGCTGTAATGCTTGTACAAATAAATGTAAAATAAATATAGAAATACATGAAAATCCAAATAGTTTAGAATGTATTAGATGTGGACAGTGTATAAAAATATGTCCTACAAATGCCATAAAAAGTAATTTTAAATATAGAAAATGAACATAATAAACTATGATACAAGATTATTAAGGGAAGTGAACTAAATTTAATGGGCGTTCAAAAAAATAAGAAGTTATATCGTTCAACAATAAGTATATTTTTGATAATACTAATTTGTGTGTTAATCAGCTTAGGATTGAATAAGATTTATAGAGTGGTTTATGAAAAAATGGATACTATAGATAAAAAAATGTTTGAAGAGCTTTCTAAAATATATGAAAAATTCAATGAAAGCTCAAGTAATTTATGGAACAATAATTATAAGTTTAATGAAAAACCATTGATTCTAATAAGAACAAATAGAGAAAAGGGTATAGTAAGAAAGTATTCATATGTTATAAATGTAGAAGAATTTAAAAATAGTATTTTTTCAAAAAAAGTTAACATTCCAGATTACTTGAAATTACCAACGGTTTATAGAGTTAATAATTTAAATTTAAATATGATTTCTACTTGGATTCCTTCAAATTTTGGTACTGTAAATATTAATACAAATAAAGTGTTCTATTTTAAATATAATCCTCAAATGATGGAAAATCCTGAATTATATTTTGACTTTTCATCATTTCTATTACATGAGTCATTTCATACATATAATCAAAAAAATTGGATATATGATGAGAATGATGGAGAGTATGTAGAAAATTATCCAGTAAACATTGAAAATTATGCTTTGATGGGAGTAGAATTTAAACTTTTAGATAAATGTATGGAATCAAATAATAAAAGTGAAATAAGTAAATATTTAAGACAATGGACTCTGATAAGAAATTATAGGTATAAAAAATGGCCACAATTATTGGCTGAGACTAATACAGAAGCAATAGAAGGAACAGCAAGGTATATAGAATATAAATATAGCAAATTGTCAGGTGGAAAATTAACAGTTTTAGCAAATAAAGAAGCACCGTACCATGTAACTTTTATTCATGCATATAATTGTATAGCTGATAATATAGCAGAGTCCCCTGCATATCTAGAGAGACCAATAAAATATGAAACTGGAGCAGCGGTGTGTCTTATAATGGATAAATTAAATATTGAATGGAAAAAATATATAGAGGATAGTAGAGAGAAACGAGGTAAAACACAATATGAAATATTAAAATACTATTATGATATTTCATATAAAAATTATGATGAAATTTCAAATGTTAAAAGTGAAAATGATTATGAAGAATTATTAAAAAAAGGAGAAAAAATAGTTAATCTATATAATAAATAACATTATATGAATTTATATTGAATAAGAATGAAAAATAACGAATACCATTGATTGGTATTCGTTATTTTTTATTTTATATAAAAAATTTATCTTAAAAATCTTTATATAATCTTTATACTGCTATGATTAATCTTAATCCTAAATTTATATTGCTGATGCTAATATTAATACAGTAATTGGAGAGCGCGGAGGTAATTAAAAAATGATGGATTTAGTTTTTATTATAGTACTGATAGGAACATTTGGAACATTAAAGTTATTTTTAGATTGGTGTGAAAAACAAATCAATAAGAACTAGATGTAGGAGGAAGTTTTATGTGGATAGTTGTAGGAGTAGTAATTTTCTTATTTGGATATTTAGGGTATGCACTTTTTAATCCAGAAAAATTTTAAATTACTTAAAAATAACACTTTAAGAGGGGGAGCAAAATGAAATGGATGCAAATAATAGTAACACTATTATTATTTATACTTTTAATCATACCATTAGGTAAGTATATGTACTTAGTTGTTACTAATAAAAAATGTTTTGGAGATAAATTTTTCGATAAGATAGATAATTTAATATATAAAGTAAGCGGAATAGATAGAAATGAAGAGATGGGTTGGAAAAAATATGTTTTATCATTGTTGGCAGTTAATATAACAATGATACTAATAGGATATATAATTTTCAGAACTCAAAGCTTTCATATTTTTAATCCTAGCAAAGTGGAAGGAATGGAAGCAAGCTTATCATTTAACACAATAATAAGTTTTATGACTAATACAAACCTTCAACACTATGCAGGAGAAACAGGTCTTTCTTATTTTAGTCAAGTTATGGTTATTGGATTCATGATGTTTACATCAGGTGCTACAGGTATTTCAGTAGCAATTGCTTTTATGGAAGGCATAATAGGAAAGAAAAAAACAATGACAAGCTTTTATGTAACTTTAGTAAGAGTTACTACAAGAGTACTTATACCATTAGCAATAATAGTTGGACTATTTCTAGTGTCTCAAGGAGTTCCTGAGACATTTAAAGGACCAGAAACAGTAACTACTATAGAAGGAAAGGTTCAAGAAATAAGTCGTGGACCAGTTGCAGCTATCGAATCAATTAAGCATATAGGAACCAATGGAGGTGGATTCTTTGGAGCAAATTCATCACATCCTTTTGAAAACCCAACACCTATTACAAATGTAATAGAAATGTTAGCAATGATGATAATTCCAGGATCACTTATATGCACTTTTGGACTAATGCTTAAAAACAAAAAACAAGGATTTGCAATATTTGCAGCTATGTCAATTATATTTTTAATTGGACTTATCATATGCTTTAATGCAGAGTCAGCTGGAAATCCAGCACTTGCAAACATTGGTCTAAATCAAGCAATGGGAAACATGGAAGGAAAAGAATTAAGATTTGGAATTGAAGGTTCTACGTTGTTTACAACAGTAACAACAGCATTCACAACAGGTAGTGTAAACAACATGCACGACTCTTTAACACCACTAGGTGGACTTGTTCCATTAATGAATATGATGCTTAATGTTGTATTTGGTGGAGCTGGTGTAGGCTTTATGAATATGGTTATGTATGTTATTCTTACAGTTTTCTTATGTGGACTTATGGTTGGAAGAACACCAGAGTTTTTATCAAAGAAAATAGAAGCGAAAGAAGTAAAACTTATAGCACTTGCTATAATCATACATCCACTTCTAATATTAATGTTTTCAGCACTTGCAGTATCAATACCAGCAGGAACTAGTGCAATAGCAAACTCAGGATTTCATGGATTATCAGAAATCGTATATGAGTTTACATCTTCAGCAGCTAATAACGGATCAGGCTTCGAAGGACTTATTGATAACACTATGTTTTGGAACACAACAACAGGTCTTGTAATGTTTTATGGAAGATATTTATCTATGATAATACTTTTAGCAGTTTCAGGTTCATTAGCTTCAAAGAATGCTGTAAATGTGAGCATTGGAACATTAAGAACAGATAATTTAACATTTACAATAACACTTGTATTTATAGTTTTAATAATAGGTGCTCTTACATTTTTACCAACATTAGCACTTGGACCAATATCAGAGCATTTGACATTATGGTATTGATGATATAAAGACTAAAAGGAGAAGATATATATGGAAATCAAAAATCAAAAATCAAAAGTTATTACAAAATCCATATTAAAAGATTCAATTAAAGAAGCTTTAAAAAAATTAAATCCTAAATGTATGATAAAAAATCCAGTTATGTTTGTTGTGGAAATAGGTTTTGTAATGTCACTTGTACTTGCAATATTTCCACAGTTATTTGGAGATAAAGACAATAGTTTAAGAATATATAATTTAGTAGTAGCTATAATTTTATTAATAACTGTTCTATTTGCAAACTTTGCAGAAGCAGTAGCAGAAGGTAGAGGAAAAGCGCAAGCAGAAACATTAAAGAAAACTCGTAAAGATACTAAAGCAAAGCTATTAAATCAATCAGGTGAAGTAAAAATTATAAATGCTAATGAATTAAAAAAGAATGATATAGTTTTAGTAGAAAATGGAGATATAATTCCTACTGATGGTGAAGTAATAGATGGAATTGCATCAGTAGATGAGTCAGCTATAACAGGAGAATCAGCTCCTGTTATAAAAGAATCTGGTGGAGATTTTGCATCAGTTACAGGTGGAACAAAAGTAGTTAGTGACTGGTTAAAAGTAAAAATAACAACTACTGCAGGTGAATCATTTTTAGATAAAATGATTGCTTTAGTTGAAGGTGCTTCAAGACAAAAGACACCAAATGAAATTGCACTTAACACTGTACTTGTAAGTCTTACTATAATTTTTCTTATAGTAATAGTAGCGCTTTATCCAATGGCTAAATACTCAAAGGTTTCAATACCTATATCAACACTAATAGCATTAACAGTATGTTTAATACCAACAACAATAGGTGGACTTTTATCTGCTATAGGTATAGCTGGAATGGATAGAGTTACAAAATTTAATGTTATAGCAATGTCAGGAAAAGCAGTTGAAGCATGTGGTGACGTTGATACTATGATACTTGATAAAACAGGAACTATAACTTATGGAAATAGACTTGCATCAGATTTTATACCAGTAGAAGATGTAGAAAAAGAAGAACTTGTAAAATATGCACTTATATCTTCATTAAAAGATGATACTCCAGAAGGAAAATCAATAGTAGAACTTAGTAGTAAATTAGGTATAAAAGTAGATAAAGATTTATATAAGGATGATGAATTTATAGAATTTACAGCTCAAACAAGAATGAGTGGAATAAATTTAAAGAATGGAACAGAAATTAGAAAAGGTTCATATGAAGCAATAAAAGAAAGAGTATCAAAAAATGGAAGAAATATTCCTAAAAACTTAGAAGGCACAGTTAATAAGGTTGCAAGACTCGGGGGAACACCACTTGTTGTATGTGTAGATGATGACATATTAGGTGTAATTTACCTTAAAGATACAGTAAAACCAGGACTTGTAGAAAAATTTGCAAGACTTCGTGAAATAGGAATAAAAACTATAATGTGTACAGGAGATAATCCATTAACAGCAGCAACAATAGCGAAAGAGGCTGGAATTGATGGATTCATAGCAGAATGCAAACCAGAAGATAAGATAAATGCGATAAAGAAAGAACAAGCAGAAGGAAAAATAGTTGCAATGACTGGTGATGGAACAAATGATGCTCCAGCTCTTGCACAAGCAGATGTAGGACTTGCTATGAATAGTGGAACAACAGCAGCAAAAGAAGCTGCCAATATGGTAGATTTAGACTCAGATCCGACTAAAATACTCGATGTAGTTGAAATAGGAAAACAACTTTTAATAACACGTGGTGCATTAACAACATTTAGTATAGCGAATGACGTTGCAAAATATTTTGCTATAATACCAGCAATATTTACTATAGCAATACCTAAAATGCAAATATTAAATGTAATGAAACTATCAACACCATATAGTGCTATATTATCAGCATTAATATTTAATGCAATAATAATACCAATTTTAATTCCAATAGCAATGAAAGGCGTTAAATATAAACCTATGAAAGCAGAAATAATGTTACTTAGAAATATGCTTATATTTGGACTTGGGGGAGTTATAGTTCCTTTTATAGGAATAAAATTAATAGATGTTTTAATAACTCCACTAGTAGCTTGCTTAGGAATATAGCAAAATAAGAGTTAATTACTAAATTTTAAAAAGTGATTAATGATGAATAATTAATAGTGAAAGATAAAACTGAAGTCTCAGTTTTTTTCAATCAAATTGTATAATAATTTGCAAAGCAAATTAGTGGAAAATAATATAAAAACGTAGTTTTTAGGTATTTCTATTTTAAATATTAGGAATGAAATGAGTAATATTAACCATAACTGTCAATTTTCAATTTTCAATTGTCAACTGGTTCCAAATATAAATGTAGAAATAAATTGTAAGATTAGTAATATCATTTGGGAAAGATATTACTTTAAATTTGGAACCCCATAGGAGGAGTTAAAATGAAAAAATTAAGGAAGCCAATAGTTGTGACTTTATGTCTATTATTGTTGTGTGGAGTAATATATCCATTATTTTTAAATGGAGTAAGTCAAATAGTCTTTAAAGATAAAGCAAATGGTAGTATTATAGAAATTAATGGTAAAAAGGTTGGTTCTAAACTTATAGGACAAAAGTTTACTGATAAAAGATTTTTTGTAGGAAGAATATCAAGCATAAATTATAACACATATGAAAAAGACGAATCTTACGAAAAAGCAGCATCAGGTTCTTCAAATTATGGACCAAGTAATAAAGAACTTGTAGAGAGAGTAAAAAGTGATATGGATGAGTTTCTAAAGAATAACCCAGGTGTGAAAAAAGAAGATATTCCGGCAGACATTCTTACAAATTCAGCTTCAGGACTTGATCCTAACATAAGCCCTAAAGCAGCAGAAATTCAAATAGCAAGAGTAGTTAGAGAAACTGGACTTAGTAAAGAAGAAGTTGAAAAAATAGTAGATGAATGTACAGACAAAAAATCATTTGGTATATTTGGTGAGGATAGGGTAAATGTTTTAGAAGCTAATTTAAAAATAGCATCAAAATTAGGTATTGAAATTTAAAAGAAATATTTAAAGAAGACAGGGAGTAGTTATAATAACCCTGTCTTAAATTGGAGTTATGACAAATTTATTATGTTAGGGTGGTGTTTATCATAAATGACTATAAAAGACCTAATCCAGAATATCTTTTAACTCAAATTGAAAAAGAAGAGGAAGAGGCATGTTCTACAAGAGGTAAACTAAAAATATTTTTTGGCTATGCAGCTGGTGTTGGTAAAACTTATGCAATGCTCATGGAAGCACATGATATGAAAGCACTAGGAAAAGATATTGTAATTGGATATATAGAGCCTCATGCAAGAAAAGAAACTATAGCATTAATAAATGGAATTGAAAATATAGGGCCCAAAATAATTGAGTATAGAGGCATTGAAATAAAAGAGTTTGATTTAGATACTGCATTAAAAAGAAAACCGGATATAATTTTAGTTGATGAACTTGCGCACACAAATGCTCGAGGAAAAAGACATAGAAAAAGGTGGCAAGATATAGAGGAACTTTTAGATTCAGGAATAAACGTTTATACAACTTTAAATGTTCAGCATATTGAAAGTTTAAATGATGCAGTAGAGAGCATTACAAATGTGTTTGTAAGAGAAACCGTTCCAGACAAAATCTTTGATGAAGCTGAAAAGGTTGAACTTATAGATATTGAACCAGATGAACTTTTAAATAGATTTAGTGATGGAAAAATATATAGTAAAGAGCAAACTAAAAGGGCATTTAAAAATTTTTTTGTGAAAAGCAACTTATTTGCATTAAGAGAAATTGCACTTAGAAGAACAGCAGATAGAGTAAAATATGAAGTTGAAAATGTTAGATTAGCAAAAGGACAAATAACCGTTATGCCAACTTCAGACAAAATATTAGCCTGTATTAGTAAATCACCATCATCTGGAAGAATAATAAGAACAGCAGCAAGGATGTCAGAAGCACATCATTGTAAATGGATAGCTCTATATGTAGAGGAAACTAATGCACAAAATTTAAGTGAAGAAGATAAAAAAGTTTTAAATGAAAATTTTAATTTAGCAGAGGAACTAGGTGGAGAAATTGTAACTTTATATAGTGACAATATAGTGGAACAAATAATAGACTATGCTAAATTTAGAAATATAACAAAAATAATAATTGGAAAAGATAGAAATAGGATAAAAAAAATAAGTAGATTATATTCAAAAGATATAGCAGAAAAACTTATGGAACGTAGTGATTGTATAGATATATATGTTATACCAAATTTATTTTATACTAAAAAGGAAAATAAATTTAATATAAAACCACCAATAGAATATTATATAAGAATCAGAGAGTTGTTAAAGTCAGTTTTAATAATGGGTATAACAACTGCAATAACATTGTTGTTTTGGAAGTTAGGTGGGTCAGAAGCTAATATAATAATGTTTTTCATTTTAGGTGTAATAGTTACGTATATAGTTACAACAGGCCATGCAATTGGTATAATATCATCAGTTATGGCAGTGTTCCTATTTAATTATTTTTTCACAGAACCAAGATATTCTTTTAAATTTTATGATAAAAATTATTTGTTTACATTTATAATAATGTTAATAGTAGCATTCATTATAGGAATGCTTACCAATAAAATTCAAAAAGAAGCTAAAAATTCTGTAGCAAGAGAAAAAAGAACGCAGATACTTTATAGAGTTAGTAAAAAACTATTAAGTGCAAAAGGTACCACAGATTTAGTGGCAATAGGGATAAAATATATATCAAGACTTACTAGTAGAACTGTAATTTGCTATCTAGCCAATGGAGAAGCACTAGCAGCACCATTTATTTATAATGATAATGAAAATGAAAAAAACAATGAACTATTAACTAGAAATGAAGAAGCAGTTGCATATTGGACTTTTTTAAATGGAAAAGAATCAGGCACAGGTACAAGTACTTTTTATGGTGCTAAGGGATATTACATGCCAATAAAAGGTAACAAGGAAATTTTGGGGGTAATTGGTGTATCTTGTGAAGAAGGAATACTTGAACCAGAGCAAAAGTTTATCTTTGAAACAGTTACTAGTGAAATAGCAATTGCACTTGAAAGGGAAATATTCTTTAGAAAACAAGAAGAGTCTACTATAGAAATTGAAAGAGAAAGATTAAGGAGTAACTTATTACGATCAATATCTCATGATTTAAGAAGTCCTCTTGCAGGCATTAAAGGTTCTGTAAGTACAATACTTGAAAATGGAGACTTAATTACAGAGGAAATGAAGAAAAACTTACTTGAGAGTGTTTATGACGATACAGAATGGCTTATAAGATTAGTTGAAAATCTTTTAAGTATGACTAAAGTAGATGAGGGTAAAATGCAAGTAAAAAAACAACCAGAAGTTGTCGAAGAAGTAGTATATGAAGCCGTTCAAAGAAGTGAAAAGTACTTTAATAAAAATAAAATAAGTGTAAATGTTCCAGAAGATATCTTAATAGCAAATATGGATGGTAGTTTAATAGAACAAGTTCTTATAAATTTAATAGACAATGCTACAAAATTTTCACCAAAAGATGAAGAAATAAATATTAATATATATGATAAAGGGAAAAAAGTAGTTTTTGAAGTAGAAGACAATGGTATAGGAATAAAAGAAGAAATACGTCCTTATATATTTAATAGGTTTTTCACTGATGGTGGAAAAGTGTCTGACTCTAGGAGGGGTGTAGGGTTAGGTCTTGTAATATGTAAATCTATAATCGAAGCTCATGGCGGAGAAATAGAGGCTATAAACAAAAAACAAGGTGGGACAATATTTAGGTTTAATATCCCTAAATAAAATTAATATCTCTAAGTGGAGGTGTAAAAATGACGAATGATGCATACATTCTAGTAATTGAAGATGATAAACCAATAAGGAATTTTATAACCACGTCACTAGGTGTGCAGGGATATAAATATATTGAAACGGAAAAAGGCAGAGAAGGTATTTGTCTTGCAATGTCAAATAGTCCAGATTTAATAATATTAGATTTAGGACTTCCAGACATTGATGGAATAGAGGTTTTAACGCATATAAGAGAATGGTCAAGTGTGCCAATAATAATAGTTTCAGCAAGAGATAATGAAAGGCAAAAAGTTGAAGCACTTGATAAAGGTGCAGATGATTATTTGACAAAGCCATTTGGCATTGGTGAATTATTAGCTAGAATTAGAGTATCACTTAGACACAAAGAAACTAAGAAAAATTTAAATGAAACTAATGGAACATTTAAAGTGAAAGATTTAATTATAGATTATGAAAAGAGAAAAGTTACTATAGAAAATAAAGAAATTCATTTAACACCTATAGAATATAAACTTTTAGTATTACTTTCAAAATATCCAGGAAAAGTTTTAACGCATAACTTTATAATAAAAGAAATTTGGGGTGCACCAGTAGGTAGTGAAACTCAGACACTTAGGGTATTTATGGCAAGTCTAAGAAGAAAAATAGAAAAACAAACGGTAAAACCAGAATATATATACACAGAAGTTGGTGTAGGATATAGATTTACAGAAGATTAATTTTAAATAAAACAATTTGTAATGAAGTGAATAATATTTTAAATATGCGGATATAATACTAATACCCATCTTAATTACATTAAACAAAAGAAGAGGCATCTAAAGTAGAATATCAAAATTGTTTTGATGTCTAATTTGATGATTTCCAATTTTCTCAAACTACCCTTAAAATGCTCATCCGAAAGGATGAGCATTTTTTATTTTATAGAAAGTTAAATCTTAAAAATGATATAAAAACATATAGTTTTTATATTATTATTTCAAGTAAATCTTTTTCGATTAAATTATTATATTTTCCTTGTCTATATTCTTCAATCAAGGATTTTTTATCTTCAGATGATAAAGAAATCATTTTTTCGGTAAGTTCCTTAGGTGTTTCAACATAAGCACCTTTTGGATTCATATCCTTATCAAAAGTTATTATTGTAGGAATAGAAACTCTACCAACAGCCTCTTCAAGAAACTCCTCATAGCCTGTTCTTGGAAGATAGTGAACTTTTAAATTAGAATTTTCTTCACTAAGTTTTTGGATAAAAGGTATAGTAGCAATACAATCAGGACAAAAACCTTCTGTAAAAACAATTGCATTTACGGTGTCATTTAAGTTTTTAATTTCTGACTTAGAATTTTCTGATAAGGTAGTTGCTATATATTTTTTATCTTGAATATCACCATAACTTTCTTTAGATTTTGCTAAATATTGTTCAAAACTTAGAGCACTTGATAAGTCTATCATAAATAACACATCCTTTTCTTATATTTTAATATAGAGAACAAAGTATTTATTCTCTATGGTCATATGAATTTCAAATTAAAAAATTGAATTTATTATAAAAATTATAAAACGAAAATAGTTAAAATGAAAGTATATTTAAAAAATTTTAATTAATTAATAATTTGAGTATATAAATATTTAATTATTCAAAAACTAAAAAAGCAATAAATTGTATATATTAATATATTATTTAAATTAATAAAATGTTAACAATAAAGCTTAGATAAATACTTATATTTTTTAATGATTTTATAAATTTATATAAAAATTATGTAAAAATAAGAATATGTTAATAGAATATACATACTTTTCATTATTATTCTAACATGTTATAATGTTAATAAAATATTACGAATTCTGAAAAAAGGTAGGGATAAAATATGTCAAAAGTAGTTGAAAGATTATTAAAATATGTAAAATATGATACACAAAGTGATGAAACTTCATCAACAGTTCCAAGTACAAACAGCCAATTAGAGTTTGGAAAAATTCTTATAGAAGAATTAAAAGCTATAGGAATGAGTGATGTAACAGTAGATGATAAAGGATTTGTTACTGCAACATTACCTTCAAATATAGACAAAAAAGTCCCAACAATTGGATTCTTAGCTCATATGGATACAGCTCCAGATTATTCAGGAAAAAATGTAAATCCTAAAATAATAGAAAATTACGATGGTAACGATATACAATTAAATGAAAACACTGTACTTTCTGTAAAGGATTTCCCAGAAATCAAAAACTATGTTGGAAAAACAATAATAACAACTGATGGAACAACATTATTAGGTGGAGATGATAAAGCTGGTATAGCTGAAATAATGACAGCTATGGAATACTTAATAAATAATCCAGAAGTAAAACATGGAGATATTAAAGTTGCATTTACTCCAGATGAAGAAATAGGAACAGGATGTAATAACTTTAATGTTGAAGCATTTGGTGCAGAATTTGCTTATACACTAGATGGTGGTGAAGTAGGAGAAATATCTTACGAAACATTCAATGCTGCTGGAGCAGTTGTAACATTTAACGGAAGAAATGTTCACCCAGGTTCAGCTAAGGGAAAAATGATTCATTCTGGAATAATGGCTATGGAGTTCTTCAATGAATTACCACAAGACCAAAGACCAGAAAAAACACAAGATTATGAAGGATTCTTCATGTTAACAGATATGAACTCAACTGTAGAAAAAACAGTTCAAGAATTCATAATAAGAGATCACAACATGGACAAATTCAAAGCTAAAAAAGTTCTTTTAGAAGAATTAGTTAATAAATATAACAAACAATATGGTGAAGGAACAGTTGTATTAGAAATGTCTGATACATACTACAACATGGCTGAAAAAGTTAAAGAACAATTCCATATAGTAGAAACAGCTATAAAAGCTATAGAAGCAGTAGATGTAAAACCATTAGTACTACCAATAAGAGGAGGTACAGATGGATCAAAACTTTCATTCAAAGGACTTCCAACACCAAACTTATTTACAGGTGGACACAACTTCCACGGTAAATTTGAGTATACTGTAGCAGAATCAATGGAAAAAGCTACAGAAGTAGTATTAAAAATCGTAGAAATGTATGCTCAAAAATAATAAATTAAAAGACATTGATACCTTAAAATTAAAACGCTAATATAAACTTTGCAAAGTAAGAGGGAATTTTTATTCTCTCTTATTTTTTTCTATAACCACAATTATGTTTTTCGTATCCCAAATTATGCTCTTAGATAGTCAAGATTGTGTTTTTATGTAGTGGGGATTGTGTTTTATGTAGTCGGGATTGTGTATTTATGTAGCCGGGATTTCAATCCCGGTGCTCTTTGATATGGATATAAACTTAAAATTGTAACTTAGGTTTTTAAGACGTAACAAAAAGGACAGGCAATTCAATATTTTAGATATACATTAAGAGAAGTCTAAAACCTACTTATATATCCACTAATAAATAAAGTAGATGCAGTGACTGACTTTACTTGTTTAGATAATTATATTATTTAATAGGAAAAGCAAATTAAGAAAAGGTAATTAGCCGAAAAGATGTCTGTCCCTCTTGTTCATTGGTATATTTCAAGCTTAAAAAATAAAACTTAATAAGGATATGCAAAAAGTTATGCACAAATATTATTGTTATAAACAAAAATTCAGTAAATTATGTTAATAACTATTGTGTATAAATAAAAAACTGTTGATAACTTCAAAATAAAAAATGAAACATAAATTAAAGTAGTATAATCATTAAACTAAAAATATGTTTTAAAATAAATTTCAACTTTAATGAACGGATAAATTAACTTTCTAAGGCTAATAATATAACAATGGAATTATGTAATTTTACATGTCATAAAACTGTCAAATACAAGACACAATACTGTCATAAAAAAGTAATAAGATTTAAACATAAAGTAAATCAAGGAGTTGATCATATATGAATGAAAAAAATAACTTTAATGATAATATGAATAATGATATAGATAAAAATATAAATAATGATAATTTAAACTCTAGTGAAAAATTAGAGCAAACATATATAAATAATGCATCTTATAAAATAGGTGATGAAGATACAAATAGCAACACTGGATATACAGAAACAATGAATTTTAACAATTATGAAGGAGCTAAGGAACCTAAAGTTAAAAAGGTTAAAAAAGCTAAAAAGCCAAGAGGAAATGTTGGAAGTTATGTAGCAATAGCACTTGTTTGTTCTATACTAGGTGGAGGAATAGGTGGAGTTACAACATACTCAATAATGAATTCAAATAATAAAAGTGTAAAATCAGTAGCAGAAAAGAAAAATCAAGATAGTTCAAAAAAAGTAGATACAACTCAAATTAGTTCAGGAAATTATATGAACATACCTGATATTGCAGAAAAAGTTTCACCAGCAGTAGTTGGAGTAGCAACTAAATCAGTAGCAACAAACTTTATGGGTTGGCAAACAGGTAATATACAAGAAGGTATAGGTTCAGGATTTATATTTAATGATGAAGGACAAATATTAACTAATTACCATGTTGTAAAAGGTGCAACAGAAGTAAGCGTTATATTTAGTACAGGTCAAGAAGTAGCTGCAAAAGTTGTGAATTATTCAGAAGAAGCAGATTTAGCAGTTGTTAAAATAACTGATCCAAAAGTAGAAGTTCCAGGAGTACTAAGCTTTGGGGACTCTGATAATTTAAAAGTTGGAGAACAAGTAATGGCAATAGGTAGTCCAATATCTAAAGATTTTTCTGGGTCTGTAACTACAGGTATAGTAAGTGCAGTAAATAGAGAAATAGAAGTGGAAGAAGGAAAAACATTAAAATTAATACAAACAGATACAGCAATAAATCCAGGTAATAGTGGAGGTCCACTTATAAATTCTAATGGAGAAGTTATAGGAATAAATACAGTAAAAATAAATGCAGAAGGAGTTGAAGGTTTAGGATTTTCAATTCCAATAAATGAAGCAATAGCAAAACTTGATGTACTAACAAAACCTATATTAAAACTTGGAATACAATGTAGGAATTTAGATGAAGAATTAGCATCAAGAAACAACTTACCAGTAGGAATATATATAGCACAAGTTGAAGATTTTAGTGTTGCACAAAAAGCAGGATTAAAACCAGGAGATGTAGTAGTAAAATTTGATGGTAAAAAAGTTACTACAGTAGCTGAATTAAACAAAATAAAAGAAACTCACAAAGAAAATGATGAAGTTAGTGTAGAATTTGTAAGAGACGGAAAGACAATGACAGCAACTATGAAATTAGAGGTATAATACTAAAAATTGAAATATAAGAAAGTCATCTCCCTTAAAAAATAAAAGATAGCAATTAGCTATCTTTTATTTTTACTATATAAAAACTATTTTTGTTCTTTTATAATACCTTTTCTATATGCCATAAGAAGTTTTTCTAAATCATATATTTGGTTTATTAAATCTTTTCCAATATCGGTGTCTTTTATACTTTTTCGAGTTTTAGTAGTTTCTAGTATTACTGCTGAAGAAAGTATATCTTGACATTCCTCAATGGCTTTTTGCGTTGACTCAAAAGGTTCGTGAGAAACTAATTGTAAGCCGTAAGAATTATAAATCAATGTATAACCTGCAAGACCAGTTTCTCTTTGATAAGCCTTAGAAAATCCACCATCAATAACTAAAAGTTTTCCATTAGCTTTAATAGGGCTTTCACCTTGAACTACTTTTACAGGAACATGACCATTTATTATGTGAGATTCATCTGGTTCAAGTCCAAATTCTCTAAGAATCATATCACAAGTTTCTTCTTTATCTCTAAATTTAAAATAAGGATCTTTAGGTTCTTTGTGAAGTTCTTTATCATCTAAGAAATATCTTTCAAATGTAGCCATTTTAGATTTTCCAAATAGGGGAGAATCTTCACCACACCATAAATACCAAAGAAAATCTAATGAATATAAATCTTCCTCAGAGTCACCTTTATTAAAATAACCTTCTCTAGCAAGTCTGTCAGCAATATCTAAATAAGCTTTACCACAGCATTCTTTTCCAGCAATAGTAGTTTTTCTGAATGTACCATCACTATTAAGTGGAATACAAGCATGATATAGTAAATTAGAATTACAAACTAAATATAAACTTCCTTTAGAATATAAATATCGTACATGTTTTTGAAGCTTTTCACTATTAATAAAAGAAGATTTTAATTTAGTAATTAAAGCTTGTTCTTCTTTGGTAAGCTTATATGGATCTTTTGGATCAACAGTTGGAAAATTAGTGTCATTAAGAGTATAGTCTTTTCCATTTATAGTTATAATACCTTTTTCTAAATCCATCTTATCTAAAAGAAGTCTATTTTCCATATTAAATGTTTTTCTTCTTTTTATAATTTGACCTTCAAGCTTAAACTGAATAATAGAAATAGCTTTATGCATTTGAGCCATTAATTTTAAATCAGTTTCTTTATAATTACCAGCTGAAATTTTAGGCTTAAATGATTTACAATGATCATTTTTATAACATTCCATAGCAAAAGTAGCTAATGGAAGAAGGTTAACCCCATATCCATCCTCTAAAGTTTCAAGATTTGCATATCTAGTAGATATACGAATAACGTTAGATATACAAGCCTCATTACCAGCAGCTGCTCCCATCCAAAGAATATCATGGTTTCCCCATTGAATATCAATAGAAGAACGGCTAATTAAACTTTCCATAACTATGTGTGCACCAGGACCTCTATCGTAAATATCACCAATAATATGAAGTCTATCAACAGTTAAACGTTGAATAACTGTACAAATAGCAATAATAAATTCCTTTGCACGTCTAATTCTAATAATAGTATCTATAATACCATTAAAATAATCTTGTTTATTTGGTCTATTTTCTTTTTCATTTAAAAGTTCATCTATAATATAAGAAAAATCAGGTGGTAAATTTTTTCTAACTTTAGATCTTGTATATTTAGATGAAACTATTTTACAAATTTCAATAAGTCTATATAAAGTGATTCTATACCAATCATCCAGTTCTTTTTCCTCGTTTATAATAAGATCCAATTTTTGTTCAGGATAATATATTAATGTACATAAATCTTTCTTTTCACTTTCTTTTAAACTATTTCCAAGTAAGTCATTCACTTTTCTTTTAATAACACCAGAAGCATTTCTTAAAACATGGTTAAAAGCTTCATATTCTCCGTGTATATCTGTAAGAAAATGTTCAGTACCCTTAGGTAAATTTAAAATTGCTTGCAAATTAATAATTTCTGTACAAGCATCTGAAATTGTTGGAAATTTATTAGCTAAAAGAGTAAGATAACGTATATCTGCTTCAAGCATATCAACACTTATATCATCAATTGATAGCATAGCAAAACTCCTTTCGAATTTCTTAAGTAATTAAAGTGCAAAACATATAATATAGCACTAATATTAATAGTATATAATATATCGATAAATAATGTAACATAAAATAAAAAGAAAAAATGTAAAAAATTAAAAAATAAATCTCGTTGCAATGACTTTAATTATAAGGTTAAGTTCATTATAAAAAATCAAAATAAATTAGAAATGATATTTTTATAGTAACCATAGTTATGATTTTTATCGTAGCTGGGATTTCAATCCCGGTGAACTTTTATGTGGATATAAATTTAAAATCAAAATATATCTAAATAAGCATATTAGGAATTATTGTGTGTGTTAGAATAAATATGGTATTCAAAAGGAAAACTAAATTAAAATAAACTATTCAATAATAGGGTATGTTCATCTTATTCATTGATACATTTAAGTTAAATAGATAAAATTAAGTAACACTACAAATGAAAAGGAGTAAGAATATGCAAGAGATGATATCTTTAAAAAACTGGGTTGTAATAGGTGCAACAGATGACAAAAGTAAGTTTGGGTATAAAATATTAAAGAAATTGAAAGATAAAGGATATAGTGTTTGTGGGATAAATCCTAAATATAATGAAATTGAAGGGATAAAAATATATAATAATATAAATGAAATAAAAGAAAATATCGATGTAGCTAATATAATAGTTAATCCTAATATAGCCATAACAATGTTAGAGGATATAAAAAATAAGGGAATAAAAAATGTATGGTTTCAACCAGGTTCATTTAATGATGAAGTTTTAGAAAAAGCTAAATCATTAGGACTAAATATAGAAGCTAGCCATTGTGCATTTGTAGAACTTCAATAAAACTTCAATATAAAAAATAATAAAATTTCATCTATAAAATAGGTGGAATTTTTAATTTAAATAACAGAAGTTATATTTATATTGAAAAATACTTACAATAGTAATATAATGTATGCTAACTTAAGGATAAGCTTAATATAATATATAGGAATACAAGTTTAAAATTTAAAACTTGAACTTAGAACCCTATATTAAGTACTTTAAGATTTTTATTTTTGAAAGTAAAATTCATTAATATAAAGAGAGGTGTATTATTTATGAAAAAAAAGACTATGGGAATAATCATAGCAATAATTGTAGTAATAGCAATTCTAATAATGCCTTTCATTTCAAGTTATAACAAGTTTGTAGCTTTAGATGAGCAGGTAAACACAGTTGCATCCGATTTAGATGCACAACTTCAAAGAAGAGCAGACCTTATACCTAACTTAGTAGCTACTGTTCAAGGATATGCAAGTCAAGAAAAAGAAGTGTTTACATCAATAGCAGATGCAAGATCAAAACTAGCTGGTGCAGGAACAATGGAAGAAAAGGCAAATGCAAACTCAGAACTTTCAAGTGCATTATCAAGATTATTAGTAGTTGTTGAAAGATATCCAGAATTAAAGTCTAATGAAAATTTTAAAGACCTTTCAATAGCATTAGAAGGAACAGAAAATAGAATAACAATAAAAAGAGAAGACTATAATAAAATAGTTGCAGAATATAATAAGAAAACTAAAAAGTTTCCAAGCAATATAGTAGCATCAATGTTTGGCTTTGAAGAAAAAGAATACTTTAAAGCTAGTGAAGGTGCTAAAGAAGCTCCAAAAGTAGAGTTTAATAAATAATTTATGAAAAATAATATAAAAAAGTTTTCAAAATTAATATCGATTTTTTTAGTTTTTTTAGTTATATTTGCAATTCCTATTAAAGCCTTTGGAATAGAATTTGAAAAGCCAACGCAATATAAATATGTAAATGACTATACAAATACTATAGATGTAGAAACTAGAGATAAAATAATAGCAATAGGAAAAGAATTACAAGACAAAACTACAGCAGAAGCAACAATAGTTGTTATAAATACTTTAGATAATTACCCAATAGAAGATTATGCAAACAAATTGTTTAGAGAATGGGGAATAGGATCTAAAGAAAAAGATAATGGGCTGTTAATACTAATGTCTATAGAAGATAGAAAATATAGAGTGGAAGTTGGCAGAGGACTTGAAGGGGCAATATCTGATATATATAGCAACAAAGTTATGGAAGAGGCTGCAAAGCCAAGATTTAAACAAGGCGATTATGCAGGTGGATTATTAGATGCATATGCAGTTTTTGCAAGTAATATAGCAGAAGAATATCAAGTAGAACTTACTAATGAGTATACTCCACAAGTACATGTTAATGTAAAAAAAGATGATGACGGAATAGACATAGGAACAATTATTGTAATAATAGCTTTAATTACAATTTTCGGAGATTCATTTTTCAATAAAGGAAGAATGCTTAGAGGTATATCAAGGGCATTTAGAACAAGCAACACTCACTATTATGGAACTCCAACAGTAAGAAGGAAAAAAGATGATGACGATGATGACTTCTTTGGTGGATTTGGAGGTTTCGGTGGCGGTGGCTCTGATGGCGGCGGATTTGGTGGCTTCGGGGGAGGTTCGTCAAATGGTGGAGGATCATCAGGTAGTTGGTAAAATTTAAGCAAGAGGGATTTTTTCTCTCTTGCTTTTTTGTGCAATAAAATAAGGAGAATATATAAATAAAAACTTTTATATTTGATAATAATTAAAACATATATATAATTTCTGATTGTATCTTATTTGTAATAATAAATTCCTAAAATTAGGATATAATTAAGTTAGGGAAATATTACTTAATTTTTAATGCATAATTATTAGTTAATAATATTGAATGAAGAAAATTATAGGAGTATACTAATAAAGTTGAATTTGTAAATTGCAAATTATTCATAAATCTAAAAATTAATAAATGTAGATTTTAGCATTTATTAAAATATTATAATCATGTTCTAAATAAGAGTTGGGGGAGGTGTGCTGTTGCAATTATAACCTATTTAATAAGGCAACAGTGTAGCAAATGGAAAGTGAAGGCGTTGTTCATAGAAAAGGATTGGGAAAATTTAAACTGACTATTTTAATGGTAGCAATTTTATTTTTAGTTGGTTGTAGCAATGCAAGTATTGTAAAACTTTCTGATAAGAAATATCTAAATGCAGTATTTGAAAGAAACAATAAAATTTACAGTTATGATGAAAGAAAACAACAGATAAACGAAATAGGTGATAAGGGTATTTCTAAAGAATTATTGGCAGTAAGTCCTAATAACAAGCAAATTGTATATATGGAAAGAAATGAAGAGAACAAACCTGATTCCCCAAAGATTATACTTCAGGATATAAAAAGTGAAAAGACATCAGAAATTGAATTGAACAATGAAAGTCTTAGAATAATAACAGATTTAGAATGGATTAATGATGAAAGAATATTAATAACATCTCATATAAATCCATCTGTATTAGCTTATGGAGTATACAATGTAGATACTAAAAAAGAAGAAAATTTTGTGATGGGAATATTACTAGGTGTTTATGAAGAAGGAGAAAAACTTTTATATAGCAAAACGTCTAGAAAAGCATCAGAAAATAAATCTAATATTTATATAAATGATACTCTTATATATGAAGTAGATAATAGTGAAGAACAAATACAAGATTCTATATTATCGGAGGATTATTCAAAAATTGCACTAAAAACTTTTACTGTAGATGAACTTTCAGGTCAAGTTAAAGATAAAATCTATTATGGAGACTTTAGCAAAGATTATAAAATATCTAATATTGAGGAAATTGAACTTCCTTCAATATTGTATGGCTCTTTGAAGATAAAAGATAATCAATTGTATCTATATAATCGTGATGTGAGCTATAAAATAAATGGAGACTTATTTACAGAAACAGAATTAGAATTAGACAAACAAGAATTAGATCAACCAAGTGAAGAGCAATTAACAAAATTTAAACAAATATTATCAAAGAAATTTCCAAATGAATTTATAAAAGATTATTTAGAAATGGAAGAATTACAAATATACAATATAAAATTTTTTTAATTTAAATTATAAAACAGAAGTAATGAAAGTTATTACTTCTGTTTTTCTTTTAACTAATTATTTTAAAAACTTTTTCATTTTAGAAAGAGCTTTGTTCTTTAAATATAAAACATGTCTATAATCAACACCTAAAAATTTGGCATATTCCATTAAGGTAAAATCATTTTTAATTATGCAATGATAGAAAAGCTTTTTTTCTTCATCAGTAAGAGAATGAAGAGCTAAGTTAATATCATCTCGCATATAAACATTAGATGATGATTCAGGTGAAGCAAGCACATCTTCTAATGTTAGTCCATCATCAATTTCCGTTGACAAACTTACGGTACTATTATATTTATTAATTCTCAAATTATCATAAAAATTAAATTTAATACTTCTAATTGCATAATTAACAAAATCACCTTTATCAGGAGAAAATTTTTTTATAGAATTAAGCACGCTTAAATATCCAATCATAACAAAATCTTCTTTATCAGAATCTGGGATAAAAGAGGACTTTGAAAGTTTATGAATATACCTTGTAACTAAATTCATAAGTTCTAACTTACAATCATCATTGCCTACTTTTGCCTTACATACAAGTTCATTTAAATCTTCATAAGATTTCTTATCTAATGTATTTTTATCTAAATAATTAAATAAAAAATTTTTACTCAAATCACTACAACTCCTTAATTTAAAATATAAAACAATGTCAATAAACTTTAATGATAACAAAATAAAAGCTTTTAATGATATTTATTAAGAAATTAATTTCTAAAATTAGTAGGAAAATATAAAATGTAAACACTAAATTTAGTATTTTCTTTGTATAAATAGACTATAACACAAATAATTCAATTAATTCTCAATAAAGTATTAAATTACAATAATTAAAAATAAATAGTAAAAATATAAATATATATTTAATAATATTATAAATAATATAAAATATAAAATATAAAATTAGGAAAGGAGTATTTTATAGGAATAATTAAAAGAATTTAATATTTCCTAGGAAAAACAATAAAATGAATATTGAAAATTGAGAAAAAAATCAAAAATCATTTTGTAAGATAAAAACAAGGTAAAATCTGAATAAATATGATAGAATTACAGTTGACTTTTATATAAAATTTAAAATATAATAGTTTTTGTTGTTATAAAAAAGAAAAAGTCGGAAGAAATATGTAAAAATATTACATATAATATATAAATTTGTAGCTATAAGAATAAATCAAAAATAGTTAATGAATTATTAAGAAAAATGGTAAAAAATACAAAATATTAATATTTTATAAAATGTAATTTGAGAATATATAAAAACAATTTAATTACAAATACAAATGTAATTGAATTAATAAAAAGCAAAGGAGAAAGTTATATGAGTCAAAACATGTTATCACCACTTGAAATAACAGAATATGTTTCAGAAGTTGGTGTGAAAAAGGCGAAAAACAGACCAGTACAAACATTATTTTTAGGAATACTAGCAGGAATATTCATTGCACTAGGTGGATATGGTTCATCAGTAGCTTCACATAGTGTAACAAACTTTGGATTGCAAAAAGTAATTGCAGGGGTAGTATTCCCAGTAGGACTACTATTTGTTTTAATCTGTGGATCTGAATTATTTACAGGAAATTGCTTATTATCAGTAGCAGTAGCTGATAAAAAAATATCAGTAGGTCAAATGGCTAAGAACTTATTAATAGTATTTATAGGAAACTTTATAGGAGCTGCATTAATAGCATTTTTAGTTTATAGTGCAGGACTTTTAGATTTTAATGGTGGAGCTGTTGGTGGATATGCAGTTAAAGTTGCTGCAACAAAAGCTAACTTACCGATGGGACAAGCATTATCAAGTGGAATACTATGTAACATCATAGTTTGTTTATCAGTATGGGCAACATATGCAGCAAAAGACGTAGCTGGAAAAGCATTAATGGGATTCATTCCTATATTTGTATTCGTAATAGCTGGATTTGAACACTGTGTTGCAAACATGTATTACTTCACAATTGGATTACTAGCAAAAGGAAATCCTGTATACATAGAAGCATCACATATATCACCAGAAAAACTTGCAAACTTAAATGTAGCAGGAGTGGTTAAGAATCTATTACCAGTAACAATTGGAAACATAATAGGTGGAGCAGTATTAGTTGGTCTTGTATATTGGTTTATATATAAAAAAGCTGCAAAAAAAACAGTGGAAAAAGCAGTGTCTGAAAAGAAAACAGCATAATATAAAAACATAAAAACTATGGAAATTTAATTTTCATAGTTTTTATGTTTAAATAAAACTCCTTTGTCAATATTTATAAATAAGTATAAATATAAAAAAGGAGCGATTGTTTTGTCACGTCAAGCAAGAGTAACAGATTTAAATGGAATATATCATATAGTAATCCATGAATCAAAATCAAAACCATTATTTCCATCAGAATCAGATAAAGAAATGATGATGGAAAAAATAAGAGAAAGTCAAATAAAATATCAATTTAAAATCTATGCATATTGTTTAATGGACACCCATGCACACTTCATAATAGACTCAAATGGAGAAGAAATTAGCACCATAATGAAAAGTATAGGACTTAGGTATGTAAAATACTATAATCCTAAATATGACACAAACGGACCACTACTAAAAGAAAGATTTTTTAGTGAACTAATAAACACTGATGAATACTTACTAAAAGCATCACTATACATACATGCTAACCCAAAAGATATATTTGGATACAGTGAAATGCCTGAAACATACAGATTTTCAAGCATGCGTTGTTACCTCGGAAATGAAGATGAATTTGGAATATTAGACACAGACTTCATACTAAGCATATTATCAATAAACTCTAGATATGCAGTGGAATCATACGTAAAACTATTCAAACACACATTAATACAAAAAGTATCACACTTTAAAGAACTCGACCTATCAACAACACTAACAATCAACAACAGAAAAATAGAAATAAAAATAAACGATAAGAAATTTGGAATAACAAGAAGAATACTAAAAAGAAACTTTGATGTAGAACAAATAATAGACTTCGTAGAAAAAGAAACAGGAATAACAAGAAGTTCATTCTTAACAAAAGCAGATCATGGAGTAAAAACACCAAAAGCATTATTCATACTACTAACAGGAATATACACAGAAAAAACAACATATGAAATTGGACATATACTAGAAGACATGTCCATAGAAGAAGTAAATGCCCTAAGCAATGAAGGCATTTACTTAGTACTACATGAAGATAAATACAAAAACATAATTGAAAAATTTTATAGTGAAAATAAATAACAAAAAAATTTTTGAAATTTATAATAACGATTTTTAATATTGAAAAAAGTGTACAAGCTGTATGAATTTAAGCAAAAAAATGAAAAATAATCTTAAAATGCACTATAAATAAGTAAATATAGGTTAAACATAGGTGACGGTCAACAACATTTAATCAATAAAACTCCATATATAAGTGACAGTCATCAATGTATGATTAATGTGTGATGACTGTCACCTATGAATGGAATACTACTTTTACGTCAAAGTCTAAGTTTTTAAAGAAATCTTCAATGAATGCTTTAGTTTCATTGTTTACATCATCTAAAAATCCATTATTAATTAATTCTTTTTCCTTTTCAGCTTTACATTTAGATAGTTCATTAAAGACTTCTTGGTTTTGCAACGGATTAAATATGGTGTCCTTTTCATTTAAAACTTCAATGTCTTCTTCATTTATTATGTTGTCTAGTATTGTTGCATTAGGAAGGGTTATTGTTAGAGTTTTTCCATGAATTTTGATTTTACCTTTATCTAAATCAACACCAGCTTTTATGTGACCATCATATTTAAGAATAATTACTCTTTCAGTGAATGGAATGTTTATATCTTTAAATTTTAAATTATCTTTTATTGATAAAACATTAGAATAATTGTATTTAACAGTTGTAAGTTCATTAGAATTAACAAGTCTTTCAAAGATTAAATCAACATTATTGCTATTATCATGCTGTATAGACCAATTAAAACTTAATAAGAATAATAATAAAACAATTATTAAACATAATATCATTGTAATCTTATACTTTGAAAATAACTTCTTAAAGTTAATCATAATAATACCACCCTCAAAAGAAAGATATTTAGAAACCTTATAAATAAATATGCAAAAAGATAATATATAAGTACAAATAATAGGATTATATTTATGTAATTGAATTTTAATGTTAGTGGTTCTTTAATAGAGATATAAGACTTATAGAGGATACAGAACAAAAAAATAAATAAAACATACAAGTAAACTCTTTAGGTCGTCACAAAAGGGACAGGCCACTCAAGATTAAAATGAGGCTACATATTCACCAACAATTGAGGTAGGGTTAATCGAAGCAACAACAGAATATGAATTTTCGTATTTAGAGCTAATGTTATTTGTTGTTATAAAAACTTTATTTAAGATAAAAACTAAATTAAGAAAAGGAAGCTTGTGCATGATAGCTATGTATCTTATATAATGTAGTTAAGAAATTTAATGAGTAGAATTTATGATGGATACAAATGCAAAGTTTAAAATAATACTGTAAAATGAAAAGAAGTAATAAAGAAAGGAGATGACAACTAAAGATGAGTTATGCAAAAGTTATAGTAAAAGGTTCACCTATATCTAAATCAAACTTTAAACTTTTCAATTTAGAAGGAAGAGCAATTTTACCATATAATTCAGGGAAGTATCATGATAGATACGCATTGTATGAAGAAGAAATAGCTTATGAAACAAGAGTGCAAAATCCAGGGATAATTATATCAGAAGCAGTAATAGCAATATTAAAGGTTTATTATAAATCAGAAAAAAGACATCCAGACACAAATAATATAACTAAAAGTATATTTGATGGAATTGAAAAGAGTGGACTAATAATTAATGATGCGCAGATAAGAAGAATAGTAGTTGAAGAATTTTATGATAAAGAAAATCCTAGATTTGAGTTAGAGTTATTTGGTGAAAGTAAATATAAAGTAAACTATAGTATTGAAAAAAGAGAAATAGAAGACGAGAAGATTGAATATGCACCACCACCAAATTCTAAAAATAGAGAAGTAAAAGAAAAAGTAGAAAAGCCTAAAAAGAATAATGATGCAAAAATACGTTGTGAAATATGTCAAAAAGCAATAACGAAGGAAAATGCAATATCAGCAAATAAAGGAAAAACAATGCTATGCAAACAGTGCTTTAAAAAATTATTTTAAAAATTTAAACTTAAAATTAGTTTGTGGAAATAAGGCTTTAGTATATTTAGAATAAGAAAATTGGAGATGCTTAGAAATAAGCATCTATTTATTTTGTAGGGATATCTACAATTCTAAATTTAGATTTGAATATATGTAGTATAAAAGTATATAATGTAAATATTGATTTTAAAATAGAAGTTATAATATATGAATTTATAAAAGCAATTTTAAATTGTTTTATTTGATAGAAGAGGTGAAGTTTTAATGAAGGAAGATTTCAAAATACTTTCTATAGAGTCAAGTTGTGATGAAACTTCTGCAGCCGTAGTTGTTAATGGAAGAGATGTGTTATCAAATGTAATAGCATCACAAATTTCAACTCATGAAAAGTTTGGTGGGGTTGTTCCAGAGGTTGCATCAAGAAAGCACATAGAAGCAATAAGTGCAGTTGTTCAGGAAGCTTTAGACGAAGCAAATGTAACTTTTGAAGATATTGACGCTATAGGTGTAACATATGGTCCAGGACTTGTTGGAGCACTACTTGTAGGATTACAATATGCAAAATCATTAGCATATGCACTTAACATTCCACTTATAGGAGTAAATCATATCGAGGGACATATTAGTGCAAACTTTATAGAGTATAAAGAACTAAAACCACCATTTGTAACTTTAGTAGTTTCTGGTGGGCACACATTTATAGTACATATGAAAGACTACGGTGTCTTTGAAGTAATGGGTGAAACAAAAGATGATGCAGCAGGGGAAGCGTATGACAAGGTTGCTCGTGCATTAGGACTTGGTTATCCAGGGGGTCCTAAAATAGATAAAATAGCTAAAGAAGGAAATGAAAATGCTATAAAATTCCCAAAAGCTAATTTTCATAAAGAATGTTTAGATTTTTCATTTAGTGGAGTAAAATCAGCAGTTTTAAACTATTTAAATAAGGCTGAAATGAAAAATGAAGAAATACATGTTCCAGATGTAGCAGCATCATTCCAAAAGTCAGTAGTAAATGTATTAGTAGAAAATGCAATAGAAGCATGTAAAATAAAAAAAGTGGATAAAATAGCTATAGCAGGTGGAGTTGCATCAAATAGTTGTTTAAGACAAACAATGATAGATAGATGTGAAAAAGAAGGAATACAAGTATTATTCCCACAACCTATATTATGTACAGACAATGCTGCAATGATAGGAAGTGCTGCTTACTTTGAATACAAATGTGGAAGAATAGCAGATTTAAAATTAAATGCAGTACCAAACTTAAAATTAGGTCAAAGATAAAGCAAAGCCTCAAAGCTTTGCTTTTTTTACAAAATTAAGAGTTTGATTAAGAATGTTATGTAAATATAATTACATAACATTCTACAAGAATAAATTTCCATTTTACTCCTTTGCAGCCGAGGTTTTAACCTTGGAGTTCTTTAATGCGGCTGTAATATTTAAAATACCGTTATGCAAGGTTAAAACCTCGCCTACAAAGTTTGGCACAAATTCTCTTTTTCCCATTCGTAGCTGAGACTTTAGTCTTAGCGGATTCTTATATGAATGCAAAATTAGAATAATATATTAAAACAACGTTAAGCAAGAATGAATTCTCATCTACAGAATTTGAATCAGTTGTTCTTTTTTTCTTCGTAGCCTAGGTCGGTGCAAATTTTCATTTTGTAGCCGATGTTTTAACCTTGGCATGCTTCGATATAGATATAAAATTTGAATTACTAACGTGTAACAGCAAGAATGAATTCTCGCCTACAAATATTGGCACAAATTTTATTTTTCCATTTGTAGCTGAGACTTTAGTCTTGGCGGTCTTTAATCTGGAGATGAAATGACGATATATATTATTGAAATGAAATTATATATATTTATATTATTAATTAAATGATAAGAAAGGAGAAATTATGAAGATAGGAGACAGAGTTGTAAAAACTGGATTAGGTACAGCATTAGCTATGATTATAGCTCAATTATTGAAATTAAAGTTTTATCCTTCAGCAGGGGTAATAACAATACTAAGTATACAAAACACAAAACGAAAATCTCTAAAAGTGGCATCTCAAAGAGTTATGGCTTGTTTTATAGGTTTAACTATTGCAGGAGTGCTATTTGAACTTATAGGATTTAATGCTGCTGTTTTTGGGGTATTTATGATAATTTTTATACCAATAGCAGTAAAGTTTAAAATATCAGAAGGAATAGTAATGAGTTCGGTGTTAGCTACTCACTTTTTAACAGAAGGAAAAATAACGACCAATCTAGTCTTAAATGAAATAGGACTTATAATAATTGGTGTTGGAGTAGCTTTACTATTAAATTTATACATGCCGGACATATCAAATAGCATAAAAAATGATCAAAAATATATAGAAGAACGAATGAGAAAAATATTTTTAGAAATGGCAGAGTCACTGCAAAAATTATCAGTAAGTTTAAAAGAAGATATACTTTTCAAAGATTTGGAAACTAAACTATATGAAACAAGAAAGAAAGCATACATAAATTTAAACAACTACTTCACAGTAGATGAAAGCTATTACGTTAAGTATATGGAAATGAGAATAAATCAATTTGAATGCATGAAAAGAATGAGGGAGCATTTTCAAAGATTTTTTATGACATATGAACAAACTGAGATGATAGCAAAACTTACACAGAAAATTGGAGAAAATCTGCATGAAGATAATCCATGTGATGCATTATTAGAGGATTTAACAAATCTAAGAGAAGAGTTAAAAGAAAGTGAACTTCCCACAACAAGAGAAGAATTTGAAAACAGAGCAATGTTATATCAATTCTTAAATGACATGGAAGAGTTTTTGGTAATAAAAAGAGATTTCTATAAAATTAATATTTAAATGAATTATAAAGTTAACATATAATAAACGCTAAGTATGGTGGTTGAAATATATAATTTTAAGAAAAGTAACCTCCATTATAAACATTATTTTAAATGTTTATAATGGAGGTTTTAACATTTATAGCTGAAACTTATTAAACTCCTTTGTAGCTGAGACTTTAGTCTTGGCGGATTCTTATATGGATATAAAATTAGAATAATATATTAAAACAACGGTAAGCAAGAATGAATTCTCGCCTACAAATTTTGGCATTTTCAATTCAATCTCTTTTTCCTTCGTAGCCGAGGTTTCAACCTTGGCGGTCTTTGATATGGCTGTGATATTTTAAATAACGTTATTCAAGGTTGAAATCTCACATACAATGATTGGGATGTTAAATATTTTAATTAATTTCATATATAATAAATTTAATTATTGGCACGTTAAAATGGGTAGAATGAATTCAACCCTACAGAAGATATATGTTGATAAAATAAATTAATACACATAAAATCATATATTAATCACAAATCTATGTAAATTTTGTTATAATTTAATTAACAATGTCATATATATGTACATGTAATATATAAGAGGGTGAGCGTATGAATTCTAAATTAAAATGCTTAATAGCAACTACATTACTAGCAGTTACAACAGCTTTACCAATAGTTGCAAAAGCGCAAACAAATGATAGAGTTTTAAGAATTGATGGAGCTAATCGTTATGAGACATCAATAAATATAGCGAAACAATTTGTAGGTAACGACATGATAGATTCTGTTATTTTAGTCAGTGGTAAAGATTACCCCGATGCTTTGACAGGATCAATACTTTCAAAAAAATACAATGCTCCAATAATATTAGTAGACTATGATACAAAAACTAGTGAAGAGCAATTACAGTTTATTTTATCTAGATTAAACCCAGGGGGAAAGGTCTACTTACTAGGTGGAAAAGGAGCTATAAACAATAATTTTATTTCCTATTTTAAACAAAATGGATTTGAAAATGTAGTGAGATTAGGTGGTAAAAACCGATATGAAACCAATGAAGCAATTGTAAAAGAAGCAAAGGTAGAAGAAGGTACACCAATTATAATAGCTAGTTCAGAGAGTTTTGCAGATGCATTAAGCATATCTACAGTTTCAGGAGAAAATGGTTATCCTATACTTTTGACGCCAAGCAACACTTTAAGTGAATCTTGTAAAAATCAAATAGAGACAATAAAACCTACTGAGATTTTTATAGCTGGAGGAACTGGTGCAATTAGTAGTGATGTAGAAAATGAAATAGAAACTTTAACACCTCAATTACATAAAAGTAAAATTGTAAGATTAGGTGGTAATAATAGATATGACACATCCTTTGAGATATTAAAATACTTCAAAGGCAAAACAGCAAAAGATAATATAGTTATTGCTAGTGGTGAAAATTTCCCAGATGCACTCTCAGCAAGTGCCTTAGCAATAAAAACAAATTCACCAATACTTTTATCAAACTCTCAAAGTATTAATGATAAAAAAGCAGAATTAGATAGCTTTAAAAAGGTGACAATAGCAGGTGGAAAATTTACAGTAGATAAATTTTCAGAAAGACTATTAAATGGAGAAAATGAATTTACATTTATAGCCAAACAAGCTTATGAAGAAAATGGTGAAAAATATATAGAAGGACATTTTTGCAAATTCAGCAAAGATATTAAAGAACTTGAGGAATATGCTAAGTTTTATGGAACTAATTCAGGAGTAATACAGCATCCTGTATATGGACCTATAGTTTTAGATGCTGGTCGTGATATTAGAATAAGTGATGATGTAAAGTTAAAGGTTAAAGATAATGTAGAAGTTGAATTAGTGGATTGGTCTAGTAGTGATATATTAAATGATAAAGTTCCAAGTGATTTTTATACATTAACAGATAGAGATAGTATATCAGGACGTTTTACATTTAATCTTAAAATAAGCAATGGAAAAGTAGAAAGTATAATACAACAATACAGACAATAAACATGATGAAATTTAATCTAATATTAAAAAAATTCTCATATAAAATTTGAAAATTGTATGAGGATTTTTTTATTGATAATTAAAAAGTACCTTATGAGAAGAATTTTATAAAGTTACTTTAATGATTTTAAATTTTAATCTAAAATCCTTTACTATGCTATCAAACTAGCAAAAATTCTTTATAAGTAAAGTTGAAATTTAAAAGGATTTTTATAGGAAATAAAGAATAAGATAATAAGATGAAAATTCTGAAATTTTAGTTTATATATTTATTAAAAATAATATTGGGGTAAAAAACATGAAATTTTAAGAATTTTAATCCTATACATTCTTTTGCATATTCTAAATATGTAAAAATAATATAATACTTTAGATAGTAAATATAATAGTATAATCAAAATAAATCCTATCTTATAATTTTATAATATATATTTTTTTTATATGAACATTCTCTCTTTATAAAGAAACTATTTACTATCTAAAGTTTATAAATCTAAAATAATTGCATTATGCAATTTAAATATATACTGGCTACGAATTTATTCGTGGCAATTTTAAAATTGGGGGACTAAGAAATAAATAAAATAGGGGGTATTCTAGATGATAGAAAATTTAAATGTAGAAGAAGCAATGGTAATCAAATTAGATGACGAATTACCTGAAATGCCTAAGTTTAAAGAAGGCATAAGAAGAGCACCAGATAGAGGATTTGATTTGAATAAACATGATGCAGAAGTGGCTATAAAAAATGCATTAAGATATATAAAGCCAGAGTATCATGAACAAATGGCTAAAGAATTCATGGATGAACTTCTAACAAGAGGAAGAATCTATGGATATAGATTTAGACCAGAAGGAAGAATTTATGGAAAATCTATAGATGAATATAAAGGCAACTGTATTGAAGCTAAAGCATTCCAAGTAATGATAGATAACAACTTAGACTTTGAAGTTGCATTATATCCATATGAACTTGTTACATATGGTGAAACAGGACAAGTATGTCAAAACTGGATGCAATATAGATTAATAAAAAAATATTTAGAAAACATGACTGATGAACAAACATTAGTAGTTGAAAGTGGACATCCATTAGGATTATTCAGAAGTTCTAAAAGAGCTCCAAGAGTTATAACAACTAATGGATTAATGGTTGGAATGTTTGATAATCCAGAAGATTTTCATAGAGCAACTCAACTAGGCATTGCAAACTATGGACAAATGACAGCTGGTGGCTGGATGTATATAGGACCACAAGGAATAGTTCATGGAACATTCAACACAATATTAAATGCAGGTAGATTAAAACTCGGTGTGCCAGAACATGGCGACTTAAAAGGAAAAATATTTGTAACATCAGGACTTGGTGGCATGAGTGGTGCTCAACCAAAAGCTATAGAAATAGCAAATGGTGTTGGTATCATTGCAGAAGTTGACTTATCAAGAATACAAACAAGACTAGATCAAGGCTGGGTATCTATGGTATCAGATAATCTTGAGGAAGTAGTAAAAATAGCTCTTGAAAAAGCTGAAAAGGAAGAAAGAATATCAATTGCTTATCACGGAAATATAGTTGATTTACTTCAATATTTTGTTGATAACAATGTAAAAATAGATTTATTATCAGACCAAACTTCATGCCATGCTCCATATGATGGAGGATATGCTCCAATGGGAATAAGCTTTGAAGAAAGAACAGCATTATTAAAAGAAGATAGAGAAAAATTCAAAGAGTTAGTAGACAAAACATTATTAAAACACTATGAATTAGTTAAAATCTTAGTAGACAGAGGAGTGTACTTCTTTGACTATGGTAACTCATTCATGAAAGCTGTTTACGATGCAGGTGGAAAAGATATAGCTAAAAATGGTGAAAATGAAAAAGACGGATTTATATATCCATCATATGTAGAAGACATCATGGGACCAATGCTATTCGATTATGGATATGGACCATTCAGATGGGTATGCTTAAGTGGAAAACATGAAGACTTAGTAAAAACAGACCACAAAGCTATGGAATGTATAGATCCAAATAGAAGAGGACAAGACAGAGATAACTACATTTGGATAAGAGATGCAGAAAAAAATCAATTAGTAGTTGGAACAGAAGCTAGAATACTTTATCAAGATGCTGGTGGAAGAATGAAAATAGCATTAGCATTTAATAAAATGGTTAGAGATGGTGAAGTAGGACCAATAATGCTTGGACGTGATCACCATGATGTAAGTGGAACAGACTCACCATTCAGAGAAACATCAAATATAAAAGATGGAAGTAATATAATGGCTGACATGGCTGTACAATGCTTTGCAGGAAATGCAGCTAGAGGAATGAGCTTAATAGCACTTCACAACGGTGGAGGCGTAGGTGTTGGTAAGTCAATAAATGGTGGATTTGGTTTAGTTCTTGATGGAAGTGAAAGAGTTGACGAAATAATAAAATCAGCAATGGCTTGGGATGTAATGGGCGGAGTTGCAAGAAGAGCTTGGGCAAGAAATGAACACTCAATCGAAACATCAATAGAATATAACAAACAAAACAAAGGAACAGACCACATAACATTACCTTATATACCAAACCAAGAAATGATAACAAAATTAATAGAAGAAAACGTAAAATAAATTATATTAATATTAACTGAAATTTGTTTTACGTAACCAGAATCTATTTTAAAAGTTTATATGGATTACTTTTAAGTAGCCGGTATTACCTTTTATTGTAGCTAGGATTTCAATCCCAGTATCCTTAGAGACGGATATAAAATTTATCAAGCCGCTGTGGAATGACTTTACTTGTTATGCTAATTATCTCATCCAAAAGGGTAGATGATTTTAAAAAAGGTAACTAGCAAATATATAATGTCTGTCCCTCTTGTTGAGTGGTATACTTTAAGCTTAAAAGTAGTATTCATCAAATAAATAATGTCCCAAACTAAATTGAAGAATGGATTAAAAATAAATAGAAATACAGAAAATCACGATATAAACAAAAATATATCGTGATTTTTTTATTATAGCCAAAATTTGTTTTTAACGTATCTCGAATTACTTTTTCGTAGCTACAATTTATTTCTAACTGTAGCCAAGAGTCTTTTTTAGTAGCCGAGATTATCCTTTATTGTAGCCGAGATTTCAATCCCGGTGATCTTTGATACGGATATAAAATTTATCAAGTCTGTTAATATCAAGCCACTGGGGGACTGACTTTACTTGTTATGATAATTATTTCATCTAAAAGGGTGGATAAATTATAAAAAGGCAATTATCACATGAGAAGTCTGTCATTCTTGTTCATTGGTATCTTTCATGCTTGAACCAATAAAACTAAGCAAGGCTCTATTGGGACTGACCTTGCTTATTTAGCTAAATATCTTATTCAAAAGGGATAATAAATTGTGAAAAAGCAATTAGCCCATAAGAAGTCTGTCCCTCTTGTTCATTAGTATCTTTTATGCTTAAACCAATAAAATTAAGCAAGGATACAAACAAGTAAAAAGAAAGTGAATAAATTAAATAATTAATTTACTATCTAAATTTTTAAGCCATAATAAGAGGGACAGGCAACTCAAAGTGATAGATATACATTAAAAATAGTCTAGAAAAAAATTATATATCCACTAATAAGTAAAGTAGAGCCAGTCCCCATAGCTACAGAAGATAAACTTCATTTAGTTAATTGGTAATTTTTATTCTTGAACCAACAAAACTAAGCAAGGCTATGGGACTGACCTTACTTAGTTAGATACATATCTTATTCAAAATGGTAGATAAATTGTGAAAAGGTAACTACCCCATGAGAAGTCTGTCCCTCTTGTTGATTGATATCTTCAAGTTAAAAAAATGAAATCTAGCAAGGATACAAACAAGTAAAAAGAAAGTGAATAAATTAAATAATTAATTTACTATCTAAATTTTTAAGCCATAACAAGAGGGACAGGCAACTCAAGGTGATAGATTTACATTAAGAATAGTCTAGAATAAATGTATATATTCACTAGTAAATAAAATATAGCCAGTCCCAGTGGTTACGGAAGGTAAACTTCCTTTGGTTGATTGGTACATTCCAAAAAA
>NZ_CCAT010000071.1 GCF_000612845.1 Clostridium ihumii AP5
TTTAATTTTCAAAGACCAATGTGTCATCATCACCTGACGACTTTTTCTATTTTACTAGATTTAAACTTTTTTGTCAACACTTTTTTTAAATGTTTTTTAAGTTTATATCTACATCGCTTGGCTTCAATTACTTGTTTGCCTCAGCGACAAGATTTATTATATATAATTTAATATTCATTTTTATTGTTAATATTACTTATTATTTGAATTTATTTTTATAATACTTAATTATTCTATTTATTTCTTTGTTTTTCTACAATTGATACACGTGGATATGTTTTTATATTTTTATATTTACATAAGTTAAATACCTTATATTAAAGTCTAAGTATTATACTAAAATACCATTTATAAATTTTAAATTTAACTATTATCTTTTATGTTGTCGATTTATTAAATTCACATAAGATCTTAAATTAAAAAAAGTAAGAGGAGTATAATAGTACTTCTCTTACTTTTTCTATTTATTTATTCTTCATTTTCGTTATCATCAATATTTTCATTTTCTATTTCAGTTTCTATTTCCATTTGAACTTCTGTTGGCTCTGTATAGTTAATTTTAGCTATAGCAACTATATTAATGTCTTCTCCAGTTTTCATAAGTGTTACTCCCATAGTATTTCTACTAGTTGTAGATATATCACTTACATTTAACCTTATTATTATTCCGTCGCTATTTATTAACATAAGTTCATCTTCTTCTCTAACAACTCTAGCACCAACAACATTACCTGTCTTTTCAGTTATTTTATAAGTTATTATGCCTTTTCCACCTCTATGTTGAAGTGTATATTGTGACATATCAGTTCTCTTACCAAATCCCTTTTCACTTATTACAAGTAATTCTTCATCTTCTTTTACAACAACCATAGATACTGCAATATCATTTTCTCTTAATCTTATAGCTCTTACACCAGTAGAAACTCTACCCATTTGTCTAACATCTTTTTCGCTAAATCTTATTGAGTATCCTCCTCGTGTTACAAATATCATCTCACTATCACCAGTTGTTATACTTACACCAATTAACTCATCATCTTCTCTTAAGTTTATAGCGTTTAAACCATTTCTTCTTATTGCTGCATATTGACTTAAAGAAGTTTTCTTAACAATACCTTGTTTAGTACCCATAATTAAGAAATTATCTTCCTCAAAAGTTTTTATAGTCATTATCGCTTGTATAGTCTCACCATTTTCAATAGGAAGTAAGTTTACTACATTAGTTCCCTTAGCTGTTCTACCTGCCTCTGGAACTTCATAAGCTTTTAATTTGTATACTCTTCCTCTATTAGTGAAGAATAATATATTGTTAAGTATTGGCGTTGTTAATATATTTTCAACAAAGTCATCCTCTTTTGTTATAGCTCCTTGGATACCTCTACCCCCTCTTCTTTGAGCGTTATAAGTATCCACTGGTAATCTCTTAATATATCCAGCATGAGTTAATGTAATTACTACATCTTCATCGTCAATTAAATCTTCCTCATCAAATATATCTGGATTTTTTTCTATGGCAGTTTTTCTTTCATCACCATATTTTGTTTTTATTTCAATAAGTTCATCTTTTATTATATTTAAAAGGATTTCTTCACTTTCAAGTATTGATCTTAAATAAGTGATTGTTTCCATTATTTCATTGTACTCTTCTTCAATTTTTTCTCTTTCTAAACCAGTAAGTCTTTGAAGCTTCATATCAAGAATTGCTTGTGATTGCTTTTCTGACAATCCAAAAGTTTTCATTAAGCCTTCTTTTGCTTCAGCTGCAGTTTTAGATCCTCTTATAAGTGCTATAACTTGATCTATATGATCAAGTGCTATTCTTAGTCCCTCTAAAATATGAGCTCTAGCAAGTGCTTTATCAAGATCAAATTGAGTTCTTCTTGTTACTACCTCTTTTTGATGTTCTAAGTAATGAACTAATATTTGTTTTAAGTTTAATACCTTTGGTTGACCATCAACTAATACAAGCATTATTATTCCAAAAGTATCTTGCATTTTAGTGTGCTTGTATAATCTGTTAAGAACAATGTTAGGATTTGCATCCCTTTTTAGTTCTATAACAATTCTCATACCGTCTCTATCTGACTCATCTCTAAGATCTGATATTCCATCTAATTTTTTATCTTTTACTAGATTAGCAATATTCTCTATTAAGTTAGCCTTATTAACCATATACGGTATTTCTGTAACTATTATTTTGTGTCTTCCATTTTCCTCTTCTATCTCTGCTTTAGATCTAACTAATACTTTTCCTCTACCAGTTTCATAAGCACTTCTTATTCCACCTTTACCTAGTATTATTCCACCTGTTGGAAAATCAGGACCCTTTACTTTAGTCATTAGCTCACTTATTGTAGTATCCTGATTATCTATAAGCATTATAACTCCATCAATAACCTCATTTAGGTTGTGAGGAGGTATATTAGTTGCCATACCTACTGCTATTCCTGATGAACCATTTACTAATAGATTCGGAAATCTAGAAGGCAATACTGTTGGTTCTTTTTCTTCACCATCAAAGTTAGGAATAAAATCTACTGTATTTTTATTTATATCTCTAAGCATTTGAGTAGTAATTTTATTCATTTTTGCTTCTGTATATCTCATTGCGGCTGCTCCATCACCATCAACGGATCCAAAGTTACCATGACCATCAACAAGAGTATATCTGATTGAAAAGTCTTGTGCTAATCTTACAAGCGCATCATAAACTGCTGTATCTCCATGTGGGTGATACTTACCAAGAACGTCCCCTACTATTCTCGCACACTTTCTATATCCCTTTTCAGGATATAGTCCAAGTTCATGCATTGAGTATAATATTCTTCTATGAACAGGTTTTAATCCATCTCTTACGTCTGGTAATGCTCTACCTGCTATAACGCTCATGGCATAATCTATATAACATTTTTTCATTTCATTTTTTATGTCTACAGGCAATATTTTTTCTTCACTATTCATATGTTACACCTCACTACATTTACATATTTCACTATATGTCTAGATTGCTAACCAATTTTGCATTTTCTTCTATAAATTCTCTACGAGGTTCAACTTTATCTCCCATAAGAATAGTAAAAATCTCATCTGCAGCCATTGCATCTTCTACATTTACTTTTAGAAGCGTTCTATTCTCTGGGTTCATAGTAGTATCCCAAAGTTGTTCTGCATTCATCTCACCTAGACCTTTATATCTTTGAATATCTACACTGCTATCTTTTCCACCCATTTGTTGTAACATGTTTTCAAGTTCAGCATCGCTGTAAGTGTAGCATTCATTTTTACCTTTTTTTATTCTATAAAGAGGTGGTTGAGCTATATAAACATGTCCTTTATCAACCAATTCTCTCATGTATCTATAAAAGAAAGTAAGTAATAGAGTTCTTATATGAGCTCCATCTACATCGGCATCTGTCATGATTATTATTTTATTATACCTAATCTTCTCAACATCAAAATCTTTTCCTATTCCACCACCAAATGCTGTTATCATAGATTTAATAGTGTCTGAATTTAACATTTTATCTAATCTTTGCTTTTCAACATTCATTATTTTACCTCTTAGTGGTAAAATGGCTTGGAATCTTCTGTTTCTGCCTTGTTTAGCAGAACCACCCGCAGAATCTCCCTCTACGATGTATATTTCACATTCATCTGGATTTTTTGATGAACAATCTGCTAATTTACCAGGTAAAGAAGTACTTTCAAGAACTGATTTTCTTCTTGTTAACTCTCTTGCTTTTTTAGCAGCTTCTCTTGCTCTTGCAGCATTTAATCCTTTATCAATTATACTTTTTCCTACTTGAGGATTTTCTTCTAAAAATGTTGTAATAGCATCATTTGCTATTGATTCAACTATTCCTCTAACAGGTGCGTTTCCTAGTTTTGTTTTTGTTTGTCCTTCAAATTGTGGGTCTGTAACTTTTACTGATACAACTGCTGTTAATCCTTCTCTTACATCCTCACCACTTAAATTTTTATCATTTTCTTTTAGGTGACCAAACTTTTTAGCATAGTCATTGATAACTCTAGTTAGTGCTGCTTTAAATCCAACTAGATGTGTACCACCCTCAACAGTATCTATATTATTAGCGAATGAAAATAAATTTTCGTTGTAAGTATCATTATATTGAAGTGCTATCTCAACAACACAATCATCTTTTACACCCTCAACATATATAGGTTCATTATGAATTTTACCTTTATTTCTATTTAAGTATTCTACAAAGGATTTTATTCCTCCTTCATAATGGAACTGATCAACTTTTCCAGTTCTTTCATCGCTTAGTATTATCTTTACCCCTTTATTTAAAAAGGCAAGTTCCCTTAACCTTTGGCTAAGAACTTCATAACTAAATTCAACTTCATCAAATATTTCATCATCTGGAACAAAGTGCATTTTAGTTCCATGTTCTTCTGTATCACCAATCATTTTGAACTCTTCTTTTACTTTTCCTCTTGAGAATGTTTCAGTCCAAATATGTCCATCTCTTTTTACAATTACTGTACATTCTTTAGAAAGAGCATTTACTACAGATGCACCAACTCCATGCAATCCACCTGCAACTTTGTATCCTCCCCCTCCAAATTTACCTCCAGCATGTAAAACAGTCATTATAACTTCAACTGTTGGTATTTGAAGTTTAGGATGTATACCTACTGGCATACCTCTTCCATCATCTTCTACTGTTATGGAATTATCTTCATGTATAGTAACTTCAATGTTTTTACAGTATCCACCTATTGCTTCGTCTATACTGTTATCAACTATTTCATAAACTAAGTGATGAAGACCCCTTGCACTTGTACTACCTATATACATTCCTGGTCTTTTTCTTACGGCTTCTAGACCTTCTAATACCTGTATCTGACTCTCATCATAAACTTTATTTGTATCCATGCATATCCTCCTAACTTACTAATACTCACAATATACAATGTCTGTTCTTTTACATAATGTCGATGAAGATATTGGAGATAAGTATATTTTACTCTTTTTATCTACTTCTGCTATAACAAAGGATTTAGGTTTGTCTTTCGTTATTCTTTCAACAAATCCATCTTCTTCTGCCATTCTCAAAAATTGAATTGTGTCAGAGCTATACATAGTGGATTCCATATCTAGTATAGCTATTATGTCTTTTATTGGAACTACTACATTTTCACCTAAATGAAGAAACATAATTCTCCTCCTTAATTGCCTATTTGATTTACAGATCCATTTTCTACTTCAAATACACTCATATCAACTAAAGAATTTAAATATTTTTTTATATTATTAATTCCCGTACACGTTATTAACGTTTGAACATTGCTTATAGAATTTAGTATGTATTTTTGCCTTGTTATATCTAATTCGGAAAGTACATCGTCTAAAAGCAATAGAGGAAATTCTCCAGTTAAGTCTTTAATTATTTGCAATGATGCAAATTTTAAAGAAAGTACTGCAGTTCTCTGCTGTCCCTGTGATCCATATGTCTTTACGTCAATATGGTTTATATATGTTAAAAAATCATCTCTATGAGGTCCTACTGAAGTTACTTTTCTTTCAAAGTCTCTTTTTCTATTTTTAACTAGCAAATCATATAATTCATTTTTTATATCTGAACTAGTAATGTTTGTTAAATACTCAAACTTTATTTCTTCTTTTCCTGATGTTATATCCCTGTGTATTTCATTTGATTTTTCATTTAATCCATCTATGTAGTCTAATCTTTTTTTAATTATATATGATCCAATTTCACTTAACTGAATGTCATATATATCTAAAATATCCAAATTAGAATTAAACTTCTTCAAAGCATTGTTTCTTTCAGACAATATCTTCTTGTACATAGCTAAATTATGGTAATACCGAGGATATAATTTACAAAGTTCTATATCTAAAAATTTTCTTCTATATGCTGGTGAGTCTTTAATTATATTTAAATCTTCTGGTGAGAACATAACTACGTTTAAAGTACCAATTAGTTCAGACATTTTATTGATTTTTATAGAATTTATGTTAATTCCTTTTTTTCCTTCTTTGAAAATCTTTATTTCAACTTTCTTGTCAAGCCTTGTTTTGGCAATATCTATTCTAATATAGGCATCATTATGGTCCCATTTTATAAGTTCTTTATCTTTATTAGTTCTATGAGATTTTCCTATACTTGCATAGTACACAGCTTCTAAAATATTTGTTTTTCCTTGTGCATTGTTGCCAACAAATACGTTAGTACCCTCATTGAAGTCTAATAGTAACTCATTATAATTTCTAAAATTTTTTAATATCAATTTTTTAATATACATAATAAACAAACACCCAATTATAAATTATATCATACTATATCATTTTTATGTCAAATTCAATTTATTTGAAAGTATTTCTAAAAATATGCACCGATAATCGGTGCATTTTTAAACTACTGAATAAATTTCATTTTGAAATTCTACTGAATCTCCTTTATATAATTTCTTACCTCTTTGAGTTTCAACTTCATTATTCACTTTAACTTCACCGTTTTGAATGAAAAATTTAGCTTCTGAGCCTAAAGTACATGCCCCTGAAAATTTTAAAAATGAATCTAATTTTATAAACTCTGTAGTTATTTGAACTTCTATCATAATTATTACCTCTTTTAATAATTTAAAACTCTAACTGGAACTACAAGATATGTGCAGTTATCATTTTCTTTATTTTTTATAACACATGGTGAAACTGAACTTGAAAGTTCCATTACCACATTTTCTTCTTCTATATTCTTAAAAGCATCGATTAAATATTTAGAGTTAAATGCAATTTTAAGTGCTTCACCTTGCAATACTATAGAAACTTCTTCTCTTGATTTTCCCAATTGAGAATTAGAAGTTATTACTATGCTGTCTTCTGATATATCTAATTTTACTAGATTTGTATTTCCATTTTTCGCAACAAGAGATGCTCTTTCTATGCAACTTAAAATATCATTTTTATTTACATTAACTTTTAATTTATATTCTTGAGGAATTATAGATGCGTATTTTATGAATTCGCCTTCTAAAAGCCTTGATATAACTTTAGTATTTCCAATGTTAAATAAAATATGGTTATTAGTGAATGTTATTTTAACTTCATTATCGCTATCTTCAAGTATTTTAGATACTTCATTTAGGGTTTTTCCAGGTATTACGGCTTCTTTATTGTCACTGCAATTAATAGGTTCACTTCTAAATGCAACTCTAAATCCATCAAGTGCTATTAAATTTAACTTATAATCTTTTATTTCAAATAGTACACCTGTAAGTATTGGTCTAGTTTCATCAGGTGCAACTGCAAATATTGTTCCCTTTATCATATTTTTAAGTATTTTTTGCTCTATTGAAAATATTGTATCTTCATTGATATCAGGTAATAGTGGGTAGTCGTTAGCATCCATATGTATTAAGTTAACACATGATTTTTCACATATTATTTCAATAGCTCCATCTTCTAAAGTAGTTATTTGAAGTTCAGAGTTAGGAAGTTTTCTTATTATCTCTCCAAATATCTTAGAATCAACTACGATTGAACCTTCTTCAATAATATTGGCATCGATTTTAGTTTCTATACAAACATCTATATCTGATCCCATTAATGTTAATGTATTTTTATGCGCATTTATGTATATACCTTGAAGTATAGGTAAGGTTGATTTTCCTGTTATTGCTTTTTGTACATTTGATATTGCTTCCATTAAAGAATTTTTATTAGTTAAAAATTTCATTTTAAAATCCTCCTTTTTATCAACAAATAAAATAGCTAAAAATAGCTTAGATAATATTAAAAATATAGCAGTAGTAGTAGTAGGGGCTGTTGATATGTTGATAACCCCTTCAACCCTATAAAATTCAACAAAAATCATGAAAAAATAATTGTGGATAAACAAAGACGAACTTAATGCACTTATCCACAATATTAACAATAAACTTTATTTTATTTTTTATCAACAAGAAATAATAGCAAAATTAGTAACACCTGTTGATTAATTTTATTTTCTTTGAATTTTTTTAGTTAATTCTTCTACTACTTCTTGAAGATTTTCATCTTTTTTTAGACTCTGTGAGATTTTTTCGTATGCGTGAATTACAGTAGTATGGTCTCTTCCACCAAATTCTTCACCTATTTTAGGAAGAGATGTATCTGTAAGTTTTCTTGAAAGGTACATTGCAATTTGTCTAGGAAAAGCAACATTTCTAGTTCTTCTAGATGACTTAAAATCTTCTATTTTTAAATTGTAATAACTAGAAACAATATCTTGTATTAATTCAATGGTTATTTGTCTTGAATTTTTATTTGATATTATATCTTTCAAAGCTTCAGCTGCTAAATCTACATTAATTTCCCTGTTAGTAAGTGATGAATAAGCTACAATTCTTATCAATCCACCTTCTAATTCCCTTATATTAGATTTAATTTGTGTTGCGATATAAACCATAACATCATTTGGTATATCAAGATTTTCAACATCAGCTTTTTTCTTTAATATTGCAATTCTTGTTTCAAAGTCTGGTGGTTGTATATCAGCAATAAGTCCCCACTCAAATCTAGAACGAAGTCTATCTTCTAATGTAGGGATCTCTTTTGGTGGTCTATCACTAGATAATATTATTTGTTTATTTGCATCATGTAGAGCATTGAAAGTGTGGAAAAACTCTTCTTGGGTACTTTCTTTACCTGCAATAAACTGAATATCATCTATTAAAAGGACATCTATATTTCTATATTTATTTCTAAATTCTACATTTTTATCTTCTTTAATAGAATTTATAAGTTCATTAGTAAACTTCTCGGATGACACATATACTACCTTAGATTTAGGATTAACATCTTGTATGTAATGACCTATAGCATGCATAAGGTGGGTTTTTCCAAGACCAACGCCTCCATATATAAATAATGGATTGTATGCTTTTGCAGGGGATTCTGCTACAGCAAGTGATGCAGCATGAGCAAATCTATTACTATTTCCTATAACAAATGAATTGAAAGTATATTTAGGATTTAGTATAGCAGACATAGCATCATTTACTTTTACATTACTTTTAGGCTCGATATTTTTTTTTGGAACATCGGCTTCAAGAGCTTCTTCCGTTATAATTGAAAAATCTATGCTGAAAGTTCTATTTGAAACTGACTTTAAAGCATTTATGATTAAATCTTTATATCGATTTTCTAAAATATCTTTAGTAAAGTTGTTAGGAACACCTAATTTAAAGGTAGTGTTATCTAGCGAGATAGGTTTAATACTTTTAATCCAAGTATTAAAGCTGACTTCTGTAAGTTCTTCTTTGAGAATGCTTAAGGTTTTTTCCCATAACTCGTTCACTTGGGTGTTCATCTTCTATTTCTATCCTCCAGTTCAATTTTTTTTTTAGGATTAAATTTATAATTTATAACAATTAATAAACATAATTATAAACATACTAAAATAGTTATATTTAATTTGTTGACAAATACAATTAAAAATATTCACATGTTAATAACTAAAGAGAAATAAACAAAAAAAATAATATTATCAACAATGATTTTTTTTAATTATCAACAAGTACTACTATGTATAAATTCATAAAATTAGTCAAAAATATAAGAAAATAAAAATCTAAAATAAAAAAATTAAAAAGTTATACACAAAGTTATCAACAACCTGTTGATAACTTTACTTATTAAATATTTATCAACAATTATGATTCAATAATATCAAAATATCACAAGGTATTCAATAAGTTATCCACAAAAAACTATGTTAACGTAAATTTCTATCAACAAATAATAACATCAAATGGCATTTTTTTGTTTACTGAGTTATCTTGACATTGACCTTCCGGAAATATATAATCTAATGGTAAATCTATAAGATAGTGATAATCTGATTACTATAAATAATTTTAGAAACGAAGGGAGTGTTTGAATATGTTCATGACATATCAGCCTAAAAAAAGACAAAGAAAAAAAGAGCACGGATTCAGAAAAAGAATGAAAACTAAGTCTGGTAGAAACGTTTTAAAAAGAAGAAGACTTAAAGGAAGAAAGAGATTGACAGCATAAGGGCCGCTAATGTGGCCTTTTTCTGCAATTGCAGGAAAAAAAGGAGCAGTTAATAATGAAGTTAGAAAGAATACGAAAAAATCCTGAGTTTAGAATAGTGTATAGAAGAGGAAAATCTTACTCTAATTCTTCATTAGTATTATATGTTTTCAGAAATTACAGAAATAATAATATTAATAGAATAGGAATATCAGTTAGCAAAAAAGTTGGGAAAAGTGTTGTTAGAAGTAGAGTGAAGAGGCTTATAAATGAAAGCTATAGATTAAACAAAAACTTGATAAAAAAGCAGGGGTATGATTTTATATTTGTTGCTAGAACTGCTTCCAAAGATAAGAGTTATAAAGAAATTGAAAATTCCTTAAAGGATTTATTTAGAAAAAGCGGGTTAATGAATGATTAAAAACTTTTTAATTTACTTAATTAACTTATATAGAAAATATATATCACCTTTAAAGGCACCGTGTTGCCGTTTTGTTCCTACTTGTTCTCAATATGCTATAGAAGCTATTGAAAAGTATGGAGCAATTAAAGGCGGATATATGGCAATGAAGAGAATACTAAGGTGTAATCCATTCTGTAAGGGTGGATATGATCCTGTAAAATAAATAATTTAATATAAAGTAGGAGGATTTAAACCTTGAAAGAAGCATTAGTTGGTATATTTGCAAATTTGTTTACTTTTATACATGGTGCAATTGAAGGTATAATAGCTAATCCAGATATATCGTATGGATTAGCAATAATTTTATTTACTATTGTAATTAAAGTTATTTTACTACCTTTAACTATAAAGCAAACAAAATCTTCTGTTAAATTAGCAGAAGTTCAACCAAAGGCAGCTGAATTACAAGCAAAATACAAAAATGATCCTCAAAGAGGACAGCAAGAACTTTTAAAATTATATAAAGAAGAAAATGTAAATCCTATGAGTGGTTGCTTACCATTAATTATTCAATATCCAATACTTATAGCATTATTTTATGCTGTTAATAAATTTGATTACCACGGAGCAGGATTTTTATGGTTACCAAGCTTAACTGCAGCAGACCCAATATTTATACTTCCTATAGTATCAGGGGTAAGTACTTATATATCATCTAAGTTGTTACAACCTGCACAACCACAAAATGGAGCTAGTGCTGGTCCTAACATGGGTATGATGAATATTGGTATGGCAGTAATGTTTGGATTTATGAGTATAAGAATGCCATCATCAATAGTTATTTATTGGATTGTAAATAATATAATTCAATTAATACAAACAATGATATTAAGACCAAAGAAAAAAGTTGTAGTTGAGACTGAAACAAAAGTTACTCAAACTTCAAATAAAAATAATAACAATAAAAAGAAAAAGGGTAAATAAATTTAAGCCTAGAAATATTGGAAAGGCGGTGTCATAGGGATGAAATGTATAGAAATGAGTGGGAAAACAAAAGAAGATGCTATAAATAAAGCACTTGAGGAACTACAAACTACTGAAGATAAGGTTCTAATAGAAGTTTTAGAAGAAGGTAGTAAAGGATTCTTAAATATAATAGGGGTAAAGCCAGCAAGAGTTAAAGTAACATTAAAAAAAGATAGAGCAGAAGAAGCTAAAAATTTCTTAAGAAAAATTTTAAATTCTATGGACATAAAAGCTGAAATTAGAGTTAAGCTACAAGGTAGCGATATGAACATAAATTTAATTGGACCTAATATGGGAATATTAATTGGGTATAGAGGAGAAACATTAGATTCACTGCAATATTTAGTAAGTCTTGTAGTAAATAAGGATCATGATGAAGAGTATATTAGAGTCATACTTGATACAGAGAATTATAGACATAATAGACAAGAAACTTTGAAAAGATTAGCTGAAAAAATGGCATCTAAAGTAAAAGCTACAGGTAAAACTATAAAATTAGAACCTATGAACCCATATGAGAGAAGAGTTATACACGCAGCACTTCAAAATGACGATATGATAAAAACATATAGTGAGGGTGAAGAGCCAAGAAGAAAAGTTGTTATTGAGTTAAAGAAAGCCTAAAAAGGCTTTCTTTTTATTATATATTGCAAATATAAGAATTTGTTTTAAAATAGATAAATATTCCTTTAAATTGGGTATAATTTACTTTATATACAGTATTAATCATATATTTTTATATAAATGTAAAAATTAATGTTAAATTTTAATGTTTTTTTTATAAAAATTTATGTGGTATAATTTAATCTTAATATGACAAAAATTTTTTATATATAAAATTTAAGTAGATATATATACTAAACTTGAAAATAGCATTAAAAACTATGTAAAATAATGATGATAATACTATAAAGTTTTATATTGTTGATATAAAAAAGGTGTATTATTAAATAGATAAAATACGTTTAAAGTGAGTTAAGCGAAAATATAAAAATTAATCTTAGCCCTGTAGATAAATAGTATATTTTTAATACAGGGATTTCTAATGTGAGAATGATACAATATTACTAAATATATTGTATTCAGGTTCTATGGAGGAGAAAAATATGAATGAATTTGATACAATTGTAGCCGTAGCTACTAGTGTTGGAGAAGGCGGAATATCAATACTAAGAGTTTCAGGTGACAAGGCATTAAAAGTAGTAAGTTCTATATTTAAAGGAAAAAATGATAGAACTTTAGAAGATATAAAATCTTATACTATGAGATATGGACATATCATTGATGAAAATAATAATTACATAGATGAAGTAATAGTAAGCTTCATGAAGGGACCTAGAAGTTTTACAGCAGAGGATGTTGTAGAAATAAATTGTCATGGTGGAGTTATAGCTACCAATAGAGTATTAGAGGCTGTTGTAAAGGCTGGTGCAAGAATTGCAGAACCAGGTGAATTTACTAAAAGAGCATTTTTAAATGGAAGAATAGATTTAAGTCAAGCGGAAGCCGTAATAGATATAATTAATGCGAAAACAGAATTAAGCATGAAATCTGCACTTATGCAAAGTGAAGGACATATATCAAAAAATATAATAGCTCTTAGAGAAGAATTGATACAAATAATAGCACATATTGAAGCAACTGTAGACTATCCAGAGGATGATTTAGAGGAAGTAACAGCTGATGGAGCTATAGAAGATTTAAAGAAAATAAATGAAAAAGTAGAATATTTACTTTCAACAGCTAACGAAGGAAAAATATTAAGAGATGGTATAAATACAGTAATAGTTGGAAAACCAAACGTAGGAAAGTCATCTTTACTAAATTCATTAACAAAAGAAAATAGAGCTATTGTTACTGACATACCAGGAACAACTAGGGATGTAATAGAAGAATATATAAACATTTCAGGAGTACCAGTTAAGATAATAGATACAGCTGGAATAAGGGAAACTGAGGATGTAGTTGAAAAAATAGGTGTTGAAAAATCAAAACAAAAAATAAATGAGGCAGATTTAGTTATATTAATATTAGATAGAAGCAAGGAACTTGATGAGGAAGATAAAGAAATAATAGATTATATAAAGGACAAAAAATGTATTGTGCTTTTAAATAAAATAGATTTAGAAAGTAAAATAGATAAAGAAAAATTAAATATAGCTGATAATAAATACATATTAGAAATTTCAACAAAAACTGGAGAAAATGTAGCTAGTTTAAAACAATGCATAAAAGAAATGTTCTTTAAAGGGGAAGTTAATAGTGAGGAAGTTATAATAACTAATACTAGACACAAAGAGGCTCTTTTAAGAACTAAAGAAAATATAGAAAATGCAATAGAAATTTTAGAAAATGTTTCAGCAATAGATTTAGCATCAATTGATATAAGAAATGCATGGACTAATTTAGGAAAAATAACAGGAAGTACATTAGAGGAAGATATCATAGATAAAATATTTTCTGAGTTTTGTTTAGGAAAGTAGGTGGAATTATGCAATATTTAGGTGGAGATTTTGATATTATAGTAATAGGAGCAGGGCATGCAGGATGTGAAGCGGCACTTGCATCTGCAAGAATGGGTTGTAAAACATTAATGTGTACAATGAATTTAGATAGTATTGCATTTATGGCATGTAATCCTAATATAGGAGGTACAGCTAAAGGTCATTTAGTTAAGGAAATAGATGCACTAGGTGGTGAAATGGGTGTTAACATAGATCATACATATATACAATCTAGAATGCTTAATACATCCAAAGGACCAGCAGTTCATTCTTTAAGAGTTCAGGCAGACAAAAATAGATATGCAGAAAGAATGAAAAGTGTATTAGAAAAACAAGAAAATTTATGGCTAAAACAATTAGAAGTTGTTAGTATAGATGTAGAAGATGGAAAAGTTAAAGGCATTCTTACAAAATTTGGGGCTTATTTTACTTGTAAAGCAGTAATAATGACAACAGGAACTTATTTAAAATCAACTGTTATAGTTGGAGATATGACTTCAAATGAAGGTCCAAGTGGGTTCTTACCATCAAATCACTTATCTGACTGTTTAAAGAAATTAAATATATCCCTAAGAAGATTTAAAACAGGAACTCCTGCTAGAGTAAATAAAAGATCTATAGATTTTAGTAAGATGGAAGAACAAAAGGGCGACGAAGAAATAGTTCCATTTTCATTTATTAGTGAAAATGTAGATAGAGATCAAGTGTCATGTTATTTAACATACACCAATAATGATACACATGAAGTAATTAGAGAAAATATAAATAGATCACCACTTTATAATGGTTCTATTAAAAGCACAGGTCCAAGATATTGTCCATCAATAGAAGATAAAGTTATGAGATTTGAAGATAAAGAAAGACATCAAATTTTCGTAGAACCAGAAGGTGAAGGAACAGATGAAATGTATATCCAAGGAATGAGTAGTTCACTTCCAGAAGATGTACAATTAAAAATGTTAAGAACAGTACCAGGTCTTGAAAATGCTGAGATGATGAGAACAGCATATGCAATAGAATATGATTGTATAGATCCAACACAATTAAAATTATCATTAGAATTTAAAAATATAGATGGAATGTTCTCAGCAGGCCAGATAAATGGAAGTTCAGGCTATGAAGAGGCAGCATCACAAGGTATTGTAGCTGGAATAAATGCAGCATTAAAAATAAAGGATAGAGAGCCTTTAATATTAAAAAGATCAGATGCGTATATAGGTGTTTTAATTGATGATTTAGTTACAAAAGGTACTAATGAACCGTATAGAATGATGACATCTCGTTCAGAATATAGACTACTTTTAAGACAAGATAATGCAGATTTAAGACTTACTGAAATAGGTCATGAAGTAGGTTTAGTTACTGAAGAGAGATATAATAAATTTATGAATAAAAAACAAAGCATAGATAATGAATTAGAAAGAGTTAAGAATCTACAAATAACAAATAAAAGAGAAGTAATTGAATTTTTAGAGAGTAAAAATTCAGCTCCACTAAAAAAACCAATAAGCTTATATGAATTAATAAAAAGATCAGAATTAGACTATTATATTGTAGAAGGTTTAGATCCTGATAGGGTAAAATTACCTTATGAAGTAACTGAGCAAGTAAATATTATGTCTAAATATGAAGGATATATAGAAAAACAATTAGAACAAATAGCACAATTTAAGAAATTTGAAAACAAAATTTTAAGTGAAGATATTAATTATGATGAAATTAAGGGGCTACGCATAGAAGCTATGCAAAAATTAAAACAAATAAAACCTACTAACATAGGTCAAGCTTCTAGAATATCAGGTGTATCTCCAGCGGATATATCAGTATTAATGATTTATTTAGAACAAAAAAATAGAAATTTAAAACAAGAACAATAAAATTGTAAAGTTGATTATTTGATTAAATCATATTATTAAATTTTGGAGGAAAATATGAAATATTATGATATGTTAGAAAATGCTAGCCTAAATGAAGGTTTAAATTTCAACGAAGATATGTATAATAAATTTATAAAGTATAAAGAATTAATTCAAGAATGGAATGAAAAGATAAATCTTACAGCAATTACAGAAGATGAAGAAGTAATAAAGAAACATTTTATAGATTCATTAAAAGTATACAAAATTAATGAATTAAAGAATTGCAAAAACATAATAGACATAGGAACTGGAGCTGGATTCCCAGGAATACCTATGAAAATAGTAAATCCTGATTGTAATTTTGTATTATTAGATTCTTTAAATAAAAGAATAAATTTTTTAAATGAAGTAATTTCAAATTTAAATTTAGAAAATATAAGAACAATACACGGAAGAGCAGAAGACTTTGCACAAGATAATGAATACAGAGAAAGATTTGATGGTGTAGTATCAAGAGCAGTAGCAAATTTAACTGTATTAAGTGAATTTTGTATACCATATTTAAAGGTAGGAGGATATTTTGTTGCGTTAAAAGGACCTGCTATAGATGAAGAATTAGATGAGGCTAAAAAGGCTATTGGTATATTAGGTGCAAAAATAATACGTATAGAAGATGTAGAAATCGAGGGTAGTGATTTAAAACATAATCTAGTAGTAATAAAGAAAATTAAACAAACTCCTAAAAAATATCCAAGAAAAGCTGGAATGGTAACAAAAAATCCATTAAAATAATTGTAAAAATATGGTACAATATAATAGAGCTTTTATTAAACTATAAAATTATAAAACTAATAAAGGGATGGGTTTATTTATGGAAAAGAATATAATATACATTTCTACAGAATTAATTTTACCTAATAAATATCAACCAAGACAAATATTTAATGAGGACGCTATAGATGAATTATCAGAGTCAATAAAAAGTTATGGAATAATTCAACCACTTACAGTAAGAAAAATGGTGGGTAGTGATCAATATGAATTGATAGCAGGTGAAAGAAGATTAAGAGCAGCTAAAAAAGCTGGTTTTAAAGAAGTACCAGCAATAATAGTAGAAATAAATGATAGAGACTCTGCAGCAATAGCACTTTTAGAAAATTTACAAAGAGAAGACTTGAATTTTTTTGAAGAAGCTTTAGCATATCATAATTTAATAAAAGAACATAATTATACTCAAGATCAGTTGGCAAAAGCTATAGGAAAAAAGCAATCAACTATAGCAAATAAACTGAGAATACTTAAATTAGATAAAGAAATTATAAATTTAATAATAGAGCATAAATTGACAGAAAGACATGCTAGGGCACTACTTAAAATACCTACACTAGAATTACAGGAAAAGGTATTAAAAGAAGTAATTGAAAAAGGTTTAAATGTAAGTAAGACAGAACAATTGATAGACAGAGAATTATTAAAATTGTCTCAAGAAGAAATTGCAGCAGATGGTAAAAAGAGAATTAAAGGAGTATTTAATCCTAAAATTTATGTAAATACAATTAAACAAGTATTTGATAAGTATGGAATAAATGCTAATTATAAATCCAAAGAATTAGATGACTCTATTCAAGTTACTATAACCATAAAGAAAAAGTAATATTTATAATGTTTCACGTGAAACAAAGGCTAATTTTATAGCCTTTGTTTTTTTATAAATAAATTTCAAAAATAAGCTTTTATTAATGAAAATATAAATATATAATAAATGTATAAGAATATTTTCTTACGTATAAATTTAGTAAAATAATATATTAAATTGGTAATATATTATTATTTTTTATTTATTATAGTTAAATATGTTTAATTATTTTACTTAAAAATTATTAAAGAGAATATATAGTGTGCATTAAATAGAACAAAATAAATTGGGGGTATTAACAATGAAAACTATATGTGTATTCAACCAAAAGGGTGGTGTAGGTAAAACAACAATCAATATAAATTTATGTGCTTACTTAGCTATGAATGGATACAAAATTTTAGCTATAGATATAGACCCACAAGGAAATACTACAAGTGGATTAGGAATAGATAAAAGAAAATTAGAATATTCAACATATGATGTGCTAGTTTCAGATGTAGAGTTAAAAGATGTAATAAAAAAATCAGATTTAGTAGAAAACTTTTATGTGGCTCCATCAACTATGGAATTATCTGGTGCAGAAGTTGAATTAATTAATAGGAATAATAGAGAATTTATATTAAAAAATAAAATAGAAAGCCTAAAAGATGAATTTGATTTTGTTTTTATAGATTGTCCACCTTCTTTAGGATTATTAACTATAAATGCGCTAACAGCATCAAATAGCGTGTTAATACCTATTCAATGTGAATTTTATGCATTAGAAGGAGTAAGTCAGTTAATTAATACTTACGAACTTATTAAAAAGTCTTTAAATAAAACTATAGAAATAGAAGGCGTTATTTTAAATATGTATGATGCAAGAACTAAACTTAGCAATGAAGTAATGTTTGAAGTAAGAAAGTTCTTTGAAAAAAAAGTATTTGATACAGTAATTCCAAGAAATATAAGATTAGCAGAATCACCAAGTTTTGGATTACCTATAGTTTTATATGATGATAAATGTAAAGGAGCAGAAGCTTTTACTAAATTATGTGAAGAGTTTCTAGCAAGACAAAGGAGGGAATAATCTTGATAAAAAAATCTGGAGGATTAGGAAAAGGACTAAGTGCACTAATACCAAATGATAATATAGAAGAAAATATAAATGAAAAAGAAGTAACAAGCATTTCGATCAACTTAATAAAACCAGATAAAAAGCAACCAAGAAAAAATTTTGATGAGCAAAAAATATTAGAATTATCACAGTCTATCAAAGAACATGGAGTAATTCAGCCTATAATATTAAGAAAAGAAGAAGGTTCATATATAATAGTTGCTGGAGAAAGAAGATGGAGAGCAGCTAAAAATATTGGATTAAAAGAAATTCCAGCTATAGTAAAAGATTTAAGTACACAACAAGTTTTAGAAATATCTTTAATTGAAAATATAGTTAGAGAAGATTTAAATCCTATAGAAGAAGCAATAGCTTATAAAAAATTGATTGATGAATTTAATTTAACTCAGGAGGAAATTAGTAAAAGAATTTCTAAATCAAGAAGTTCAATAGCTAATTGTATGAGACTTTTAAATTTAGATAATAGAGTACAAGAGTATATAATAGATAAGGTAATTTCAGAAGGACATGGAAGAGCTTTATTAGGTGTTCAAGATAAGGAATTACAATATAAATTTGCACAAGAAATTATTGATAATGATTTAAATGTAAGACAAACAGAAAAATTAATAAAAGATATAGAAAAGGACAAAACTAAATCTAAGAAAATAGAGAAAGATAATCTTAATCCATATTATAAAGATTTAGAAGGAAGATTAGAAAATTTATTTAATACTAAGGTTCATTTAAATCAAAAAAATAAAAATAAGGGCAAAATAGAAATAGAATATTATTCAGATGATGATTTACAAAGAATTATAGAAATGTTTAATTTATAATGTTTCACGTGAAACAATTTTAGAAAGGAAGAAAACTATGGATGAGGTAAAAAGTATTATAAGTATTTTAAGCAATTATCACATATATATAACATTAGCACTTGTTGCATTATTAGTAGTCTTTGCAATAATAATAATTGTATTGTTATCAAATGTGAATAAATTAGAGAAAAAATATAGAAAATTAATGAGAGGTACAAATAATAAAAATCTTGAGGAATTATTATTAAAATACTTAGATACTATAGATGACGTTAAAGATAATAATGAAGAAATAAAGGACTTATGCAATAACACTAAAATGTTGATAGAACATTGTATACAAAAAGTTGCAATTGTAAGATATAAGGCATTTGAAGATGTGGGAAGTGATTTAAGTTATTCTATAGCATTATTAGATGGAAACAATGATGGAATAGTTTTAACTAGTATATATGGAAGAAATGAAAGTACAACATATGCAAAACCTATAGATAAGGGTATATCTAGATATGACTTATCAGAAGAAGAAGAGAGTGTACTTCATGAAGCAATAAATAAATTTGAATAATATAACTTATAGTAAAAAAATAATGTTTCACGTGAAACATTATTTTTTTTATTGTAAATCTATTTTACTTAGTAATTCTTTTACTGCATTATTAGGATTAACATGAGTTTTATGATTACTTCCAACTGTCTTTATTATAGAGTGATATATTCCATTAGAGATAGCTGTGGCTAATTTCATAACAACAGACAATCTTGTATTTTGTAACACCATAAATTCTAATGAACCAGATATGTTCACTACTCCAGTGATACTTAAATCTCCAACTGGAGGTAAATCTTTATTTAGTGCAGAGCCAGGAGTTATAGGTTTAGATTGAATAATCACATTTCCAACACTATGTATACTTCCTAAGCATGCATCAACTGCAATTATAAATGGAAAACTAAAATTTTCACTAATAAAATTAAGATTTTCTTTTAAATTTTTTGCATGAATAGGATTATCTAAATCTCCCATTATGTGAATTCTATCTCTCTTTAAAAACTTTAACTTTTCACCAACTAAAGGACCTAAACTATCACCTGTTGACCTGTCAGTTCCAATACAAAGTACAATTATATCACGATTGCATTTTAATGCATTTAAAATTTCTTTTGAAATTACTTCACGAATATTATAAGAACAATCATTCGCTATTGAATCTAATTCTATTTTACTAACCATACACACAACCTCCTATTTCAATTATTAACCAAAATAGAAACATATATACATGGATTTTAAAATAAAAAAATAAGGCAAAATGCCTTATTTTAATTTTGATAATATTTTGTTTAATGCTGATAAAGTATAATCTATATCTTTGTCATCATTAAAATATCCTAGACTAAAACGAAGAGAACCATTAGGATAAGATCCAACAGCTTTGTGTGCAAGTGGTGCACAATGAAGACCAGTTCTAGTAATGATTCCATATTCAGAATCAAGTAAAAATCCTAATTCACTATTATCTATTTTGGATGAATTTACAGATATAGAAGGGGTTCTATTAAAGGTTTCCTTACTTCCATATAAATTAATACTATTAATATTTAATAAACCATCAATAAATTTTTTAGCTAAATAGTCTTCGTGTTCCTTTATTGTTGTTAAACCTTCATTTTCAATGAATTTAATTCCAGCTAATAAACCAGCAATTCCAGGGGCATTCATTGTACCACTTTCAAATTTATCAGGCATAAATGTTGGTTGATAAACATCTGATGAAGCACTTCCAGTTCCACCTTCAATTAGTGGCAGGCATATTTCATTTAGCTCATCATTTATTAAAAAGCCACCAGTACCTTGAGGTCCAAATAAACTTTTGTGACCAGTAAAGGCAAGTGCACTACAATTTAACTCCTTAAAATCTACATTTATGCATCCTGCACTTTGTGCAGAATCTATTATAAAGAAAATATTATTGTCTTTACATATGGAGCCAACTTCTTTTAGGGGCTGAATGCTACCTATAACATTTGATGCATGAGACAATACAATAAGTTTAGTGTTTGATTTAATTTTAGATTTTAATTCATCTAATTTTATAAATCCATTTGCATCCGCATCAATTATGTCTAATTCTATAGTTCCTTCTTTTTGTAATTTATGTAATGGTCTTAATGTACTGTTGTGATCCATAACAGATGTTATTACATGCCATCCTTTTTGAACACATCCACCTATCAAAGTATTTAAAGAATAAGTTATGTTAGGTGTAAAAATTACATTTTCAATTTTATCAAAGTTAAAAAAACTAGAAATAGCGTCTCTAGCCTCAAAAATTAATTGGTTTCCTTTTAAAGATGAACTGGAAGCTCCTCTTCCAACATTAGAACCTACTTGAGTCATATAATCATATATTGAATTATATACGCATTGAGGTTTTGGATAAGATGTTGCACCATTATCTAAATAAACTTTCATAATTATAACCTCCCTAAGTTCTTATAGGATTTAATTTTAAATTTTAACTTATAATTCTATTAATTAAGAAAATTTAACATATAATTTTAAAATTAAAAAATTTAATTCTTAAGAATAATATATATAAGTAAAAAATATCAACCTATATAACTTATGTTAATTTTAATCTATAAGTAAAATAATGTATATTTACAATACCAATATATAATGGATATCTATTCATATTATAAATAGTATTTTGATAATCAAATTTGTTATAATAAACATATATAAACGTAGTTCGTATATGTTTATATTAATATAATATAACTATGATTACAATTGAAATAAATAAATATGTTTCTTAGGGGAGGAATTAAAAATGAATAATATAATTGACTGTAAGGGTTTAAATTGTCCATTACCACTTGTAAATACAAAAAAATATTTTGATGAAATAGAAAAAGGTAGTGCTACTACAATAGTAGATAACGAAGTGGCAAAAAACAATGTGTTAAAGTTTGCTGAAAATGCTGGATTTGAAGCAAATTTTGAAGAAAAAGATGGACTTTATTACATAAATATTACAAAAGGTGAGAAAAGTGAAGAATGTAATTGTGAGGTTTGTGAAGAAACAAAAAAAACATTTACTTTAGTTGTAGGAACTGATAAATTAGGTAATGGAGATGATGCTTTAGGAACAGCGTTAATGAAAAGTTATTTGTTTGCTTTATCTGAAGCTGATATAATACCAACAGATTTATTATTCTTAAATTCAGGTGTAAAACTAGTTGTAGAAGGCTCTGAGGTTTTAGAGAGTATTAACAAATTAAAAGATAGAGGAGTTAATATTCAAAGTTGTGGAACTTGTTTAGATTTTTACAAAATAAAAGATAAAGTTCAAGTTGGAGATATAACTAATATGTACACTATTGTAGAATTAATGAATTCAAGTGATAAAACTATAAAATTATAAACTAGGAGAAAACTATGGATTTATATTATATTTTAGTGTTTAACAATACTCATGAAGCAATGAAAGCTGAAAGTGTTTGTAAAAGTGAAAAAATAAAGTCAGTTATGATGCCAACACCATCATATATAACAAAAAGTTGTGGAATAAGTTTAAAAGTAAATGAAGATGAATTTGAAAAAATTAAAATATTAATTACTGATGAGAAGTTAGCTATTAAAACTATATTTAAAAAGGATATAAATTCTTATAGTGAAGTTTGCATCAAATAAAGTATATAGTAAAAACTATATACTTTATTTTTATACATAAAAACAAAATATGTATAAAAATAAATAATATGGTTAATAAATATTTGTAGATAAAATTTAATTATTAGTTTAGTATAGTATATATTAATAATAAAATTAGATGAGGTGAGTTCATATGAAAGAATTTGATATAAATGATGTAGTTGAAACAAAAAAAACTCATGCTTGTGGCGGAAAAGAATGGAAAGTTATAAGAGTTGGGGCAGATGTAAAAATAAAGTGTTTAGAATGTGGAAGAATAGTAATGCTTCCAAGAAATAAATTTGCAAACTCAATAAAAAAAATAGTAGAAAAAGCAAGTAATTCGGAAGAATAAAATTAAATATATAGGTTTGTAAATTTTTTATATTGCTTTTTGGATCTTAAAGTGATAAAATACATTAATGTAATCCCTGCTGTGCAAAGCACAGCCGTTAGTCCGAGGGGAGGAGGTGAAACTAATGAGAACATATGAAACTATATTTATATTACACCCATCATTAGACGAGGAAGCTGTAACTGCTAACATCGAAAAATTTAAAGGTGTAATAGAGAATAATGGTGGAGAGATCGAAAACGTTGATGTTTGGGGTAGAAGAAAGCTTGCTTACGAAATCGCAAAAGTTAACGAAGGTCACTACACTCTTATAAACTTCAAATCTGAAACTGAATTACCTAAAGAATTAGACAGAGTATTCAGAATTACTGATGGTGTTATAAGACATATCATAATCAATACAGAGAACTAATAGGTGGTGTTATTTTATGAATAAAGTTGTATTAATCGGTAGATTAACTAAAGATCCTGAACTGAAATTTGCTTCAACAGGAACAGCTGTAACCACATTCACTGTAGCCGTTAATAGAAGATTTAAGAGAGAGGGTCAACAGGATGCAGACTTTATACCAGTAGTGGTATGGGGAAAGCAAGCTGAAAGTACTGCAAATTATATGAGCAAAGGAAAGCTTATAGGAATTTCAGGAAGAATAGAAACTCGTTCTTATGAAGCTAAAGATGGCACAAGAAGATATGTTACTGAAGTAATCGCAGAAGAAGTTAGTTTCCTTGAATGGGGAGATAAGTCTTCAAATGCAAATACTATGGCTAACAATGATAGTTATGCTCCAAACAATTTTTCAGGAAGTGATTTTATGTCATCAGACATAACACCAATGGATAATAGCGAGGACATACCATTTTAAGAAGGTAAGGAGGAGAGTAAGAATGTCAATGGATCGTAAAAGAGGCGGAAACAGAAAAAGAGCAAAAAGAAAAGTTTGCGCATTTTGTGTTGATAAAGCTACAAGCATAGATTACAAAGATATAAACAAATTAAGAAAGTACGTTACAGAAAGAGGTAAAATATTACCAAGAAGAATTTCTGGAAACTGTGCTAAGCACCAAAGAATGCTTACAGTATCAATTAAGAGAGCTAGAAACATAGCTTTATTACCATTCACAACTGAATAGTAATATGAAAAGCAACAACTTTTAGTTGTTGCTTTATTTTTATATAAAAATATATATGAAAGTAATGATGTAAAATATTAAATGTAAAAAAATAGAAATATATTATTGATTTATGGTATACTATGTATAGAATTAAGAGCTATAATTGAAAATAATTATTATTATAAATGTTTGATAATTGAAAAAATAGCATATTTTTTGTAGTTTCCTCATGATAAAGTATGTATTGTTGCATTAATTATGAAAAGAAACTAAAATAGATTTATAGCTTAAAAAGGGGTTGGGGGTTATGAAAAAGAGTAATTTCAATATAATGTCAAATGTTAAAATTATTGAAAGCCTAAAGGCAGATTTACTATGTGTTATTGCTGATTTGTTTAAATTTTTAAGTAGAGGCAATAATGTTGCAAAAGAATCTATTTTAGAGTGTATTTCAGGGGCAATAATAACCCTTTATATACTTGCAGAAAGGCTTGGTTATTCTCATTTATCAGTAGATGAAACTATGAAAAAGAAACTTAAATTAGGAATTGTAGAGGAAGATTTCATAGAGAAAGATGGTAGAGATTTAAGCAAGTTATATGGCTATCTTAAAGAACGAAGTTAATTTATGGAGGAAAGAATGGAAGAACAAAAGTTTAATTCAAGAACTTTATTAGAGATTATTTTAATATCTACAATAATAGTTATATTGACAATGATAACTTCATTTTTACCAACGTTAGCTACAGTAATATTACCAATACCGATAATAATACTATATTTAAGAAGGAATATTAGTGAAACTTATATATGTATTATAATAACAATAATTGCATTGTCATTGGCAACAAATCCACATATAGCAGTTTTATTTGCAGCAATTTATGGATTGATTGGAATTGGAGTAGGATACTGTGTAAAGAATAATAAAAGTGCATATAGAACTTTTATTACTACATGTATTTTAACATTACTTAGCATAATAGTAGCAATTATTATATATACAACATTTATAGATAAGAAATCTATAATTGATTTGGTAAATGAAATTGTCTCAAGCATTCAAGTATATACAAGACAAAACTTGGAATATATAGCAGCAAATTTTTCAACAGATATGAGTGATATAATAGCTACGGTAACAAGTAAAGAAATGATAGTTGGTTATATTCCTGTTGTATTGATTATGACTACATTTATATCATCATACTTAATACTAATTATTAGTAATAAAATATTAAAAAGTTTAAAAATGAAGGATATAAATGTGCTTCATTTTAGTAATTTTTATGTAAGTAATTTAATAGGGGCTTTTTTAATAGCCATTTTAGCTATATCAATTATTATTAAATCTAAAGAGATAGCAGACATAAAATATATTATAACAATAACTACTGGACTTGTAGTTGTTATATTTTTATTAAATGGAATGGCTACAATAAGTTATGTATTAAGAAAAAAAACACATCTTTCAAAAATAGCAACCATTATAGTTTTAGTGGTAACTTATTTTATGGGATTAGGAAATTTATATGCATTTCTTGGATTAGTGGAAATGATATTTGATTTTAGAAAATTAGATCCTCATAGAATATTTAAAAAATAAAGGAGCTTGATATGAAGGAAAAAGATAATTACTTTATGAAAAATAATAAGTTTTATATGGTGATAATATCAATTTTAATTTTAGTGCTGTTTATTTTTAAACATTATTTCACAGGACTAATATCACTAATTATTTATGCTGGAATAAGTGTATATAATATTATAAATATAAAGAAGAAAAGTTCAGAACTTACAGAGTTTATGGATAATGTTTCATCAAAAATGGATATAGCAACAACAAATACATTGTCCAATTTACCATTTCCAATGATAATGGTTAGTGGAAAAGGAAATATACTTTGGTATAATCAAAATTTATCATCAAAACTAGATGGAAAGAAGATATTGGGAGATGATATTAAAAATTTTATAAAAGTTTTTAATATAAAACATGTATTAGAAGGAAAAAAAGATAGCTATAATTCAGTTGAAGTTGGCAATGAATATTATGATATTTATATAAACACAATAGATAATGAAGCAATGAGTGATGAGGAAAAAATAATATTACTTTATTTTTATAATATAACAGAGAAAGTTCATTTATTAAAAGAAATAAATGAAAATAAGGAAAGCATAATTCTTATAGAGGTTGATAATTTAGAGGAAGTAATAAAGACAACAGAGGAAGACAATGTTCCACAACTTAGAGCAGATATAGAAAGAAGTATAAAATGTTATGCACAAAGTATGCAAGGAATGATTAGAAGATACCAATCTAATAAATATGTAGTTACTGTACAAGATAAATATATTGAAAATGAAATGGAAAAGAAATTTGATATATTAGACATTGTAAGGGAAATTAACACAGGAAATAAGATGGCAGTAACATTAAGTATTGGTGTTGGAAGAGGTGGAGAAACCCCAGCTCAAAATGAGGATTTTGCAGAAAATGCAAAAGATTTAGCACTTGGAAGAGGTGGAGATCAGGCTGTTGTAAAAAGTTTTGAAAAGCTATCTTTTTATGGTGGAAAAACAAAAGAGATAGAAAAGAGAACTAAAGTAAGAGCAAGAGTTATAGGTCATGCACTATTAGAACTTGTTAATGAAAGTAGTAATGTATTTATTATTGGACACAAAAATTCTGATATAGATTGTGTTGGTGCAGCTGTAGGATTATATAGTACACTTAAAAATATAAAACAAGAAACATATATAGTTATAGATGCAAAAAATAATTCAGTTAATCAATTTATACAGGGTTTAAATGCAGATGGAGAATACGATAATGTATTTATATCCACTGAAAGATGTATATCAATGAAAGAAGAAAAGAGCATTTTAATTCTTGTAGATGTTCATAATGAAAGTCATGTATTATCTATGGACGTAGTAAATGCATTCGAAAGAAGAGTAATTATAGATCATCATAGAAAAGCTAAGGATTATATACAAAATACATTACTTAGCTATATAGAAACATATGCATCATCAACATCTGAGTTAGTCACAGAACTAATTCAATATATGTCAGAAAGGCCAAATTTAAAACCAATGGAAGCCATAGGGCTTTTAGCAGGAATATGCCTAGATACAAAGAATTTTAATTTTAAAACTGGAGTAAGAACTTTTGAAGCAGCTGCATTTCTAAGAAGGTCTGGTGCAGATACTACAGAAGTAAAAAAAATATTTAGAGAAGATTTAGATACTTATATATCTAAAACAGAAGTAATGAGAAAAGCTAATGTAAAAAATGGAATTGCTATAGCTGTTTGTCCACCGAATATAGAATATAATGTATTAAGTGCACAAGTAGCGGATGAATTGCTAAATATTACAGGTATTCAAGCATCCTTTGTTATTGTTAAAATGGGAGTAGATGCATATATAAGTGGAAGATCACTTGGAGATGTAAATGTGCAAGTCATCCTTGAGTCACTTGGTGGAGGTGGACATTTAACAATGGCTGGAGCAAAAATAAAAGATGTTACATTAGATGAAGCTGAAAAAATGTTAAATGAATGTATAGATAAATACTTAAGGGAAGGTGACAAATAATGAAAGTTATTTTATTAAAAGATGTTAAAAATGTAGGTAAAAAAGGAGAGGTTATAAACGCATCCGATGGATATGCAAGAAACTTTTTATTTCCAAAAAAATTAGCTGAGGAAGCTAATGATGTAAATATGCACATATTAAATAAGAAAAATGAAGCTGAAAGAAAGAAAAAACTAGAGGAAATGGAAGCTGCACAAAAGTTAGCAGCAGACTTAAAAGATAAAGAAGTTAAAATAATAGCTAAGAGCGGAGACAATGGTAGATTATTTGGAGCTATAACAAGCAAAGATATATCAGTAGCATTAGAAAAACAATATAATGTGAAAATAGATAAGAAAAAAATAGTTACAGATACTATAAAAACAATGGGCGCTTTTGATATAGAAGTAAAAGTATACCCAGAAGTATCAACTAGAATAAAAGTTGTTATTAGTGAAAAATAAGAACCTTATTTTAAAAACTGAGGGGAGGAAACGCTTTGATAGCTTTTATGGCTAAAAAGTTATCAAAGCGGATTTTAAATTTGAATACATTATCAATTAATAATTTAGAAAATGAAATACTAGATGAACTATTACCTTTTGAAGTACAAGTGGACATGCTTTATGAACTTATGTATAAAGTAATTGATGAAGGAACTATAAGAGCTAGAATCGTGAAATTTAAATTAAAAAATCATATAGAAAGTAAAGATTCTTATAGTCGATTATATGCAATAAATAAAATTATAAGTAATGGTAAAGGCATAAGCATAGTTCCTACTGAGGCAAATAAAGAAGAAGTATTAAATGAAACAGGCAACTTGTTAGCAGATGTAGTTGCTAAAAGATACATACAAAACAAAATAGAAAAAGATGTTGAAGAGTATCTTGTAGACAAACAAGATAAATACATGGATGAAATACGTCTTTCAATAATAAAAAAACAAAAAGGTCCTGAAAATGCAAAAACTTTAAAAAGATATGCAGAATTAGAAGTTTTAGACTCTAAGAAATTAACAAAGAGTATTATGTCTATGTTAAGACCTTCAAGTTTTTCAGAAATTGTAGGACAAGATAGAGCTATAAAATCATTAATATCTAAAATGGCATGTCCATATCCTCAACATATTATACTTTATGGTCCACCGGGAGTAGGTAAAACTACTGCTGCAAGACTTGCTTTAGAGGAAGCAAAAAAACTAAAATACACACCTTATGATGATAAGGCAAAGTTTGTTGAAGTTGATGGTACAACACTTAGATGGGACCCAAGGGAGATTGCAAATCCATTATTAGGTTCAGTACATGATCCTATATATCAAGGAAGCAAAAGAGATTTAGCTGAAACTGGAATACCAGAACCAAAGCCAGGATTAGTTACAGAGGCTCATGGGGGAGTACTCTTTATTGATGAAATAGGAGAATTAGATTCTATATTACAAAATAAACTTTTAAAGGTTTTAGAAGATAAGAGGGTTGAATTTTCATCATCATATTATGATCCAGATGATGACCAAACACCTAAGTATATAAAATATTTATTTGATAATGGAGCACCAGCTGACTTTGTTTTAATTGGAGCAACAACTAAAGATCCAAGTGAAATAAATCCAGCACTAAGATCAAGATGTACAGAAGTTTATTTTGAACCATTATCATCAAAAGATATAGAAAATATTGTAGTGAATGCTGCAGAAAAATTAGAAGTAGAATTAGAAGATGGTGTAGCTAAGGAAATAAGTAGATACACTATTGAAGGAAGAAAAGCTGTAAATATTTTAGCTGATGTTTATGGATATACACTTTATAACTCAGAAGATAAAGACAAAAATATAATAAAAATGAAGGCTTTAGAAGAGGTAATTTCTATTAGTAGATTAAAACCTTATGAAATTTTAAAATGTACAGAGGATAAAAAAGTTGGTCAAATTTTTGGCTTAGGAGTAGCTGGATATTTAGGTTCAACACTTGAGATAGAGGCAGCAGTATTTGAGGCAAAAGAAAAGGGTCATGGAACTATGAGATTTAATGAAACAGCTGGATCTATGGCAAAGGATTCTGTTTTCAATGCTGCATCTGTAATAAGGAAAGTTACAAATAAAGATATAAAAGATTATGATATACATGTAAATGTAGTTGGTGGGGGAAATATAGATGGTCCTTCTGCTGGTGCAGCTATAACTGTATGCATAATTAGTGCAATTTTAGATAAGCCTTTAAGACAAGATATAGCAATAACAGGAGAAATATCTTTAAGAGGAAGTGTAAAGCCTGTTGGAGGAATTTTTGAAAAAATTTATGGTGCGAGAAGAAAAGGTATAAAAACTGTAGTAGTACCTAAAGATAATATAAATGAAGTTCCAAAAGGTTTAAAGGATATAGAAGTAAAATCAGTAGATACAATAGAAGAATTATTAAAAATAGTATTTTAATAAATAACCCTGCTTATTTTTTATTAGCAGGGTTATAATTATTTAATAAGGCAAATATAAAATGGTATAATGAAATATAGAAAATTTATTATGACAAGGAGGAAATGTGATGGAAGCACCACTTAGAAGTATGCCTCATAATATAGAAGCTGAGCAATCTGTTTTAGGATCAATGCTTATAGATAAAGCTGCAATATCTGCAGCAGCAGAAGAGCTTGAGGGTGAAGATTTTTATAGGGATAATCATAAAGTCATATTTAAGGCAATTAGAGAATTATATCAAAAAGACATTCCAGTAGATATGATAACTTTAATAGAACACTTAAGATCAACAGAGAAGTTAGATGAAGCTGGTGGAATATCATACATAACTGAGATTAGTACATCTGTTCCTACAACAGCTAATCTAAACTCATATATTAAAATTGTAAATGACAAAGCTACATTAAGAAAGTTAATTAGAAGTGCTACAAATATAATAGAAACAAGTTATAACAAACAAAATGATGTTGATGGTGTTGTAGACTTTGCTGAAAAGTCAGTATTTAGTATTTCAGAAGAAAAAAATACAAGCGACTTTGAGGCAATGAGCGTAGTGCTTGAAAGAGGCTTTGAGGAAATAGAAAGAATTTATAATAATAAGGGTGAAACTACTGGAGTACCTTCTGGGTTTAGAGACTTAGATGATAAAACTTCTGGATTTCAAAGTGGAGACATGGTGCTTATAGCAGCTAGACCATCAATGGGAAAAACAACATTTGCACTTAATTTAGCACAATATGCAGCATTAAGGTCTGGAAAAAGTGTAGCCATATTTTCACTAGAAATGAGTAAGGAGCAATTAGCATACAAACTTTTATGTGCAGAAGCTAATGTTGATATGCTAAAGCTAAGAACAGGAAATCTTGATGAAAAAGATTGGGAGAACATTGCAAGAGCATCTGGACCTTTAGCTGATGCTAAAATATTTATAGATGATACAGCTGGTATATCTATAGTGGAAATGAGATCAAAATGTAGAAGATTAAAGATGGAACATGGAATAGATATGATACTTATAGACTACTTACAACTTATGAGTGGAAGTGGCGGAAGTGGAGATAATAGACAACAGGAAGTTGCAGAAATATCAAGAAGTATAAAAGCTATTGCAAAAGAAATGAAATGTCCAGTAATAGCTTTATCACAGTTATCACGTGCACCAGAACAACGTGCTGACCATAGACCAATGCTTTCAGACTTAAGAGAATCTGGATCTATTGAGCAGGATGCTGACCTTGTTATGTTTTTATATAGAGATGAATATTATGATAAAGAAACAGAAGATAAAAATATAGCAGAATGTATAATAGCAAAACAGAGAAATGGTCCAGTTGGAACAGTAAAACTGGCATGGTTAGGACAATATAGTAAATTTGGGTCTTTAGATGTAATACATCAAGAATAAAATATAACCCAGGAAATATATGGATAGGCATATTGAAATATAATATTTATACTTCAATATGCCTAAAAATATAAAAAATATTTTAATTCAGTTCTATAATACAATATAAAATGTACTATAATAATATTAGAAATAATATTATAGATTAATATAAATAAGTTTTTTTATGGTAAAAGAATTTATAGTTTATAAATTTTACTATCTATACATAGAATAATAATTTTAAGGAGTAACAGGTATGGAGTGTAAGAAAAATGGAGATTTTTTAGTAAAAAGAATATCAGAATTAAAAAAAAGTGATAAGGTTGAAAATTACTATTTAATAAAATCTATAGAATGTAAAATAACTAATAATAGCAGTACAAATAAATATTTAGATATAATTTTAGCAGATTCAACTGGAACAATTAATTCAAAACTGTGGGAAGTATCAAAAGAAATTGAATCAATGTTTAAAGAAAATATGTTAGTAAAAGTAAAAGGCTCTATAAATGAATATAGAGGAAAACTACAGTTTAAAATAGATAGAATAAGAAAGATAACAGAAGAGGATAATGTTAATATAGATGATTTTGTTCCAACAGCACCATATAAATCAGATGATATGTATGAAAAAGTTTTAGATTATATATGTAAGATAGAAAATGATGATATAAGAAAAATTACAGAAAATATAATTTTAAGTTGTGAAGATAAATTAATGAATTATCCAGCAGCAAAATCTAATCATCATTCAGTTAAAGGTGGACTTTTATATCATATAACTACAATGTTAAGATCAGGAGAAAAGTTATTAGAAATATATGAAAATCTTAATTCTGATTTAGTTTATGCTGGTGTTATTTTACACGATATTGCAAAAATATATGAAATGAATTCTAGTGAATTAGGCATTGTATCAGAATATACTATGGAAGGACAATTACTGGGACATATAACATTAGGAATTAATCTAATAGAAACAGCTGGAAGAGAGGTTGGGGCAGATAGGGAAGTTGTAGTATTACTGGAACATATGATATTAGCTCATCATTACGAACCAGAGTATGGAAGTCCTAAAAAACCAATGATTCCTGAAGCGGAATTATTACATCATTTAGATATAATTGATGCAAGATTATATGATATGAATAAGGCAATAAAAGATATTGATTATGGTACTTTTTCAGAAAGAGTTTGGAGTTTAGATAATTTGAGTGTATATAAAAGTTTTATAAGTAAAAATAACAAGCGAAATTTATAGTAAAATGAATGTTAAATATTCGTAATTAATATTGACCATAATAAATTCATTTGATAATATATTACGGTGGAAAAAATCTTAAATTTAATTTAAGCTTTTATAAAAGTTTTTAGTTAAAAATATTTATGATAAATTAAAATTCATAAAAATATAGGAAACGAAAGAGAGGAATTAAGATGTCATCATTTGTAGTTTTAGGAGCCCAATGGGGAGACGAAGGTAAAGGAAAAATGACAGACTACCTTGCAGAAAAGGCAGATGTTGTTGTTAGATTTCAAGGCGGAAATAACGCAGGACACACTGTTGAAGTAGGGGATAAGCAATATAAGCTTCATTTAATTCCTTCAGGAATATTATACAAAGATAAATTAAATATAATAGCTAATGGAGTTGTTGTTGATCCAGAGGCATTATTTACTGAAATTGAATACTTGGAAAATTTAGGTGAAGATATAACTAAAGAAAGATTAATGATAAGTGATAGAGCACAAGTTATAATGCCATATCATAAAATATTAGACGCTTTAAAGGAAGAAGCTAGGGGTAAAAATGATATAGGAACTACACGTAAAGGAATAGGTCCTTGTTATACTGATAAATTTGAAAGATGTGGAATTAGAGTTTGTGATTTAATAAAACCAGAAGTTTTAAGAGAAAAGCTTACTGAGTATTTAAAAGATAAGAATGACATAATAACAAAAGTATACAATGGAACAGCTCTTAATTTAGAAGATATTTATGAAAAATATGTTGAATATGGAAAGAGAATAAAACCATTTGTATTTGATACATCTGTTAAAATATTTGATTCAATAAAGGAAAATAAGAAAGTTTTATTTGAGGGAGCTCAAGGAACTTTATTAGATATAGATTTTGGTTCATATCCATATGTAACATCATCAAACACAATTGCTGGTGGATTATGTACAGGAACAGGAATAGGACCAACAATGCTTGATAGTGCAGTTGGAGTTGTAAAGGCATATACTACAAGAGTTGGAAAAGGACCATTCCCAACAGAATTAAATGATGAAGTTGGAGAATGGATAAGAGAAAAAGGACATGAATATGGAGTTACAACTGGAAGAAGCAGAAGATGTGGTTGGTTAGATCTTGTAATATTAAAAACAGCAGCAAGAGTTTCAGGATTAACAAGCTTTAGTGTAACTAAAATAGATACATTAGCTGGACTTGAAAAATTAAAAGTATGTGTTGGATATAAACTTGAAGATAAAGTTATAGATTATTTCCCTGCAAGTTTAGAAGATTTAGCTAGATGTGAACCAATATATGAAGAGTTTGATGGTTGGGATGATAGTGTTGCAGCTGCTAGAAGTTATGATGAATTACCTGAAAATGCAAAAATTTACTTAAAGAAAATTGAAGAATTTACAGGTGTAAAAATAGCAATAGTTTCTGTAGGACCAAAAAGAGATCAAACAATGATGATAAATGATTTATAATATATAAATAGAGACTGCTATATGGCCTAAATAACGGTTATATAGCAGTTTTGCATATATATAGTAAATATATAAATAAATAAAAATAGTCTATTTAAAATTCAAATACGTAACATATATTACGTATTATAAATAAAAAATAATATATAATATGTGTATAAATAAAAACTACAGGAGAAAAATAAACTAAGATTAAATTTAATGAATGAGGTGTTATATATGAAAATAACTAAAGATATGAAAGTTGGAGAAATAGTAAAAAATTATCCAGAAAGCATAGAAATATTAATGAGTTTTGGAATGGGTTGTGTAGGATGTCCATCAGCACAAGCAGAAACACTAGAAGATGCAGCTAACGTACATGGATTAGATTTAAATGGACTACTAGAGGCATTAAATAAATAGTAGAATGTATAAGTATAGGCTCTATCTTAACACTTAAGATAGAGCCTTAAAATTTATAAATTAATACATTAAGAATTTATAATACTATATGCTACAGTAGCACCAGAAGACCAAGCCCATTGCAGATTAAAACCACCACAATCTCCATCAACATCTAAAACTTCACCTGCAAAGAATAAACCTTTAATAATTTTAGATTCAAGTGTAGATGGATCAATATCTGTAGTATCAATTCCACCAGCAGTTACCTGGGCATTATCAAAAGAATTCACACCAGTAACTTCAAACTTCCAGCCTTTAAGAAGAGATATTAAATTTTCTTTTTCTTGCCACTCTAAGCTCCAACAAGGCTTATGTATGTCGTCAATACCACATTCTTTTAAAATTATAGGAATGAATTTTTTATTGATTATTCCAATTAAAGAATCACTTAATGACCTATAAGAATTAAGTGCAAAGTGATTTTCAAGAAAATCACTTAACTCGTCTTTAGAAAACTTATAAAGAAGATCAACATTAATATATACAGGCTGATGTTTAGAAGTTGCATAAGAAGCAATTCTACTTAATTGAAGTATTGGTGGACCAGATATACCATAGTCAGTAAATAAAATCTCACCAAATTCGTGTTTTTCAAGTTTATTATTTACATATATATCAACAAAGCCATCAAATTTCACACCAGATATGGCCTTCAATTTATTATATAAAAGTTTAATTTGAACAATAGATGGTATAGGATTGACTATTTTATGACCTAAAGATTTAACTAAACTAAATCCAGAACCATCTGAACCAGTTTTGGGATAGCTTTTGCCACCAGTACAAATAATTAACTTATTACAAGAAAATGATTCACCATTTTCACATAGTATATTAAAGTCTTTTGATTTAGATATTTTTTTTACTTTACAATTTGTATATAAAGGAACTGATCTTTCATCTAGTGCAAGTCTAAATATATCTACAACAGAAGAAGCTTGAAGAGAAAGGGGATACATTTTATTATTTTCAAGAGATGTTAGATATAATCCTATAGATTTAAAAAAATTCACAGTATCTTCTAAAGTGAATTTTTTTAGTGCATCACAATAAAAATTATGATTGTCACTATGATATCTATCACAAGATACATTTTCATTTGTTATATTACATCTACCATTTCCAGTAGTAAGTATTTTTTTACCTATTCTATCGGTACCTTCTAATATGGCAATATCAAGACCTAAATCTTTGCCAATTATAGAGGATATAATTCCAGAGGCACCTCCGCCAATAACAATAACGTCGTGTTTCAAAATAAAACTCCTTTCTATAGAGAAAAATTTATAATTTAAACTTATTTTTGTACTTTTCAATTAGTTGTAAACAAAAATTTATTCATTAAATATAAATTTAGTAGTATCGATTAATAATTGCACAAACTAAAAAATTAGCTTGTAATTCTATATAAAAATATTATATTTGTAATTATATTTTTGAAACTTATACTTTTAATTATACACATATAAATGATTATAGAATGTAAAATTTAAAAATTCACATGGAAACTATAACATATACAAAATTTAGGTTCAATATATAGGGTTCCAAGTTCAAATTTAAAGTAATGTATTTCTCAAATTATAGTACTAATCTTACAGTTTATTCTATTATCATGTTTGGAACCAATTAACAATTAACAATGATGGTTGATATTAATCACTTCGCTTTTAATATCTAAAAATAGAAATATAAAAAACTAGTTTCTTATATGTTTTAACTAATTTGCTTAGCAAATTATCATAAA
>NZ_CCAT010000072.1 GCF_000612845.1 Clostridium ihumii AP5
AATACCCCATACAAGCCCTAGAAGGACTATGATTTTTTTATTTCCAATTGCACTTTTTAAACCAAAATGATATAATGTTTTTACTGTGAATATCGTTTTGGTTTTTTTAAGACCTTTAATTTTGTGCTTCAACACATTATTAAAGGTCTTTTAGTTTTGTAAATAAATTCCATTATGGAAATTATATTTAATGCTTGTACACTTTTAACCGTATTCATATTTTCTTTATACCTTAGCATCATCATTAACTTTATTCATATTTTCTTTGTATGGGCTAGTAAATACCCCTATATCTAAGTAATTATTTTCTAAATAGTCCTTTAGCTGTTTCATGTTGTATATACCTATCTTGTTAAGTTTCTCCCATCTTTCCTTAACTGCATCACTCATAGTATTATCAGTATTAATAATGTCCACCACCCTATTTAAATTGATTTTTATCTACATTTTTTAATATTTCTATTGTCATCTCTAAAATTTGTACATCCTTATCACAAGTTTCTATCATCTCAAATTCTTTACAATCTGATTTCAAATCATCTAAGTGTTTTATAATGTATTCTTTCTTTTGATTCAGTTGCTCTTGATTCTTTTCAAGAGCAACATTTTGTTTTTTATCTTTATCCATGACGTTTTTCCTCTTCCAATAAAGTCTTTCTTTGAAATTTTAAATTTTTCAATGCTTGTGTGTGTATTTCTCTATCTATATCCCTTGTGTCTTTTTCTATTGCTGCTTCTAATATCTTTATTGTTGTATTTATTCGTTCTAAATCACTAGCCACTTCTACAGTGGGTATTCCTTCATTCATTTCTATACCTCTTTTTTAAAATTACTTTTATTTAATTTCTAATTAGCCTTTCTGACATTTTGCATATATTTATAAAATTATCTTGATTTGTAAGTCTATTAAATCCAACTCTATTAAATTTGATATCTTGTTCTGCAATCTTAAGTATTTCTTTAAACTCTTCTTTTGTGGTAACAGCTCTTAATTGTTTTAAAAAATTGTTTACCACTTTTACATCCCCTTTTCGTAAATATCTATTTAATTAAACTTTTTAATGATGTTTCTAAACTTAGTTCCTCTACTCTACTGATAGCCTCTTGAAATAGTCTCCTAGTAAATATAGCTGTGACTTCTACTCCCTCAAATTCATCTATTACAAATTGTATTAACTTATCTATTACTTCTTCTCTTTTTTCTGTAGTAACATATAGTGTTAATTCTTCCATCTTAACCCCTACTTTCCATATTCAAATTCGCAATATTTTGATTTTCTACATTTTTCCACATATAATGTAATTATCAGCTTTGCAGAGCTGAAATAACTTTTATATGAAAGGTTTGATTTATATGAATACTACTGACAATGATTCTGTTAACAATTCTAAAGCTATCCTTGATGTTTTCCCTGAATTCTACAATGATGCTTTAAAACCAGCTACACAAGAAATTGGTGAACTACTTAAACTTATTCCTGAAAGTGCCAATGCCGCTTTATACAAGATACGTCTTTGGATAGCAAAACAAAAACTAATTGAAGATGCTACATTAGACTTAGTTACTTCAAAATTTAAAGATATTGACCCTAAAAAAATAGTTCCACCTGAACCACATATTGCAATTCCAGCTATACAAGCTATGTCTTATTGCATGGATAATAATGAGCTTCGTGAACTATATTCAAATTTAATTGCTAGCTCCATGAACTCTGATAAAAAAGATTTTGTTCATCCTGCTTTTGTTGAAATTATTAAACAATTATCTCCTTTGGATGCAATTAATCTTAAATTAATTTTTTCAAAGAAATCATGTCCTGTTGTTAATTACTTTGTGCAATCTGATGACCACATTGAAAGTGTTTATTATAAAAAATACGTATTTCTTGATAATAATAAATATTTCAATGATGTTGATGCATGTTCTGTATCCATTACAAATTTATTTAGACTATCTCTTATAGATATTGATTTTACTAGGCAGATTAATGATACACTTTATGATAAATTTTTATCACACCCTGTTTTTACTGAACTAAAAACACTTTGCGATAAAGCTAAACTAACCAATGAAACACTTACCGCTAATAGTTGCTATATTTACGAAACTGTTGACGGTCTCCCAATTGCAAACCTAAATGTTCCTTCTATTGAGAAAGGATTTATTCAATTAACCCCTTTAGGTAAATCATTTACCGAAATTTGTATTAACTAATTCTTATGTGCAACAAAATCTAAAACCTGTGATTCTGTTGCACATGCTATAAGCGAAGTGTTCATAATTATAGCCATTAGAGACAGTTTATATAATATTGTATTTCTATTAAAAGCTATAATTATTTTGCATGATATTATCGATAAGATAATACTTATAATTCCAGTTCCTATGTCTACACCGTTCATTTTTTATCCCTCCTATGATTCTTTTTAGACAGCTCTATTTTTTATCAATTACAGCTTGACACTTTTCTGAAATTGCTGTTCTAAATTGTTTAATATATTTATTTATCATTCGCACCTCAACAATCATAATTGACTCAGTTATAATTGCTGATACTATTACGCTTATTGCTACAGTTCCCCAATTTATAATCATAATTTATTACACCTTCCTATATGAAAATTTCTTTTTATAAAGATAAAGAATAACTGGGTTTTTCTATAAGATGCTTTTTAAAATTGCATCAAGTCTATCTAAGGTTCCATCAATATTAATTAAGTGTTCAATCAATCTATTACCATATATCTCTACCTCACATGTTCTAAGAAAATAAATTATAATAATGAATAATTGTGCTATAGCTAACCACATTTGAACTCTTGTATGTTTTTTCATTCTCTTATCTACTATTTCTTTTATTAACTGCTCTTGACCCTCCATTTCAAGAGCAGTTAATGAACTTTCACTTTCTTTGCTCATTTATTAATCCCCCATTATTTTTTAACTGCTTATTCATTCTTCCAAAGGTTGCTACCCTCATTTTCAAGCTATTATCTACATCATTACGATTTCACCGACCTATCGAGAAGTGTTCGCTTTTATATATTTGATAAACTTTATCCTCTGATGTTCTTACCTTTTTCCATACCTGCCATAAATGCAATTCCTGCTGTTAATAGCATTTCTTCCTTACTTGGTTTTTCTTTTCTAAATATAGTTAGTAGTCTTTCAACTAGCTCATCATTTTCTTTATTTTTCAAAATTTCTGTCATAACAACTCCTCCTCTACAAAATCATTTGTATTTTGTTTGTTAAAAACATTATAATTCTATATTTTGTGCTTGTCAATACTTTTCTTTTTTATTTTTGTGTTTGACAAACATTTTAGCTAATGCTATTATTTCTTTATAGAAAGGAGGTCTTTAGAGTTGGAAACCTTTGAACGTATAAAACATTTAAGAAAAGATATTTTAAAACTAAATCAAGAAGACTTTTCCAAAAATATTGGAATATCTCGTTCTAACATTGCAAATATTGAAGTTGGAAGAATTAAATTGACTGATAGAGTTATATCTGATATTTGTAGAGAATTTAATGTTGATGAAGAATGGCTTAGAACTGGTAACGGCAATCATATATTTGTTCAAACTCCAGATGACGAACTTAAACGCCTTGCAGAAAAGTATAACTTTAATGATGCAGAATATAATTTTTTCTCACAATATGTAAAACTAGATATATCTAAACGTCGTGCCTTGGTTGAATTTTTAGAAAACTTCACATCTTCTAATAATGAAGATTGTGCTTGTGAATATGAAGATGCATCTAATAATGAAAAGAGTATTGAAGAACGAATTGCTGAAGCTGAAAGAGAACATGAAATTAAAGTACTTGGAAAGAAACCTGAGCAATTAGACACTCGAGATAAAATATTAAATTTCAAACCAAATGATAAATCTGATAAAGAACATGCTTAAAAATTAAAAAACTATGGATAAATGGGGGATTTTATAATGAGAAAAAAATATACTAATGAAATGCCAATAACTGCTGATAAATATAATTCCTCTTATTTTACATCTGAGGAATTATATATATAAAACATCTAATAGACTGTAATAACAAAGGTGTTATTTGTCTAGAATATTTCAGAAGAAAGAAAAATAAAAGGATGTGACTATATGGAATTAAATAAGAATCAAGTTTACACTTATGAGGATTATTTAAAAACTCCTGAAGGTGATGTTTTTGAAATACTAGATGGTCAAGTATTTAATCATCCTGCCCCTAGTAGAATACATCAGGATTTAATTATGGAAATTTCATCAGAAATAAGAAATTATATTAAATCTAATAATGGACCATGCAAAGTTTATACTGCTCCTTTTGATGTAGTTCTTGTAAATGAAGGTGAAATTGAAAATAGCAGTAAAAATGTTGTTCAACCTGATATTTCAGTTATATGTGATAAAAATAAATTAACTGATAAAGGCTGCACTGGTACACCAGATATGATTATTGAAATAGTTTCTCCTAGCAATGCTAGTCATGATTATGTTAAAAAATTATTTTTATATGAAAAATATGGTGTAAAAGAATATTGGATAGTGAATCCAATGGAAAAAGTAGTATCTATTTTTTCTTTTAATGGTCAACGTTTTGGAGAACCTAAACAATATACCTTTGATGATAAGATAAAAGTTAATATTTATAATGATCTAGATATTGATTTTAAATCATTAAATCTTGAGTAACTAGCTATCTAGTTATTAAATAAAGTAGTGTTTTTATCAATGCACTCAAAAAAATAAAGGATTGATGCACTTCTAAATACATCAATCCTCTTGATATTAATAACAACCAAAATGTGATATTAATACCTGTGTAAGCAACTTGTATTTTATCACATTTTCTTCTTATTTAACAGTTTTGAAGGGAATGAATTTATTATGAAAAATAAAATAGCAATATACGTTAGAGTTTCTACACATCATCAAATTGATAAGGATTCTTTGCCACTACAACAAAAGGATTTAATTAATTACTCTGAATATGTACTTGGTTCTAAGGATTATGAAATATTTGAGGATGCTGGATATTCTGCTAAAAATACGGATAGACCTAAATACCAAGAAATGATGACTAAAATTAGAAATGGTGAATTCTCTCATCTTCTTGTATGGAAGATTGATAGAATATCTCGTAATTTATTAGATTTTTGTGATATGTATGAGGAACTAAAAAAATATAATTGTACTTTTGTAAGTAAAAATGAACAATTTGACACATCTTCTGCCATGGGTGAAGCAATGCTTAAAATAATTTTAGTCTTTGCTGAACTTGAAAGAAAATTAACTGGTGAAAGAGTTACATCTGTTATGCTTGATAGAGCCAGTAAAGGATTATGGAATGGTGCTCCTGTTCCTCTAGGTTATAAGTGGAATAAAGAAATTAAATTCCCTGTTCCTGATCTAGAAGAAACTCTTACAGTTAAATATATATTTAATAATTATAAAGATACTGAATCAACTTCTGCCGTAAGAAATTTATTAAATTCAAATAGAATTAAAACTAAGAAAAATGGTGAATGGACCACAAAAACAATATCTGATATAATTAGAAACCCTTTTTACATAGGTACTTATAGATATAATTATCGTGAATCTGCCCATGGTAAAAAGAAAAAAGAAAATGAATGGATAGTTTTAGAAGATAATCACGAAGGCATTATTGACAAAGAGCTTTGGCAAAAATGTAACGATATTATGGATGTTAATGCACAAAGAAATAATGCTAGATTTAGAGGAAATGTTAAAGTTCATGTTTTCGCTGGATTATTAGAATGTGGTGAATGTCATCATTCTTTTTATTCAAAACAGGACAAGCCTAATCAAGATGGTTTTATACCATCCTTCTATTGGTGTAGTGGTAGATATAATCATTTAGGCTGCAATCAAAAAACAGTTAATGAAAATATTATAGGAAGTTTTACTTTTAATTATATATCTAATTTAATTACTGTTTATAAAACATTAAGAAAACCAACTATAACTAAATTAGAGTCATCACTTCTAACTGGATTGCCATTTAAAGATGTAGTTGGAATCGAAAATATTGAAGATATCTACAATGCTGTATGCTTCTCTCCTTCCAATAAATTTAAAAAAGTAAATGATACTGATAGTGAAAACAATAATAATAGTTTTGAATTAGACAATTTGAAAAAAGAAAAGAATAAATTTGAAAGAGCTTTAGAAAGATTGGAAGATTTATATTTATTTGATGATGAAGCTATGTCTGAAAAAGACTATCTAATAAAAAAGAATAAAATCAATTCTAAGCTATCTGAAATCAATTCTAAGCTATCCGAATTAAAAAAGAATATTATTCCATCTGATGAATTAAACTTTATTTTATTAGCTGATATGGCACTATTAACAAATCGAATATCTAACATGACTAAAAATGAAGATATAAATTATAAAAACTTAGTAATTGATGCTGGTAGAGAAAACCTTAAAGAATTTGCAAATACAATAATTGATACAATAATTGTTAAAGATAAAAAGATTTTAAGTATAAAATTTAAAAATGGATTAGAAAGTAAATTTATTTATAACTCTTAACCCGCTATTTTAGTGGGTTTCTATTTCCTACTATCTAAGTTCAATTGACAACCCCAAGTTTCTATAAAATATTTTAATTTATTTTTCATCTAATCATTCTCCTTTGTGAAATTATAATCAATTTATTTAAATCATATTCAAAATAAAATTACATTAATAAATATATTTTTGAATAAGACTATAACCATTATATTATATATAATTTCTATATATAATTAAAGTTTTTTAATGCTAGCCATAATATTTATTTTCAATTAATAATCCTTTTTACATTTTATACAACAAAATTTATTTTTTGAATATTTAATTTTTATTGTATTATTGAAAAATTTTATATTTACTGTATAATTAAGTTAATGTGAATTTTTAGAATTTTGCTAATTTTCATATTGTTGGGGTATGTTAAATTTTTTTACTTTTTATGGGGGTGCAAATCATGAATATAAAATTTGCTGAAAGAATGTCTAACATAAAAGCTTCTGAAATTAGAGAGCTTTTAAAATTAACTGCAGAACCAGAAATAATTTCATTTGCTGGTGGATTACCTGCTCCAGAATTATTTCCAAAAGAAAAACTAGCAGAAGTTGCAAAGGATGTTTTAACAAATGAAGGTGCTTTTGCTCTTCAATATGCTACTACTGAAGGTTTTAATCCACTTAGAAAAATAATTGTGGAACAAAGATTAGCTCCAGCTGGAATAAAATGCGATATTTCTAACATAATGATTACTAATGGTTCTCAACAAGGTTTAGAATTTTCTGCAAAGCTTTTCATAAATGAAGGGGATGTAATTCTTTGCGAAAGTCCAAGTTACCTTGGTGCTTTAAACGCTTTTAAAGCTTATGGTCCTAAATTCATAGAAATACCTATGGATGAAAACGGCATGATTATAAGCGAACTTGAAAAAGCATTAAAAGAAAATGATAATGTAAAAATGATATATACTATTCCTGATTTCCAAAATCCTAGTGGAATAACTATGTCATTAGAAAGAAGAAAACGTTTAGCTGAAATTTCAGGAAACTATGAAATACCTGTAATTGAAGATAGTCCATATGGTGAGTTAAGATATGACAATGAAAAATTACCACCAATTAAATCTTTTGATGAAAAAGGATATGTTGTAAACCTTGGTACTTTCTCAAAAACATTCTGTCCTGGTCTAAGACTTGGCTGGATTGTAGCAGATAAAGAAATACTTCAAAAATATATTATGATAAAACAAGGTGCTGACCTTCAATGTAATACTTTAAGTCAAGTTATAGCTGCAAGGTACATGGAAAAATATAATTTAGATGAACATATAGCTTCTATTGTTGAAGTTTATAGAAAACGTAGAGATTTAATGATTGAAAATATGAAGCTTTATTTCCCTAAAGATGTTAAATTCACTATACCTGAAGGTGGATTATTCACTTGGGTAGAACTTAGAGAAGATTTAGATGCTGCTGTTATAATGCAAGATGCTTTAAAAGAAAAAGTAGCTTATGTTCCAGGTAAATCATTCTTCCCTAACGGAGAAAAATCAAATTACTTCAGACTTAATTATTCAAACATGAGTGAAGATAAAATAGTTGAAGGTGTTAAGAGACTTGGAAAAGTTCTTGATAAATACTATAAATGTTCTTGCTGTAGTTCTTTAGAAGAAAGTGCTGCTGCTAAAGATAATAATTAAAATTTTATAATTTACTTTGGAAAATTATTCTAATGTGAATAAATTGTAAATGAAATCTTTAACTTATATAAATTTACAATTATATTTCTAAAGTTATTTATTTAAAAACTGAAATACTTTTTAAAGTGAAACATATAATAATATTTTAAAATGAAAATATACTTAAATTTTAATTTATTTTTGATTTTAAAATTATTATTGTTTCGCTATACAACTAGGTTCAAACATTATAATTTTAACTTATATATTTATTTCTTAATTTTATGACTACTATGTATTATGCTTAAAATTTTGCCAATATTTATATGAATAAGTTAAATTTTAAAGTTTGAACCTTTTTGGTTTTTTATGCCTAAAATAAGTTTAATCATTAAATATAAACTTATTTTCTTACTTTTTTTACAAATCATACTTTTCATAACTTAAATTTTGATGTATGATTTATATATATAATTATAATAAAAATTTAACATGTTTTATTTATTTTCACAGTTATACTTGAAATATTTTTTATAAAATTACTCTTTATAGGGAATTATATAGATATAAGGAGGGATTTTTATGAGAAATGTTAAAAATGATAGTGAATATAAAACTGTTAATGTTTATAATGGTATAGGTGACAGAGGTTATTTCAATGGTAGGCGCAAAAACATGTCCGTGTTTGATGTTAAGTGTTGCTCAAATTCCTTTTGTGACACTGTAAATGATTCCATTGACAATAACTTAAATCAAAATAATTTGTTTTAACAGATGGAGGATTAAAAAATAATGAAATTTTCAAATCGTATTCAAGAAATGAACTATTCATCAATTCGTAAATTAGTTCCTTATTCTAATGAAGCTAAAAAGAGAGGAATTAAAGTTTATCATCTTAATATCGGTCAACCTGATATTGAAACACCTTCAACTTTTATAGAAGGTATCAAAAATTATAATGAATCTGTTTTAAAGTATGCTCAATCTCAAGGTATTGATGATACTATTGAAAGCTTTAGAAAATATTACAAAGAATGGAATATAGACTTTGATAAAGATGAATTATTAGTTACTGCTGGTGGTTCTGAAGCAATATCTTTAGCATTTATGGCTATTGCAGATGTTGGTGATGAAATTATAATTCCTGAACCATTCTATGCTAACTATAATGGATTTGCTCAAGTTGCCGGAGTAAATGTTGTTCCATTCTTAACAAAAGCTGAAAATGGATTTCACTTACCAGCTAAAGAAGAGATTGTAAGCAAAATAACTGATAAAACTAAAGCCATAATGATTTCTAACCCAGGAAATCCAACTGGAGTTGTTTACACAAAAGAAGAAATAAGAATGCTTGCTGATATAGCTAAAGAGCATGATATTTATCTTATTTCTGACGAAGTTTATAGAGAATTCGTATATGATGATTTAAAATACACTTCTGCTTTATATATGGATGATGTATTAGATAGAGTTATATTAATAGATAGTATTTCTAAACGTTATAGTGCATGTGGTGCTAGAATTGGTTTAGTTGCATCTAAAAACAAAGAACTTATAGCTCAAATCTTAAAAATATGTCAAGCAAGACTTTGTGTTCCAACAGTAGAGCAAGTTGCAGCTGCTAACTTAATAAATACACCTAAAGAATATTTTGAAAAAGTAAAAGCAGAATATGACAACAGAAGAAATGTAATGTATGATAAATTATGTAAAATTCCAGATATCGTATGTGAAAAACCTACTGGAGCATTTTATATAATGGCTAAATTACCAATTGAAGATGGCGAAGATTTTGCTAAATTTATGTTGTGTGATTTCAATCATGAAGGTAAAACTGTTATGGTTGCTCCTGCTGAAGGATTCTACTCAACTCCTGGACTTGGAAAGAACGAAATTAGACTTTCTTACTGCTTAAATGTAGATGCTATAGCAGATGCTATGGATATATTAGCATTAGGACTTGAAAAATATAGAAACTTAAAGATTAAATAATCTAAAAATTAATAAAAAAAGATAAATTGACATCAATTTATCTTTTTTTGTTTTGAAATGAAAATTTTTTATCATTTTTCATCACTTCAAAACCTGAATCTTTATAAACTTTTAATGCAGGATAATTGTTTCCACTGCACTTTAAATATACTTCACTATGCCCCATATCTAAAGCTACATTAATCATCTTTTGTATTATAAGCTTACTGTATCCATTTCCTCTAAATTTCTCTATTATTCCTAAATTAACTATAAAAAGGCCCTTTTCTTCTAAAATAAGTTGACCATATCCTATTGCTTCATTGTTAAACATTAAAAAGAATGAAGTATCTTCTAAATAATAATCTTGACTTTCTTCAAGTATGATATCTTGAATATCTAAATCTATTCTATTTTTATTTCTAAAAATATCATTTTGAATGTTACATCTTAGTTCTTCATCTACGCCCTTGACAAAGCTTTTAAAACTAAGTTCTTCACCTAAATCTAAATCACAATATTTCAAATCCGACTTTTTCATATTACATACTGATTCTACTTCAGTAAACCCTACTTTAATTAGCATTTTTTCCTCTTTTAAACCCTCTTCTAAATCTATCTCATCTATTTCAAAATATCTATCCTTTGGAAATTTATAAAAAAACCCCCTGTATAATGATACACTATCTATATTATTTTCTACATTTAACATTATTCTATTTATTTTATATTTATTTTCTTCATATCTTACTACCCACATATAACCTATATATTCTTTGTTCATTTTTAATAGTACAATATTTTTTCTATAAAAAAGTTTATATATAAATGATAACTCCTCATACTCATCAATAAATTTCTTTTCTAAATGACTATGTATTATATCTTTTGCTATTAATTCCTTTAAATTCTTCAAATTTTTTAGGTTTAAAAATTCATATTTGTACATTTTCCTTGTATAACTCTCCATATCACAAACTATAGGGTTTTTATTTTATCTTATAAATCAATAAGATACATGACAAATTACCTGCCATGTATCTTAAAATCATTCTTTATTACATTTCGTCTACTGCTTTAATGCTTAAAGAAATTCTCTTTGTTTCTTCATTTGTTTCTAATATAACAGCTTTTATTTCTTGACCTACTTTTAATACTGAGCTTGGTCTATCAACTTTTTTATCGCTGATTTGAGAAATATGAACTAATCCATCTACACCTGGTTCTAATTCAACAAATGCTCCAAAGTCAGCAAATCTAACTACTTTTCCAAGTACTACATTACCAACTGGATATTTTTCATTTACATTTGACCATGGATTTTCTTGTAATTTTTTTAAACTTAAAGCAAGTTTTTTGTTTTCTTTATCTACATCTAATACGTAAACTTTTATAGTTTCACCTATTTTAACTACTTCTTTAGGACTTACAACTTTATTCCATGACATTTCAGATATATGAAGTAAACCATCTACTCCTTGAACTTCTACGAATGCTCCAAAACTAGATATTCTTCTTACTATACCTTCAACTACAGTATCTTTTTCAAGATTGTTCCAAGTTTGCTCTTCTTTTTTATCTTTTTCACCTTGAAGAATTTCTCTTCTTGAACCAACTATTTTCATTCCATTTCTTTGTTTTTCAAATTCTATTATTTTTACTTTTATAGTTTTGTTCATGTACTCAGATAAATTATTAACTTTTTCAAGTGAAATGTGAGATGCAGGTATAAATACTCTTATTCCTTTATATGTAGCTATAACTCCGCCTTTTACTTCATTTGTTATTTTAACTTCTATCTCTTCTTTGTTTTCAAATATAGATTTTAATTCTTTTTGGATTCCTTCTCTTTCAATTTCTATTCTTGAAACAACTATATATCCATCAGAATTCTTAACACTTATAATTTTGGCTTCTATCATTTCACCAACATTTATTATTTCATTTAATTTTGCATTTTCATCTTTAGTAACTTCAGCTATTGGAAGTAATCCTTCATTTTTAGCTCCTGTTATTGTTAAATATGCTTCCTTTTCAGAAACTTTGAAAACCTCACCTTTTATAACTTTTCCAACTCTAAGCTCCATATTATTATTCATATACGCTTCGTATTGTAACATTTCATTTTCCATAACTTCATTTTTCATTTTTAACACAGCCTCCTTAATTATCCAATCTGGTGTTGATGCTCCTGCTGTTATACCTATCTTATTTGCTTTATGTATAAATTCCATCGGTATTTCACCAGCATTCTCTACATGGATTGTATTTTTACAATTTTTCTTACATATTTCATAAAGTTTAGTTGTATTTGAGCTATTATATCCACCTATAACAACCATAGTATCTACTTCTTTTGATAAGTCATTTGCTGCTTTTTGCCTTACCTCTGTTGCATTACATATAGTGTTTAATGCAACAACTTCAGAGCACTTATCACTAACCATATCTAAAACTTTGTCAAAGTTACATTGTTTTTCAGTTGTTTGTGATACTACAAATATTTTTTTAGGCAAATTTTGTAATAACTCATCACCTTTTGATATTATAGCAGTATTATTGCACCATCCATTAATTCCAATAACTTCTGGATGATCTTTATCTCCTACTATTAAAATTCCATATCCTAAGTCGTAGTATTCTTTTACTTTCATTTGAATTTTTGTTACATAGGGACATGTAGCATCTACTACATTTAACTTTTTAGAATGCAACTTTTCAAGAATACTCTTTGATATTCCATGGGATCTTATTATTATTACATCACCTTCTTTAAGGTTGTCTATACCATTAATATCTATATGATATATATTATTCTCTTCAAGCAAATTTACAACATCATTATTATGTATTAAAGGTCCTAAAGTATATATTTTGTTTTTATATTCCTTTTTCTTATTTAAAGCTGTATCAACTGCTCTTTTTACCCCAAAACAAAATCCTGCTTCCTTTGCTAAAAGTATTTGTCTCATGTAATCACCACCTTGATATTGCACCTACTATCATTTTAACATATTATATAAAAATTAACTAATATTATTTAGAAATTTTCTCTTTAATATTATTAGATATAACCTCTACAACATCATCTATTCCTAAATTAGATGAATCTATTTCTATTGCATCATCTGCTTTTACTAGTGGATCTTTTTCTCTTGTAGAATCTATATAATCTCTCTTCTTTATATCTTCTAATAAATCATTAAAATTAACTTCTATATTTTTAGATTTTAATTCTTCAAATCTTCTTTGAGCTCTTGTTTCTGCAGTTGCTGTTAAATAATATTTGAACTTAGAATCCTTTAAAACAACGGTTCCTATATCTCTTCCATCCATTATAACATCATATTTTTTAGCTATATCTTGTTGCATTTTAACAAGTTTTTCTCTAACTTCTGGTATTTTTGCATAATTAGAAACATTATTGCTTATAACTGGCATAGTAAGTTTTTCAGTTATATCTTCTCCATTTAAAATAAGATTATCTCCATCAAAATGCATTTCTACACTATTTAAAACTTCCATAAGTCCTTGTTTATCACTTGGAGAAATGTTTTTATTCATAGCAATATAAGTTATTGCTCTATACATTGAACCAGTATTTATATACATTAAATTAAATTTTTCTCCTACAATTTTTGCAATTGTACTTTTTCCTGCTCCTGCTGGTCCATCTATGGCAACTGACATACTCATCTATAAATCTTCCTTCCTAATATATATAGTATTTAAGAAATCTACTTTCAATATGCATATTTCTTTATAATTTATTATTTTATATCTTTTCTTAAATTTGACGCACCTTTTAAATATATAAATTTTACATCTCTATCTTCTTCATCACTTAAAACAGTAACTCTTATACATAAATTTAAGGAATTTTCTACTTCCATTTCATTAAAGTGCATAATACTAACTTTATCAAGCCCAAAATGCTTGCGTACAAAAGCACCAGGATATGCCTTATTTATATCATTAGTACATGAGAACAGTAATACTTTTATTTTATCTAAATCTAATTTATTTTCTTCTATTAATTTTTCAATAAGCTCTATAGTATTGTTTTCTATCTCTTCTACTGTATTTTTTTGTATTGTTATTGCGCCCCTAATAGATAACATATTAATTACTCTCCTAATTTCATTCCTGCTAAGTGTCCTGTAGAAAAAGCTATTTGGACATTATATCCTCCAGTATAAGCATCTACATCTATTATTTCACCTGCAAAACTTAAATTGTTTATTATTTTTGATTTCATAGTGGATGGATCTATATCTTTAGTATTCACACCACCAGATGTTACAATAGCTTCTGCAACTGGTCTTAATCCTTTATATTCTAATTTAAAATCATGTATTAAATCTATAAAGTTTTTTCTCTCTTCTTTTGTTATTACATTAACTTTCTTTTCTTCTGGTATTCCACTTAAATTTATCATAACTGGAATAAGCTTTTTAGGAAATAAGTTATCCAATGAATTTTTGAAATCTTTATTCATATTTTCTTTAAAATCTTTTTGAACTCTTTTATCTAATTCATCTATACTTAAAGCCGGTTTAAAATTAATTGATATTTTATATTCCTCATTTCCTTTAATGTTACTACTAGCACTTAAAACTAGTGGACCTGATATTCCGAAATGAGTAAATAACATTTCACCAAGTTCTTTAAAAACAACTTTATTTTTACTATTTCTTATAATAAGTTCAACATTTTTTAATGATAATCCTTGAAGTTCTTTAATAAAATCATCCTTTAATTCTATTGGCACTAGTGATGGTTTTAATTCTACAATATTATGTCCCATATTTTCCATTAAAGATAGCATACTACCATCTGAACCAGTTTGAGGATATGATGCTCCACCACCACAAATTATAAAATGATCGCCTTCTATTTTACGTCCATCTTCTAATATAACTTCAGTAATTTTATCATTTTTTAATGTAAAGTTTACAACTTTGCTATTAGTCATTACTTTTATATTTGATTTTCTTATTTCGTTTTCTAATGTTTTTATTATATCTGAAGATTTATCGGAAAGTGGAAATACTCTATCTCCTCTTTCAACTTTTAACTTAGTACCTCTACTTTCAAAAAAGTTCATAGTATCTTCATTTGTAAATGTATATAATGCACTATATAAGAAATATGGATTAGTAGGTATATGTTCTATAAACTCACCTATATCTTTTCCATTTGTAACATTACAACGTCCTTTTCCTGTTATAAAAAGTTTTTTACCTAACTTCTCATTTCTTTCTATTAATAAAACCTCATGATTTTGCGAAGCAGAAATAGCAGCCATCATACCTGCTGGACCTCCACCTATCACAATAACCTTTGACATTGCTTCACCACCTATTATATAAGTTATATCTATTTTTATAATTTAATAGTGTTATAAATATTTAAAATAGACTTCTTTTTTTATTCATTTAATGTTTAATTTACATTGTTTTTATTTATACTCAACTTATAAATTATACTCCAAAATTCTATATACAAACAAGTATTAAATTATTTTTATCAATTTAATCTAAGTTAATTTATTTTTTATAAATAATCACTTCATACTTAATTATTGATCAAAACTATAATATTGTTATAGAGTTCCAATCTAAAATTTTAAATAATAGGTTTCTCAAATGATATTACTAATCTTACAGTTTATTTTTATTTTTATATTTGGAACCAAGTAAAAGTTAAGAGTGAAAAGTGAAAAGTTATAGTTGGTATTACTCACTTCGCTTTTAATATCTAAAAATAGAAATGCTTAAAAACTACGTTTTTATATTGTTTTCAACTAATTTGCTCTGCAGATTTAATAAAAAATCATTTTTAAAATTGAATCT
>NZ_CCAT010000073.1 GCF_000612845.1 Clostridium ihumii AP5
TAAGAGTTAAGAGTGAAAAGTGAAAATTTATAGTTGATATTACTCACTTTGTTCCTAATATCTAAAAATAGAAATGCTTAAAAACTACGTTTTTATATTGTTTTCAAATAATTTGCTCTGCAAATTTAATAAAAAATCATTCTTTAAAATTGGAAATCTAATTTTTACATTCATTTTCAATTTTCAACTTTCAACTTCCCATTAAATTAATTAGAATTCCCAAATTAAACAAAAATAATTGTACTTTTCAACTTCTTTTCCTATAAATAAAGAAACTTTAAGTAAAAATTTCACTTAAAGTTTCTTTTATGACCTACACGTTAAATCTATCTAATTCTTCCTTTATTCCCTTTGTCATGTTAGCAAGAATTTTAGAGTGTTCTGATACCTCATCTGTGGATGCATTCATTTCTTCACTTATTGCTGCTATCTCTTCTGCAGATGCAGAAACTTCTTCTGATACAGAAGACGCGCTCTGAATTCTATCCATAATTTCATCTTTTCCGTGTAAAATAGCTTGTCCTATATTTATATTTTTTTCTATTTTAGGTTTCATACCTTCTACTGCATTATTTATTTTATCAAACGATGTTATTGCTTTATTTATTATTTCTTCTTGTGATTTTATTTCCTCTTGAACCACTTCTGTCATTCCAACCATAGCAGTTGTTTCATTGAATACAGTAGTAAGTAATGTATTTATATCTGCTGCTGAAACTTTACTTTGTTCTGCAAGTTTTCTTATTTCATCTGCAACTACCGCAAATCCTTTTCCTGCCTCTCCAACTCTTGCAGCTTCTATTGCTGCATTTAATGCTAATAAATTCGTTTGCTCTGCTATTCCATTTATAATTACTGTAATTTCATTTATCTTATTAACATTACCTTCTACATTATTTACTTTTTCAACTAACTCACTAAATGATACATTTACATTTTTAACTGAAGTTGATACACTTTCCATCTCCTCATTGCTTTCTTTTGATAACAGATGTATATTATTACTTTCATCTCCAATTTCATTTGTTGAGTTCATAACTTCTTCTACTTGATTATTAAACTCAGATAATATGTCTACTATATTATTTATATCTTCTGACTGCTCACCTGTACCTTTTGCAACATCTTGAATTGAATTTGCTACCGTATCTGATGAACTAGCCATCTCACTAGATAAATGAGAAAGTCCTACTGCTTGTTCTTCTAGCTCCAATGTACTTTCTTTAGTCCTATTAATCATATCACTAATCGATGATTGCATTTCATTCATAGCTCTAGACATATCTCCAAATTCATCTTTTCTAGATAATAAGTTTTTTTCTAACTTTATTGTCATGTCGCCTTTAGATATATATTTCAAATGTTCTACACTATCATCTAAAACCTTAGTCATTTTACTAGTTTGTCTATATATCAAAATAATTGCTATTACTAAACACACAACTAATGATATTACCATTGTATTTTTCATTACTTTACTTACTGCTAATATTTCAGACTCTTCTATTTTTATTGACATTATCCAATCTGCATCTTCTATCATTTTATAAACAATAATATTTTTCTTACCATCTTCTTTAAATCTTCCAAATCCACTTTTCCCATTTAACATTTTTTGTATTATTTCTTCATATTCTGAACTAAACTTACCAGTTTTATCTGATAAATTTGCTACACCAATTTCTTCATTTTTGTCATCACTAGCTATAGTTGTTCCTTTCGAATCATACATAGCTACCCTGCCTGTTTTTCCTATTTGTATCTTTTCTATAATATGACTAAATTCATCTGATGATGCTATTCCAACTATAACTCCTACAACTTTTTTGTTTTCCACTATTGGACTTGCATATGGAATAATCATAATACCATTATCTACTTCATTAACACTTTTTATTGGATCATTTGCTGTAGATGTTCCTTCTAATGCCATTTTAAAATAATCCCTATCTTTTATATTTACTATACTATCTGGAAAAACTAGATTACCATTAACATCCGCTATTCCAATTCTCATAAATCCATTAGAATCTGAATATTTCTCTAGTTGTTTAACCTTTTCTTCTGGTGTTAATTTAGGGTCTGTAACTTCTTTGGCTAAAGATAGATTGTCTAATATTGTAATTTTATTAAGTATTTTTTCTATAACTAAATCACTAGAACTATTTAATATCTTTTGATAATCTTCATTTACCATAGTTACCATACCTTTATCTGATATATAAATAGCTATAAATGACAATATTAGACTTATGACAACTATTATTGCAGTAAATGTTGCAATTAGTTTACTTGATATTGAATTTTTCCTTACTTTAAATTTTATATTCTTATCTTTTTTCCCCTTCATAACTTGCCTCCTTTTTATAACCATTTCTTTTAATTTTTCATTGAAAAACTTATATATTTTAAAATTTAAATCAATTTTGATCAACATTATATTTTAGCTTTAACCTTATTTTATTAAGTGAATAAGATTAAATATGAGATTGTTTTCATATATTTTAAAATTCAACTATATAATACTTATTATAATATTCGATATTATTTTCATAATTTTTAGTTATTTTTATATTTTTAACTTTTTACTATAAAATATATATTTTTTACTTATATTTAAATTAATAATAATTAAACAACAAATTTAAAACCCTGTCAACTAAATTTGACAGGGCTAACATTTTAATTAATCTATTTTAAATTTTTCTATATTTTCCTTTAATATTTTCATCATATTTAAAAGCTCTCTAGCTGATTCTGCTACATTTTGAGATGATGCATTCATTTCTTCTGATATCGCTGCAATTTCCTCTGCTGATGCTGAAACTTCCTCTGATACAGCTGAAGCATTTTGTATCCTTGTTATTATTTCATCTTTTCCCTTTTGTATCTCCATTTCAACTTGAATATTTCTTTCTATCTTAGGTTTCATTTTTTCAACTGCACTATTTATATCGCTAAATGAGTTTATTGCATTACCAACTGTTTCAATTTGTATACTTACCTCTTCTTTTACTACTGCTGTAGTTTTAACCATATCTATAGTTCCTTTTGATATTTTATCTAAAAGTAGTGTTATATTCTTAGAAGATGATTTTGATTCTTCAGCAAGTTTTCTTATTTCCTCTGCTACAACTGCAAATCCTCTACCAACATCACCAGCTCTTGCAGCTTCTATTGCTGCATTTAATGCTAATAAATTAGTTTGCTCTGCTATATCATTTATTGCATTTGTTATAACTCCTATTTTATTTATATTTTCACTTACTAAATTTACTTTAACTTCTAAGTTCCTAAATGATTGCTTTACATTCTCAACTGATTTAACCACTTTTTCCATATCTAAATTACTATTTTTAGACATTAAATATATATTTTGATTTTCAGTTGCTACATCATTAGTAATATTTTTCACTTCTTCTAATTGTTCATTAAAATAATTCAATATCTCAACTATTTGAACTATTTCTCTTGATTGATCATCTGTTCCTTTGGCTACATCTTGAATTGATCCTGCAACAGTATCTGCTGATGAGGACATTTCTTCAGCTAAGCTTGCTAAGTTATCAGAGTATTTATTTACATCTATACTTACTCCTCTAACACCACTTACTATTTCTATAATAGATTTTTGCATCACTTGCAATGATTTTCCTATGCTTCCTAGTTCATCTCTTCTTTCTAATATTTCTAAATCAACTTCTTTTGTCATATCTCCATTTGCAATTACATCCAAATGTTTTTCTGTTTTTACTAACGAATTAGTCATTCTTTTAGTTTGTACAAATATAGTTAAAACTCCTATCGCTAGTAAACTTATTAAAAGTATACCCATCATATTTCTCATCATAACTATATTAGCTAAAATTTCAACTTCTTCAATACCAATTATCATATGCCAATCAGTATTCTTTATAGGTCCATAAGCTACAAAAACCTTATTATTATCAATTTTTGCTCTTACATATCCATTTTCATTAGATATTACCTTATTGTAAATTTCTGTATAGTTATTACTTTTTTTAGCTTCTTCTTTTATATTATTTATTAATATTTCTGATTTGTTTTTATTATTTTGAGCTATAAGTTTTCCATCATTATCAAAAATCATTATCTCTCCAGTTGAACCTATTTCTATTGAATTTGCTATATCTGATAACTTTTTAGTATCTGTAACAGCAATTATAGCTCCAATTATTTTATTATTTTCCTTAATAGGAGTAGCATATACTACAACTAATTTTTCACTATCTTTCAAATTTAAATTTTCTATTGGATTACTCATAACAGTTTTCCCATCAAGTGCATTTTTTAAATAATCACTACTTTGAATATTAGCTTCAAAGTCATTGAACGTTGTCTTTCCATTCAAGTCAGATACTCCAACTCTTATAAATCCATTATTCTTTGCATATTTTTGTAAAATTTCAGCTTTAAATTTGTTATCTATTTTGGAATCTGAAATTTCCTCATCCATAGCTAAATTTTCAATTGTATTCATTTTCTTTATCATTTGTTCATTTACCATATCACTAGATAATTTTAATATTTTAGTATAGTTTTCTCCTATAGATTCCATCATTGCTTTTTTAGATATAACAAGTACTAAAGAAGTTAAACTTATACTGATAACTGCTATAATAAGTGTAAAACTTATTATTAGACGTTTCGATATTGAACTTTTATATCCATTTTTTTTATTTCCACTTTTTGTTTTTCTCATAATATTCACTCCAATTTTCATAAAAAAACATAAGCAAATACAATTTATATTGTCTTATTAAATTTGTTCCTCATTATTGTAATTCCTTTTTTTTACATATAATAGTATTTCCCTAATATTATTATATATTTTTCAGCCAATTGATTTACTATTATTTTAATTAATTATTATATAGGGTTCCAAGTTCAAATTTAAAATAACATTTTTATCAAAAATACTACTTAAATTACATGATATTCCTATTTTTATATTTGAAACCAACTAAAAAGTAAGAGTGAAGAATGAAAAGTTATTGTTGATATTACTCACTTTGTTTCTAATCTCTAAAAATAGAAACATATAAAAAATCATTCTTTAAAATTACAAATCCAATTTTTACATTCACTTTCAACTTTCCATTTTCAATTAAATTAATTAGAATTCCAACTGAAAAAATAATTGTATTTTTCAGCTTGAAACCCTATATAGGGTTCCAAGTTCAAATTTTAAATAATATATTTATCAATTGAAAAACTTTTTTCTTTTATCAAGAAACAGGGATTATTTAAATTAGTATTTCTTTAAAAATTGATTTAGAAAATCTTATTAATTTGTTTTTTATTTTCAAGACCTGAACCCAAGGACGGGTTCAGCGACTGCCTAGACAGGACGTCGTGTGAACTAAATTTAGAAATATGTAATTGAAAATTTAATGTATATTTTTTATAAATCAAGGAAGTAATTCGCATCAATAATGGCATTTTATTAATGTGAATTACTGACGAAGAGTTATGAAAAATAGACTAAAATTTAATTACATAGCTCTTAATTTAGTTCACTTATAGCCGTTTAGTCTTGGAAATAAAATAGCAAATTTATTAGAGTTTCTTTGAAATTTTTATGAATAACGTTTTAAATAATTACTGTTTCTTGGAATAACATTATTCTCATTTCATATTTAAATTTAATCTCATCTTCAAAATTATCTTGGAATATATTTTGATTTTGTATACTTTTCCTTTTATATGGAAATAATTTTAAATAATTATAGCTTAATTTTAAAAAATTGTCTTCAAATTGAAACATTTATTATATAAAATGTAAGTATGATATTTAAGAAAGGAGTTGTTATATATGATTTTAAAGAAGATTTCAAAATTCGTCTTAGAAGCTTTAGTTATGTGTGGTCTTTCAGCTTTATTAGGTAGTGCTGCTTTAAGTTCTGGAATAATATTGTAAATATACATTTTTATTTTACTTATGAAATATTTTACTTATATAGTTTGATACCTTAATTTTTATAAATTAAGCTAATATAGATAAAAAATAAAACTTATAAAAAGATAATATAATAACTATCTTTTTATAAGTTTATTTATTTTATATAGTTGGCTTATATATAATATTAATAGTACCATATTCACTATTTTCATTAACTATTGCATCAACTTCATAAACTTCTTTTATAAGCTTGGGTGTTAATATTTCCTTCGGATTTCCATATGCTACTACTTCACCATTTTTTAAAACATATATTTTATCACAGTACATGGCTGCTATGTTTAAATCATGAATTGCTGATATAACTTCAACATTTAAACTTTTCACAATAGACATTAATTGAAGTTGATATTTTATATCTAAATGATTTGTTGGTTCATCTAATATTAAACAATCTGTTTTTTGTGCTAATGCTCTTGCAAGAATTATTCTTTGTTGTTCTCCACCAGATAATGTTGAAAAACTCCTATCTTTAAAAGATAGCATATCTACTCTTTTTAATGAGTCTTCCATAATCTTATAATCTTCTTCATTATCTCTTTCCATAGCTTTTTTATGTGGTGATCTTCCCATAAGAACGATTTCCTTTACCGAAAAATCAAAATTATAGTGATTATGTTGTGCAACTACAGCCATTTTTCTAGCAGTTTCTTTTATTGTTAAGTCCTTTATGCTTTTATCATCTAACTTCACAATTCCGCTACTTGGCTTTAATATTCTATATATACATTTTAAAAATGTTGACTTACCACTTCCATTTGGCCCTATAATTCCAACAAACTCTTTGTTATCAACATTTATATCTATTCCTTTTAGAATATCTAAACTTCCTATGTTTACTTTAATATCTTCTGTTCTTATATTCATTGGTTATTGCCTCCAAATCCATAAGTTCTTTTTATCATTAACCAAATAAAACATGGAGCACCTATGGCTGATATTAATATACCTATTGGTATTTCAGCTCCTTTAACTATTATTCTTGATAAAACATCTGCCCATGTTAAAAATATTGCACCTACTATAGCTGCTATTGGAATTATTTTTTTATGATCAGTTCCAAATATCATTCTAACAAGGTGTGGAATAATTAAACCTACAAATCCTATCATTCCTGATGAATAAACTAATACTCCAATCATTAATGATGTTATAATTAAATAAACATGTCTATATATATGTAAATTTGTTCCAAGCGTTATAGATACTTCATCACCTAATAACATTAAATTTAAAGTTCTACTTTGTGTTATAAAAAATATAGTTCCTATTAATATTATAGGTATAATAAATATTATGTCACTCCATTTTGCCCCTGCTAAACTTCCCATAAGCCAAAACGTTATAGTTTTCATACCCTCTGCATTATTAGATATATATACTATTAAATTAGAAAATGCACTACAAACAGCACTTAGTGCCATCCCTCCTAACAATAATTTTGTAGAATTAGTTGGGCCTCCAATGTTAGATAACAATAATACTAATATTGATATCAAAAATGCTCCTATAAATCCACAAATCCCTATAGCATTACTACCAAATGTAGTTCCTACACCTAAAAGCACTGCCATAGTTGCTCCAAGAGATGCTCCTGATGATATTCCAAGTATATATGGATCTGCTAATGGATTTTTTACAACTGCTTGCATTACTATACCAACTACAGCAAGTCCCATTCCAACTGCAACTGCTAAAATTATTCTTGGAAGCCTTATAAGCCAAACAACATCATGTATAGGTCCACTACCTAATACACTTCCATCTCCTATATGAAATAATTCATAAAATATTATCTTATAAACTTCTTTTATACTTATATTTGCAGAACCTAAAGTTACTGCATAACCAATTGAAAATATTAATATGACTAACAGTATAATAGAAACACCTATATATATAGGTGTTCCTTTTAATAAGCCATTTTTCTTATCTCTTACATAAGTTTTTCTGCTCATTTACTTCTCCTATTTTGCTAAGTCAGGATATAATCCTTTAGCAAAAGCATTTATTCCATCTATAGTTCTAATTCCACTAGAATACATATCACCTAATGGTATTGCATAAATTCTCTTATTTTTAACTGCACTTAAACTTGCATATGCAGGATTTTCTAATATTTTATTTACTGCTTCTTTTGGAACATTTTCATCTCCTCTATCCATGTAGCTTACAAATATACAATCTGGATTTGCAGAAATTAAGTCTTCAGCTCCAATAGATTTACCTTCTGTTTTTACAAGTTCTGCACCTAACTTATTAATCATATCTCCAGCTAACGTATTTTCCCCATAAACACGTATATTATCTTTTCCAAATTCAATTACCATTGTTTTAACTTTTTCTTTATCTTTAACTGATTTTGATACTTCTTCTACCTTATTAGTTATTTCATCAACTAATTTTTGAGCTCTGTCTTCTACATTAAATATTTTTCCAATATTTAATATATCATCAATTTCATTTTGCATAGTGCTTTTTTCTAAAACTCCACTATTTAAGGACATATATGTATTCGTTCCATTCTGTTGCCAGTAATCTACTTCTCCTAATCTCTTTTCATCAAATAATGAATACCATCCTAATATAAAATCAGGTTTTTGCATAACAATATTTTCTTTTGATGGAGTAAATTCTTCTAAATAATTAATTTTTTTGAAAGCCTCTTCATATTCTGGTTTTACAGGATGATCAAGTCCTGCTGCTGCTACTATTTTATCTTCTAAGCCTAATGCTAATAAAGTTTCAATAGAATTTTGATATACTGCAACAACTTTTTCTGGTGCTTTTTCAAAAGTCATTTCTACTGGCTCTTTGCTATATTTATAATTTTTAATAGTTACTGGATAATTTGATTTTTTATCAGCTTCTTTTTCAGCTGATACTTTTGTATTTGATGCATTTGATGTGTCTTTAGAATTGTTAGTACCACATCCTACTAATCCTAAAGTGATAGTAGCACTTAATACTAATGCCATAAGTTTTGTTAATTTTTTTTGATTAAATCTATTCATTTTATCCTCCCGTTATATAAAAAAATACTATAATTTTAACGGATATAAGGACACTCTAAGGAATGATATATCTCTCTGTACCGAAGAGTATCATTATAGAATCTTGGCAAGTCTCCTGACTTATAGATCATTATACTAATTTTCCTTCCCAAATTCACTTCAGTGGATTAATTAAATTAGTATTCCCTAATTACAGTAGCGGTCCTGTGTGAAAATCTCATTCAACTTCCTTTTTAATTTTTCAAAACCAAGTCTATCCATATTCAATTATTTTTCATTCATCGTTAATTATATAATATATTACTTCATATTTCTACATAATATTCTATATTTAAATCCTTCAATCAGTTTAGCTTTCTAATTTCGCATTTTCCAAATTAAGTAAATTATAATTTAATAAATGAATTCTCATAATTTTTTTAATTTAACTTATATCCTTGTCCATAACTTATATTATATTTTAAATAATATAAAAGAGTGATTCCAATTCGGAATCACTCTTTTGCTAACTGAAATGTTAATCAAAATATAATGTTTAAATCTTAAATCTTTCTACTTCTGCTTTCATTTCTTTTGTCATTTCTGCTAATACTTTTGAATGTTCAGCTACTTCCGAAGTAGATGCATCCATTTCTTCACTTATAGCTGAAATTTCTTCAGCTGATGCTGAAACTTCTTCTGAAACAGCTGATGCATTTTGAATTTTAACCATAATATCATCTTTATCTTCTAAGATTGCTTGTCCTATTTCCATATTCTTTTCTATTTTAGGCTTCATTTCTTCTACAGCATTATTTATTTTATCAAAAGATACTATTGCTTTATTTATTATTTCTTCTTGTGATTTTATTTCATCTTGAACCACTTCTGTCATTCCAACCATAGCAGTTGTTTCATTGAATACCGTAGTAAGTAATGTATTTATATCTGCTGCTGAAATTTTACTTTGTTCTGCTAGTTTTCTTATTTCATCAGCAACTACAGCAAATCCTTTTCCAGCTTCACCAACTCTTGCTGCTTCTATTGCTGCATTTAATGCTAATAAATTGGTCTGCTCTGCTATTCCATTTATAATTACTGTAATTTCATTTATTTTATTAACATTGCCTTCTACATTGTTCACTTTTTCAACTAATTCTTCAAAGGATACAGTTACATTCTTAACTGAAGTTGATACACTTTCCATCTCTTCATTACTTTCATTAGATAAAGTATGTATTTTTCTACTTTCATCGCCAATTTCATTAGTTGATGTCATAACTTCTTCTATTTTTTCATTGAACTCAGTAAGTACATCTACTATGTTATTTATATCATTTGACTGATTATCTGTTCCCTTAGCTACATCTTGAATTGCATTTGCAACAGTATTAGATGATGTTGTCATCTCATTAGATAACTGTGCTAAATTTGATGCATGATTCTCTATTTTAAGTGTATTTCCATTTATATTTTCTATCATTCCACTAATAGACTTCTGCATTTTTTCCATAGCTCTTGTCATATCGCCAAATTCATCTTGTCTTTTTAATATTTTTTCATCAAAATTTAAAGTCATATCTCCATCAGCTATATTATCTAAATGTAAAACTGTTTTATTTAGTACAGCACTCATTTTTTTTGTTTGATTATATACAATTAGTACTCCTGTTATTAAGAAAATTATAGCTATTATTCCCATAGCATTTCTCATAACCTTTATTCCATGTAAAATTTCATCTTTTTCTATTTGCAACGATACATACCAAGTTGTTCCTTCCATAGGACCATACACAGTAAACATTTGCTTATTATTACTATTTTTATATGTTCCATATCCATGTTCACCAGCAAGGATTTTCTCACCTATCTCTACATCAAGTTTCATACCTTCTTCTGCTGAACCTTTAACAATTCCAGGTTCTCCTACACCTTCACCATCTTTATTAGCTACAATAATTCCATTTTTATCAAAAATAGTTATACTTCCTGATTTTCCAACATTAGTTTGTGTTACAATGTCACTATACTCATTTGCAGCTGCAACTCCAACAATTGCTCCAACAACTTGATTACCTTCCATTATTGGACTAGCATATACTATTACCATTGCTCCATTATCTGCTTTATTCACACTTTTCATTGGATCACTAGCACTTGCTTCCCCGTTTAATACATCTTTAAAATATTCTCTTTTTGATATATCAACCTTACTGTCTAAAAATAACAAATCTCCATTAGTATCTGTAATTCCCAATCTTATGAAATTATTTTTTTCAGCATACTTTTCTAATATCTCAACTTTATGTTGTTTACTTGTATTTTTGTCCTTTAAATCATCATCAAGTGATAAATTTTGTAAAACATTAAGTTTATTATTTATTTTTTCTCTAACAACACTACTAGCACCAACTAATAATTTTTCATAATCTTGATTAGCCATATTTATATGTGACTTATCAGAGATTGATATAGCAATCCATGCCATACTTATACTTATAACCATTATTATTGATGTAAATATAGTTACTAATTTTTTAGATATTGATTGTTTAGTTATTGCTTTCCCATCACTAGATAATTTACACTTTTTTAATTTCACCTTTATCTTTTCCATAAGCGTCCTCACTTCTTATTATTTATTAATTTAATTATCGATTTTTTTACAAATTATTTAATATTTTTTACCTGTATTTTAAAAATATTAATATTATTCCAGTTTTATTAGTATTTTTTTAATATTGTTAAAATTTATATTTGAACTTTAAAAAGCCTCGTGTATTTATACACGAGGCTTCTTAAGGGATTAGTTTTATAAATATTTAATAATAGGAGTTAGTTCTTTTATTTTTCAACTTATTTCTTTTATATTATTTACATGTTTGCTTGAAAATATTCATAAATTTGATTAGTAATCTTATAAACATAATCTCTTTTAATATAATTAAGTAATATGAATATTTTTTTAACTACATTTCAACTAAATAAAAGCCCTTATAATACATTTAATCATTTAAACATATCATAAGGACTCTTTCAAATATTACTATCCATTTAATTTTTAAATTATTCTCTTATATCATAAAATAGTTAATACACTAATTTGATATGACTATTTTATTCCCACTCTATAGTTGATGGTGGTTTAGAAGTTATATCATAAACAATTCTGTTTACTCCTTTAACTTCATTAACAATTCTTCTTGAAACCTTATCTAATACATCATATGGTACTCTAGCCCAATCTGATGTCATTCCATCTGATGATGTTACTGCTCTTAAAGCAATTGTATGACAGTATGTTCTTTCATCTCCCATAACACCTACAGATTGTATGTTAGGTAAACAAGCAAAATATTGCCATATCTTACCTTCCAATCCATTTAGTGCAACTTCTTCTCTAAATATTGCATCTGCTTCTCTTACTATGTGTAATTTATCTTCTGTTACTTCACCTAAAACTCTTATTGCAAGTCCTGGTCCTGGGAATGGTTGTCTCCACACTAAATGATGTGGAATTCCTAACTCTTCTCCAACAGCTCTAACTTCATCTTTAAATAATTCTCTTAGTGGTTCTATAAGTTCGAATTTAACATCTTCTGGTAGTCCTCCAACATTGTGGTGACTTTTTATTGTTGCTGATGTGTTTGTTCCACTTTCTACAACGTCAGCATATATAGTTCCTTGAACTAAGAAATCTATTTCTCCAAGTTTATTTGATTCTTCTTCAAATACTCTTATAAACTCTTCTCCAATTATTTTTCTCTTTCTTTCAGGGTCACTTACACCTTTAAGTTTTCCTAAGAATCTGTCTTGAGCATTAACTCTTATTAAGTTCATATCAAAACCTTTTCTAAAGATTTCTTCAACTTGATCACCTTCATCTTTTCTTAAAAGACCATGATCTACAAAAACACAAGTAAGTTGTTTGCCTACTGCTTTATGTACAAGTACTGCTGCTACAGATGAATCAACACCACCTGATAATGCACATAATACTTTTTTATCCCCAACTTTTTCTTTTATTTCTTTTATTTTTTGCTCTGCAAAAGATGACATTGACCAATCACCCTTTACGTTACAAACATTATAAAGGAAGTTTGTTAACATTTTTGCACCAAATAGAGTATGCTCTACTTCTGGGTGGAACTGAACTGCATAAAGATTTTTCTCTTCGTTACACATTGCAGCTACTGGACATTGTGATGTATGTCCTATTACCTTAAAGCTTTCTGGTGCTCTCTCTATGAAGTCAGTGTGACTCATCCAACATTGTTTTTCTTCTATTCCAACAAATAATTCATTATTTGTCTCAAGATTTACATCTGTTTTTCCATACTCTCTAATATCTGCTGTTTTAACATTTCCTCCTAGTGTATGTGCCATAAGCTGTGCTCCGTAGCATATTCCTAGTATAGGTATGTTAAGTTCAAATATTTTTTCATCTATTCTTGGGGCACCTTCTCCATAAACGCTATTGGGTCCACCAGTGAATATTATTCCTTTTGGATTTTTAGCCTTTATCTCTTCTGCCGAAGTACTGTAAGGTATTATTTCACAATAAACTTTATTTTCTCTTACTCTTCTAGCTATAAGTTGATTATATTGTCCACCAAAATCTACAACTAATACTAATTCTCTATTCATTACATTACTCCCTTCATTAATTCCATTGGGAATTCTCTTTATTAAATATCTTAGCAATATTTAATGTAGCATATTCCATATATATTATATACAAATATAAACTTTTTTAAAAGTTTAATAATTCGATATTTACTTTATTTATAAATTTATGGTTAGAATGTACGACTTTATGTGGGATAAAATTTTTATTCTAACCATAAACATATTTGCTAATTTATTTATTAATTCACACTATAATTTGGCGCTTCTTTGGTAATTGAAATATCATGTGGATGACTTTCTTTTAATCCATTTGAAGTTTGAACTACAAATCTAGCAGTTTCAAATAATTGAGTTAATGTTGCTGATCCTAAATAACCCATTCCTGAACGTATACCTCCAACTAATTGGAATATTGTATCTACAACTGCTCCTTTGAATGGTAATCTTCCTTCTACACCTTCTGGAACTAATTTCTTACTATCTTCTTGGAAGTATCTATCTTTACTTCCTGCTGCCATTGCTGCAAGAGATCCCATACCTCTATAAACTTTGTATTTTCTTCCTTGATATATTTCAGTATCTCCAGGAGCTTCTTCACAACCTGCAAACATTGAACCCATCATACAAACTTTAGCTCCAGCTGCTAGTGCCTTAACTATATCTCCTGAATATTTAAGTCCACCATCTGCAATAACCGGAACACCATATTCATTAGCTGCTTCTGCACAATCCATAACTGCTGTTAATTGTGGAACTCCAACACCTGCAACAACTCTAGTTGTACAGATAGATCCTGGTCCTATTCCAACCTTTATACAATCAGCTCCAGCTTCTATAAGTTCTTTTGTTGCTTCTGCTGTAGCTACATTACCAGCAATTACTTGAAGGTTTGGATATTTAGTCTTTACTTCCTTAACTGCATCTATAACACCTTTAGAATGTCCATGAGCAGTATCTATTGTTATAACATCAACTTCAGCTTTAACTAATGCATCTACTCTTACCATCATGTCTTTTGTTACACCAACAGCTGCTCCGCATAAAAGTCTTCCTTTTTCATCTTTAGCTGCATTTGGAAATATTCTAACTTTCTCTATATCTTTTATAGTTATTAATCCCTTTAATTTAAAGTTATCATCAACTAGTGGTAATTTTTCTATTTTATGATCTTTTAATATTTGTTTTGCTTCTTCTAATGTAGTATTTTCTTTAGCAGTTATTAAATTTTCTTTTGTCATAACTTCTTCTATTTTTCTTGAAAAATCTTTTTCAAATAGCATGTCTCTATTTGTTATTATACCAACTAATGTTTTATCTTCTTTAACTATTGGAACTCCTGATATTCTATATCTTGCCATTACTTTGTCTGCTTCTTCTAAAGTGTTTTCTGGATATAAAAAGAATGGATTTGTTATAACTCCATTTTCTTGTCTTTTTACTGTTTCTACTTCTAAGGCTTGCTCTTCTATAGACATATTTTTGTGTATAATACCTATACCGCCTTCTCTAGACATTGCAATTGCCATTTTTGCTTCTGTAACAGTATCCATTCCAGCACTCATAAGTGGAATGTTTAATTTTATTGTTTTTGTAAGGTTTGTTGCCAAACTAACGTCCTTTGGTAAAACCTCTGATTTATTTGGAACTAATAACACATCATCAAATGTGTATGCTTGTTTTAATATTATTGCCATTTATACTTCCACTCCTTTTTAAATACTTTTAATAACCCTTTATATATTACCGACACTTAATTGAAATGAATAATTTTATAAAATCATTTATAAATTGATAACTTTCAAATTGTTCATTTCTTTTTAAAGTTAAAATAATTTTAAATTATTTTATTTATGTGCTTTTCAACATTTTATTATATTGATTTTATGTATGTACTTTCTAGTTTTACTAAAAAGTACTTAAATATGAAAAAATAGCTAATTTTACTATATATGGATATAAGTAAAATTAGCTTTATATTTTGCAATTTAAAAGCATATTTTACTCATAGTCAGAAATTTTCATATTGGTTTCTGGTAGATACTCCTTGCCATATTCAAGGTATATATGAGTTAATTATTATGTTTTTTTATTTGTGTTTCTTTAACTATTACCAATTATTCTATTTAAAAATTCATAGTTTGTCAACAACTAATTCAAACTTTTTTTAATTAGTTTATTTTTTCCACTTCAAACCTTGATATTTCACCTTTCAAATTCTCAGTCAGGTCAAACAAAATTTTAACAGCTTCTGAAACTTCTTCACATGAACTATTTAGTTCCTCTGTTGATGCTGATATTTCTTCTGTTGTTGCTGATATCTCTTCTGATACTGCCGTAGAACTTTCTATATCACTTCCAATTTCTTCACTTTTCTTCCTTATATCTATAGAAACATTACTTATATTCTTCATTTTAGGTATAATATCATCTATAAACTTATCTATATTTTTAAATGATATTATAGCTTTATCTACATTTTCTTTTTGTGAATTCATATCTTTATTCATATCTTGTGTGCTATCATACATAATTTTGCTTTCTCCAAGTACATCATCTATAACTTTTTTTATCTCTACTGCAGATTCTTTGCTTTGTTCTGCAAGTTTTCTTATTTCCTCGGCAACAACACTAAATCCTCTACCTGCGTCCCCTGCTCTTGCTGCTTCAATTGCAGCATTTAAAGCTAATAAATTTGTTTGTTCTGCAATTTCATTTATAACTGTAGTTATGTCAATTACTGAGTTTACTCTACTATTTACCTCATTTATAACTGTATTAAATTCATCAAATTTACTGCTAAAGTCTTGCATAGAATTCATTAAGTCTATCATATCCTTATTGCTTTCTTCAACTTGAATTTCTATTTTTTCACTTCCTGATACTATTACATTTACATCGTTGTTCATAGATATTATATTGTCTTCAAATATTTTCATTGTCTCATTAACTCTTATTAGTTCACTACTTTGAGAATCATTTCCTCTAGCTGCTTCTTGAACTGATAAAGCTATATTTTCTGAACCCTCTAACATTTGATTGGATACTTCACTTAGTCCCTTGGCTTGTCTATTTATAACATTAGAACTTTCTGATATTGTATTTATTATATTACTAACAGATTTTTTACTGTTATCTATAGCAGCAGATATTTCTTCTATTTCTACTACATCTCTTTTCTTAAACTTTCTTTCTTTTAAAGTAAAATCATTACTTGCCATGCTTTCAAGTTCTTCTTTTACTCTCTTTACATAATTATTAAATTGTCTTGCAATATAAAGGCTTGTACTAGTTCCTAAAATAATAGCAATTAAAGTTATAACTAATAGAACTTTTCTCATATTAATTAAACCTCTTAATATTTGACCATAACCTTTATTTACACAAATAGTCCACCCATCAGTTCCATCTATAGTAGAATATCCAAAGCATAATTTTTCACCATCTATTTCATATTCTCCGCCACCACTTTTGCTATTTTCATCTTCTTTTTTCAATGATACAAGTTTCTTCATTTTTTCTGTTAATTGCTTATGTTCATTTTTTACAACTTCAAAATTACTACTTAAAATTATATCTCCATCTCTATTTATAATATTAACACTCCCATCTTTAACATATTTTATTTTAGCAAGATCTTCTGACATACTTTCTGCATTTTGAGATATTATTAAAGCCCCTACAATACCTTTATCATTTTTAATGGGATTACTATAATTTACTATGTATTTTCCCAATTCATCAAAGTACGCTGTGGATGATATATTTAAGTTTCCCTCAATAGCATCTTTAAAGAAGTCATCACTTTTTACATTTTTCCCATCTAATTTATCTTTAGAATGTATTATTCCATTTTTATCAACTATTGATATGGATTCTATACCATACTCCTCTTTAAATTTTTCTAATCCATTTAACTTTTCTTCTACTTTTACCTGATCATTCTTTATTAAACTTAGTTCACTTAGTAACTTAATTATATTTACATTTGATTTGTTTTTTTCCTCTATGGTTTCTCCTATTTGATTGGTTATAGACTCTAAGTTATTTTTAGTATTGTCACCTAATATTCTATTAGCAGTTAAATTAACCATTACAATAACAGCTATTATTATAATGATAAAAGTTCCTAGTATCCCCTTTACCATTTGCTTTTTTATTGTCTTTTTCCCCATACCATTACCCTCTCTTTATAAAACTCTAAATTGTTCATATAACATAAAATAGAAGGAAACTAAAATTAGCAGTTTCCCTCTTTTTATACACTTATATTTACTCCATATTCTCATAAAGCTACTCTTCTGTTTTTATAACATTAAATTCAAGTGCCTCTGCATATCCTTCTAAACTCTGTATTAAAAACTTATGAATCATACCTTTAAATTCTGGTGTAAATTCTTGAACATTATATTTTAAATTGTTAACTATATGCTTTGTAGATTCACTACTGTTTACTCCATTAAATTGAAATGAAGTTTTTTCATCACCTTTAAATATTATATCTTTAGCAAATACTGATGAATTATAAAAGGAACTTTCCCCCTCAAATGTAACTGTTCCTGTGCAATATACAACATAATTTATAAAGCTTTCTATTTTGTTAGATGGTATTATTAAATCTCCATCAATTAATATTATTTTATATATTTGTCCATATGCTTCCATATAGTTCTTTTTATATCCCATTGATTTAAGTTCCTCTACTGCATGTTCATATATTCCATCGTTATTCTTAGGATTGTCATCAATTATTCCTGCAAATTTTTTATACGGTTCCTTTGCGTCTCCACCATTTATGAGCTTATTAAAATCAATAGTTTGATTTCCCTCAGTCTTAGCTCTATATTTTATTAATAAGTTTTTACCATCCTTTTCAACTTTAACAAAATCCTTAGGTACATATGGATTTTTTATATCTAAATACTCTTTTTTCTTTGCATTATCATCTTTTTTATCTGTAATTTTAAATGGTACATATGGCACATATTCATAATCAGTATCAAAAACTTGTATATCACTGCTACCTAAAACTTTTGGTCCCTCATAATCTCTATATCCTTTTTTTAATACCTCTTCAAATTTTAGATTATAAAGTTCTTTTAAATTTATTTGAGTAAAGCCTAGTCTATTTTCTTCTGTTTTACCATTATCTTCATATGCAATTCCATTAATTAAATCACTAACTTCATAACTATCATCTATATCTAATTGTTTTCCTTTTAAATATAAATCTACATCTGAAAATTTTATTTTTGAATCTAGACCATTATTTACATTCTTTTTGTACTCAGGTTTAAATTTTATTTCACTATCTTGAATATATATATTACCTGATAACTGTGTATTATTTTGTTTATATAAATTTAAAGTTTTATCAAATTTTTTTATACTTGTACCAGTGTCTTTTCTTATGCAACTTTTATTTTCATTCAATGGTGATATTGCTGTAAATGCACTATTAAACATTCTTGAAAAATAAGGATTATAAAGTTCCACCCTATCTATATATTGAATGATTTTTGTTTCTTCTTCTGTTTCATTGTTTTTAGCAATAGATTCAACTTTTATATAATAATATTTTTTACCAGTTTCTAAATCAGTTATAACCTTATCATGTGAACTTTCTAGTTTCACTATATTTGTTATATTTCCATCTTCTTCATCAAAAGTTAAAACTCCATTTTTCCCAATTGCTGAAGGATTAAAACTCTTAGGATTTAATAATATTTCTGGTTTATCAACTATATAGTTTTTCATAGCAACATATGACTTTTCAATTCCTGATTGTGCTATAAGCTTTAAACTTCTATTTTCCTCAATATGCTTTGTATTTTTATAACTTGAAAAACTTAGAGATAAAAGTGATGATGCCAATACTACTATAATCATAACTGTTATTAACGAGGTTATTAATGCTGAACCACTTTTTTTTCGCATTATTCATCCCTCCTAAATCTATCTATAGATACTTTGTTTAGTAATTGTACTTCTTTATCTTTTTCTCTGCATCCTGCAGTAACCACTACTTTTGCTTCTCCACTATTAATATTAATCTCTACATTTTTTATATTATTAGCTATTAGTATTTCTTCTACAGAACTTTCTTCAAGCTTATTATATTGGCTGTACATTTCTAATGATTGTTCCTTTACTTTTGCTATTTCAAAACTTTCTCTGCCTTCTTTGCCATTATTAACTTTATATATAACCATTGTTTCCTCACTCATGTGAGGCTTGAATATAACAGGTTTAAAAATTGGATTTATGGAATTTATTCCTTTTTTATCAAGCTCACCTAAAACTTCAACAACTTTATTGTCATTGACCATAGCTTGATTATTTTTATATTGTATGTTTCCATCTACCCCTAATTTAAAGTAATTAGAAAACTCATATTCATTAATAACTCTTGCTTTTGAATTTAATACAAAAATTTTATTATCAAATGATTTAAGTTGATATCTATAAAGATTTCTTACATTTTTATATTTTTCATCATCTTTCAAAACATACACAAATCTTAATTGCTTCTCTTCATTATTTTTTTCAACTTCACTTAAATAACTTGTTTCTAAGTAAAATACCATATTAGAGTTCGGTATATTTTTAGTGAAATCTAAATTTTTATATTCATCATTATTTAATATATCATTCCTTGTTATTATTTCATCACAGTATTTTAAGGTACTTAAAATATTATTTGATGCTAATTTAGCACTATTATTAACTTCATATTTTCCTCCAATAATATTAAATAATTTCATATTAGATCTTAATATTAGAGAAAACATTAAAATACATATGGCTAACAATGACATACTTATAATAACTTCTACTAATGTCATTCCTTTCTTTTTCATAAATCTTACCTACCTATTTCAAACGTTGACATAGATTGTCCACTTTGAGTAAAATCTAAATTTAAATCCCAAACTATGATATTTAATGTATAGCTTTCAAAAAAATTATTTTCACTTTTCCTATTTTCTTTTATTTTTATACATGCACCATAATTTTTTTCATTTTTATTGCTTTTAAGTTTTTCAAAAATTTCTTTATCTTCATTAATATTAAATTCCAATTTTTTACCCTTATTTTCTAAATCATCTATAATACTTAATAATTCATTATTATTATCAAAGTAAATATAGATTAAATTCTTATCCTTAATATTTCTTACATACTCTATTCCTTTATTTTGAATAGATTGAACTATTGTATTATTATACATAGAAGTGTGTTGCCTTCTTTTTTCTAGTACTACATTTTTATTAACAGCATTATAAATACTAGTTACTGCAGTAAAAGTTATCATAACTATTGCTAGTGATATTATAATTTCTATTAACGTAAAACCTGATTTTTTATACTTCACACCTAACACCAACTATACATTTATTTAAACATATTTTCTTTTCCATAATCACCTTCATTAAATTCATAGCTTGCTTTTTCACTATCATAATCTAATTCACTGAAGAAAAAGTCTACAGTCATACTAATGTTATATTTCTTATCATTAGACAATGCTATTCCTCTAACTTTACATAATCTCTCCTGCTCTTCTAATGCTTTTACAAAATCAAGTATTTCACCATAGTCACCTAAAATGTTAAAGCTTACAGGTACTTTGCTTATTGTTTCGCTTTCATCTTGAACTTTTGTCTCACTATTATTTTTTGTTGTTTCATTTATCTTATCTGCTACATCTTTTATTTGATTTGATACTTCATTTACTTCATCTTTAGATGTTGTATTTTCTTCTCCAAAACTTATATCATTTAATTCTAAATCAAATTTTTTTGCTAATTTTTTTATATCATAACCTATTTCTGGAGTTCTAGCTTCTGTAGGAACTTTTTTTGCAGCTTTATCTAGCTGTTTTTTTAGCGAATCTAAATTACTAATTTTTTCACCTATATTATTTTCTACCTTTTTTGCATACCTTAGTCGTTTTTGTGTATTCTCAACTTTGTGTTCTAACCTTTTAGCTTCACTCCTATATGGAAATATTGATATTTTCAATCTTGTTACTATTAAGGCTATCAAAAGTACACACAATACTCCAAGTAAAACTTTCTCACTCTTTTTAAGTGGTTTCATAATATTACTCACCTCTCCTTAATTCTATTTCTGCCGTAAATGAGTATTTATTATTACTATTTTTAGCTATACTTGGAACAGTTATTTTTTCATACTTATTAGATGTTTCTACATTGCCCCAAAATTCTATAATAGAATCATAATCTTTTCCTATTCCTGATATGTTTATTATATTATTTTCAAAAGTATAGCTTGATATAACTAAATCTCTTGGTAAAGTGTCTTGAAAATCTTCTATAACCTCAGAAGATTTTTTTTCATCTTCAACTGTTAATCCATCAACTTTATCTAAATACTTTTCTATCTTTTCACTTTCACTTTGCACTTCATCATCTTGTGTTAATATATCTTCATAGTTTGATAAACTTTTCTCTAAAGTTATAAGTTGCTCACTAAGCATTCTATATCTAATATAATAAAAAGCATTTACACCAATTAATACAACTACTATTGTAATAATAATTGCATTAATTCTTTTATTTTTCTTTTTCTTATTTTGTTTATATAGCACCACTTTAGGCACTAAGTTTAACTCCTTCATTCTTCTCTCTCTTCCCCCTAATTTAAACGAATAAATTGAATATCGAGTTTCTTATATTATATTTTTTATTCTAACTCTCTTATTAATAACCCATAGCAATTTATATATTCTATAAGGTCTAGATCATCTGGAGTTTTTGTTTCTACTATAGAGTTTAATTCCTCTACTTTTATTACTTCACTTTCAAAATATTCAGCAAAATATTTTTCTATTCCTCTTATTTCATTTAATTTTCCTACAATATATATCTTATTTAAATTATTTTCTGATCTACCGCCAAAGTAAAACTTTGCTACATTATTAAGCACTGTAGTTAATGTATTTATTAGAGCTAACACTTGTTCACTAAAATAATCTTCTTGATTACTAACACTAATGTTTTTTAGCTTGATATCTAATTCGTCTTCACTTAATTCTAATGCTTTTCTTATATTAGCAGTTCCAAAATGTACTCTCTTTTCTATTTGAAGCATATCATTATTCATTATACAAAATGTAGTTTCTGTATCTTGTATATTTATAGCACCAACATGATTTAAGTTCTCTTCTTTATTTAATATTGATAGTACTCGTTTTAATGAATTGCTACTTAAATCTATACATTTTATGTTTAACTTAAGTTTTTCACTAATATCTATAAATTTATCAATTTTAACTTTTTTAGCCATAACTATCATATATTTTCCCTTTATAGCTACATCTTCACCAACTTCCTCAACAAGTTGATAACTATAATAATATAAACTTTCTTTATCTGGATAACTTTTTTTTATCTCCATTCTTATTGCAGTTTCTAATGCTTCTTCACCTAAAATAGGTAGCTCTATATATCTTGTTATTATGTCATCTCCATGTACAACAAAGCATACATCTTTAGGCTTCCTTCTCAAACTTTTTAAATAAGTAGCTAATTCATTTTTAACTTCTTCAATATCATTAATATCACCATTTTCAATAACACCTTCTGATAAAAAAAGTTCATCATAAGCTACTATTTTATGTTTAGTTCCAACAAGTACATGTATACTCTCCTCACCTATATCAACTGCTAACCTTAACTTTTCTTTTACTTTCTTTTTCTTCTTATTCTTTTTATCATTCTCTTCTTTATTTATATTTTCCTTATCTTTTATTTCATCTTCCTTCTTTTTTTTCTTTTTAAACAGTTCCTTTATGTCTTTATTCCAAATACTCTCTTTCTTCGTAGGCTTCTCAGACATACTTAAACACCACCTTTTTTTGATTTTCTCTCCATGCTTAAAACTTCAAACACTGAAATCTCAGTTAAAAACTTCCACTTTAAGTTATAATTTAACTCCTAGTTTGCTACTTGAAAGCAGTTGACAATTGAAAATTGACAATTGACAGTTATGGTTAATATTATTCATTTCATTCCTAATATTTAAAATAGAAATATCTAAAAACTACGTTTTTATATTGTTTTCAATCTAATTTGCTATGCAAATTTAATAAAAAATCATTCTTTAAAATTGGAAATCCAATTTTTACATTCACTGTTCACTGTCAATTGTCCATTGTCAATTTTAAAATATATATTAAAACTTAACATTTAAATTAGCAATTTAAACATAAATAACTTAAAGTTTAAACTTATATTCCTATATAAGACTTAAATACCAATTTAAGATTTGATTTCCATAAAGCATAAAAATTATTCCCGCAATAACTATATACGGTCCAAAGGGTATAAAATCCTTTTTAGTTTTCTTTTTTGTTGCTATTAATATTAATCCAACTATTCCACCTATAATTATAGAAGTTAATATTACAAATATAGTTCCTTTAAAACCTACATAGAGTGCTATTAACATATATACTTCTAAATCACCTGTTCCCATGGCTTTTGTTATTAAAATTATTGCACCTATTATAAAAAGTACCAATATAACGCCAAATATCCTACTTGATACATTAAAATGATTTAAATAATCATATACCATGAATACAATACCTATAACAGCTGGAATTATAACTGTAGCATCGTAAATATCAGTAGTTTTAAAGTCTATCATTGCTATAACTATAAGAAATGATGCTAATATTATGTATCTTAAAGTATATGATGTTAATCCATATCTCATATAAATTAATAAATAGACTATTCCAGTCAAAACTTCCATTGCTGGATATTGAATTGATACTCTACTTTTACAATACCTACATTTGCCTCTTAAAAATATATAACTTAAAACAGGAACCAAATCCCAAGGTTTTAATCTTGTATTACAATTGCTACAATGTGAAGGTGGATATGAAATTGACTGTCCTTCTGGAATTCTACATATACAAACATTTAAAAAACTTCCCATTATAAGACCTATAACAAAAATAAATATACCAACCTCAATCACTAAACACACCTCAAACTTTCCTGTAATTTAATAATACATAATAACTACTGATGATTATAGCTTATATGTCTATATAATACCATTTTATTACAAAATTTGTAATAGTATTTTTCACTTCATCAGCATTTATTATGTATTATTTTAAATAAGTAACCCCTATTTGGGGTTACTATAATATTTATATTTTATTTATTTTACACTTGTTTTTGTTACTATATCTCCTGCTTTTCCATTTGTGTCTACGAAATTCCTTAGTGTCTCTACATTTGTATTTTCTCCTAATTGTGTTGAAAACTTCTCTCTATCTCCTTTTTTAATATAATTGTTCAATTTGTCTGTTTTTAATAATTCTTTTACATCTTGGCTTTCGTCAATTTTATCGGCTGCTTCTGCATTATAAGTTTCTATTGCATTTAAAACTATTTTAGCTGAAGCCACTGTTTGTGATGTTCTAGCTTTTTCTTTATATCCACTTAAGCTAGGTAATGCTATTAATGCCAATATTAAAATTATAGCTACTACTGATATAAGTTCTATTAGTGTAAAACCTTTTTTTGCTTTTTTTACTTTCATATTAAATCACCCTCCTAAATATTTATATTAATTTTCATTATTGAAAATTAATATTATGCTTAATTATTTTTTCACTATTTTTCCTTTTTCAAAATAAACTTTACAATTATCAACTTTTTTTCCTTCATTCTCAACAAAATCTTTTAAATCCTTAATTGTTATTTCATTCTCATATATTTGCTGTTCAAAATTACTACCATATTTCTCAACCAAGTTTCTAAGTTTCTTTTGCTCATTTTCACCCATATAAGAATCTATATAATTATGGGCTGGAAGCAAAATGTGTTGCACCGCATAATTATCTCCTATAACACCTGTTGAATTTGTTTTTTCTACTTCATTTGTTTGTTCATTTTTTCTATAATATGAGTCTCCACCATCTTGAGCATTAAATGTTTCCGCAGCATTTAATAAAATTTTTGCTGAAGCTACTGCTTTACTTCTATCTGCTTTTTCTCTGTAACCACTTAAACTTGGTAGTGCTATTAATGCTAATATCAAAATTATAGCTACTACTGATATAAGTTCTATTAGTGTAAAACCTCTCTTCTTCTTGTTAATTGAATTCATATTATTAATCTCCCTATAATATTAAAATATTTATACTAGTTTATTTTTCTATTGTCATTACTTTTGCCTTTTGATATTGGTTTTAATTGATTTTCATTTTTATCATATTCAACATCTTTTGCTTTTTCTTTCTTATTAACATACTCTCTTAACTGTTGTAATGTAATACTCTTATCTATTAGTTTTTCTACTTTTTCAATATCTTCATCCTCTAAATATTCCTTTACCTCAGAATTTTCAAGAATTTTTCCTACTTCATCATCCTGTTTAATTATTTCTTCTTTTCCTAGTTTTTCTGCATTAATTGCATCAACAGCATTTAGTATTACTTTACCTGAAGATATAATGTCCGTTTTTACAGCTTTGTGTTTATAATTAGTTATCGATGGTACAATCATCAACGCTAATATTGCAACGATTGTCATGACTGCAATTAATTCTACAAGTGTGAAGCCTTTTTTCCTTGAACCAGAGATTTTTTTCATACTCCTCACCCCTCTATTTTATTTAGTAACAGTATAAAATTTTAAAATATTATACTGTCTTTAACTTTATTGAGTTTGTAATAATATATTTTTTCTGTCATTCAATTCATAGCGCCACATTTTGTTATTCACATTATAACTTTTATCTTTTGATTTATCGTAACCATATAATGCTATATCTTCTATTGCTGAAAATTTTATATTATGTCCATCATCTAAATTTATATGATTTTCAATATTTATTTTATTTTCTTCTGATAATATTACAGTATTGTTAAGTTTTTCTAATACATTTATAATGTCATCATCTTTTTTTATCATATCTTTTATATTTTCACTGTTGTACAGATTTACCGCATTTCTAATAATTTTACATTGAGTTTCAACCTGTATTATTCCTTTTTTTCTTGTATAAGCCTTCATATTTGGTACTACCATGATTGATAAAATACTTATTATAGCTAGTACTACAATAATCTCAACTAATGTAAATCCCTTATTCTTCATAATACATTTCTCCCAATATATTTATTCTAAATACTGTCATACATTGTAAATAACGGCATATACATTGCAATTGCTATAAAAGCAATCATTATTCCTAGAAAAACTATTATTATTGGTTGTAGTATTGAAGATAACTGATTAGTCATAACATCTATATCATTTTCATAGAAAACTGAAGTTTTAGTTAAAACTTCATCTAAATTTCCACCTCTCTCACCTACAACTATTGATTCAACTAACATTTGTGGAAATATATCTATAGTTTTTATACTTTCTCCTATAGACTCACCTTCTCCAACTCTAGCCTTTACAAATTCCATTTTAGATATAACATATTCATTTTGAACAACTCTTGCTGATAAATCTAATGATTCTATTATTCCTATTCCAGATATTAACAAAGTACCTAAGGTTCTTGAAAATCTTGCTGCAATAAGCATATTTATAAGCCTACCAAATATGGGTATTTTAGTCTTAAATCTATGAAACTTAATTAAAATTTGTCTATTATCCTTAACCCTTTGACGCACTAAATATATAATTGCTGCTGTCATAATAACTATTAATATTCCATAATTAATTAATACATTACTAATTGATATAAATACCCGTGTTATTCCTGGTAATGTTCCTCCACCATCAGTTATATTTGCAACCATCTTTGGCATAATAAAAGTTATAATAAAAATTATCATTACAAGTGCAAGTCCAAATACCAATATTGGATAAGTCATAGCTGATGCTATTTTCTTTTTAATCTTATACTGTTTGTCATAATAATCTGCTAAAACATTTAATGTATTACTTAAGTTTCCTGATGTTTCTGCTGATTTTATCATACTGGCATACATTTCTGGAAACTCCTTATGCTTTGATATTTCATCTGACAACGCACCACCCTTTTCAATGCCTAGGTATATTTCATCAAGTATTTCTTTAAACTTTGAATTTTTAACTTGATTTCTAACTACTCCTAACCCTTCTAAAAGTGGAAATCCTGCATTTACTATAAAAGCAAACTCTCTTGAAAATATAACAATATCCTTAAAAGAAACTTTTTTTATATGCTTCTCATAAAAACTCTTCTTTTGTACTAACTTTTTTATATCTTTAGGATATATATTTCGTTCTATAAGAAGTTCCATCGCAGCATTTTTATCCTGTGCTTTGATTACTCCTTGGACACTTTTGCCTTCAAAATTTACACCTTCATATGTGAAATTTGTCAATTGATTCGCCTCCCTTAGTTACCTATCTTCTAAATATGCAACTCTAACTAACTCATCAATAGTTGTAACTTTTTCTAATACTAATTTTATGCAGGCTTCTCTTACAGAATTCATTCCATTTTCCTTAGCCGTTTTTCCTATATCATCTATACTAACGGATTTTGATATGTCTTCTCTGATTTTAGAATCAATTTCCATAATTTCAAATACACCAGTTCTATCTTTATATCCTGTTTTATTGCACTTTGGACAACCAACTTTTTTTCTTAGAATTACTCTCTCATTCTTATTTATGCCTAACATTTCTTTTTCATAATTAGATGCCTCATACTCATCTCCACAATAAGGGCATATTTTTCTTACAAGTCTTTGTGATATTATACCTACTAAAGATGTTGCTATAAGATACGGTTCTATTCCCATATCCATAAGTCTAATTACTGTTGATGGTGCATCATTAGTATGTAAAGTGCTTAACACTAAATGTCCTGTTATTGCTGCTCTCATTGCAATTTCTGCTGTTTCCGTATCTCTTATTTCTCCAATCATTATTACATCCGGATCTTGTCTTAAAATAGAACGAAGACCTGATGCAAAAGTAAGTCCTGTTTTTTGATTTACATTAACCTGATTTATTCCGTCTATAGAAAACTCTACAGGGTCTTCTATTGTTATTATGTTTATATCTTCTTTATTTAGTTCTTTTAATATGGAATATAAAGTTGTTGATTTACCACTACCTGTTGGACCAGTTGAAAGTATAATTCCATGAGGTCTACTTATTATTCTCTTAAGTTTTTCATTATCTTCATCTGTTAACCCTAGACTACTTGTTGATATTTTGTTAGAATTTTTGTCTAATATTCTTATAACTATCTTTTCACCATTCACTGTTGGCAATGTGGAAACTCTAAGATCCACATCTATTCCATTTACTTTTGTTAAAATTCTACCATCTTGAGGAATTCTCTTTTCTGCAATATCAAGTCCTGAAATAATTTTAATTCTTGCTACTATTGCCCTTAAATCACTTTTATCTAGTGACATTATTTCCTTTAATTGACCATCTAATCTAAATCTAACTTTAACTCTATTTTCTAATGGTTCAATGTGTATATCTGATGCCTTAACATTAATTGCATTTTCTACAATCCAATTAACAGTTTTAACTATAGGTGAATCCATTATTTCATTATTAAATAAGTCTATTTCTTCCCTATCTGTTACTCTATATCTAACAATATTGCTATATATCTTATTTATAGCTCTTTCAACTTCACCTTTAGTCGCACTTACAAAGTGTACATCCTTACCTGTAAATATCCTTATATCTTCTGCTGCAAATATATTAAGTGGATCAGAGGTTGCTGCTATTATTTCAAATTCCTTTTTTCCAATAGCTATTAAGTTATATTTTTTAGCAATGTTCTCTGGTATAATTGCCACTATTTCTTCTGACAATTCTATTGAATCTAAATATACTCTCTCAATTCCAAGTTGTTGTTCTAGAACATTAAAGATTTCATCTTCTGATATAACACCCATATTTACAAGTATTTCACCTATTTTTTTCTTTTCCTTTTTTTGATGTTCTAATGCATTATTCAATTGAGATTGTGTTATCTTTTTCTGCTCTAATAATAAATCTCCTAATCTTTTTTTATATATTGCCATATCTTAGAACTCAACTCCTTTAGCACTTTTAAAAATATATTCTTACAAATGCCTACTGAAAATTTAGTACTTTTAAACTTTCAAATTTTTATTTAATCTATCTTTTTAATAAGGCAATATGATAAATATTTTCTTTATTTTCATATTATCATATGACTTTATTTTTGCTTGCAATTTGTAATAATTAGACCATTTTTTGTATTAAATTTATTTTATTTGAAATTAATCAATAATATTATTTACTTTCTATTATTATACTCTAATTTCATTTATTTTCCATTTTATTTACTTTAACTATTTGTTAATCTTAAAAAATAATAAAACATGTTTACACATGTTTTGTTTCCTTTTTTTATTATGTTTTAATTCATATCATTATTAAATAACCAAACTTATATTACAGTAGATTTATAAAAAATACTATAAGAAATATTAGCCATAAAATAATTTATTTTCTATATACCCTTTGTATCTAAGATTTTAACCTTTACTGACTTCGATTTAAATTCCACTCTAAATCCAGGTAGAATAAATTCCACCCTACATAAAATACACATTGCATTAACTTATTACTCCTTTGTAGCTGAGACTTCAGTCTTGGCGGTCTTTTATATGGATACAATATTTAAAATAATATCATGTAATTGCAAGGTTAAAACCTCGCCTACTTTAACAATTGACAGTTGACAATGGACATTTGACAGTTATTGATGATATTATTCATTTCATTCATAATATTTTTATTGGCACCTTTAAATTAGTAGAATGAATTCCACCCTACATAAAAATTTAAAATAAATATATAACTCATCAACTTCTTGATCCTTCGTAGCTGAGACTTCAGTCTTGGCGGTTTTTGATATAGATATAAAATAATATTTTTCAAATTCATATAAAAAAAGCAGAAACTAAATTATATAGTTTCTGCTTTATACTTATATCTTTTTATTATATTTTAGTACATTCCGCCCATTCCCATATCTGGAGCTCCCATTGGTGATGGGTTTTTTTCTGGTAAATCAACTACTGCTGATTCAGTTGTTAAGAATGTAGCAGCTACTGATGCAGCATTTTGAAGTGCGCTTCTTGTAACTTTAGTTGGATCTACTATACCAACTTTTATCATATCTACAAATTCTCCTCTTAAAGCATCATAGCCTATTTCTGGAGCTGATGTCTTAACTCTTTCTATTATTACAGAACCTTCTTGACCTGCATTGATTGCAATTTGTTTTAATGGTTCTTCTAATGATTTTCTTATTATATTTATACCAACTTGAATATCATCAACATCTGAAGTTAATGTTTCAATAACTGGTATTATATTAGCATATGCTGTTCCACCACCTGCTATTATACCTTCTTCTACAGCAGCTTTTGTTGCAGCTAATGCGTCTTCTATTCTTAATTTTCTTTCTTTAAGTTCTGTCTCAGTTGCTGCTCCAACTTTAATTACAGCTACTCCACCTGCAAGTTTTGCAAGTCTTTCGTTTAATTTTTCTCTATCGAATTCTGAAGTAGTTTCATCCATTTGAACTTTAATTTGGTGAACTCTCTTAGCTATATCTTCCTTAGCGCCTTTTCCATTTACTACAACAGTATTTTCTTTAGAAATTTTAACGCTTTCTGCACTACCTAACATTTCAACTGTAGTTTCTTTTAAATCAAATCCAAGTTCATCACTTATAACTGTACCACCTGTTAAGATAGCTATATCTTGAAGCATTTCTTTTCTTCTATCACCAAATCCTGGTGCTTTAACAGCAACACAAGTAAATGTTCCTCTTAATTTATTAACTACTAATGTAGCTAAAGCTTCACCTTCGATATCTTCAGCTATTATTAATAATTTTCTACCTTGTTGAACTACTTGCTCTAGTACAGGTAATATTTCTTGTAAATTTGTTATTTTTTTATCAGTTAATAAGATATATGGATTATCTAATACAGCTTCCATTTTCTCTGTATCTGTTACCATGTATGAGCTTAAATAACCTCTATCAAATTGCATACCTTCAACAACTTCAAGTTCTGTTCCCATTGATTTAGATTCTTCAACAGTTATAACTCCTTCATTGCCTACTCTTTCCATAGCATCTGAGATTAACTTTCCTATTTCTTCATCAGCTGCTGATATTGCAGCAACTCTTGCTATGTCTTCTTTTCCACTTACTGGTTTTGAATATTGTTTTATTTCTTCAACTGCTTTATCAACAGCCATTCTTATTCCATTTCTTATTAACATTGGGTTTGCACCAGCAGTTACATTTTTTAAACCTTCTCTTATTATAGCTTGTGCTAAAACTGTAGCTGTTGTAGTACCGTCTCCAGCTACATCATTAGTTTTTGTTGCAACTTCTTTTACAAGTTGTGCTCCCATATTTTCAAATGCATCTTCAAGCTCTATTTCTCTTGCAATTGTTACACCATCATTTGTTATAAGTGGTGATCCAAATTTTTTATCTAAAACAACATTTCTTCCTTTAGGTCCAAGTGTTACTTTAACAGTATTTGCCAATACATCTACACCTTTTTGCATAGCTCTTCTAGCGTCTTCGCCAAATAAAATACTTTTAGCCATTTCAAAAACCTCCTAAATTGTAATTAATATTTACTACTCTATTATCGCTAATATATCACTTTGTTTTAATATGATATATTCTTGTCCTTCATGTTTTATTTCATTACCTGAGTATTTGGAAAATAATACTTTATCTCCAACTTTTACTTCCATTTTTACATCTACAAGACCAGGTCCAACCGCAATAACTGTTGCTTCTTGTGGTTTTTCCTGTGAAGCTGCTGTTAAAACTATTCCGCTTTTTGTCACCTCTTCAGCTTCCAATCTTTTGATTACTACTCTATCACCAAGTGGTTTTATTGCCATAATGTGAACCCTCCTAAAAATTTTATTTGTTAGCACTCTTCATCCTAGAGTGCTAATTTATATTATTATAATAATTAAAGTGTTAATTAATATCAAACTTTCCATACTTCTTATATATTGATTTTTTCTTCATTTCCTTTGATTTGGATAGACTTTCCTATGTTTTTCTTACTTTTACTTTATTTTAAGAATAATTTATAATTTATTAATTTTTTTATTCTTTCGTTCATGAAATCTCTTTAAAATATCTTTTCCTTTTAATACTCCTAATATAAAGAAAGTTACCGCTACAACTGTTGTTATTATTAATGTAGTGTAGTTTTTATCTACTATTCCATTTCCAAATATTGCAGATATTAAAATCCAAGGAAACCTCCCAAGTGTAGAGTATAACATAAAATCCATAAAAGCAACATCAGATACTCCACATAAATATACTAATACATCTTTCGGTATTCCCGGAATTATATAAACAAAAAATATTACAATTTTATCGCTACCTTTGGTAAGAATTTTTCTGAATAGTTTCAAGTCTTTCTTCTCAATCATCTTTTGAACTTGATTTCTCATTAAGTATCTTGCAATTAAATATCCTATTCCACTTCCTATTGCTATACCTATAATTGAAAGAATTGTACCAAAAACAGTACCAAAAATATATCCTCCAACTACTTGAATTGGCTCTCCAGGGATAAAGAAAAATACCACTTGAACAACTTGCAACAAAACATATATAACCCCACTGAAAATACCATAAGATAATATAGTGTCTTTTATCATTTGTGGATTTTTTATAACATCAGCATATTTAAAGAAATATTCATATAGTACTACTATTGTAACTAAAACAAAGATTCCAAATATTATATGAAAGATATACTTATCTAAAACATCCTTAAAATTCTTCTTAGTACTTTTTTTATTCACTTTACCACCCCATTTTATTGATACTATTTTGGTTTAAATTTTGAATTAACATAGATAACCCTGTTTTTTTCTTACATATTAATATAATAAGTAAAGTAAATACTTGTAATTTTGTTGATATTTTTATGTAATTATTTTATTTTCTCTAGCATAATAAAATAGATACTGTTGTGCAAATCCTGCTAATTCTCCAAATTTATCTCTAGCAAAAATCCTAATTTTAGGTAAAGACACATCTGGAGCTACATAAAAATATTGCATTGCTCTTTTTACCCAAACATCTACAGGAAAAGCACTATACTTTTGCATTGAAAACAACATTATGCAATCTGAAACTTTAGGTCCTATACCATTAAATTGTTTTAACGCTTCATGGCACTCATCATCATTTAATGATTTAATTTCTTCTAAGTTATATATGTTGTTAGATATTTTCTCAACCGCATCTATTATGTATTTTGCTCTAAATCCTACACCTAAGGCTTCTACTTCTTCTAATGTAGCTTTTTTAAATTGATCTATTGTTGGAAATGTATAATATGTATTTCCTTTATATTCTATAGAATCTCCATATTCTTTACTTATGTTATTTATAGCTCTTTTTATCATTGGGATTCTATTATTTGCAGAAGTTATAAATGATATAACAATTTCAAAAGGGTCTTGCTTCAAAAGTCTAATACCCTCTCCAAACTCTACAGATTTTCTTAAAATTTCATCCTTACTAAGTTCCTTTTTTATTTCTGAATAATCTCTTTTCAAATCAAAATAATCACACCAAATAGTGTTAAAATCATTTAAATTTGCATTGTGAATAATCACATCATTTCCACTTTTTTCAACCTCTACTACTTTTCTAAATGCAACTCCTATATATGTATTGTTGACAGTTTCATTCCATCTAAAACACTGTCCACAATCAAAAATATCTTTTAATTCAAAATTTTTAACATCCTTTAAAATAACTTTATCGTCTACTTCTAAAACTTCTTTAAAATCCATAATATCTCCCTTCCTAAATTAAATAAAGTAAATATAATTATTATCATTATACCAAAATTTGAGTATAAAAATTCTTTTTTAAAAATAATTTTCCAAAATGTTTTATATAGGGAAACAAGCTCGAATTCAAAACTATTTTTTTAGCTGTAAATATATTACTTTCAAAAGGAATACTAACTTTAAAATGATTCCGAGCTAGTCTCACTCTTAAGGGTATCCAAGTTTTGGAACCAATAATTATGAAGATGAACTTGGAACCCTATATATAGGATTCCAAGCTCAAATTTTAAATAATAGATTTATCAAATGATACTAATAGTCTTACAGTTTATTTTTATTTTTATATTTGGAACCAAGTAAGAGTTAAGAATGAAAAGTTATAGTTGATATTACTCACTTCGTTCCTAATATCTAAAAATAGAAATGCTTAAAAACTACGTTTTTATATTATTTTCAACTAATTTGCTCTGCAAACTTAATAAAAAATCATTTTTTAAAATTGGAAATCCAATTTTTACATTCACTTTCAACTTTCAATTTTCAATTAAATTAATTAGAATTCTCAATTGAAATAAGAGTACTTTCATTTTTCAGTTTGAAACCCTATATTTTTTATACTTCTAACCTTAGTATTTTAATTACAGCTTCATTTATTCTTTCTTCACTTATTTCACCTTTTTTTACAGATAAACCAACATACTTAATTAAGTCTGTATATAAATTTTCACTTTCATTTACAACAAAATCAATAGGCATAAGTATTATGTCATTTCCTGCATTTATTGCCTTAACTGCTGCATCTTTATAATCAAAATTTTCTTTTATTGCCCCCATATTCATAGCATCTGTTATTACAATTCCATTAAACTTTAATTCTTCTTTTAATAAATCGGTAATTATTTTTTTTGATAAGCTTGCTGGTAAATTAGAATCATCTAATGAAGGAACTATTAAATGTCCTACCATTATCATATCTACATTGTTTTTTATAGCTTCTTTAAAAGGATACAATTCAACATTTTCCAATCTTTCTTTTGAATGTTCAACTTTAGGCAGTCCAACATGTGAGTCTTCAACAGTATCTCCATGTCCCGGAAAATGTTTTGCTGTTGATAGTATATTATTTTCTCTTAACCCTCTTATAAACTCCATTGCAAATTTAGCTACTTCTTCTGCATTATTACTATAAGCTCTAACACCTATAACTGGATTATTAGGATTGGTATTTATATCTACAACAGGTGCAAAATCCACATTTATGCCTAATTTTTTAAGTGATTTTCCAATAGTATCTCCTGACTTATATGCTCTTTGTATATCTTTAGTTTTTCCTATTTCATTAGCATTTAAATTTTCACTTTCTATTGGTATTCTTCTAACAATGCCACCTTCTTCATCAGTCCCTATAATCAAATGACTATTGTTATATATAGCTTTTATATCACTAGTTAATTTTCTTGTCTGTTCTTCATTTATCATATTATTTTTAAAAAGTATAATTCCACCTGGCTTATTTTCAGTTAAAAATTTTCTTGTATTATAATCAACCTCTGTAAAATCTATAATGTTTCCATCTACATTAACCTTTGCTATTGAAATCATCATCATTTGATTAATCTTTTCTTCTAATGTCATATTCTCAACTTTTTTAACCATATCCAATTCACTACTTTCAATCCTATCTTCATTTATTATTTTTTCTTTCTCAACTTTAAAATTATTATCTACACTGATTTTATTACTACCACTACATCCTATAATTAGCACCACAAATATCAAAATAATAAAAATTTTCACTTTATTTTTCAAAAACATCACCTCCATATATAGGATTCCAAGTTCAAACTCAAAGTAATCCCTTTCTCAAAAGAACACTACCCATCTTACAATTTATTTCATTATCATGTTTGAAATTAATTAGCAATGATGGTTAATATTATTCACTTGGTTCTTAATATTTATGAATAGAAATACTTAAAAACAATATATACCAATAACATTTGGCAAGAATGAATTCTCACCTACAGAAATTGAGACAAATTCTCCTTACACCCTCGTAGCTGAGGTTTTAACCTTGGCGTTCTTCAATGCGGATATATAATTTAAAATATCAACGTGTAATTGCAAGGTTGAAACCTCGCCTACAGAGTTTGGCACAAATTTTCTTTTTCTCCTTCGTAGCTGAGATTTCAATCTTGGCGGTCTTTTATATGGATACAATATTTAAAATAATATCGTGTAATTGCAAGGTTAAAACCTCGCCTACAGAGTTTGGCACAAATTTTCTTTTTCTCCTTTGTAGCTGAGATTTCAATCTTGGCGGTCTTTTATATG